>CAHJWM010000015.1 GCA_903642325.1 Myxococcales bacterium | reverse complement strand
CCCGCCTCATCCTGCGACGCAGGTCGCGGCGGCACGGGCGGGCGCGGTGGCGGCCCGGCGAGCTCTGGCGCCGGCAACGGCGGAGCCGGGACGAGCGACGCTGACGGTGGCGCCGCTGAGCAAGGCGGCCGCGTTGGCGAAGGAGGCGCGAGCGAGGGCGGTGACGCTGGTCAAATGAGCCTGGCGGGCGCGCCCGCAACGACGAGCGTGTGCGGGAACGGGGCGGTCGAGCCCGGGGAGCGCTGTGACGACGGCAACCAGCAAGCCAAAGACGGATGCAACGCTCAATGTGAGGTGGAAGACGGTTACGCGTGCTCGGGCGCGCCTTCGGCATGTAATAAAACGTGCGGCGACGGGCGGCTGGACAAGGGCGAGGCCTGCGACGACGGCAACTCCAAGGCCGGCGACGGTTGCTTCGCCTGCCTGGTCGAAAGTGGCTACACCTGCGACGACAGCCATGCTCCGTCGGTTTGCTCTGACGTGAACGAATGCAGCGCGAGCATGAGCACGTGCAGCGCAAACGCCATTTGTACGAATACGATGGGGTCCTTCAGCTGCGCTTGCAAGTCCGGCTATACCGGCACGGGCAAGACATGCACTGATATCAACGAGTGCACCGGTACGCCAGTGCCGTGCGACAGTCACGCCATCTGTACGAACTCTACTGGTAGCTACACCTGTGCCTGTAAGGCGGGCTACTCGGGCAACGGCAAAACATGCACCGAGGTCGACGAGTGCAGCACCGGCACGAGCGACTGCAGCACGAACGCGACGTGCAAAAATACTGACGGCTCCTTCACCTGTGCTTGCAAAACCGGTTACTCCGGAAACGGCAAAACGTGCACGGATGTCGACGAATGCAGCACCGGCGCGAGCGACTGCAGCCCTAACGCGACGTGCAAGAACACTGCCGGCTCCTTCACCTGTGCTTGCAAAACCGGTTACTCCGGAAACGGCAAAACGTGCACGGATGTCAACGAGTGTACGAACGGCAGCAACGATTGCAGCAGCAATGCCGCTTGCACCAATACGTCTGGCGGGTTCACCTGCGCTTGCCGCGCTGGTTACACCGGAAATGGGAAGACGTGTACTGACGTCAACGAGTGCGCGGCGGTTCCGGGACCATGTAGCGCGAACGGGCAGTGCTCCAACACCGCCGGCAGCTATACGTGCCAATGCAAGGCCGGCTTTACCAGCAACGGCAAGACGTGCGTCAATATCAATGAATGCACCGCGGGGGACGCCGATTGCAGCAGCCACGCTACCTGCACCGACACGGCCGGCTCATACACTTGCAAGTGCGAAGCGGGTTACCTGGGCACCGGGGTGATTTGTCTGAAACTCTGAGTCCCGGTCCTGAGTAGCCGACACCTCGAACGCGCGTCGCGGCGCTAGAACATTGCGCATTCTTCGACGCGCGGCCAAGTAGCGCATGCGCGCACGGGTGGTTCACCGAGTCATGCGCTCGACGGTGTGGGCGTGGTGGTTCTCCGATTGCGAGTTTGGTCTGAGCCAGCCGGGGGTCGGAACGTACATCGGATGCTTTGGGGTTTCGATGGTCACGCGCTACGTCGCATCGCGACCTAGCCTTCGGCGTCAGGGGTCGGCACTCCGAGCAAACGCGCTGCCCCCCGAGTGAACGTGGTCGGCATCGTCGCGCCCAACGGCGAGCATGGAAGACGATGCATGGTATGGGCAGCTCATGAAGGTCGCGGTTTGGCTCGCGCATGAGCTAGCGGTTTTTCGCGTTCAAGACGAGCAGCTCCAAGCGCTGCGTGCACGTCACCCGCAGCACTCGTTCGAGGCGGTCGAGACCGAGGCGGAGTTTTTGCCGCTGCTCGCCACGGCGGAGGCCGCTTTGGTCTGGCGCTTTTCTTCGAGCTGGTATGCGCTCGGGCCAAAGCTGCGCTTCGTGGCAACGCCCGCGGCGGGCCGCGAGCAGTTACGACCGGACGAGAGAGGACGAGTGCGCGCCGTTCACGGTCATTTTCACGGTAAGATCATGGCCGAATCCCTGCTGGCTATGGTTCTGTTCTTTGCGCGCCGTCTCGACACTTGTGTCGACAATCAGCAAGCGCACCGTTACGAGAGGGCTCCTTACGCGACGACGCGCAGGCTCGTGGGCCAACAGGCGTTGATCGTAGGCTATGGATCGGTGGGCCGAGAGTGCGCTCGCTTGCTCCAAGCCGTCGGTATGAGCGTCGTGGGCGTGAAGCGCCAACCCAATGCAGATCTGGGGCCGGCGACCGCTGTTCATCCGCTCGAGCGTTTGTCTACGCTGTTGCCGGAAGCCGACCATGTGATCCTCACCGTCCCCGGCGATACCAGCATCGGGCATCTAATATCCGACGCGGAGCTGGCGCTGATGCGCCCGACGGCCTGCCTGTACAACCTGGGTCGAGGCAATGCGCTCGACGAAGCGGCGGTGATACGAGCCCTGACCGCCGGCAAGCTGGGCCACGCCTTCCTCGATGTGTTCGAGCGCGAGCCGCTGCCGCCCGACTCGCCGCTTTGGGAAACGCCGAACTTGGCGATTTTACCGCACGCCTCCGCGTTCGCCGTCGACTACCTGAACCTCTGGTTCGAAGAGCTCGGAGCCGAGCTAGTTGGGTCATGACGATAACGACCGCACGGCGTCGCGCCGAAGCGCGACCGGCGCGCGCCACGACCTCGAGATGATGCGACTCATCTTGCCGGAGGGCGCTTCCCCGCAGCAATCGTTCTTGGGCGGGCGCGGCACGAGTCCCGGTTGGCAGCAGCTCGTGGCAAAGAACGTCACGGCGGCGTCGATCGTCACCAAGGCGCTACGCATCACCGCGAGCCTGGTCGGCCGAGCCAACGCGCTTCGAGCAAAACGAGAGAGCGCAGTTCCGTGAGTCGAGCGTCGCTCAACGCCCCTTCGAGGAAGAACGCGGCTTCGGAGGCTTGCGGTAACAGACCGTCTCGATGTTGTTGCCTTCGGGATCTTTCACGAACGCAGCATAGTAGTTTGGACCGTAGTCAGGTCGAGGGCCAGGTGCGCCGTGGTCGGTGCCGCCAGCGGCGAGGGCGGCACGGTGAAAGGCGTCGACGTCCGCGCGCTTGGCGACTCGAAACGCGTGATGAGCGCCTCCCGTCGCACCGCGCTTCTGCGAGATCCAAAAAATCTTTTCGTGCTGCGAGCCCATGGCGAAGGCTCCGCCAACATCCATATTGATCTTCATGCCAATGGCGCCGAGGGCGGCCTCGTAAAATTTGCGCGCCGCAGCGAGGCGGCGCACCGGCAGTGAGATGTGATCGAGTGCGACGTTGTCTCGGCTCGGGGGCTTGCGCATGACCGGCCGCATTGCGAGGGCCATGCCAACCTCCCACCCACACGCACTCTGCGCTTGAATGGAGATAGCCTTGGCGCGGCGCCTGCTCATCACTCTCCCCGTCGTCACGATTTGCCACGTCGCGACCGAATGGATGGCACGCCGGTAGCACAAGAGAGCACGACAAAGGCTCGACGACGTCATCGATACAATGCGGCTGATGTGAGTGGCCACGCGCGCGCCCGCGAACGCGTGCGGAAGTCAGTGCGCGCGCGAAGGTCGAAGTCGAGCTCCTCGAGCTGCGTCGTAGTAGCGTAGAATGTCGAGCCGAGTGTGATCGCGTTAGGCGCGGGCAACACCGTCGCAACGTACCCAGCGAGCACGGAGCTCGAAACCAGCGCGCCGCTACTAAACAAGGCTCGCGCGCGAGCTCGAGTGTGTATGGAGCAGCGTGTGGAAGCGTGAGGGGCAATTGCACCCCTCGGCACCTGTGCTCACCGCGCATTTCAAAAGCGGCGGCCTCGCACATCCTGCGTAGAGCACTGATGAGTTTGGCGTACTCACGTGATTCGGTGCGAGAAGCATTGGACTACGCGGGTGGGGCATGAAACACTAATAAAACCTATTTCGAAGTCGTTTGATCATCGCGGCGTCGTCAGGAGTAGTTTTATGTCGTCTAGGCTCATACAGGAATGGGCCGCCTCGGCTCTGGTTGCCAGCGCCGTTGCGGTTGCGTGCACGGGAACGCTAGATGTATCCCCCTCGCCGCCCTCGTCCGTGACGCCCGCCCCCTCGCCGTCGGCTTCCCCGACCGATGACACGCCAGACGCGTCCGCCCCGGAAACCCCAGAGGTGCCGTTCGAGGCGGTGCCGGCACGGGTTTACGTCTCGAAGGTGAAGAACTTGATGCTCGGCCTGCCTGCGACCGAAGAGGAGATCGCCGCCGTGGCCAAGGATCCCGCGGCGCTGAAAGACATGGTCGACGCTTGGTTCGTGCGGCCCGAAGCGCAGAGCAAGCTTGGAACATTTTTTCAAAAGGCTTTTCAACAAGCGCAGATATCGCAAAATGATTTCTTCGATCAGCTGAGTGTCGACAATCTGACTCCGCTGCCCATGTTCACGCAGGCTCAGGAGTCCATGTCGCGTACGGCCTTGAAGACAATCGCCGACGGCAAGCCGTTCACCGACACGGTGACCACGCACACGTTCATGATGACGCCCACGCTGATGGCCATGTATCTGGCGTTGGATCAAGCGCAGGTCGACGACCTCGGCAAACAATCACTCAGCGTGCCGATGCCCAACGGCACCCTCAGCACCACCCAGGCTTTCTGGGTTACTTACCAAGCGCCAAAAGATCCGAGCGCGATGCCGGTCGTCCCGAATCCAATTCCGCTTTCAGAAACCATGGATCCGGCAAGCCCGAGCTTCATGCACTTCGCCGCGGCCGCTCCCTTCACCTGCAGCATGCCCCAGCTCGACGCCACCGGTCACGTGGTGGTGGATGCCAACGGCAACGCGCTGAAGATCAATGTCGCCTACAACCAGCGCAAGTACACGAGCGTGTCTGCGGGTTTCCTGGCTCTGTTTGGCTGGGCAAGCCGCAATTACGTCACTGACGCGAGCGACCCGAACGGGCCGCCGACACTGGTAATTCCAAGTGACGTCACGCCGGATAAGAAACCGCTGTATAACTACAACTGTAATGGCGGCGTCGCCTTTGCCTCGCCGAACGTGACCGCTCAAGACTTGATTTGGCGCCCGGTCACGGTGCGCGCGCCCAAGGCCGGTGAGAAGCTCACGCCCTTTTACGACCTCCCCACCCTGCGCAGCGCAAACGAGATCGTGGTGCGCACGCCTCGCGTTGGCTACTTCTCGACGCCCGCCTTCTTCGCGAATTGGACGACGAATAACAGCAATCAACAGCGTGACACGCTAAACCAGGCGTTGATCGTGGGCCTAGGCCGCAGCATCAATCCGGTGGACATGGGCACGTCCACCGTGCTCGACAACGGTAAGGACGGCCAGCACTCCGACCCCACGAGCCCCTGCTACAGCTGCCATCAGGCGATGGACCCGATGCGCAACGTGTTCCGTCAAGCGTACACGTATTCGTACCACGCGCAGCACGATCCAGCGCAGGTTTTCTCGACCTCTTCCTTCGACTACTTGGGAGAGAAGAAGGCACTCGCTTCGTTCGATGACTTCGCGAACGCATTGGTGGCGCACCCGCTGTACCCCGCCGCCTGGGCACAGAAGCTCTGTTATTACGCCAACTCCAGCGGCTGCTCGGAGCCGGATCCGGAGTTTTTGCGCGTGGTCAAGGCGTTCACCGACTCGCATTACGATTTCCACACGCTGCTGCGCGAGCTGTTCTCGTCACCGCTCGTCACCGGGCAGATCGCCACCAAAACTTGGCGTGACGTGGGCGAGCGCGTGAGCATCTCGCGACAAGACCACTTCTGCGCCGCACTCACCAATCGCCTGAAGCTCAGCGCGAGCCTATGCGTCGGCATCACGGACAAGACGACTTCCATCGCCGTCACGAACAACATCCCACTCGACGGCTACTTACGCGGCGCCGAGGCTCCTGCGTTATCGACGGATCAAACCCCGTTCTATCGCGGCGCGACCGAATCTTTGTGCGCGTACGCAGCCAGCCTCACGGTGGACAAGCCAAGCAGCTTGTACGACAGCACCAAAAAGGATGCCGCGATCACCGACTTCGTAGCAAATATCATGGGTATCACCTCCGCCGACCCAGTCAGTGCGACCGTTACCCAGTTGCTGGCTGATCACTTCGACGCGGCGGTGAAAGCCGGTGCAACGCCTAGCGACGCGCTCAAATCCACATTCGTTACCGCCTGTCTGTCGCCCACGTCCGTCGCCATCGGCCTGTAGGAGCTTTCATGAGCATTTTGAATCGACGCCAATTATTGGGCAGCGCCCTCGCCGGAGCGGGCCTCATCGGTCTGCGCGCCATGGCGACCGGTCTGCCCATCTCCTACCTGTTGAATCCGAGGTCGGCGCGCGCGGAGGGCACGTGCGCGGGTAGTGCGGGCGCGCAATTCCTAATTTTGTCCATGTCCGCGAACGGGGACGCTCTGAACTGCAACGTCCCCGGCACCTATGACCTACCCGCCGCCTTCGCGGCCGGTACGGTCAATCACTCCGACCCAGTCGATCAGTCGATGACGGCTACGAGCCTCTCGCTCGGAGGGCAAAAATGGACCGCCGCCAAACCTTGGTCCAGCTTGCCGCAGAACGTGCTCGACCGAACGGTGTTTTTTCATCACTCCACCGGCACGGCCAACCACGGCGAGCTCGGCCGCGTGCTCGAGGTTTTCGGCGCCCTCCGCCGCGGTCAGTGGTTGCCTTCGTACTTCGCGAAGACACTGCAATCGTGCTTCAACACCGTCCAAGTTCAACCGGTGACCATCGGCGGGGAGCAACTTTCGTTCGAGGGCCAATACCTGCCCAAGCTCACGCCGACCGGCCTCAAGGCGGTGTTGGCGGGCCCCAAGGATTTGCAGGCCACACTGCAAACGCTGCGCGACGACACGCTGAACAAGCTGAACACCGTGCTCAAGGAAAACCGCGCTCAAACCAAGGCCGAGCGCGCGTACTTGGACAACATGGCCTTGTCCCAAACCGATCTGCGAACGATGATCCAGCAAGTTGCCACCGATCTGGCGACCATCACGACCGACGACGCAAACAATCAAGTCATCGCTGCGGCGCTCTTGATCAAGATGAACGTCGCGCCCGTGGTCACGATCCACCTGCCGTTTTCCGGCGACAACCATACGGACAACAATTTCGCGGCCGAGGCGGCGCAAACCGTCGCGTCCATCAACAACATCAAGGCGTTGATGGCAAAGCTCACGGCTTACGGCCTAGAGGACAAGGTCACGTTCGCCACGCTCAACGTTTTTGGTCGGTCGTTCGACACGTTGAACGGCCGCGGACACAACGCCTCGCATGCGGTGTCACTGATGATCGGCAAGGGGTTCAAAGGCGGCGTCGTGGGCGGTCTGTTGCCCGGCGGACATGCGGCAGACATCGATTCGAAGACGGGCGTCGCCTCGAACAAAGGCGATTTGGCGGCTGCGAACAGCCTCGCCTCGGTCGCCAAAACGCTCGGAGTTGGCGTCGGGCTCACGGACGCACAGGTCAACGACCAGATCACGTCAGGCGTCGCGATGCACAGCGTGCTTGCTCAATGAGCTGATGCCGCCCACCACGCGCTCTTCGGCGTGCTGCGCCGCCCGTTTGGGGTTTGCGGCGATGCTGCTTTGCACGGCTTCCATGGCGCTGGCGGGGCCTGCCAAGAGGCCCAAAGCGCGCCGTCGTCCGAGCCTGGTCTCGGCCGGCGTCGCAAGCCCCGCCAGCGCCGCTGCGGCTCAAGCTCCTAGCCAGCCGCCGGCGCCTCAGTCGGAGCTCGTGGCACCCGCGCCTGCGCCTCTTGCGCCGGTCCCCACCGTCACCATCGACCCTGTCGTCACGAGCAACGCGAACGCGACGCCCAATTCGGACCGAGAAGCAGACGTCGGTCGAACGGCCCTCGGTCAGCAAGAAGCCGCGCGCATCGCGGCGGGGCGAGTCGAGGTTGCGGTTTTAGGCAGTCTGGATATCGGCAGCCGGCACTTCACCTACAGCGATCCGGTGGGCCGCTTGCTCGCGCCATACCACCTGAACGTGGTGCCTATGACCAGCTTTGGGCTGGAGGCGTATCCGTTGGCCAGCACGAGCTTGCCCTTCCTCCGCGATTTGGGCTTCAGGGGCCGCTACAGCCGTGCGTTCGCGGTGGACTCCAATACGCCCGACGGCGCGACCATCAACACGAGCTGGCGGCGCTTCGGAGGCGAAGTTCGTGAGCGGCTCCTCGTGCCCGGAGCGCACCCCTTGGAGCTCGGCGTGTACGTCGGCGGCGAGGCCAGCTACTTCGATCTCAGCACGAAGAGCAAGGTCGCCGCGTTCCCGCCTCGAGCTCGCACGATCTCGGTTCGCCTTGGCTTGGACGCACGCATTCTCGTGGCCTGGCGCTTTTCGGCGCTGCTCAGCGCCGCCTATCTGGCCACCACGGAGCGCGGAGAAATCTACGATCGTTTTCGAAATCCGAAAGTGAACGGGGTTGACAGCGAGCTCGGCTGCGCCCTCCGCCTGCTGCCCGGGCTCGAGGCGCGCCTCACCGGCCGCTATACTCGCTACTTCGCCACTTTCGAGCCCAAGCTGGGCGATCTCGCGGTGGCCGGCGGCGCGCTCGATCAGCAGGCGCAGTTCGGTCTTGGAGCGCGATATGCCCACTAATTACCCCGCATTCAGCAGGCTGTGCGCGCTGGCCGGCACCGCGCTCGTCCTGACCACCATGCTCGGTTGCCCGGGAAAGCTCGCGGATAAGCAAAGCTTCATCGCGTACGTGCCCGAGGCGGACGGCGGCAGCGCGGGCGCGCAGAGCGAGCCCAGCCCCGCCCACGCAGGTACGGGTGTCGACGCGGGGGCGGCTGGCACGGCGAACTTTGGCCCGTGCGGCGATGTACCGGCGCGGATCTTCGTGCCGTCGTGCGGCGGCACGGGCTGCCACGGCGCGACCGCCGCTCAGCAGGGCCTCGATCTGGTCTCCCCCGGTGTCGCCTCGCGCGTGGTCGGTGTGAACGGCAAAGTCTGCGCGTCCATCCTCGCGAATCCCAAAGCCCCGGCCAGCAGTTTACTCTACACGAAGCTTTCACCGAACCCTAGCTGCGGCGCACAAATGCCGCTCGCGCGACCGTCGCTCAGCGAGGACGACGCCGCGTGTCTGCTGGCTTGGATCGCCGAGCAATAGCCACGTAGCCGCGCGCTACTTCAACACGTCAGCGACGGCGAACGAGATCTCGGGAAATCCACTCAGGCGAATCAATTGGCCGTACTCGTAGCGCTCGTAGCGCGCGTACCCCCCTGGCGCTGGACCGGTGTACACCTCGATGCAACGCTCGGGCAAATTCACCACCCAGTACTCAGGGACGACGCAGCTCGCATACAGCCTCAGCTTCTTCCCGCGGTCCAAAGCGAGCGAGCTGTCCGCCACCTCGATGATCAGATACGCCTCGGCGGGGTGGACGCTGTCGTAGTCCCCGCGCGGAATCACCGCTAGGTCGGGCTCAGGCTCGGAGTGCTCGAGCGCGGCAAACGGACTCTGGCACTTCACCGCTGCGCGGCCCTCGAATGCGAGGATAAGTAAGCGCGTCAGTCGTTCCACGGTCGCGCTGTGCGGCGCGCCGATCGGGCTCATGGCGACCAGCTCGCCTTCGAGCAGCTCGATGCGCTCGTTTTGAAACGCTCCGAGCGCGACCAATTGCTCATACTCGACGCGGCGCAGCGGACGAATGACTTCAGCGGTCGATCGGGTTGCCATGGCGAACGCTCCGGTAGTTTAGCACGCACCCGCACGGATCGGAGCGCGTGGGTTCGGAGTTGCGAGCCGGCGCCTGTAGGTGAGGAAGCTCTTATCGTCTGTGCGACGGACTCAAGGTCTCTTCATCGGCAGCTCAGGAAGCCTCGCGACGCCCCCATGCGGGGGCCTCAATGAGCGGCGGTGGCGAGGCCCTGTGCGCAGCGAAAGCCGATCCCGTGACTTTGTACGACGGGCACCTGGCCGTAACGAAATGACGGGTGCAGCCAGCTTGCAAAGCTGCCGTTGAAGGCGCCACCCCGGATCACGCGTCGTTCGCCGTGATCTGGACCTTGAGGGTTGCTGATTTTCTCGCCGGAATAAGGGCCATACCAAGTCGAGGTCCATTCCCAAACATTTCCGACCACGTCGAATGGCCCGAAGCGCGAGCGGCCCTTGGGGAAGCTTCCCACGGGGGCCGTGGCCACATAGCCGTCGTCTTCTGGGTACAGCGCGGCCAACGGTGCATCGTGTTTTTTTCCCCAGGCGCTGCACTCGGAACCACACGCATTCAGGTGCTGAGCCGTGGGCGGCTCGTCACCCCACGGATAAACCCGGCCGTCTGGGCCGCGCGTAGCGAATTCCCACTCGGCCTCGGTTGGCAGGCGTCGGCCGGCTGCGGCGCAGTAAATGTCTGCCATCTCCCAGGTGACACAGTTGATGGGATGGTTCTGTTTGTCCGGATCGTCGAACGTACACAGAGGCGAATAAAGCTTACGGTCGGCGTCGCTGATCTTCGGCCAGTCCACCTCCTTCGGCGGACGTTTGCACTTGCCGACGTCCGCGCATGCCTTGTATTGGCCGGCGGTCACCTCGTGCAAGTCCATACAGAATGCGTCGAGCGTGACGTTGTGCGAAGGCTTCTCGTTTTCCGGCGCGTCTTTCAGCTCCGAGCCCATGAAGAATTGACCGGCCGGAATCTTCGCGGTGTCCGCCGGGCACTCCGGCACCGGCGCGACGGGATCGGGAGTCACCAGCCGCGCCGCGGGCACACGAGGTGGCTTCGGCGCGTGCTTGTCCGTCTTTCCGAAATGCGCGACGACAAGCAGCACGCTTGCCGCGACCGCGGCGCTACCGAGCGCCAGCGTGAGGCGACCACGTCGAAGCGGACGCGGCTGAAGCGTGGGCGATGCCACCGCCGCAACGAGGGACGGAGCATTGAGCGGCGCAACGGACGCCGGGCCATGGGGCGGCGTGAAGGAACGGCTTGCCGCGCGGGGCGCTACGGAGGGCGCAAAGCTATCCGGCACGAACGAAGCTGGCGCGAACGAAGCCGGCACACTGATCGGAGCCACGGAGCGCTCGGTAATGGGGGTAATATTGGCGCGCAGGGTGCGGTCGCGCACGATGCGGGACAACGGCAAGCCAGATGCGGCTTCGAGCTCGATCCAAAACTGTCCCGCCCGCTCGTAGCGGCGTTCCGTGCGCACATCGAGCGCACACGCGAACACCGCTTCGACCTCGTCACTGACGGCGACACCGAACGTGCGCGGCGTCGGGCGGCGCGCCGGGTCCATCGTGACCGCTCCGAGGCGCGTGACATCGTCCCCCTCGCTGAGGCTTCGGCCCGCCAGTAGCTCGACCACGACCAAAGCCAACGAGTACACGTCAGTCCACGGACCCGTGGCGCCGAGGCTGCGATCGAATTGCTCCGGCGCCGCATACTGCGGGGTGAACGACGTGACATGGGCCCCCGTGCTCGCAAGGGCGGCTGAGGAATTGACCTCCGCCATCATTTTGGCCACGCCGAAGTCGAGCACCTTCACGATGCCAATTTCAGTGCGTTTGTGCGCGCCGACCAGCAGCAGGTTCGCGGGCTTCACATCACGGTGCGCGATCCCTTTGGCATGCGCGATGTCCAGCGCCACGGCGACCTGTGCAAGCAGGGAGACGGTCTCCTGCAATGCCCAGGGCGGCGCCCCGTTCGACCGCTCCACCGTGACTAGCTGCTCGAGGTTCAAACCCTCGAGCCATTCCAACACCATGTACGGGATCCACTGGCCGCCTTCGCTCGTGTACGTGCCGACGTCCCGCGGTTGGACGATGCTTACTGATTCAGTGCAGAGCTCGCTCAGGAAGGCGCCTTCTTGCAGAAAGGCTTGATGCAGGGTCTCCCGCATGGCTTCCGGTGCGGACGACAGCCCGCTGAACAGCTTGAGTGCGACCGGTTTCCTCCAGATCACGTGCTCGGCGCGGTACACCACCGCGAATCCGCCCTCACTGACAAAGGCCTGCACGAGGTATTTTTCACCGAGCAGGCGGCCGACCAGACGCAGCGGATCGTTCATGCAGCTCGATCGATACGAAGCAAAGCACGGTCCGGATCATCGGATCGTCACGGAGCGCAGGTGGCGCCGCTGGGGCGTTCGTCAGGGAGCGGTGTCTTCCGCCGAAGCCGACCGTGATGCGGCCCAATTGCGCGATTGGATCGGAGAGCGTTGTCGAGGTCCGGCTGGGCGAGCTGCGCCGCCGAAGGCTAAGACGGTCAAGATTGGCCTACGTGACCATCCACCCTGCCTCACGGTCACCGTCCGCGCGCGACCAGTGGGCACGCCGCGCGCGGACGAGTGAGCTCAACCGATCACGAGCCCGTTACGCCAATCAATGAGGCGAGCCGGCGCCTTGCCCTGAGCCCGTTCCCGTACCACCCAGACCGGGGGCTTCGGAGGCCGGCGGGGGGGTGGGGGTGTTTTCGGGCGCAGTCGGTAGTGTCGCGGGCTGATCGGTGGACGGGTCCTTGGCGGGCGCTTCGGAACCACCGCAGGCAACGGTCGTGATGCTAGCGGCCAGCGCGAGCAGTGCGATGTGAAGTCGATTCATGGGGTTTCTCTCCTTTGGATGGCTCGCGGAAAGGCGGAATGGGCGCCGCCGAGCGCGAATGCGCGGGACCTTAGCCCGGCCACGCGGGCCCAGGCAACCGAGAGCCATGAGGCAATTATGCAGCGCCCTGCGTCAACCGCCGAAGAGCTGCGAGAACATTAGCCAGCATGTTTTCTCGATTCGGGTCACTTGGCAGCTCGCCGACGATGTCGAGTGGCAGCTGAGGAGCGAGCGGGCGCGCTGGGTCTTGTAGGATGAGCCGGCGGCGGCCAAGAGCGGCTACGTCGGGCGCGCGTCGGGCAATGATGCGAAAGCGGCGGCGTGCGGTCTTCGGCTGCATCTCAATCCTCCGCGAGGGAAAGTGCGCGCCGCCAGTTTCACGCATGTAGCAGCGGTGCTTCCGACGTGACTCGAGCGAGAGCGACACCGAGTCTGAGCAAAAATGATCATAGCGGGTCTCGCCGGCAACACCGCCTACTTGAGGGTCTGAATGATCGCCATGATGTTGCCCTCACTGTCCTTGAACCAGGCGGCCTTGGCGCCGCCGGCGGTCGAGATGCTGTCCTTCATGGTCGGCATGTCGTACTCCTCGAACGTCACGCCTTTCGCTTTGAGCTCGGCTACTTCCAAGGCCACGTCTTCGACCTCCCAAAACGCTTGGCTCGCGGCAGACGTGCCGGCGTTGGGCGTCGGGTAGAGGAAGCAAGCGGTACCTCCGGCAAACTCATAGGCGACGCCGCCCGATAACTCTTTGCCCGCTTCGAAGCCAAGCTTTTCCTCGTAGAAGCGACGAGCGCGCGCCACGTCTTTCGCGGGAATATAGGCGTAAATTGCTGATTTTTGAAGCATGAGACCTCCGTTAACCGAGGGACAGGTGTCCGCGTGATCACGTAGCGAGTCGTGGCGACGCGCCATCGACCAATGCAGGTCTGTCGCCGGCGTTGTCTTCCGCAAGCGCGGCGAGCGCGCGCCAGGCCAGCTCCGCGGCCACACCGTAGGCGACGTGGGCAGCGGCGCCGCGTGCGTGGACCTTCCATGAGAATGCTTGCGGACCGGGCGTCCAGCCCTGGAGCGGCATCAAAAGCTCATCGACGATGACGAAGAATGCAGCCCCGAAGGCTAGCCCCGCGCCGGCACCGACGCGCGGATAACGCTTGCGCAGCGCTGAATAGAGCAGGCCCGTGGCCGTGCCGAACGTCTTGTGAAAACGCCAACCCCAGACATGCATTTCTTTTCGCGTTAACGGCCGACCGAGCTTGCGCGCAAAATCACTCACCGCGCGCTCGTACGCGTGCTTGAAGTGACGCGTGCGATTCTCACGAAAGCGTAGGAGCGAGCTTTCCTTCTCGTACACGACGATACTCACTAAATCGAGCGCCTCCGTGGCGGCCGCTCCCACGAGGAGGCCACCCAGCACGGGCGAACGAGCGATCGCGCGAAGTATCGTCGAGGTAGTCATGGGCGTGACGCGGTGCAACTAATATGCCTCTGAGGCGGGGTAGACGACGCCGCGAATTCGGGCGGATAGCGTCAAAGAGGCGGTTTTAGCGCGCACTGCCTGCGGCACCCCTACTGGCCTCAGCCGAGGCGCTTCGCCTCGTGGATAATGCTGAGTCCGGTGTACGCTGCGCCGATGAGCGCGGAGGAAGCCCTCGACGTGGTGGTGATTGGTACGGGCCAAGCAGGCGTGCCGCTCGCGACTCGCTTGGCGGCGGCCGGCAAACGAGTCGTCATCGTAGAACGGGGAAAAGCCGGCGGCACCTGTGTCAACGTCGGCTGCACACCGACCAAGACCCTGGTCGCGAGCGCGCGCGCCGCACACCAGGCGCGCACGGCGGCGCGCTTGGGCGTGCACGTCGGCGAGCTGCGCGTCGATTTTAGAGAAATCATGGCGCGCAAAGACGCCGTCGTGAAGCGCTGGCGCGAGGGCGTCGAGCACCGCTTGGCCGGCGCAGGCGCTCATCTGCGTTTGGTGCGAGGTCACGCCCGATTCGTGGGCGCTCGAACGATCGAGGTGAATGGGCAACGATTTCGAGGCGAGCAGGTAGTGATCAACGTCGGCGCTCGCGCCGCCGTACCGAGCATTGCCGGGCTGAACGAGGTGCCTCATCTCGACAGCAGTGGTCTATTGAACCTGCGGGCATTGCCGCGCCATCTGCTAATTCTGGGCGCGGGGTATATCGGGTGCGAGCTGGGCCAGATGTTTCGCCGCTTCGGCGCCGACGTGACGATTGTCGCGCCTTCCAAGCGCTTGCTGCCGCGTGAGGATCCCGCCGTTTCGGAGGCGCTAAAGAAAGTCTTCGAGAGCGAAGGCATCGTGCTTGCGCTTGCTCAGCGCACCGAACAGGTGGCGCAGGTGAATGGGCAGATCGAGCTGCGCGTGGATGGGGGCGCGGTGATCCGCGGCTCGGAGCTTCTGGTTGCCACCGGCCGCGTGCCAAACACCAACGATCTCGGCTGCGCAGCCGGTGGCGTGGCGCTGGACGATCAGGGCTACGTGGCGGTGGATGAGCGCTATCAGAGCCGCGCGCCAGGCGTGTTCGCTGTCGGCGACTGCGTGCCGGGCCCACAATTTACCCACGTTTCGTGGGACGATCACCGCGTGCTGTACGAGACCCTGATGGGCGGTTCGGCGAGACCGCGCACCCAGCGTTTGGTTCCGTACACGATTTTCACCGACCCGCAGGTAGCGGGAGTCGGCTTGTCGGAGGCGTCGGCGAGGGAGCGCGGCCTCGATTTCGAGGTGGCGAGCATGCCGTTTGGCGATATTGCCCGCGCGATCGAGACGGACGAAACGGCGGGCGTGATCAAGGTGGTCGTCGATAGAGTCAGCGAGCAGGTGCTGGGGGCCACGATCTGCGGAGTGGATGCGGGCGAGCTGATCCACGTTTTTAGCATGTTGATGCAAGCCGGCGCGCCGCTTCGCACTCTCGTCGACGCGGAGATGGTGCACCCCACGTTCGCCGAGGGTCTACAGACAGCGGTGATGAAGTTACCGCGTTATGCCTTGTCGTGAGCTGAATCCATGACGCTTGGCTCAGTGCCGATCTTGCAGCTGCTTTCCGTCAGCAAACGTTTCGGCGCCACCGCGAGCCTGACCGCCCTGAATTTAGAGATCGAAACGGCGCGCACGACCGTGCTGCTCGGCCCGAGCGGTTGCGGCAAGACGACGGCCTTGCGCTTGATGCTCGGGTTGTTGAAGCCGGACTCGGGTCGCGTGCTGTTCCGCGGACAACCACTCGGCGCCGAGGAGCTGCTCCAGGCGCGGACGCGCATGGGGTACGTGGTCCAAGATGGCGGCCTGTTTCCCCATCTGAGCGCGCTCGACAACGTGCGGCTGATGGCGCGTTACCTCGCCTGGCCGCCCCAAAAGGTCGCCGAGCGCGTGGCGGAGCTCGCGCATTTGGTGCGGCTGCCAGACAGTACGCTGACGCGTCTACCGCGAGACATCTCGGGCGGGCAGAAGCAGCGCGTGGCATTGATGCGCGCGCTCATGCTGGATCCGGAGTTGATTTTTTTGGATGAGCCGCTTGGCGCGCTCGATCCTTTGGTCCGCGCAGAGCTACAGGATGACTTGGCGGCCATCTTCGCGCGGCTGGGCAAATCCGTAGTGCTCGTAACGCATGACCTCGCCGAGGCGTCATTCTTCGGCCACGTGCTGGTGCTGCTCCAAGAAGGCAAGGTCGTGCAACAGGGCTCGATCGACGATCTGGTTTTGCGCCCCGCCGAGCCGTTCGTGACTCGTTTCGTGCAGGCCCAGCGCCGCTTCGATGCCGGGCATGCCGCGCAGGCGAGGCCATGAGCCGAGGGGCCCGCCGTGTCGTAGCGACACTGCTCTGCGGCGCCGCGCTGGCGTCGGGGGCGCCGCGCGACGCGCATGCCGAGTCGAAACCAGTGCGCGTGGCTTCAAAAGCATTCACCGAGTCCGTGCTTCTGGCCGAGCTCGTGACCCAGTTGGAACGGGCGGCGGGGGTGCCAGCAGAACACCGCGTCGGCTTGGGCGGAACGCGGCTGGTTTGGAATGCGCTCCTCTCCGGCAGTGTCGACGTATATCCAGAATATACCGGAACGCTCGTGGACGAGATCTTGAGCGCCGAGGCTCCGCCGCCGCGCCCCGTGACTCGCGCTTGGATTGGGCAGGTGCTCGCACGGCACGGGGTTGCCATGACGGAGCCGCTCGGTTTCAACAACACCTACGCTATAGGGCTCAAGTCAGCGCGTGCGGGAGAGCTCGGAGTCAAAAAATTATCGGACCTGAAGAGCCACCCCGAGTTGCGCTTCGGTCTGAGCAGCGAGTTCTTGAGCCGGAGAGACGGCTGGCCCGGCTTGCGAGAGCGCTACGGCTTACCACAAACCGATGTGCGAGGTCTCGATCATGACCTGGCTTATCGCGCGCTCGAAACTGGTTCGATTGACGCGACGGACGTATACAGTACCGACGCCGAAATTCCGCGCTACGGGCTGCGACCGCTGCTAGACGATCTGCAGTTTTTTCAGCGCTACGACGCGATCCTGTTGTACCGCCTCGATCTCGGCTCGCACATCGGGGATGTTGGCTTGCGCGCGCTGCAGCGTCTGGAGGGGCGCATCGATGCCGCACACATGGCGGCCATGAACGCGCACGCAAAATTGGATCGGGTGCCGGAAGCCGTAGTCGCGAGCGCCTTTTTGCGTGAGGCCTTCGGTGTCCGAGCAGGGACCGTGCAGCACAGCGCGACGCGCGAGATGCTGGCTCGAATCGGTGAACATTTGCTACTGGTCGTCAGCTCGCTTTTGGCCGCCATCGCCATTGCCATTCCAATCGGCGTTTTCGCAGCTCGCCGACCGCGGACCGGCGAAGTCGTGCTCGCGGTCGTAGGCGTCGTTCAAACCATTCCCACGCTCGCGTTGCTCGTGTTCATGATCCCGCTCTTCGGCATCGGTGGACGACCCGCGGTGGTCGCGCTTTTTCTGTACAGTTTGCTGCCCATCGTCCGAAATACGCACGCCGGGCTGCGCGGTATCCCCACGCCGCTGCTCGAATCCGCGCAGGCCCTGGGCCTGCCAGCCAGGGCCATGTTGCGCTTGGTGGAGCTGCCCCTGGCCAGCCCACTGATCCTGGCCGGGATCAAGAGCGCAGCCGTGATCAATGTCGGTACGGCGACCCTCGGCGCTTTGATCGGCGCAGGCGGCCTCGGTCAACCCATTTTCACCGGCATCCGCTTGGATAACTTGAGCCTGATTTTGCAAGGGGCGATTCCGGCTTCGCTCCTGGCCTTGGCCGTCCAAGGTCTGTTCGAAATCATCGAGCGAAAAGTGGTCCCCCGAGGGCTGCGCCGCGCCGCGACCCCGTAACCAGCGCGGCGGGCCCCGCGTAGATCCCCGTGACACACGGCACGGCCGTGAGCTCACTAGCAGAAACGCCACATCCTTTGCTCGAAAGACTTTGCTAAATCATATGGCGTTTCCGATGCCTCTCCCGCTTCGTTCGGCCGCGCTCGACGACTGGCGCTCGATTGTCGGCGACGGCTTCTCGGTATGTGTCGACCCGCGGAGGCAAGCACCGCTGGCGTTCGCGTTATCGGTCGCGCAGGGGCTCGACAGCGTGCCGCGTCGTTTGGACGCCAGCTACTTGTACGACGCCGCCGGCTCTGCGCTGTTCGAACGCATCACCGAACAACCAGAATATTATCTCACGCGCGCCGAGGATCGCCTGCTGCTCGCGCACGGTTCGGCGATCCGCGAGGCCGCCGGCTCGGGCCTCCTGGTCGAGCTCGGCTCGGGCGCATCCACGAAGACCCAACGCTTGCTCGATGCGTGGACGGCGGCGGAGCCCTCATGCTACGTGCCGGTCGATGTCGACGCGCAGGCCATCGAGCAGGCGTGCGTCGGCCTGCGCCGGCGTTATCCGCAAAGCGCCCGGCTTGCCATTCAGGGCCTAGCCGCGACTTACGAACGCGCTTTGCAGGCGCTGCGGGGCGCAGCGCCGATGACCGTCGCTTTCTTGGGGTCGAGCTTGGGGAACCTCGGGTTTCGTGAATACCCAGCGTTTTGCGAGCTGTTGGCCGGCGCGCTG
Organism: Myxococcales bacterium; assembly: GCA_903642325.1. Taxonomy (GTDB): domain Bacteria; phylum Myxococcota_A; class Polyangia; order Polyangiales; family Polyangiaceae; genus PMG-095. The sequence goes on along the minus strand of CAHJWM010000015.1, from coordinate 90,372 downwards.
ATGCCCGGCGATAACTTCCTGGTCGGTTTGGATTTGGTGAAAGATCCGCGGTTGATCGAGGCCGCCTACAACGACCAGGCCGGCGTCACGGCCGCCTTCACGCGCAACCTATTCGCCCGCATGAACCGCGAGCTTCAGACGCGCATTCCCGAGTCTGCGATCGAGCACGTGGCCTACTACGACGCCGAGCGCGAGCGCGTCGAGATCTTCGCGCAAGCCCGGCAAGAGCTGACTATCCAAGTGCCCTCGCTCGGGCGCATATTTCGGATCGCGCGCGGGGAACGCATCCTGACCGAAGTCAGTCACAAGTTTCGCCCGCCGGCGTTCATCGCAACCGTGGAACGCTTCGGTCTGCGCTTGACGTGGAGCGCGGTGAATGCCGAATTTGGCTTGTTTTTGTTCAGAAAGCCCAAAGTGAGGGCGCGCTCTGCGTCTGAGCAAGCCAGCGTGTCGTCCAAGCTCGTGGCGCTGAGCGCGGTGCGCGCCCGCACGCTAGAGCTCGTGGCGCCGCTCAGCCAGGCCGATCTTGCGCGACAGCACAACCGCTTGATGAGCCCCATCGCTTGGGATCTGGGCCACATCGCGCATTTCGAAGAGCTGTGGCTGTTGCCAAACACGAGCGGCGCGGGGCCCGAAAGTGAGCAAACGCAGCTGTACGACGCTTTGCACACGCCACGAGCAGAACGTTCGACCCTCGCCTTGCCCACGATACCCGAAGTTTGGGAGCGGCTGCGCACGGTCCGCCAACGGGTCGAGGCACGCTGGCTCGGGGCCCCGGATACGGCCGACGGCTCATTTGCCCTACCGCTCGTGGCGCAACACGAAGCGCAGCATCAGGAAACGATCTTACAGGCCATCGCGCTGCGTGAAGATTTCGAATACCGCCCGAGCTTCGCCGCCGCAGGGAGCCCCGATCACGCGGCCCGCCCCGTGACGGAGAGCGTGCTCATCCCGAGCGGCCCATTCCTGATGGGGACCGACGACACGGAGTGGGCATACGACAATGAACGCCCCGCGCACGAGGTCGACGTCGCGAGCTTTCGGCTCGCACGCGCGCCGGTAACGAACGCTGAATATGTCCAATTCATCTCGCAAGGCGGCTATGAGCAGCGTCGCTATTGGTCGGAAGCGGGCTGGGCTTGGCTCTCGCAGACCAAGAGCCGCGCTCCCGCACATTGGCGAGCGACCGCCGAAAAAGGCGGGCTGCGCGCCTGGCAGGGCCTAGTGTTTGGGCGGCTCGAGCCACTACACCCGGACGGGCTCGTCGTTCATGTCTCCTGGTACGAAGCGGATGCTTACGCGCGCTGGGCCGGCGGACGGCTACCGAGCGAAGCTGAATGGGAGAAGGCCGCAGCCTGGGACGCAACCGCCGTCGCCGCGCGCCGTTTCCCTTGGGGGAACGCGCCCTGGGATACGACGCGTGCCAATCTGGATCAGGAGCGCCTGGAACCCGCGCGCGCCAACGCCTATCCCGAGGGCCAGAGCGCTTACGGCTGTTTGCAGATGCTCGGTGACGTCTGGGAATGGACCGAAAGCTGGTTCGATGCTTACCCGGGGTTTCGAAGTTACCCGTATGACGAATATTCGAAGGTGTTTTTCGGTCAGCAATACCGGGTCTTGCGTGGGGGCGCCTTCGCCACGCGAGCCGTGGTCGCGCGGAATACCTTTCGCAATTGGGATTTGCCCGAACGGCGTCAGATTTTCAGTGGTTTTCGCTGCGCATGGCCAGCCTGATCGGCCCTGGCGACCTGGCAAACGCGCTCTCGGAGCTGCCCGTACGCGTCGCTCGGCTCGAAGTCACGTACGCCGCCGTTTCGCTACCAGACTACCCGGGCGGACCGCGGCCGAGCAGCGTCCTCCGTTTGACCGGCGCCGGACAGGTCGGCTTAGGCGAGAACGTAGCCTTCAGCCCGTTGGAGCACGAGCAATTTGCCGGCTATGCGAGCGCGTGGCTCGCGTCCGTCGACCGAAACGCGGTGCTGCGCGTTGGCTCTGCGCTCGGCCGAGAGGGGACGTTTTACGAGCGCGCTGCGCTCGAGGCCGCGTTGATCGACCTCGCCCTCCGCCAGGCGGGGCTCAGCCTAAACGACCTGACCGGTAAGCGGGAAGCACGTCTTCGGTTCGTCGTTTCATTTGCGGCGAGCCAAGACCCGTTACGTGTCGCCCAGCGCGTACGGGATGAAGGCTTCGAAGGTGACCTGAAGGTGGACGTGGATCCGAGCTGGGACGCGGAGACGCTACGCGCGGTGGCGCGCGAGCCGGGCATCGCCATCTTCGACTTCAAGGGCAAAGGCGTGCTTGACTCGGCTCGGCAACTGGCCGAGCTCAGCCAGGGTTCGCTCCTCGAAGACCCTCCGCAGGGCTTCGAGGAGCGGGCCACGCCGGCCCAGCTCGCGCGCGTTTCGCGCGACGCAAGCCTCGTTGACCGAGTGGCGGTCGCGCGGGCCGTCAGCCGCGGAGAATCTGCGAATTTGAAAGCACCCCGCATGGGCGGCCCGCTCGAGCTGCTGCGCGCGCTCGACTCCGTTTTCGAGGAGCGCGGACGGGCCGGCAGGCACCGTCCGGAAACGAATCTGCTGGCAAGCGTTTACCTGGGCGGCATGTTCGAAGTCGGGGTCGGGCGCTCGCAAGCGCGTCAATTAGCGGCGCTTTATTGCGCGGACGGGCCGAATGATCTGGCGCCGAACATCGCCCGGGAACATGGCCCATCGGCTCGGCGAGCTAATTCGCCCGTCAGCGTCCGGCTCGACGAAGTCGGCTTCGGAACCAGGTGACGAGCGGCTCGCATTCTGAAAAGCTCGCCGGACAGTGAACGCCACGCTCTCCGTCCCATCGCTTCGTACGGTTCGAGCTCTCAAGCTCCTCGGCACGGGGCTAGCGGCGCTCTCTCTCGTAAGTTGGAGCACGCCCGCAATGGCCGAGCCGTTGTCCGACACCTCGGCCGAATCTCCGCCCCAGCTCGAATCGCTCCGTTCGCTGCGTTGGAATCCCGCCTGGCCGCGGTTTCGACCCGTCGAGTACGGCGTCACCGGCGCGATGCTCGCGGGCACCATCGCGTTGGCCGCCAGCGCGCGTTACCGAAAGCCGCTCTGGCACGGCGGCATCTTGTTCGACGACAGCGTGCGCAGCGCCCTCCGCGCAGACAGCGCGGACGGACGAGAACGAGCCCATAAATTCGGCAGCAAGTTGTACCTTGGCTCGTTCGGGTTTTCGGTGGCTGATGCGCTGGTCGGCGCCTGGGCGATCCGAGGGTCATCGGACGTAGCCGGTCAGATGCTGTTGATCGACGTCGAGGCGTACGCTCTGGTCGGGTTACTTCAGTTCAGTGCCTCGACGTTCGTGCGGCGTGAGCGGCCGTATCAGAGCGATTGTCGCAAGGGCGTGAACCCCGGCTTCCCGGGCTGTAGCGCCAATAACGCCGATGGCTCACTGAGCTTTTTCGCGGGTCACACTGCCATCGCGTTCACCAACGCGGGGTTGACGTGCGCTCACCATCAGCATCTGCACCTATACGGCGACGTGGGAGACGCGCTGATGTGCGGCTTGACAACCGCCTCCGCGGCGGTGGTCGCGTACACGCGCATCGCCTCCGACAAGCACTACGCCACTGACGATCTGACCGGTATGCTGCTCGGGGCCTCCGTCGGTTACTTGACGCCCACGCTGCTGCATTACCGCGCCGCGCACGTCGCCGAAACCGCCGGCCGCACGAAAGCGCACGTCAGCGCGGTTCTCCCGGCGTTTTCGCCGACCTCACTCGGGCTGGCCATGGCCGGGGAGTTTTGAGCACGGTCAGGCTCGCCGCGCCCGTACCGCTGTCTAGGCCAGTTGACTCAGCGCACCGGTGACGTCTTTAGGATCCGGTTGCGTGCCGAAGGTGTCGACCTCCACACCAAAGGCCTGCGCGATAGACACGAGGATCTTGCTGTTGGTCGTGGGCGTGTACGTCGGCTTGCCGGGGCACCAGAGGTCACTCGTGGGGCAACCGGGCGCCATCTTGAGCCGGCGCCCCATGCGGAACTTGCCGTTCACTCCGCCGGCCAGCACCGTTGGCACGTTGCGCGTGCTGTGAAGGCTGGGGTTGCCCATGTCGCTGGTCACGTAAATGATCGTGCTGTCCAAAATGCCGAGCTGATCGAGCTTCTGCATCAAGCGCGCGACCTTGCCGTATGCGTAGCGGTTGAACATCGCGAGCCGCTGCCAACTGGCTGGATCGCCAGTCTGCATCACGCCATTGTTGCCGACGGCCGACGCGTTGTAGGTGTGGGCCACCGCGCCGTGGTTGTCGGCAGGGAGGCCGAGTGGGTTCGTGGCATACGACAGATCATTCAAAAACAGCGTACCGAAACGCGTGACGTCGCAAGCCAACGCTTGGGCCAGCATATCGATATGCGCGTCGGTGATCGCGTCGAAATACGGTTCCCCGCCATTGTATTGTTTCAGACTCGGAAATTTTGTGGCGTCCGGAGCTGCCGGCACTGCGCACAGCGGCCCGCCCGCCGCGCCGGCGCTGAGTTGCTTCTCGATTTCATGCAGCGCCGTCAAATGTTGATCGAGCTTTTGCTGTTCGGGCGCGGCCAAGCCCGTGCGCAGGCGATTTACGTCCCAGCGCACGAAGTCCACCACGCTTTGGCCGAGCTTCTGCTTGCGAGTGGCCGCGGCCATGTCTACGGGGTTCGAGCTGACGGCTAGCCCGTCGAACAACAAGTGAAACGCCGCCACGGGGTCGATTATTTTCGGCAACGGCGTGCCGCCATCCCCGTAAGAAAGGGTCAGCCCGGGATCGGTCGCATCATTGCCCACGCCCAGGTTGACGCTGGTGATTCGCGTTTCGCTGCCCAGGTTCTTGGTCACGGCCAGGAATTGATCGAGCGAGGAATTGAACGGCCTGCGCTTGCTGCCATCGATCGTGCTGCCGGTCAGAATCGTCCCCGCCGAGTCGTGGCCGTTGGCATTCGAAAGGTGATCGATGCCTTCGATCACCAAGAGCTTATCCTTGAAGCTCTTGCCGTAAGTGGCGGCGTCATCGAAGGGCTGAAGCGAACAATTCGGGTAGGCGATATCGAACGCGCTTTCGCTGTCGCTCGACCTCATCGCCCAAAGCTCCGCGGCCAAGCCATGCGGATGGTAGATGGTCACGAATTTGAGCGGCAAGGTTTCGCCCGCGGCTTGAGCCACGGAGCTCTGTAGCAAGCGGGAAAAGGGCAATGCCGCAACTCCGGCGCCCATGGCGCGCAGGAAGGCGCGGCGGGTTGGTGTTAGACGCGTCATTGTGCTCTCCGCAACGTAAACGTGGGGCTCGTGATGAAGGCGCGCAGGGTCTCGAGGATGCTGCCCTCGACCGCCGTTGCGGGATGCGAGGAACCCGCGTCCCCGCTCGGCACGCTCGCGGTTCGCCAATAGTCGATGAACGCGTTCTCGCTCGCCGAGACTTGATCGTCACTACGGCCAGCGGAAGCCCGGAATACGTTACGGGCGAAGCACTCGCGCACCGCCGCGCTGTTCGAGAGCGCGGTGGCGAGCTGATTACTGTCGGCGTAATCACCGTCGAAATCTTTGCCCACGGAAAGGGTGGTGTGGCTATCGACGGGCGGGGGCGCGGCTTGGCCCATGCCGTTGTACAGCTCGAACGCGAAGCCGAATGCATCGATGTTCGTATGACAGCTCGCACACATGGGGTCGCTGACATGCGTCGCGAGACGCTCGCGCATTGTCTTGCTCGAATCCACCGGCAAGGGGGGCACGGTGATCTTCAGAGTAGATGGCGAGGGTACGTCGATGCAAACCACGCGACGCTCGATGGCGACGCCGCGCAAGACCGGGCCCGTTTCGCTGGCGTGCGCGTAAACCGACAAGAACGCTCCCTGGTTCAAGATGCCGCGCCGAGCGGGCAGGCTGATCTCACCCTCGGCCGCGCCGTTGGCGGAGCCCTCGTATAACTGAGCGAGGCCCGTGTCCTTGGTCGCCGTCCAATTGGCACCGAGCAGCTCGCCCACGGTGCCTGATTTGTGCGCTAACAAGTGGTCGACGAAGTCGGCGGTCTCGCTCAGCATGGCGGGCTTGAGCGCCGCGAAATTTCCGTAGACCACGCTATCCTTCGCGGTGTCCGGCAGGCGATCGGTGCCCAGCCACTCTTGGATTACCCGGAGCACGCGCTCGCGCGACGCGGGGTCCGCGCCCGAGACCAAGCGAGAGAAAGCCGTGCTGCGCTGCTCGGGTGTTTCCAGCTGCCCGTTCGCCGCTGAGCTCAACAACTCTGCGTCGGGCGGGCCGGCCGTGACGAGGTAAGAGATGGCGCTCGCCGTTTCGTACGGAGTGAGCGTGACCTGGCGGCCCGGCGCCGCGTTGCCCGTTTCCGTCAGGTACAAGAACGCCGCCGATTGCAGGACGCCAGAAGCCACCTGCTCGATGCCGTCCGCGTAGGACGCGCCGTCCGCCGCGACGTGAAACAGCTCCAGCAGCTTCTGCGCTTCGTCCGCGGCGAGCGGGCGACGATATGCGCGCGTCGCGAACGATTGAATGAAGGTCTTCGCGCAAGCCTCGGCTTGCGTCACCGGATCCGCGCAGGGTGCTAGCGTGGCAAGCTTCACCCGAACCTGAGCGGCGAGCTGGGTGGCGGCGTTCGCGATCTGCTTCACGAGCACGGAGTCGACGCGTTGTGCGTCGTTGATCGTGTAGCCGCTCTGTCGCGTGTCCGGCGCGAACGCGGCGGTGACGGGCTCGGCGCTGCCGACCAATACTTGCGCGCTATTTTCGTATTCGGCATTCGACAAACGCCGAATGCGCGCGGGCAAGAGGGGCGATGTGGAGACCGGCTGCCCGGCGCCGCTGCTGGCCCCGCCCGCGGCACCGGACGCGCCCGGAGAACTGCCGCCCGGCGACTGCGCCTGACAGCCGGCCAGGCCGGTGAGCAATGGGAGCACGAGCACTCCAGGCTCGAAGAACCGCAACTGCCTTGCCATCGCTCGAAATTTGGCGCACCCGCGAGTGAACCGCAACGCATACCAGTGTAAACGCACGATTGTGACCCGGACTGGAATCGCTTTCATCACCTTGCTCGCACGCCGCGCCGCGGGATCCTTGGGTTGGGCTATGTCAAAGAGGAAGCCTTCCCGTCGTGCAGGTATCGCGAATGGCTGGCTTCCTTATCGCAAATGCGGCCGCAGCGCCCGATTACAACGGTCGCCGCCAGCGCCGAGTTAAGCTTGCCGAGGCGAGCGCATGTTTCGCATTATGCGTTCATTTCGTATGGGTCACGACTCGCTCCTTTCATCGTGCGCGCGGCAACGCGCGCACGTGAAGCGGGCGCTGTCTCGTCTCACTCTGCGAAAGGCGCGCCCCGCCGCCGAAGGCTGGGACGCCCGTGGGGTACTGCGTGACCATCCACTCCAAAGCTGCAACCGGCGCGGCTGTAGTAGAAAATGGAGCCCATGAGCGGAGCGCGGATCTGGAGCTTGGCGTGGGCGGCTGTCTTAGTTACTCCGGCGGGCTGCGCTTCGGAGGCGGCGGTCCCCCACGTGAGCGCGCAGGCGGGGGGCGTGCGGGTCGAACGCGGAGACCCGCCGGCGGGCGCCGAGCGGCTCGGGCCGCTCAGCGTGAGCGACGGCTATGGCTGCGGCTTTGGCGGGGAACGCGGCACGCTAGAGGGCGCGACCGCGCGACTCCGGGCGGCCGCCGCACGCCGCGGCGCCGACTTCGTTCAAGTGACCTCGGTGACTAAGCCCTATAGCGGCCACGATTGTTATCACCAAGCGTTCACGCTGACCGGCATGAGTTATCGGCTTACGCCCCCGGCATTGCCGTCGGAGGTACCGGCATCCGCCTCCAGCGTTGCGCCGCCGCCGGCTGCGTTCGCGGTGGCCGCGCCTTCAGAGCCTTGTGCTCCCCGGTGCTCGCCGGGCTACGCTTGTCATGTAGGAGTGTGCGAGCCAGAATGTGACCCGGCGTGCCCAGCGGGCGACATCTGCCGCGCGGACCGCGTTCGCGTGCCCGCAAAAACGAATTGACCAGCCACGAGCAGCCCGAGCGTCTCTGGCCAGCGGTCCTCGCGGGTTTCTCTCCGCCTTGCCCAACTCGGATAATCGCGATCTGATCGTGCCAAAACTGCTCGAGTAGTACTAGAACGACTCGCGAACGCCGATGAAGGGAGCCTGCACGAAGCGCTCGAGAAGCCGGTTGGGCAAAAGCCTGATTTTGGCCGGGTGCGCGTGGCTTTCAGGCGGCTGCCACTCGGACGCGAGCAAGCCCGTTGAGATTGCGGCAGGCGGCTCTGCGCCGGTCGATGGCAGCGTCGAGAATTTTTGTGACCTGCCCGGCTCCGTGCGCTTCACTGCCGCCGGCACGGTCAATGTGCCGGGTAGTGAGCTCACCCGCCCGGCCTTTTTGCATCTGCCCGTGGGCTACTGCGTACACTACTTTGGCAACGTGCCGAATGCGCGTCAGCTGCGCTTCGCACCGGGCGGGGAGCTGTTCGTGGCTTCACCCACCACCGGCACGACCGGCGGCGGCAGCGGCGGCAGGCAAGCGATCGTGCTGTTGGCGGACGATAACCGAGACGGCTATGGCGACCTCGCCCACGATTTTTTGAGCAACCTGCCTTCGACTCAGGGTCTGCTGTTTACGGCCGACCACTTTTATTACCAAGACGGGACGAAGATCCTTCGGTTGCCTTATCGCTCGGGCGACCGGGCGCCATCCGGCGCAAGCGAAGTGGTCGCGGACGTTCAGGTCTATAGCTCCGACCTGCACTGGCCGAAGCCGCTCGATCAGGCGGACGACGGTACGATCTACGTGGGCAACGGCGGAGATCAGAGTGAGGATTGTGAGGAGCCGCATCCGTTTCACGGTGGCATCCTCAAGCTCGACGGCACGATGGCCGGCACGAAAGTGGCGAAGGGCTTTCGCAATCCCATCGCCGTACGCTGCGCGCGCGGCAAAAATCTGTGTTTCGCCGCCGAGCTTGCGCTCGACTACTCAGAGGAGGCGGGCGGTCGCGAGAAGCTGGTCCCGATCCGCGACGGGGATGACTGGGGCTTCCCCTGCTGCGCCACCAAGGATGTGCCGTTCTCGAATTCGAATGTGGATCCGGATTGCTCGCACGTAGCGCCGGAAGATGCCGCGTTCCTGATCGGAGATACGCCGTTCAGCTTCGATTTCGAACCGGGCAAGTGGCCCGCGCCGTACACCGGCGCCGCCTTCGTACCGCTGCATGGGGCGGCGGGCAGCTGGCACGGGGCGCGCGTCGTCGCCATTGCCATGAATCCCCAGACCGGCTTGCCCGTCCCCTCGGGCGACTTGGACGGCGGAGTGTCGTCGGGCGGGTTGGCAGACTTTGCCAGCGGTTACGACGATGGCCGACTTTCCCATGGTCGCCCAGCCGCCATCACCTTCGCGGCCGATGGTCGCTTGTTTCTCGGCAACGACAACAACGGCGACATCTTCTGGATCGCCCCGCTCGAGCTGCCCATCCCACGCTAGCGCCCGCAGATGAACTGCTTCACGTCCGAGCAACGCGCGGTGGACCAGGGGCCATCCGGATCATCGTGCAGCTGCACGCAGTCAAACCCGGTTACGGGCGCGGGCTGCCCTTCCGCGAAGTGTTGGTACACACCCGCAATCGGCGCGCCATTTGCGTAGAACGCAGGCCCGTGGTCTACCCAGGCATAAGTGGCGAGTAGCTCCTGATCCGAGCCGCCAATCCAAACGTAGCTGCCGAGCGTCTGCGCGATTTGAACGATGAAGTTGTTTTCACTGGCCGTATCGATCTGCACCAAGTGCATGCGTTGCTTCTGACACAAGAGCTCGGCCTCCTCGAAGGATGCGCCACTCGAACAACCCATGTACGAGCTCCCGCCATAGACCGACCCGGCACAACCGCTTGGGCACGTGGGCTCAACCGCGGTCTCCGCGCAGCTCTGATCGAGCCCATCACAGAAGAGGTCTGCGTTCGTGGGCTCGCAGGTCCCGGCCCGGCCGGCGCTCCCGCCGCTCGGCGCGCCGTAATCACGGCTGAGCGAGTCTGGATCTTGAAGGAGTGAGCAGCCGGCTAGGAGCAGCGCGCTCGCCGTTCTTGGAAATGCGCTGATTTTTGGCCGATTCATCAAAATTCCCTGCGCTTGACCTGAACGCGCGCGCTTCGACACTACCGCAATCGAGCGCAGGTTTCTCGCGCTCGAACCATGCTCCTCTGGCACCTAGAACCACATCCCGAAGCCAGCTACGCTTGCGCCAGCGATCGCATGCTACGCCTCATCGCTGCGCCAAAACCAGTGAAGGCGGGCGCCGACGGCTCGTGGCATGCTTCGAACGCGCCCCGCGACGAGCTGGCTGAGCTGGCGGAACGCGTGCAGGCCCGCGATGCGGTCGCCTTGCGTACCTTCCTGGTTGCTATCATTCCGCACTTGTTGCGTGTGGCGCGGCGCGTGCTGGGGCCGTCCCACCCGTTCATCGAGGACGTGGCGCACGACGCAGCTTATGCGGTCGTGCAGCGGCTTCCAGAATTTCGCCGTGAGAGCACGGTCTTGAATTTCGCGCGTCGCGTGGCCGTGCTGACCGCCATGAACGTGCGGCGTCGAGACGCGACGCAAAAGCGTGCGCGCGTGCGCGACAGCGCGGACCCAGATACGCTCGAGGCCGAGAACACTGACCCGGAACGGCAAGCAAGCAGCGCCGTCTTGCTGCCTATCGTGCGACATTTATTGGACGAGCTGCCCGCGCCGCAAGCCGAAGCGTTCGCGCTGAACGCCATCTTGGGCTACACCGTCGCGGAGATCGCCGCGCTTTCGAGAGCACCGGTCGAAACCGTGCGCAGTCGGCTGCGGCTCGCGAAACGAGCACTGCGCGCGCGCGCACTGGCGCACCCGGTGTTGCGCGATTTAGTGGGGCCAGAGTCGTGAAGCGCACGGAAGAGCCCGCCGCCGAGCCCTTATTGCAGCGCGCGAGCGATGAGCTGGAAGCCGAAGAACGGAGCTTCCCGAGCGATCCAGCGGCGGAGAGCCGAGTGCTCGATCGGCTCCTGCGTGAGCTGCCGGCACGCACGGCACGGGCTCGGCCCGGCGTGAGCTTGTGGCTGATCGCGGCCGCCTTCCTCCTGGCATCGGTGGGCGCGGCGGCGGTCGCACAATTGCGCCTGCACCGAGCCAAGCCGAGCCCGACGAGCAGCCTGACGACCGGCGCGAAGGCCAGGGCGACGCCGCGCGCGCAGGAGCCTGTGAGCGCGCCGCTCGAATTGGCGCCGGCGGTCGAGACCGCGAGCAGTGCATTCGTGATTCAGGCGCCCGCGGCAGCGCCCGTCTTTGATAGCGCTCCTGGGTTGCTGAGTGCCGCAGGTCGGGCTCGGCGCGAGGGCCGCAGTGCCGAAGCCATCACGCTGCTCGAACGCCTGCAAGCGCGGTTTCCCGGCTCGGGCGAGGCCCACGCGAGCGATATCGCGCTCGGCACGTTGCAGCTGAAGAGCGGCTCGGCGGGCGCCGCGCACCGGCATTTCGAGCGCTATTTGTCGCATTCACCGCGGGGAGCGTTGGCGCCGGACGCGCTCTGGGGGTTGGCCCAAGCCGCTTCGGCCGAGGGCCACGCCGCGGAGGCTCGGGAGCATTTGAACGCACTTCTAGATCGCTACCCAGGCTCAGCCTACGCCAGCGCGGCTCGCGCGAAACTGCGCGCTCCTTGAGCTCGCGGCCACGTGATAGAATCGGAGCTCGATGATGCGGGTCGTCCGATCCGACGTTTGCCTGAGTTTGCTGTCGTGCGCGCTCGGCGTGCTCAGCATCTCCGCGCCCGTTCGGGCGGAGAGCGCGGAGGCTTGCTCGAGCGCGTACACCAAGGGGCAGGAAGATCGCCTCGCTGGTCGGTTGTACGGGGCCCGACAAGCCTTCAAATCATGCGCGGAGCCGCGCTGCCCGGCCGCCGTAGTACGTGACTGCAAGCGTTGGGCAACGGAGGTGGAAGCCGACCTGCCCACGGCGCGCCTGCATATCACCAGCCCGAGTGGCGAACGGATCGCGAACGTACACGCCCTTGCGGATGGCGTGCCGCTCACGGCAACTGAGTTGGAGCAACCGTTGATCCTGGAAGCCGGTCCGCACCTGCTGCGCTTCGAGGCGGCAGGCTATCGGCCGCTCGAGCTGCAGACCGCATTGCGCCCCACGGATCGGGAGCTCTCCGTCGCCGTTGTGTTGCACGCGCTCGACGAACGCCCAGCGCAAGCGCCGAAGCGCGTGCCGGTCTTGGCCCTCGCCCTGGCGGGCGTCGGTGCGCTCGCGCTCGGCAGCTCGCTTTATTTCGGGCTGCGTTCACACCGTGAGTATGAAGACTTGAGGGCTAGCTGTGCGCCCGCCTGCAACCCTGCGCGGGCCGACGCGCTGCGTTCCAATGCCGTCGTCTCTGACGTAGCGCTGGTCGCCGGCGTCGGGGCGTTGGCGGCCGCCGCTTGGGTCTATGTCGGCTCTCGTTCGACGCCGAGTGCGGTCACCGCGCTGAAGCTCGAACCGGCGGTTGGCGGCGCGCGCGTTCGGCTGCGCGTCTCCTTCTGATACGCGTCGACGACGTAAAACTTCGCACCGGTGTGACCCTGCTCGGCGCGTTCCAACACTGCTCGATCAACATGAACAATCTGCGCGTGACGCTCCGCTTGGATCCAGCTCGGCTCGCGCGCGGGCTCCCTTGCGCCGCTGCTCTACTGGCCTCGACCTTAGCTTGCAGCACGACCAACAACACCTACATGTCGCCGGGGGAAACGGGGGGCGGGGCCACTGCGCAGCCAGCCGGAGGCGCAGGTAACGCGGGTACCGCGAGCTCAGCTGGCAATGCCGGCGAGCTCGCAGTGGCGGCTGCCAGCGGCGCGGGCGGTGGCTCAGGTGAAAGTGCGAACGGAGCTGCGGGCTCAGTCGGGATCGGTCAAGGGGGTCAAGGCGGTCAAGGCGGTCAAGGCGGTCAGGGCGGCGGCCCCGTCCCGTCCAGCGGATACGAAGCCGAGCTCGGCTTCTACAGCGGCGGCGTCACGCTTGCCCACTCGAGCGCGGGTTTTACTGGCTCCGGCTACCTCACGAACTTCGCGGCCCCGGGCGCGCAAGTGATCTTCGCCGTCCGCGTTCAAACCAAGGCCGACTACGAAGTCTCGTTGCGCTACGCAAGCAGCGCCGCGGGCATGCTTGGCGTGCAGGTCAACGGCTATTCGGTTACGCCCGCGGCGCTGCCGGCGAGCAATGGACAGTGGGCCGCCGCAAAACAGTCGCTCAGCTTTCGCGCTGGCCTGAACACGGTGACGTTCCGCAAAGAAGCCGCGGACACCGGCAATCTCCAGATCGATGCGTTGAGCTTGGCGAACGGGCTCGCCTTGGCGGCGCGTGGCGCCACCCTGCCCTATGCCGAGCTGGAGGCCGAAGCCGGCGCCCAGACCGGAAAGATCGTCGGCCCGTCCCGGGAGTACGGTCAGGTCCCCGCTGAGGCATCGGGCAGAAAGGCCGTCACGCTCGATAGCGCGGGTCAAGAAGTGGCGTTCACTTTGCCGGCTGCAGCCAACGCCATGGTGCTCCGCTACTCGATCCCGGACAGCGCCGACGGGTTAGGCCGCGACGCCACGTTGTCCGTGTACGCCGGAGACACCCATCTTCTAGACCTGCCCGTCAGCTCTAGGTATGCCTGGATCTATGGCGCGTACTCGAGCGGCGGGGAGGCCGCGCAGAATCAACCGAGCCAAGGCACCCCCCATCGCTACTTCGACGAGCAGCGTGTGCTGATCGGCCAACAACCTGCGGGCACTCGCATTGCATTGCGCAAAGACGTCGCCAGCAACGCTCCGAGCTACACGATCGATCTGGTCGACTTCGAGCAGGTCGATGCCCCGCTGGCCGCACCACCCGGGTTCATATCAGTCACCAGCCAGGGCGCCGTAGCCGATGATGGGCTGGACGACACGAGCGCGCTGAGAGCTGCCATCAGCGCCGCGAAAGCGGCTAATCAAGGAGTTTACCTGGGCAAAGGCCGGTACGATATCAACGCGAGCATCGACCTACAGGGCATCACGCTGGCTGGCGCGGGGCAATGGTACACGGTGCTCCACGGTAAGGCGGGCAAGGGCGGCTTGTTCGGCAAAGGCGGGCGCATCCAGATTTTGGATCTCGCGATCTTTGGTGATGTCCTAAACCGCGATGACGGCGGCTCGGACACAGGAATCGAAGGCAACTTCGCCGACGGGTCGTTGATCCAAAATGTGTGGATCGAGCACACCAAAGTCGGCATGTGGTTCGATGCGCCAACCAGCGGCTTGTACGTAGCGGGCGTACGCATCCGAGACACCTTCGCCGACGGCGTCAACCTCCACAAAGGGACGACCTCCACGCGCATCGATCAATCGAGCATTCGAAACACGGGCGACGACGGGCTCGCCATGTTCTCCGAGGGTCAGGCCGTAAAAGACTGCGCGTTTACCTTCGATACCGTCCAGCTGCCACTCTTGGCGAACGCGATTGGGATCTACGGCGGCACCGACAATCGCGCCGAAGACAATGTCTTGTCTGACACGGTGAACGCATCGGCGGGCATCGCCATCGGCAACCGGTTCGCGCCCGCGCCCTTCAGCGGGACACAATTCATTCAGCGCAACACGTTGCTCCGGACGGGCGGCTACGAGCACGATTGGATGTCCGCCTTGGGCGCGCTCTGGGTGTACGCGGACACCGCCGACCTCACGACGCCGATGATAATCAAGGATCTGGACATCAGGGACAGCGCCTATCAGGGCATTTTGCTGAGCTTTCAAAAGACCATCAGCGGTCTGAGCTTCGAGAACGTGAAAATCGACGGCGCGACGACGTACGGCATCGACATCGACGCCGAGGGCAGCGCTACGTTCACCGGCGTTAGCGTTAGCAATGCCGCGAAGGGCGGGCTCAATAATCCCGGCGGCTACGCGCTGAAGCGGGTTGGCCTCGACACAGGGTTCTAAGGGCGCGCGCGGCTGAGCTGCGCGCCCAGCACCGGCGTGTACGATAATTCACGCTGCTCACGCGCCGCGCGCAGTAGCAGGGCCCCGCGGCTCATGTCTCCGAGGCCGGCGAACTCCGCCGGAAAGAGCAAGCGTTCAGCGAAGATTTCGAGCAGCGGCTCGACGTATTTTTTGCGGGCCACGCTTCCAAGCAGCACGAAGCGGGTGGCAGGGCCGTGCGCGTCGAGCAGCGCACTCGCGTGGCGCGCGAGCGGCGCGGTAAAATGCGGATTTTTTTCGTTGATGGACACCGAAGCCCAGCCGCGTAACCGCTCCGGGGTGACGCGTTCGTCCAGAGCGCACAAACCACCGCCCGCGCTGATTACCCAGGCCGCGCTGGCACCATTTGCAGGGCGGGCGAAGGCCCGCGCGTAGGTGGCCTTGCCGCGGAAGTACAGCCCGCTCACGAAGCTGAACACGTCGCCGAGCGGCGCGCCTTCGCTCGAGCGAAGCTGGCGGGCGACGTCGAAGTCCGCTTTGGGATTCATGACCATGGCGCCGCGGCGGCCGCTCAGGTTCGCAGGCGACAGTAAGAGCACGGTGTGCGGTCGTTCGGTTTCGATGAGCGCAGGATGACGCATCCCATGCAGGCGATCAACGAAGCGGAAAACCCGGCGGTGCGCTGGACGCCGTGTTTTCAACGGGCTGGCGCGGTCCGGCCGCCCGCCGTAAGTTTCGACGACGATGGTCCTCGCGCTTGCGCTATTCGGTGCCGTGGCCGTGTTCCGGCTGTGGCTTTCATGGCTCAATCTTCGGCACCTAGGGCGAACCGGCCACGTTGTCCCGAGCGAGCTGACTGGCTCGGTCGACGGCGCGCAGCTCGCGCGCATGAGCGCCTACACGGCGGCACGCGGTCGCCTGGGGCTGCTCCGTGGCCTGCTTTCCGCGCTCGTGATCGGCGCGTTTTTGTTCGCGGGGGGGTTGGGCCGATATGACGCGTGGGTGGCGAGTGTCGCCGGTGGCTACATGGGCCGCGGGCTCGTGTTCGTAGCGGGCTTGCTGGTGCTAAGCGCCGTCTCGTCCGCCCCGTTCCAGCTCTATTCTGATTTTCGTTTGGAGGCGCGCTATGGCTTCAATCGCCAGACGCCCGGGCTGTGGTGGGCAGACTGGTCGAAGAGCCATGCGCTCTCGTTCTTGGTGATGCTTCTGCTGTCGGCGGCGTCCCTTTCACTAGTGCAAGCGGCGCCGCACACCTGGTGGCTGTGGGTGAGTGCGCTCGTCACTAGCGTGAGCCTGCTGCTCACCGTACTTTCGCCGTACCTGATCGAACCGCTCTTTTATCGCATGGAACCGCTGGATGTAGCCGACTTGCGAGAAGGAATTCGTTCGCTCACCGAGCGCGCCGGCGTACACGTGGGCCGCGTGCTCAAGGTGGACGCCTCACGCCGAAGCTCTCATTCCAATGCCTACTTCACCGGTCTGGGCCGACAGAAACGCGTGGTGTTGTTCGACACGTTGCTTTCGCAAATGTCGGAGCCTCAGATCCTAGCCGTGCTTGCGCACGAGCTCGGCCACTGGAAGAAACATCACGTGCTCGTGCGCATGATCACCATGCAAGCGTTGTTCGTGATGGGCGCCTACCTTGCATTTCGATTGGCGCCGAGCGCGGCGTTGCCCGGGCTCGTCGGCTTGGACTCGGCTTCTTTTCCGGCGCGCGTTCTGATCCTGGCAGCGGCAACATCGGTGTTGCTCTTTCCGCTCACCCCGCTCTTGGCCGCCTGGTCGCGCCACGACGAGCGGCAGGCGGACCGCTTCGCTGTGGAGCTGCGCGGCGCTCCGCTCGACCTTGCTGAAGCGCTCGCCAAACTGGGCAGTGAAAACCTGGCCAACCTGCATCCTCACCCGCTGTATGCCGCTTTCTATTACACCCACCCGCCGCTGACGGAGCGCATCGGGGCGTTGCGCGGCATGGTTTGATGCAAGCTCGGTATGGCGTGACTAACCGTGAATTGCGCGATTACTCGACGATCAGCCCGTCGGCGTGGGCGCTCTTGTTGATGAAGTCCCAGTCCAGCATACCGTTCGCCAAGGAAGCGGCGGAGCTCGTCTGGGGTAACGCGGTGCCCGCGTCCCTGGCCGACGCGCTGGTTTTGGAAAACGCACCCCGCCGGCTGCGGCACTTCGAGAGCCGGTACCGCAGCCTCGACCTCTTGCTCGCGGAAGCCGGCCTACCAAACGTGCTCGAGATCGGCGCGGGCCTCTCGTTTAGAGGGCTCGAGCTCACCCAAACTCGAAATACATTTTACGTCGACACGGATCTACCCGACATCGCCGCGTTGAAGGCGCGCTTGATCGAAAGGCTTGCCTCTAAGCCGCTTGCGGGGACACTGCGCGTGCAAGCTCTGGATGCGCTCGATAGCGCTGCTTTCCAAGCCGCCACCGGCAGCATGCCGCCGGGCCCGTTGGCCATCGCCAACGAAGGCTTGCTGGTCTATCTCGATGAACGAGAAAAAGCCCAGCTCGCCGCCAACATACGCCGCGCGCTGCTCCTTCGCGGCGGGGTGTGGCTAACGGCCGACGTGTATGTTCGCAATTCGGGCGGCTCAGCGCCGAACGTTAGCTATGGTCGCGCGCGCGAGTTTCTCGACCGTCACCGCGTCGAGCAAAATAAATTTAAAGACTGGGCGGCGGCCGAGCATTTTTTTGCGGGCAACGGTTTCCGGGTCTCGAGGAAGCTCGCGCACGAGCACCCAGCGCACATCCGCGAGTCGTGGGCGCTCGTGGTCGCCTGAGCTGAAAGAGCGTGCCGCGAGCGCAATGTTACGGTACGCGATAGGCCACGCGCGCATCTTTGCGATCCCAAACCACGGAGCCCGAGGCCAGAGGCACCCCGTGCGCGGCCGCAGTCAGCGCCTTCGTGATCGTCGCGCCTTCCCCGAGCAAAATCTGCCCGAGCAGCGGATCCACGATCTTGTGACCCTTCCTAGGGTCCTTCGGATCGTACACGACGTAGCGCACGAGTGGATTGTACGCTTCAATCGAGAATCGTCGATTGAACGATAAGGACGAAAGACGCGCTGAGTTAGCCACGTCTAGGCCACGCGCCAAGCACGGGCGCGCCTGGGTTTACCCGGATGGATCGATGGCGTTTCGCGCGCACCGCTGCGCCGATAGGAGGATCGGACCACTCGATATCTTAAACCCGCGGCGCCATGGCCGTCTTTGAGGGAGATGGCCCAGCAGGTTCACCGTGAGATCGACGAGCGTCTGAACGACCTTTGTGACCGGGACGCTTTTTGGGGGCCGCTTTTGAGCTTTAGACCGGAAAAAAACCGTTGCATCAGCCTGGCGCGCGCGGCCACGCTCACGACCTTGCTCGGCGGTTTCTACGGCATGCTCCTGGACTTGGTGATCGCCCTGCTCTGCCGCCGTAGTCACCACATGCCGCCCGTGTACGGCGCGCCACTCGTGCTGACATTCACCTACTTTGTCGCCTTTCAGCTTTCACTTGGCCCGGCATGGAACCGCCGCGCCCGCCTCCTAGTGCGGCGCGCCGATTATATGCAGAGCCTGGACCGCTCGCGTTGAGACCCGGTGAGCCCCGCCGCTCCCTCGGGAGGGCTCAGGGACCGTCCCAAACGTTGCTGAAGTTTAGACGTGTGGGCCTTGCCGGAAGGCGTGAGCCGCCCGCCGTGGGTCGAGCCTGATTAAATGCGCGGAGGGGGAAGCGCTCACAACGCCTCTGCCCTCCCCTCCGCACCCGGAGCTCGAAGTCTATCACTCCTTTGAGTGATTGCGATGAAAAGGTACCCCCTCGAGTTCGCTCGGCGCGTTCGCGGGCATGGCTATTCGGCAGCAACCGCTCCCACATGCGCTTCTTCGTGCTCGTGCTCGGGCTCGCGCGCCGTGACGGTCGCGAACTTGGCGCAGCCGAAGAGCACGGCGGCGCAGCCCAAGTAGGCGATGGTCACGAGCGGCGATTGCCCGATGCCGATCGCTTCGCCGTGCATGAATCCGAAGAAACTGAGCACGCCGGCGGCCGCGGCGAAGGCCGCCGCTTTGGCGAACGCGCGATCGATGATGAACGCGCCGATCGCGCCGAGCATCAGGCCGCCGAGGATCGCACCGCCGCCCATTACTTCCAGTCCGTGATAGAGCACGCCCACCTGCCCGAGCTTGTCCATACCCACCGCGTGGGCGTTCGTGCCGGCAGCGCCCAGGGCGTTGTCGATCATCAGTTTGCCCCAGGCAGCCAAGTGCGGGGTCAAGGCGAGCACGATGGCGGGAGCGTGCGATTTTGGGCTCTCTTGAAAGGCCTGCGAGCCAATGAGCATGCCGATGTACAGCAGGATGGGCGATATTGCGACCACGGGGATCAGAGAAACCATCACGGAAATCACGCCGAACCAAGCCATCACGATCACCGCGATGCCGGTTGCAGCCGAGTAGCCAATGCGCCCGCCCATCGACTTCCAACCGGGATGGCCGATGTACACCGCGTTGATGAACGGATTGCCCATACAACAGCCGATCAGGCTCACTACGCCGTCCGCCGTTAACACGCGCGTGGTCGGAAAGCTGTCCCCGGCGACGGCCGCGCTCTCCACGTTGTCCAAGGCCTCCACCAAGTCGTAGATGCCGAAAGGGATCGCCGTTACCAAGATCGTGCCCAAGAACTGAAAACCCGAGAACACGTGGTTGAACGCCGGGATCGGAATCGAGAAACCGAAGTTCGAGAACGATGCTTTCAGGCCCGCACCCGTCATACCCCCGAAATTGTAACCCAGGGCAGTAGAGCCCCAAGCGATCAGGCTACCGGCAGCAATGGCAACGAGACCCGCGGGGATGCCCTTGAAGTAGCGTACACCGCCAAACCAGCTCGCTAAAATGATCGTGAAACAGACCAAACCGATCACCGGCGTCATGAACATCTCGAGCGCGGGGCGCATGGAGATGAAGGAAATGGACACGCCGGCGAGCGTGCCGAGCAGAGCCGCACGCGGAGTAATTTTGCGAATGATGGGCGCGATGAAACCGCCCGCCATGAGCACGAAGCTCTGCACGAACACCCAACACAAGCCGGCTTCCCAGCCCTTGATCGGGTCGCCCGTCTTCAGCGCGATCGGCAGCATGATCACGAACACCACGACGAACATATGCGGCACGCTGATGCCCGAAGGCAGCGCGCACACGTCAGTGCGCCCGGTCTTCTTCGCCAGATTGTAGGCCAGGCGTGCGTAGTAGAGTGTGCTGAGGCACATCATCAAGCCGGTCGCCGGCAGAATGCGCCCGAACACGATGTTGTCCGGCATCTTCAATACGAAGCGTAAAAGCCCAGACAAAACCAATAAATTGACCAGAATGTTGGTGCCGAATCCAAAGAAGGCATTCCAATCTCCGGGGGTCCACAGCTTCGGTTTGCTTTCAGTCGTCATCGTTTTAACCTCCTCGAACGGTCATACGGTGCGCGCGCGTGCCCACGCTTCGGCATTGTTTCGAAGCGTTTTCAAGCTGTTTGCCGTGAGTCGCGCCGCGAAATGCGCGAATCACTACGTTGCTATCTACGCGTAGTCCGCGCGCGATGACTAGCGCCAATAAGTGCGCGCACTGCTCTCAAAATCAGCGCACTCGCGGCGAACCGCGCTGGCGCCGCGGAAAGCGCGAGTCGTGCCGCCTCAAAGCTCGTCGAAGATCCCGATCAGTTGCTCGGCGAAGGACGCGGCGGCAACGGGTAAGACTCGACCACGCCGTGTCGCAAGCCGTAGGCTCGCGTCTTGCAGCTCGGGGTCGGTGAGCGGAATGGTGATCATTCCGGAAACATCGGGCCGCTTGCCGATCCGGAACGAGAAGCACAGGCCGTTGCTGCTGCGTGCGAACATCTTCGTCGTTTCGATGGAGTTGGATACCAGCGCCGGCTCGAAGCGGATGGAGTGGCGTCGTAACGCCAGGTCGATCAGCGTGCGCGCGGCGAGCGTTTCGTCCGGCATCGCGATCGGATACGCGACACACTCGCTCAAACGCAGTTGGGTGCGAGTGGCGAGCGGGTGCTCGGGCGATACGAGTACGCACAAAGGCTGAAAAACGGCGGCCAGCGTGGCCAAGTCTGGTTCATCGAACTGCTCGTGGGTGAGGATCAAATCGACTTTGTCGCGGAGCAGCGCGGCGGCAATCTCCTTCGGACCCCCCACGCGCACGGAGAAGCCGACTCCGGGGTAACGGCCGTGGTAATCGGCAATCGCGTCCGGCAGCATGCGCCCGGTGACCGACTCGGCCACGGCGATGCGCACGAAGCCGTGCACCAAGCCACGCAAACCGTCAATCTGCGCCTCCACTAGGCGCAGCTCTTTCAACGAGCGCCGAACGTAGGCGAGCAGTAACTCGCCGGCGGCCGTCGCGCGCACGCCGCGCGGCAAGCGTTCGAAGAGCGGTGATCCGACCTCCGCTTCCAAGTCTAGGACGCGACGGTTCAACGCCGACGACGCGATGTGCAGTGCTTCGGCTGCCTTGCGGATCGAGCCGTGGTGGGCGACGGCGTCCAGATAAGAAAAGATGGTCGGCGGCTGCAAGCGCCAAGACACGGTGTCCGCCTGACTCGCAGCAGGCGGCGTCGTCTCATCCGCCGGCTCAGCAGGTTTGCGGGTCACGTTGCCGGTTAGAATGCCGTGAAGCGCAGGACAGGTCTAGGCGACGCCTAGGATTCAGGCGCTGCGACCTCGCTCGCGCCCCGCACCGTCGCCGGGACTCGGCGCCGGGACTCGAAGTGGCGACCACCCACCCACTTGACACAAAGCGCGCAGTCGCGGGGATGAACCCGTACGGTCTACGCTTCGGCCTCAGCGCAAACGAAGTCTTTGCTCATCAGTGATGCCAGTGATCGTGGTGCTCGTGCCCGCGATCCTCCACGATCACTTCGCGTCGCTCGACATAAGCGCGATGACGCGGATGCGCAGGCTCCCTGCGGACGAAGCAGCCCGCGCTGGCAATCGCAATATAACCCAAGTAAGGCCAAATATTTGCAGTGCGGCATGTATCAAGGCGCTGCAATGGCCGGGCCAAGCCGGCTTGCTTCGAGCGGTTCCGCATTCCCGGCTCATCTCGGCTGTGACGCGATGCCCCACAGCTCTTCGCGCTAAGTCGGCCAGTCCGGCCCGCTCATGATTCGATGAGCCGAAATCAAACTGGAATCGCCTCGGCAGAGGCATGTATCCCTTGGTCCGTTTATTGCTGAGCTGGCTCGCATCGAGAGGTGCACCCCGCTGAGCCTGGCTCGCGCTGAGAGGGGAGCCAATAAGGAGTGAGCAGGCGAAGGTGGACCCTATGAAAAATTCAGTGATTGGCATCGTCGAAACTCAGCTTCAAGCGGAGCGCATCGTCGCTCAGCTGCAAGATTTTGGCGTCCGTGCGAGCGATATATCCGCGCTTTTTCCCGACACGCGCGGCAGCAAAGATTTCGCTCACGAGCACAACACCAAAGCCCCCGAAGGCGCAGTAGCGGGTGGCGGCGTGGGCGGCATCGTTGGCGGGACCATCGGTTTGCTGGCTGGTATCGGCGCGCTGGCCATTCCAGGCGTGGGCCCGCTGATCGCGGCCGGCCCGTTGCTGGCCGCGTTGAGCGGCGCGGCCGCTGGCGCGGCGGTTGGTGGGATCACCGGTGGCCTGATCGGCCTCGGTATGCCGGAATACGAAGCCAAAGCGTATGAAGGCAAAATTCGTAGCGGAAATATCTTGATCGCCGTGCACACCGACGACAGCGAAATCGAAAGACACACGAAGCAAATCTTCGAGGCGCACGGCGCACATGATATCGCCGTCACGAGCGATGCCGCCGTGCCCGACTCCCCGACGATGCCGGAACGCGTGTCCCGCTAAGTAACGGCGGTGAAGCGACATCGACCCAAAGCGTGATGCCCGTCGTGTCGCGGGCAACGGCGCTAGGCTGACTTAGTGAGTCAGCTTCGCTAACTGCTCGTGCGTGGTTTCCAGATCGTCTAAAAATTGTCGTTCCATTTGCTTCCTCGCGGCTTCGTCCGAGGCGCGAAGGAGCGCGGAAGGGTGATACGTTGCCATCCACCAGGGTGCCCAGGGGGTGGTCGTCGGCTTACCGCGGTCGCGCTGCACGCGGAATTGGGGGCCGCAAAAGCTCTGGGCGGCGGTTGCGCCCAAACAGAGAATCATGTCGGGTTTCACGCTATCGACCTCTGCCAAAAGCCAGGCGCGGCACGCCTCCACCTCCGAACGCACCGGGCGCATGTGCAGCCGTCGCTTCGTCGGCAGGCGCTCGAACTTGAAGTGCTTCACCGCATTGGTCACGTAGATTTCCGAGCGCGTCAGCCCCGCCCGCTCCAGCAACTTCTCGAGCAAACGCCCGGCCGGGCCCACGAAGGGCTTGCCCGCGAGATCCTCCTCGTCGCCCGGCTGTTCGCCTACGATCATCAATCGCGCATTGGGCGGGCCCTCCCCGAACACGGTCTGCGTGGCGTGCTCGCCGATAGGACAAGCTCGGCAGTGTGCCGCAGCGGACCGCAACGAGCCGAGCTCATGGTCGTTCGGCACCAGCGCGGCCGAGGCGGACGCGCGCGGGCTGTTCATGTCTTGCACGCGCTTGGGCGCGTCTTTCGCCAGGCGCGCGACCTCCCCGCCCTCCGGCATATCGCGCAATAACCGCGGCGGCAGCTGACGGTGCAAGAGCTTTGGGTTACTGCGGGCTGGATTGAAAATATTTTCGTAATAGCTAAGAAATAAAGCGTCGACTTGGTCTGGGCGGGGAGCGGCTTCACTGGGCGCGCCGGGCCCGAAGTGAAGGGTCGTACCATCCCAAGATGCGGATGCAGTGGGCGTCAGCAACGTCCAATGCATCGCGGGGTAGCGACGCGCAAAAAAAGGCGCGACACGCTTCAGGATCGAATGCACGGGATTGAACCAAGCGACCCAGTGCTCGCTGCCGTCCGGCGCGCGCGTGGCACGAAAACGCACGAAAGCGTGCATGTCGTGCTCTTCTTCGCTTAGCTCCCGCAGCATGGCGGTCAACCGCGCGGCGTCCGGATCGAGGGGGTCTTCTAAAACGTGGCCGACGCCATGGGCGAGCTTCCACAGCAAGCGATAGAGAACCGCAAAGCGTTCGGGGTCCGCGTGCTGGCACGCCTGCTCCGCTTTGCTCAGAAAAGAAGCCGGGACGCGCACGGCCCGTGCCTGTTCCGGTTGGGTGGACGGCGTCCCTCCGAACAGGGCCGTTTGCTCATCGCCCCAGAGCGCGTCCTCGGGCGAGACTTCAGCGTTCAGCAGAGCACGCGCTTGCATGCGCCAGGAATCGAAGTCGAAGGCCCGCGCAGCGATCAAATCTCGCCTCGTACCGCGGACACGCGAGCCTCGAACAAGCCGAGCTGCACGGGCGGCGTCAGCTGACGACGGAGCGCTTGTCCGTCGAGCACACGGGCGGCGGTGCGTGCGTCGTCGCTCGTGACCAGGAAGGGGGCTGCGCGCTTCGCGACGCGCAGCTGCGCGAGGTCGGCCCGGCGCAAGGCGTGGTGACGACGAGCGTTGAGGATTTTGTGCACCGTGTCGCGACCCAAACCCGGTACGCGCAGCAACGCCTCACGCGGCGCGCGATTGACGTCGACGGGGAAGAATTCACGATGCGACAACGCCCAGGCAAGCTTCGGGTCGATAGCCGGATCGAGGTCTGGCATCGCGCTGCTCACCAGCTCGCCGACTTGAAAGCCGTAGAATCTGACCAGCCAATCCGCTTGGTACAACCGATGCTCACGTACGAGTGGCGGCGCGGCCCCCGGAAGGCGCGGATCGGCATGCGAAATCGGGCTAAACGCGGCGTAGTAGACCCGGCGCAGTTGATAGCTTCGATACAAATGATCCGACGTAATCAGAATGTCGGCGTCCGTTGCTGGGCTGGCGCCGACGATGATCTGGGTGCTTTGGCCTGCAGGCGCGTAGCTTTGCGGTGAGTTTGCGGCCGCCTTGGCGCTGGCGATGACCCCCATCGATTCTTCGATCGCCGTCATGCTTTTTTCTGGTGCAAGCTGGGCCAAATCCGCGGGCGTCGGCAGCTCGACATTCACACTCAGGCGATCTGCCCACAGGCCTGCCTCGGTTAAGAGCTCGGCCGCAACCCCGGGCGCGGACTTGAGATGAATGTACCCGCCGAATGCGTGCTGCTCGCGCAACGTGCGCGCGACGGCGATCAGCTGCTCCATGGTGTAGTCCGGACTTTTGATCACGCCCGAGCTCAGGAAGAGGCCTTCGATGTAGTTACCACGATAAAAATCGAGGGTCAGCTGCACGACTTCCGCCACGCTGAAGCGAGCCCGCTCCACGTCGCTCGAAATGCGGCTGGTGCAATACCGGCAGTCGTAAATGCAGATGTTGGTGAGCAAGATCTTGAGCAGGGACACGCAGCGCCCGTCAGGGGTAAAGCTGTGGCAAATGCCCATGCCCTCCGTCGCTCCCAAGCCACCTGGCGTTGCCTTGCGCCGTGACCCGCCGCTTGCGCATGACGCGTCGTACTTGGCGGCGTCCGCCAATATTTCGAGCTTTCGGCGAGTCTCCATCGGCGCGTGAATACTCTGAGCGCTAGCACGAACTTTACAAGCTAGACAGCGCCGCCAATTGCCCTCGAGGCGAGAGTTCGGCGCTCGTGCCGGCCCGCGTCGTCATTCGGCGGTGGGGTCGAACCCGCGACCCCGCCCGGCGGAGCCTGGCTAGTGCCGACAGCCGAAAAGTAGTGCTATTCCAGAGTAGTGCACCCTTCCCTGGCGCGCCTCGACCATCGGCCATGGCCGATGCCAGAACGCCGCTGGACGTGGCGGCAGACCTGGCGCGATCTGTTGTTTGCACATTGGCCGGTCAGCGTAAAAACACTGCGGCCATTGGTTCCGGACGAGCTAGAAATTCAGGAGTTCGACGGAACCTCATGGGTGGGTGTCGTGCCCTTCCGCATGACTGGAGTGATGCGGCGCGGGCTGCCGGATCTGCCGTGGGTCTCCGCATTTCCGGAGCTGAACGTGCGCCTGTACGTGCAGAAGGACGGCAAGCCCGGGGTTTGGTTCTTGAGCTTGGACGCAACCAACCGGTTGGCAGTGTGGGCGGCGCGCACGTTCTTTCATCTGCCCTATCATCACGCGCAGATGTCGATTCGTCGCTCGGGGGACGAATACATCTACGCTTCGCAGCGCGCGGGGGCCGAGCTCAAAGGCCGCTATCGACCCGTGTCGGAGGTCGCCCTAGCCACGCCACATTCGTTCGAGCATTGGCTCACCGAGCGCTATTGCTTGTACGCAAAAGACCGGCGGGGCACCTTGTGGCGCAACGAGGTGCATCATTTTCCGTGGCCGTTGCAGCGAGCCGAAGCGGACTTCGAGCGCAATACGTTCTTCGACTTTCACCGTCTGCCGGCCCCGCGCCAGCCGGCCGTGCTGCACTTCGCCGAGCGCTTGGACGTGGTGGTTTGGGGCGGCGAGCCGCTTGCCAATTAGCCGTGCCGCTCGTCTATCTTCCCGAGCTCGGGCAGCTCTTCATCTGGGGCGCCGACTCGGAGTCGAGCCCAGTGGCAGCGCTCACGCGCGGCGAGCCGAAACGAGCCACGCTTTTGACGCCCGAGGGGCAGCGCGAAGTCGACGGTCGGGGATTGCCCCTCCTCGACACACTGAGTGAGCTTGCGGTGCTGCCAGCTGCTCGTCTGGAGGCGCTGGCGAGCTCGGTAGTCAGCTGGGTGCTGGCGAGCAAGCTGGCCATCGAGCTCGTCGCGCGCGAGCGTGTCGTACCGACCATCACCCGGCATCACGGCCGCGTCGAGGCGCGTTGGGCCGCCGCGTTGTCGGCGGGCGACGACGCGCAAAAAGTCGCTCTCATCGCCGGCAGCATGTCATTCGCGGCCCACGCCGTGCCGCGCACGCCGGCGCCGGGGTCCGACGTGTGGGCCGCCGACGCGCTGCTCCGCGCATACCTCGACGCTGCCGTCGACGCACTCCTGCGGTTTAGCCTCGGCGCACCCACTTTACCAGGAAGCGCGCGAGCGCCTCGTCAGAACGCGCAGGGGCAGGAGCCCTGGTCGACGCGCTTTCGCGCCGCGCTCGTCGGCGGCCAGGCGGCATTCGATGCCCAAGGCTTCGGCGAACGCAGCCTGCTGGACGGCTTGCAGCGCTGGAGCGACCCCGCGCTCGGCGCGCGCGATAAACTGCGGGCCTGTTTTCGCCTGGAGCTGCCGACCGCAGACGCCGAGCCGTTTTTACTGAGCTTTCTGCTGCAGTCCCCCGACGATCCGAGCTTGCTGATTCCCGCTTCCGAGGTCTGGGCGGCGCAGGGGGACAGCCTCGAAAAGCTCGGCCGGGCTTTCCGCGATCCCCAAGAATCGTTACTGGAAGCGCTGGGCCGCGCCGCGCGGTCGTTCGAGCCCATCCGTGCCGTGCTCGCGACCGCCAAGCCGGTCTCCTTGTCTCTCGAGCCGGGCGCGGCTTGGGCTTTTCTCGGAACGGGCGCGTCGCTACTGAGCGAGGCCGGCTTCGGAGTGATCGTGCCGAGCGAGCTCACGCGGGCGGGTCAGCGCCGGCTTCGCCTGCGCCTCCGAGTTGGGGGCAAAGCCACGAAGGTGGCGGGCACCGTGAGCGGCGCGGCGGCGCTCGGCATGGATGAGCTATTGAGCGTAGATTGGGAGGCGGTGATCGGGGATCAGACGCTCAGCGCGCGCGAGCTTGCGGCGCTCGCCAAACACAAGGCGCCACTCGTCCGTTTCCGAGGCGCGTGGGCGGCCGTCGATCCAGCCGAGCTCTCCGAAATCCAGCAGCATATCGAGGCTGGCCCCACGCGCATGACGGTGCGCCAAGCGCTCCAGGCCGCACTCGCGGGCGAAACGCCGCAGGGCACACTCTCCGCGGCCGTGGCCGCGTCGGGATCATTCGAACAGGTCCTGAAACGCCTGCACAGCGCGACGGCGACGCGCGTGACGGTCCCGAAGACCCTGCGCGCCACTCTCAGACCCTATCAAGAGCGAGGCTTGGCGTGGCTGGCTAGTCTCGGATCGCTCGGCCTCGGCGCTTGCCTCGCTGACGACATGGGTCTCGGGAAGACCATCCAACTTTTGGCGTTTTTGCTGCGCCGGCTAGAAGACGTTCCGCTCGACGTGCGGCCCGCGCTGCTCGTCGCACCGACGTCGGTGCTCGGTAACTGGCAGCGCGAGGCCGAGCGCTTCGCGCCGTCCTTGACCGTGCAGCAGCACTACGGCAGTGAACGCGCCCAGGCCGAAGGCGATTTTCCGCTTCGAGCGGGAACGCTCGTCGTCACGAGCTACGGCCTGCTCCGGCGAGATGCCGACTTGCTTTCGAAAGTGGACTGGTCGCTCGTCGTGCTCGACGAAGCGCAGAACATCAAGAACTCCGCCTCGGCCACCGCGCGCGCCGCCCGTTCGCTGTCCGCTAGCCACCGCTTCGCGCTCACCGGTACGCCCGTCGAGAACCGATTGGCGGAGCTTTGGTCGATCCTCGAGTTTGCCAATCCGGGACTTCTCGGACCACTTTTACGCTTTCGACGCGAGTTCGCGGTGCCGATCGAGCGGTATGGAAATGAGGAGGCGGCTCGCCGTCTGCGCCGTATCGCAGGCCCCTTCATCTTACGACGGTTGAAGAGCGACCCTGGCATCATCCAAGACCTGCCGGCAAAGAACGAAGCCAAGGTCGTGTGCCTGCTCACGCGCGAGCAAGCCACGCTGTACAAGGCGGTGGTCGATGAAGAAATGAGACGCATCCAAGAAAGCGATGGGATGGAGCGTCGGGGGCGCGTGCTCGCCCTGCTCACCTTTACGAAGCAGATCTGCAATCACCCTGCCCAGTACCTGTCCGAGAGCGGGCCGCTCGTGAACCGCTCGGGAAAGCTCGACCGCCTCGCCGAAATGTTGGAAGAGGCCATGGCCGCTGGCGATAAGGTCCTCATTTTCACGCAATTTCGCGAGATGGGCGAGCGCCTGAGGAAGTACTTGCGCGCCGAGCTCGACACCGAGGTCCTGTTCCTTCACGGCGGGACTGCGAAAAACGCACGCGAGGCGATGGTGCAGCGTTTTCAAAGTGAGCCTCGTGGCCCGCGTGTCTTCGTACTGTCGCTGAAGGCGGGCGGCACCGGGCTCAATTTGACCGCCGCCAGCCACGTGTTCCACTACGACCGCTGGTGGAACCCGGCGGTCGAAGATCAAGCGACCGACCGTGCATACCGCATTGGCCAAACGCGCGCGGTGCAGGTGCACAAACTGATGTGCGCTGGCACGGTCGAAGAAAAGATCGATCGCTTGCTGGAGCAAAAGCGGGACTTGGCGGCGAAGGTCGTGGGTCAAGGCGAGCATTGGATCACCGAGCTCGACGATCGTGGCTTGCGAGACTTATTCGCGCTTTCGGGCACCGTCGCCGCCGCCGCGGACAACGATGAAGACCCACCGCCCGGGCTACCGATCCCGGGCGGCCGCCGCGGGGAGCTTGGAGCGTGAGCCCGTACCGCGGAGGCTGGGAACCCGGTGATCGCTCTCCGCCGAAGACCAAACAGCCGCCCCCCAAACACGGCATCAAGCTGAAGCAGATCGGCGCATCCTGGTGGGGCCTGCGTTGGATCGCCGCGCTGGAGCTGGTTTTGGGCGCTCATTCGGGCCGGCTTGCCCGCGGGCGCACGTACGCGCGGGCCGGCCGAGCTCATGATCTAGTAGTGGACAAGGGTAAGGTCACCGCGCTCGTGACCGGCTCGAGACCAGCGCCCTACGAAGTCACGATCGCTCTCGGTACGCTGTCTCCCGCGACCTGGCAGCGCGTCGTTGCCGGCATGGTCGCGAAGGCGCAGTTTGCGGCGGAGCTGCTCTCCGGCCAGATGCCTAAAGAACTGGACGAGGTGTTCCGTGCCGCAGACACCAGCTTATTTCCACGGGACCGCGCAGACCTCTCGACCAGTTGTTCATGCCCAGACACGGGTGACCCGTGCAAGCACGTGGCGGCCACCCACTATGTGCTCGGCGAGGCCCTGGATCACGACCCGTTCCTGCTCTTCGAGCTGCGCGGTCGCACGAAGGAGCAAGTGCTGCACGCGCTGCGCGCCGCGCGAGCCGATGAGGGAACGGCGAGCGGCAAAAAGCGGCGGACCAAGCCGCGGGCAGCAAGCGCCCCGGACCCGAGCAACGCGCCGCTGCCGCCGGCGCGCCAGTCGATCACCGCGGACGACTATGACCGGCCACGGCAGCCGTTGCCCGCCCTCGATTTCTCCTTCGAAGCGCCTAGCCTGCACGGCGCGCTCTTGCGGCAGCTTGGCTCACCGCCGACCTGGACAGGAGACATCTCGCCCGCCGAAGCGCTGGGCGGGCAGGTCGCACTGGCTGGAGAACGAGCACGGCGACTCGCGCTCGCAGACGAGGACGACGCGGGCCCGTCCGCGGCGACTACGAGTGGACCCAAGGCTAAGCCCTAACCAAGCCGCCCCTCGAGATCTCGACGCTAGTTTCCCCCGAGGAATGGAACGGCGCTTGCTTGAACCGGTGTTCAGTAGGAGCCCACCATGAATCAGGAAAACCCAAAGAAAACACCCCACAACGAGCACGCCGGCAATCTGCAAAAGGATCCTGATGATTGGGTCACCGGTGCAGAGCCCATGACCGCAGCGCAAGGGTCGTATCTCAAAACCTTATCGGAAGAAGCCGGCGAGGAATTTTCAGCCGACCTCAGCAAGGCGGACGCGTCGAAACGAATCGAGGAGCTACAGGCCATTACCGGCCGCGGTCGTGAAGCCGCGCAGTAGCGCGCGACTCGCGCGGCGCGTCCCGCCACGGAGCGCGCCGCGTGTCGTTTTGCCATGATGAGGCTTTTCGTGACGACGCACGGGGCGAGCGGAGCTTCGACGCATGACGATATGCAGGTGGCAGACCGGTTGTCGATGCGGGTTGCGCTGAGCTTCGCCGTGCTCGCGACCGATGGCAGCGCGGCTGAGCGGCGCCGGGAAGAAGAGCATTAAAGCGCGAGCTGCCTCGCGATCTCGGCCGCGGGCATGGCACCATTCAAGCGGCGGTCTTCCGCGCCGTTGCGAAATAGGATCATGGTTGGGATGCTGCGGATGGCGAAACGCTGGGCCACGAGCGGTAAGGCCTCGGTGTCGACCTTCACGACGATCACACGCGTGCCGCTCTCGCGCGCGATCTTCTCCAATTCTGGCGCTACCATGCGGCACGGGCCGCACCACGCCGCCCAAAAATCGACCAGCACTGGGCTTGGCGCGTCGCGCACGAGCTCGTCGAAGTCGTGAGCGCTTGCCACGGCAACGGGGGTGGCGAGCGGCAGGAGGGCCGCCTTGCAGCTGGCGCACTTTGCTTTGTCCCGAAGGCGCTTGGCCGGAACGCGGTTGCGCGTCGAGCAGGCGGAGCACACGAGTTCCATCTCCGGATCACGATGGGAATGCGCAAGCACCCGGTCAAGGCCGCGCAGCGAGTGCCCCGCGGATGGTCGGAATGAGGACGCGGTCGCGCCGAGCTCGGGGCGGTTGGCGCCGTTTCGGCTGAGACGCCGAAGGCTGGGCGCCTTTTTTACGTAGCGCGTGACCATCTAAATCCAGCTCACAGCCCGATCGGGTGTCGGCGTCGCCTTCCGGGTTCCCTCAAACGCACCTGTGGCGAACGCGCAAACCGCATGACATTCGGTCCCGCGTGAGTGCGTTCCGCAGCCTCCTTACGGGCGCGCAGCAGCACGCTGTTGACAGCGCGAAAGCTTGATGTTAACACTGTTCACATGGCGCTCGTTACACGTCCGTCGGCGCGGCCCGCCCTGAAAGCTCAGGCGCGCGTGGGCGTGCACCAGCGTGGGCTGGACGACACCCGTGCCGAGCTCTTGGGGGCCGCGCGTGATGTTTTTTTGGAGGCGGGCGCGGCGCGGTTTTCGCTGCGCGAAGTGGCGCGCCGGGTGGGGGTTTCAGCGGCGGCCGTTTATCGCCACTTCGATGGCAAAGAAGCGTTGTTATTCGCCGCGTGCACCCAGGGCTTTCAGGTTTTCTCGAGCTACTTGGTGCGGGCCCTGAGCGAGGCCACTCCGCTCGCTCGGCTACTCGCCATGAGTGAGCAATATCGGCGTTTCGGGCTGGAAAACCCGCAAGATTATCGCTTCATCTTCATGAGCCTCGCCGATGAGGTGAATGAGGTTTCGGCCATGAGCCTCACGGTGCGCTTGGCGGGCCCGCCGCTGCCGCAGGATGCGACGTTCCTGTTTTTGGTCGACCGCGTCCGAGAGTGCGTGGACGCAGAGCTCATCGCCTCCAAGGATGTGCAGACGACCGCGGTGCAGGTCTGGGCGCACGTGCATGGCTTGGTGTCGCTGCGCCTCTCCAAGCACTTGGAGGGCGTGGGCGACGAAGATGCCTTCGCTAACTTTTATCGCGCGTCCGTCGCGGACTTGCTGCGCGGCTTGGCTCGCTGAATTTTTTTGTTAATCAAGTGAACACTGTTAACTAAACGCAAAGACGAGGAGTCACTATGACTACTGAGAATCGAAGAATGACGAGCGCGGCCGAGGGCGACGTCGTGGTGTTTCTGATCGGCATGCGGGTGAATCGTTGGTGGAAGCCCTGGCAGTGGCTGCGCACCGCGCTCGCCATGCCGCGAATGTTGCGCGAGCTGTCGCAGCACCCGGAGCTCGGCTTCTTGAGCGCGGAGGCTTACCTCGGGCGGACGACCCTGTTGCTGAGCTATTGGAAATCGATGGAGCATTTGCTCGCCTACGCGAAGTTGCGCTCGGCCGAGCACCTGCCGGCTTGGCGCGCTTTCAACAAGTTCGTGGGCATGGGCGGAGACGTCGGTATCTGGCACGAGAGCTATCGCGTTCAGGCCGGAAACTACGAAACGGTGTATCTGAACATGCCGGCCTTTGGCTTGGCGAGAGCCACCGGCTCACGCGAGGCCCTTGGGCACAGAACGAGCGCCTCCGGGCGCCTAGGGGGCCCCCGGCCCGCCGCCGACACGACACTCCCGGCGACCGAGTAAGCCGAACGGCGCGAGCTTGCTTCTCTGCCGGTTTGGGAATACCGCGTGCAGCGCGCGGGTTTCATGACTGACGCCGATCCAATTTGCATCGCGCACCTGCCGCTGGGATGATTGCGGCGACTGGAAATTATTCGGAAGGCATTCTCAAATGAACCCATACAATCCGTACGCCCCGCAGATGAGCCGCGGCAACGTCGCCGCCGACAGCAACGCGTTCCTGCGCAAGGTCTACGCGTTCATGGCCGCCGGGCTCTTGGCCACGGCCGTCACGGCAAGCGCAGTGGCGTCCAGCGAGACTGCGGTCAACGTCCTGCGCAGCAATCCGATCCTGTTCTACGGGCTCATCTTCGGCGAGCTGGGCATGGTCCTCGCGTTCTCGGCATTGGCCAATCGCCTGAGCACGGTGGCGGCGGGCGCGCTCTTCTTCGGCTACTCGGTCTTGAACGGCGTCACGCTGTCCTTGATCTTCATGGCCTACACCGCCTCGTCGATCGGCAGCACCTTCTTCGTAACGGCCGGCACGTTCGGTGCGCTCAGCGCCTACGGCTACGCGACGAAGCGCGACCTCTCCGGCGTGGGCAGCTTCGCCATGATGGGCTTGATTGGCCTCGTGATCGCTTCGCTCGTGAACATCTTGCTGAAGAGCACGATGATTTATTGGCTGACCACGTTCGTCGGGGTGATCGTGTTCACCGCGCTGGCCGCGTACGACACGCAAAAGCTGAAGCGCTTTGCCAGCCAAGTTAGCCCGGATCAGCAAAGCAAGGTCGCCCTGCAAGGGGCCTTGATGCTGTACCTCGATTTCATCAATCTGTTCTTGATGCTGCTGCGCTTGTTCGGTCGCCGCCGCTGAGTTGCGGACGCGTGCGCGCGGCGACGTCGCGCGCACGCCGTAGCGATGAAGCTCAGTTGATCGCGAAGCAGTAAAGCCGGCCGGCGCCGCCCTTGGGCGCCGTGTCCGCACAGCTTCCGTTCTCGTGCGCCGAGTTCCACGAAGTGTAGGTGCCGGTCGTGGCCATGCCCGGGCCGAGGCCATCGCTGTGCCCCACCTGCGCGGTCATGGTGGCGTCTGTAGATGTCCAATCCATGCACGTTTTGCCCGCGAGGAGCGTGCCGGTCGCGCTCGAGCCGGTCAGGATGTCGTGCTCGAGCGGGGTGGCTGAGCCGGTGTACTGGCCGTTGATCTTTTTACCTGTTTCGTCCACGAAAAGCCCGGGGTTCCCGCCCGGCAGGGCGTGCAGGGCGGTGACGTTCGCCGCGAGCATCGCTCCGAGCGCGTTGGACCAGGGCCCGGCGCCGATGCGGTCGCGGGCATTGATGGGCTTGCTGGCATCCGCCGGGTCATGTTCAGCGCTGAGATACGCGTGGAAGGTGTGATCGCCGAAGCCAGCCGCTTTGGCCAGCGCTTGACAGCGCGCATCCGCGCCGGTCAGGCCGCCGAGGTTCGCGGTCTTGCTCGTATCACTGGTTACGAAGAAGGTGGTCTTGGAGGGCGTGGCGCCGGTGGCGCCTGTGCCGCCCGTGCCGCCCGTGCCTCCGCCCACGACGGGGGAGCCGCCCGCACCGCCGGACGCGCCGCCCACCCCTGAGCCGCCCGCCGGAGAGGCAGTGCTCCCACTTGCACCGCCGCCTGTGCCGAGTGGGCCGCCCGCGCTTCCTGGACTGCCACCGGCCGCGTTAGTCACGCCTGCCATGCCACCCGCGCTGCCGCTCACCCCGGCCGAAGTGCCACCCGACGGCGAACCGGCAGCGGCGGGGGCGCCTGCACCGCCCGCGCTGCTGGCGGGGACGACCTTATCCGAACTGCACGCCGCAATGCACAGCGCCATAACCAAGCCCGAGTACACCCCGTGATGACGCTGCGCCATGTGGGCCAGCGTAACACGAAGTGCTCGGCCCAGCTTCAGTCGACCCGCACCACCACCTTGCCAAAGTGACGGCCGCTCGCCAAGTGCTCGTAGGCCGCGCGCGCCTCACCAAAGCCGAACGTGCGATCGATGATTGGCTCGATCTTCGAGGCCTCGAGCGCGCGCAGGAGCTCCGCGAACATGGCGACGGAACCCACGTACACGCCGTGGACCCGGATATTTTTGTGGAAGATGGAATACGTATCGATCGCGCCCTGCGTGCCGGTGAGCACTCCCAGAATGCTCATCGTGCCGCCAAAGCGCAGCGCCTTCACGCTTTGATCGAAAGTCCCCGGGCCTCCGACCTCGACCACCAGATCCACCCCACGCCCGCCCGAAGCAACGCGGGCGGCCTCGCCCCACTTGGGATTTTCGCGGTAATCAATGGTCGTGAGCGCGCCTAGGTGTGCCAAGCGCTCGCGCTTTTCGGGCGAGCTCGAGGTCGCGATCACACTCGCGCCCGCCGCGTGCGCCAACTGCAACGCAAACAGCGACACCCCGCCCGTGCCTTGAACGAGTAACTGATCGCCCGGTTTGAGCGAAGCCGCCTCGAACAGCGCGTGCCAGGCCGTCACGCCCGCGCAGGGCAGTGTGGCGGCTTGCTCGAACGTGAGGCGGTCCGGCACATCGAGCCACGCGCTTTCCGGCAGCACGACCTCTTCCGCCAACATCCCGTCCAGTGAGCCCCCCAGGGCATTGGCATGGTGCTCCTCGAGCAGCCCCCCGTTCAACCAAGTGGGAAAGAAGGCGCCCACCACCCGATTGCCGACGCGCTGCCGCGTCACGCCTTCGCCGACCTCAATCACCTCCCCCGCCCCGTCCGACACCGGGACCAAGTGCTCCCGGCGCTTGCCGTTTCTCACCATGGCGAGATCACGGAAATTCAGCGAGACCGCGCGGACGCGCACCCGCACATCGAACGCACCGAGCGGAGCTAGCGGACCCCGCTCGACCAAAGCGAGAGCGCGGAAATCGGTACCGGACTGAAGCTCGTACGCTTTCATGGTTCGATCTCCTGCGTGCGCTTTGCGACGCGCGCCAATGATCCAGGCACACAGTTTGCTTTTTGTAACGCCATGAACACGAAAAAGTCACCGGAAAAGTCGAACGCTGAAAAGCAGGGCTCGCACCCGGAGACGAAGAAGGAGCCGAAGAAGACCGGCACGCCTGGGACGGAGAGCTCGGAGGCGCAGGGGACTGCGCGTGACGAGCGGAACCGCCACGATCAGGATGGGAATAGCCAGCAGCGGCCGAGTTGAGGGGTTGCGGGGGGGTGAGGAGGAGGAGTAGTGAAGCGCGGCAGATCCTAGGGTCGAAGAGCCGATTGCCTTCACGGCTAACGCTTGGCCCCGCCAGATTTGGTCGTTGGGCAACTCCGGGTTCAATTCCCGGCGCCTCCACAGAAATCGCGGCTGTTTTCCCGAGCAGCCGCGATTTCGTCTTTCCATGTTGCGCTCATGTTGCGTTGCGCTGCTTGCCCCGGCGGCGTCGAGGCAACCAGTTAGCTTGAACTTCGGGCCCCCCGCATGCCGCTTGCATCGCGGGATCGTCGGGGCGTCCCGCCCGCAAGCGGCCTGCCGGGGACCCGTGCTTGGGTGACCGGGTGGGCCGGGAAGCGGACGCTGGCGATTGCGGCGGTCAGGCCGCTCGAAGTGACCTGCCAAGCGCGATCTGCAGCACCGTTCCGTTGGCCGTTTTCCAGGGCATTGTCAGAGCCTCTTTGACGTCGAGCAGGCTCACCGCGTCTCGCCGAGCGTCCGGGCTGAGATGCGAATAGCGCATCGTCATCTCGATCGTGCTGTGGCCTAAGAGCTCTTGGACTGCCTTCACCGGCGCGCCGCGCATCACGAGTTGGCTGGCGAAGGTGTGACGAAGCGCGTGCCAGCCAATGTGGCGCAACCCGGCTCGCTTCAGCGCGTTCGCGAGCGGCGCCTTGGTCGCGCCCTTCGTCAGCATCTTTCCTTCCAGGTCCGAGAAGACAATGAGACTCCGACGCGGGTGAGCCGCGAGGGCCGCGGCTGCCTGTTGGCTCAGAGCCACCTCTCGGCTACGGCCGTTCTTGGGCGTTCCAACAATGCCGCGCGCCACTGCGCGTCGCACAAACAGGCGGCCCGCCTCGAGGTCAACGTCGGTCCAACTGAGGCCGAGCAGCTCACCGAGGCGGAGGCCCGTGCGGACCGCCACCGTGATCATGGCGCGCCACTCCCCTTGCGCGGCCGCAAGCAGGCGGTTGCTCTCGTCAAAGGTCAAGAAGTCGAACTCGGGTGGCGGCGGCCTTAGCCACTTGATGGGTGGCGCCGCGGTCAGGCGTTCCCACTCGATTGCGACGGTGAGCATCTTGCGAAGGACCGTGAGGTGATTGTTGATCGTCTTGTGCGCCACTTTGGCCGCGAGCTTCTGGGCCTTGTAGGCGTCGAGCTCGGCCACTCCGATTTGATCGAGGCGCAGATTGCCGAAAGCGGGGATCAGGTGAACCCGTAGAATCATGCGCTTTGATTCGACCTCGCTCGGCTTGTTGTTCGGGGTGGCGTAAGTGTCGATGAACTCCTTGGCGAAATCCGCCAGCATCGGCGATTCAATGGCCGTGGTGGCCTTCCGTTCGTCCGCATTGAGCAGCTCCTCACGAAGCTCGTGCTCCAATTTCTCGGCTGCGCGCTTGTTCTGGATGGGCGCGACGCGCTGGATACGTCGCAATTGGCCGTCCTTACCGACCGCATTCACGTCGACGATCCAGGCCTCGCGCGGTGCGCCGGTCGGGTCGGTCCATTTCCGGCGACGGACGGTCACGGGTGCCGGCCCCTGGCTTGCTTGACGTCCCCTTGCTCGAGCCAGCGCAGAAGCACATCGCGCGACACGCGGATGCAGCGACCGATACGGCGGACACCTGGCACGCCGCCTTCTGCTATCGCCGCGTACGCAGTCTTTCGATCCACGCGCATAAGGTCGGCGACCTCTTCGACCGTCAACACCTGAGGCAGAGCGCTGCCGCCCCGATCCCCGTCCAACCCCTGCACAGACTCGATACCCATCTTCGATATTATAATCCCAACGAGCACCGTCGCAACCCATCGGAGCCATATTTAAGGAAAAAGCGCGAGTTATCAATCACGCTTGTGCGCCGGAACAGCAAGCCAATCCGATGCCAGCACCGCCCCTCGGGTTAGCTTCTGGATCTCAAAAGCGAGTTCGAGGCTGGGACGACTTTCGGCGCGGCACAACTTGTCGAGATAGGTGCGCTGAATGGCGAGCCGAGCCGCGACGTCGTCGCGCGTGAGACGCTGGGAGTCCATCCAAGTTGAAAGCTTTGACTCTTTCTTGCGCGGCCTGCCGCGTGGACGCTTCTTCGCGGCTCCCATTGGGATTATTGTCCTACTGCCCTGACCACCGAGCAAGCAGGCTCACGCCGAAGCATGGACGCCGGGCTTTGGCGCTCCATCGGCTTCACTTGGCGCTCCATCGGCTTCACTTGGCGCTCCAGCGGGAGATGGTCGGCGTATTTCGCAATGGCCAACGAACCTTGATCGAGACCCCCAAGGGTCGTAGTCTGGCCGGCCCGATGCTGCCGATGATCCGCTCTACGTGCTCGCGCAATGCCACAGGACCCCATGAGGCTTGAGGAGCTGACGAAGGGGGCGCGAGTGCGGGGTCTTTCCATTGAAGGGATCGCCACGGTGAAGTCTGCCGAGTTTCACGGGGTGAACGCGGTCGAGGTCATCTTTGCGGATTCCAGGGGTGTGCTCCACAGCCGAATCCTCGCCCGAGAGGACGAGCCCTCGCTCGAACTTGTGGAGTCCGATCGCCCATGGTCGTTCGACGCGGACGGCGGCTTGTTCCGTCTCGTCTCTGAGGCTCGCCGCATCCAACTCGCCTGGCTTTTCGATCCTTACGTCGCGATTACTTCCTCGACCATCATTCCTCTCCCGCACCAGATCAGTGCTGTGTACGAGGAGATGCTCCCGCGGCAACCGATGCGTTTCCTTCTCGCCGACGATCCTGGCGCCGGCAAGACGATCATGGCGGGCCTCCTGATCAAAGAGCTGATGATCCGAGGCGACCTCGAACGGTGCCTGATCATCTCCCCCGGTAGCATCACCGAGCAATGGCAGGACGAGCTTGGGGAGAAGTTCGGTCTGGAGT
The DNA here is from genome assembly GCA_903642325.1 of Myxococcales bacterium. Lineage (GTDB taxonomy): Bacteria > Myxococcota_A > Polyangia > Polyangiales > Polyangiaceae > PMG-095. Next base: position 51,413 of record CAHJWM010000015.1, on the reverse strand, counting down.
TCGAGCTGCTGACACGTGACATGATGACTGCCGCGCGCACGTCGAATCCCTTCGAGCACAAGAACCTGCTGATCGCACGGCTCGATCAGCTCTCGCGCAACGAGGACGTTCAGGAGCGCTTCAAGGCTGCGCCCGAGTGGGATCTCGTGGTCTGCGATGAGGCGCACCGGATGAGCGGGCACGTGTTCGGCGACGAGATCAAGTACACAAAGCGTTATCTGCTCGGGCAGGTGGTCGGAGCCCATACTCGGAACCTGCTGCTCATGACGGCGACGCCCCACAATGGGAGCGAGGAGGACTTTCAGATCTTCCTGGCGCTTCTCGACGGAGACCGTTTCGTAGGGCGATTCCGAGAGGGCGAACATCGGGCCGATCCGTCGGATATGATGCGGCGCCTGGTAAAGGAGGACCTGCGTCGCTTCGATGGCTCGAAGCTGTTTCCCGAGCGCGTCTCCTATACGCCACAATACGACCTGTCGACGGAGGAGGCGCATCTCTACGCGGAGGTCACGGAGTACGTGCGTTCGGAAATGAACCGCGCCGAGCGCTTCGCAGACAAGGAGGCGACGAGGAAAGTCAACGTCGGCTTCGCGCTGATGACGCTTCAGCGCCGCCTCGCATCATCGCCCCAAGCAATCTACCGATCGATCCAGCGACGGCGGGAGAGGCTGGAAGCTCGACTGCGGGAGGAGCGTCTCGTCTTGCGGGGCAACGGAGATGCCGCCGAACTCGGCGCCGATACTGGTCCGAGGCTCGATGCCGAGGATTGGGATGAACTCTACGACGAAGCGACGCAGGAAGAGCGCGAAAACGTCGAGGAGAACGTCGTCGACCACGCAACCGCTGCACGGACAGTGGCGGAGCTTGCCCAAGAGATCGAACGCCTCAAGGAGCTTGAGGGGGTTGCAAAGGCGGTGCGGCATGCAGCACCGGATTGCGACGCCAAGTGGCTCCAGCTGGCTGAGATCCTCGACGACCCGCTGATGACGGATGACAACGGCAGCCAGCGAAAGCTGATCGTGTTTACGGAGTTCAAGGACACGCTGCTCTATCTGGCAAGTCGCATCCGAACACGCCTGGGCAAGCCCGAGGCAGTCGAAGAGATTCACGGTGCGGTAACACGGGAGAAGCGCAAGGCTGTAGTCGACCGCTTCATGAACGATCCGACGCTACTGGTCCTTGTCGCCAACGATGCGGCGGGCGAAGGCGTCAACCTTCAGCGCGCTCACCTGATGGTGAACTACGATCTGCCGTGGAATCCTAACCGCCTCGAACAAAGGTTTGGTCGCATACACCGCATCGGGCAGACCGAGGTGTGCCATCTCTGGAACCTTGTAGCCAAGGACACCCGAGAGGGCGAGGTCTATCACCGGCTCCTGGAAAAGCTCGACGCGGAGAAGCTGGCTCTCGGTGGAAAAGTGTTCGACGTTCTCGGCAACCTCTTCGACCAGAAGCCGTTGCGCGAGCTACTGATGGAGGCGATTCGCTATGGGAGCGATCCCGCACGGAAGGCGGACCTACTTCGGCAGACCGACAACGCCGTCGAGCGCAACCACATCCTCGCGGTGTTGGAACGCCAGGCGCTTGTTCAGAACGAGATGGATGTCTCTCGTGTCTTGGCAATCCGCGAGGACATGGAACGCGCTCACGCGAAGCGTTTGCAGCCGCACTTCGTACAGAGCTTCTTTCAAGAAGCCTTCACGCGCCTCGGCGGCACGATGCATCGACGCGAAGAAGGGCGATTCGAACTAACCCACGTTCCAACCGCCGTTCGTGATCGAGACCGCGCTGTTGGCACTGGAACGCCGGTCCAGCCTCGCTACGAGCGGGTGACCTTCGACAAGACGTACGTCGATCAGCAACCGCGCGCGCACCTCATCAGCCCAGGCAGTCCCGTCCTCGAAGCCACGATCAGCTGCACATTGGACCATCACATCGATGTGCTGAAGCGCGGAGCTATCCTCATCGACGACAGTGACGAGGGCACGGTGTGTCGGTTGCTTTTCACGTTGGAGCACGTCGTCCGTGACGGCAGGAAGGGACGGCAAGGTACCTTTAACGTCGTCTCCCAGCGATTGGAGTTCGTCGAGGTTGGTCCGGATCTCGCGTTCCGGAATGCCGGAGCCGCGCCATATCTGGACTACCGCGGAGCTTCCGAGGCAGAGCGCAAGGCGTTGGAGCCCGAGGTCCAGAGCGTGTGGCTTAAGGCTGACTGGAATGCCCTCGTCACGACCTTCGCGATCGAGAACCTCGTTCCGCGCCACATCGACGAAGTGAGGCGGAGCCGCCTGCCTCTGGTCGCAAAGGTCGAAGCCGAGGTGAAAGCTCGACTGATGAAGGAGGTTCGCTTTTGGGACGCTCGCGCTGAAGAACTGCGAGTCAAGGAACGCGCGGGAAAGAAGACGAAGCTCCCGGCGCAAGTCGCAGAGGAGAGAGCGAACCGCCTGGGTAACCGGCTCAAGTCGCGCATGATTCAGCTGCAAGCCGAGCGGACGCTTTTCCCTGAGCCTCCCCTGCTTAAGGGCGGCGCCCTGATCGTCCCACGCGGGCTCCTGCAGAAGCTCGGCGTCCAGTCGGCAGGGCTGCCAGTGGAAACGGATGCAGACCGGGCGCTGACCGAACGGCTCGCGATGGAAGCCGTCCTCGCTTCTGAACGAGCGATGGGACGAGAGCCAAGCGACCGAAGCGCCGAGCGCGGCTTGGGGTACGACATTGAGTCACGTGATCCCGAGGCGAGCCATCTCTATTTCGTCGAGGTGAAGGGGCGACTCGCACACGCCGATTCTGTCACGCTGACGCGAAACGAGATCCTTTGCGCTCTCAACGCGCCCGATCGGTTTCGTCTCGCCATCGTGCTCATCGAGGAAGGGGTTCCCAGGCCTCCCGTCTACGTGACGAATTTCGACTTCGGTCAACCTGGCTTTGGGCAGACGGGGGCAACCTACGCCTTGCAGCAGCTATTGGACCACGGAGGTCCCCCGCGATGAGCACGTATCGGAAGAAGCTGATCGAAGTGGCATTGCCGCTAGAGGCGATCAATGCGGCATCTGCCCGCGAGAAGGCGCTTCGTCACGGTCACCCTTCGACGCTCCATCTCTGGTGGGCGCGGCGCCCGCTCGCGGCCGCGCGAGCCGTCCTATTCGCTCAGCTCGTTGATGACCCCTCGTCATGTTCAGAGTTCTTTCCAACCGAAGCAGCGCAGAACCACGAGCGTCAACGCCTTTTCCGCCTTATCGAGGACCTCGTTGTCTGGGAGAACTCGAACAACGCGAGGGTCATCAACGCCGCCCGCTTGGAGATCGCCAGAAGCCACGCCCGTTTCTCGAAGTCGCCGAAGGCGAAGAAGATCCTCGGCGATGGAGTGCAACCTGCGGTCGTGAACGACTACCTCGCGACGGAACTGCCCCCCGTTCACGACCCTTTCGCGGGCGGCGGAACGATTCCACTGGAGGCTCAGCGCCTTGGGCTGCGCGCCATTGCTACGGACCTCAACCCCGTAGCGGTCATGATCAACAAAGCGCTCATCGAGATTCCTCCGAAGTTCGCCGGGATGCCGCCCGTGAACCCTCAGTCTCAGGAGAAGGACAAGCTGGAGAGTTGGCGTGGCGCCGAGGGGCTCGCAGCGGACGTTCTCTACTACGGCGCCTGGATGCGAGACGAGGCCAAGAAGCGGATCGGGCCGTCTTATCCGGACGTTCAGCTACCGAAAGAGAATGGCGGAGGGAGAGGGATGGTGATCGCATGGCTCTGGGCGCGAACGGTCCCCAGCCCTGATCCGGCGTTTGCCTCAATCGATGTGCCGCTTGTCCCATCATTCTGGCTCTCGGAGAAGCCAGGAAGCGAGGCCTGGCTTCGTGCCGACGTGGACCGCTCGCAGGGCAAGTGGCGTCTGGTGGTGGAGCATGGGGCTCCCGATGCACCGGATACGGTTGACGCTGGCACAAAGGTGGGGCGCGGCGATTTCAGGTGCATCCTCTCCGGCGCGGCGATTCCCGCCGAATACGTGCGTCGCGTAGGGTCGTCCAGAGGCTTCGGCAGTCGCTTGATCGCCATCGTGGCTGAGGGGCGTAGAGGGCGCATCTATTTGTCCGCAGACGAGGACTCCGAGAAGGCGGCGCTCTGTCCGCCGCCCGACGGGGTTCCCGATACGGAGCTACCGGATCAAGCGCTTGGTTTTCGAGTACAAGCATATGGCCTGAAGCGACATCGAGATCTGTTTACATCTCGTCAGCTTGTTGCGCTTCGCACGTTCTCGGAGCTTGCGGGTGAGGCACGAGCGCTGGTGGCGACGGATGCGCAAAAGACGAAGTCCTCGAAGGACGCGACCCAGTACGCGGATGCCGTCTGCACTTACCTTGCGTTTAGCATCGGGAAGGCATGCGACTACTGGTCGACGCTGTGTGTTTGGCACAGCGGCGCCGCCCACCAGAAGGTGGCGAACACGTTTGCGCGGCAGACCCTATCTATGACCTTCACGTTCGCTGAGGCAAATCCATTTAGCGTTTCATCGGGGCACTACTTCCGCTACGTCGAGCTGATTTCGGAAGTCGTCGCAAGCCTCGCATTGTTCCCGGCAGCACCATCCGTGGCGACTCAGGCAGACGCCGCAAGCGCCGCCGATGGCGGGGTTCGTGCTTGGTGCACAGATCCGCCGTACTACGACAACATCGGGTATGCATGCCTCTCGGACTTCTTCTACGTGTGGCTCCGAACGATCAGCGCGACCTTGTTCCCCGATCTTTTCGGCACCGTTCTGGTCCCGAAAGCGGAGGAGATGATCGCAGAACCGGGGCGTCACGCCTCTCGCGCTGCTGCCGTGGAGTTCTTCGAACGGCGTCTTGGCGAAGCTTTCAAGCACCTCGGGGATACTGCCTCCGACACGCCGATAACGATCTTTTACGCGTTTCGACAAGCCGAGGGTGGTGCCGCTGAGGATTCCATTGCGACCGGGTGGGAGACACTCCTCAAGAGCATCCTCTCGTCGGGCTTGGTGGTAGACGGCACTTGGCCGATCCGTACCGAGCAGGGGGGTGGACTGCGGCTAGTGGGGCGGAACGCTCTCGCGTCGAGCGTAGTTCTCGCTTGTCGGTGTCGCGCCGCCGACGCCATGTCCGTGACGAGGGCGGATTTCAAGCGTTCGCTCCGTCGCGAATTGCCCGAAGCATTGAAGAAGCTCCAGCAGGCAAACATCGCTCCTGTGGACGTGGCGCAGGCCTCCATTGGTCCGGGAATGGCGATCTTCTCGCGACACAAGCAGGTCGCCGAAGCGGATGGAAAACCGATGAGCGTGCGGAGCGCGCTCCAGTTGATCAATGAGGTCCTCGACGAGCACCTCTCCTCGGGGGAAGGCGACTTCGATGCGGACACCCGCTTCGCCATCACGTGGTATGAGCAGCACGGGTGGGCGCCTGGTCCTTATGGCGACGCAGAGACACTGGCCAAAGCTCGCAACGTTTCGGTTGGGGGCGTGGTTGAAGCTGGCATCTGCAAGAGCGCTGGGGGTAAGGTCCGCATTCTGAGACGCGCCGAGATGCGCCCCCTCGACTACGACCCGGCGACCGACGAACGTCCTACGGTCTGGGAGTTCACCCAGCACCTGATCCGCAACCTCGAAGACGACGGCGAAGAAGCCGCTGCACGATTGCTCAAGAAACTCGGGGCCGCGGGAGACGCAACTCGCGAGCTAGCATATCGACTCTACAGCACCTGCGAAGGCAAGAAGTGGTCAGAGGATGCGCGTTCGTACAACGGGCTGATCCTTGCCTGGACGGAGCTGGAAAAGCTCGCCGCGCGGATAGGTGATGAGCCCACGCCTGGTACCAATTCGACGAAGAGCGGCAACGGCAAGAAGAAGCCCGCGAAGGCGGCAACGGGCACAAAGGTCCAGCAGGAACTGTTCGAGAGGGATGAGAAATGAACACACGCGACCGAGTTCGGAAGGCGCTAGACCATGTACGGGATGGGCTCCGTCCGTTCGTTGAGCGCGAGATGCGCACCAAGCTAGGGGCGAAGTGGCAAGACGATGCGAGCAACCGCCTGAACCTCCAACCCGGACGTGATGGGACGACAAATTGGGACACCCAAGCGCTCCTCAAGGCGATCGGTCACGACTATTGGAACGACGTATTTCGCTCGGCGCTCCAGCCGGTTGATCGGAACTACGCCATCGAGCTGAAGGACGCGCGCAACAAGCACGCTCATGACGAAGCATTCTCCAACGATGATGCCTACAGAGCGATCGACACGGCGCAAAGACTCTTGGAGGCAGCTCACGCCAGGGCGCAGGCGGAGGAATGCGGCAAGCTGAAACGCGAACTGTCACAGGCTCAGCTCGCCGAGACGAAGAACGTCGACGCCAAGAACCCCCTCGCCATCGACATGGCGACCAAGGCGGGACTGAAGCCTTGGCGCGAGGTCATGACACCACACAAGGATGTCGCCTCTGGTCGCTACATGCAGGCGGAGTTCGCTGCCGATCTCGCGCAGGTCTACCGCGGCGATGGCAGCGACGAGTACCGCGATCCCGTGGAGTTCTTTCGCCGCACATACCTGACGGCGGGGCTCACGGATCTCTTGGTGGGTGCTCTTCAGAGAATCGCCGGCACCGGGGGGGATCCTGTCATCGAGTTGCAGACCAACTTCGGCGGCGGCAAGACGCACTCGATGCTCGCGCTCTTCCACCTTTTTGGAGAGAGCAAAGGCAAGCTTCCTGGGGTGGACCAGCTGCTGGCCACCGCGAACATCAAGGTGCCGCCGAAGGCGAGACGCGTGGTCCTCGTCGGAACGGCGCTCTCGCCAGGCGAAGAGACGAAGAAGCCTGATGGTGTAGTCATTCGAACGCTGTGGGGCGAGCTGGCGTGGCAACTGGGCGACGCTGCGGGTGGCAAGGGCAAGGAGGCTTACCAGTTTGTGGCCGATTCTGATGCGAAGGGGACCAGTCCAGGGTCCCAGGTCTTCGTCGATCTGTTCCGCAAATACGGTCCGGTCGTCATTCTCATCGACGAGTGGGTCGCCTACGCTCGGCAGGTGGTCGGCAAGCGCGATCTTCCCTCGGGGGACTTCGAGTCACAGACCTCTTTCGCCCAGGCCCTCACCGAAGCTGCGAAGGCAGCGGAGAAGACGCTGGTCGTTGCATCGATTCCCGCATCAAAGATCGAGATTGGCGGAGAAAACGGCGAGCTCGCGCTCGACACGTTGAAGAACGTTTTCACGCGCGTCGGGAAGCCGTGGCGTCCTGCCAGTGCCGACGAAGGATTCGAGATCGTTCGCCGTCGTTTGTTCGAACCGGTCGAGGGAAAGGACGCGGAGGTCGCACGAGAGGCGGTCGTTCGGGCCTTCGCTAAGATGTACAAGGACGGGGCGGACGACTTTCCGATGGGCTGCGGGGAGAAGGCGTACGAGCGGGAGCTGACCAACGCTTACCCAATCCATCCCGAGCTGTTTCGGCGCCTGTACGACGACTGGTCTACCCTCGATAAGTTCCAGCGAACGCGCGGCGTTCTGCGTCTGCTCGCCAAGGTGGTGCATCGCCTGTGGGAGAGTCAGGACGCGAGCCTCATGATCCTGCCGTCGAGCGTCCCCATGTTCGATGGTGCGGTCCGATCCGAACTTACGCGCTATCTCCCCGATGTTTGGGAGCCGATCATCTCCCAGGATATCGATGGTGAGCATTCCTTGCCGCTAGAGCTCGATCGAAGCTCACCCAACCTCGGCAAGTTGTCTGCTTGCCGCCGTGTCGCGCGAACGCTTTACATGGGCACCGCCCCCGGCGCCGACCACAAGAACCCCGGCATCGACGATCGCCGCGTGCGCTTGGGCTGCGTGCAGCCGGGCGAACCCATTGCGACGTTTGGCGATGCGCTCCGACGGATCGGCGACCGTGCCAAGTACATTCACCAGGACCAGAACCGCTACTGGGTCTCCACCAAGGCCAACCTAAATCGGTTGGCCGAAGACCGAGCCAGCACACACCTTCGCGACCTGGAAACCCTGTACGCCGAGGTCGTCGCGCGAATCCAGAAGGATGCGAAGAAGCGTGGCGACTTCGCCGCCGTCCACGCCTGCCCCGAGGTTAATGGAGACGTGGCGGACGAGCCCACGGCGCGCCTCGTCGTGCTTCCACCGAAGCAGCCCCACAAGAAGGGGATGAAGGACAGCGCCGCCATCGCGGCGGCAAAGGCGATCCTTGAGGGCAGAGGTACTGGTCCTCGCCTGGAGCGCAATTGCCTGCTGTTCCTCGCGCCAGACATGAAGGACCTCGACGCGCTTCTCAACGCCGTCGCCCACTACCTCGCCTGGAAGTCGATCGAGCGGGAGTCTACTCCCCTCAATCTAGACAAGTTCCAGGAAACTCAAGCGCTCGGCAAGGTGAAGGAGTTCGACAGCACGGTCGATGTACGCCTTCAGGGAACTTACATCTGGGGTCTGGCGCCTCGGCAGAGCGATCCCGCCTCCGAGATCGAGTGGGAGGAGTTCAAGGTCAGCGGAGAAGGTTCCCTTGGGGAGAGAGCGAGCGTCCGCTTCACCACCGAGTGGGTCCTTCGCACCAAGCTGCCCGGCGTTGAACTTCGATCGATCTTGGACAAGTACCTGTGGACCGAGCGCGATCACGTCAACGTCACTCAGCTCGGCGAGTGGTTCGCACGCTATATGTATCTACCACGCGTGACGAACCGCGGCGCACTTGAAGGTGCCGTCCAAGACGGCGCCTCGGTGTTGACTGCCGAGGACACCTTTGCCGTCGCCGCAGCTTATGACGACGCCAAGAAGCGCTACAGCGGTCTGCGCGTCGGCGAAGGGCAGCTGGCAGTCATCGACCGATCAACGCTCATTGTTAAGACCGAGGTTGCTCGGGCGCAGCGTGAACGTGAGAAGGGAGCTTCTTGGCCGCCTGGGCGGCACGGCAGTGGCGAGATGGGAAAAGTCGACGCGCCCGCCCCCAACGAAGGTAGCGCAATTGCAGTCGGCCCGAAACTGCCGCCGAATGTGTTCATCGGGTCGGTCAAGGTCGATGGCGAACGTGTGGTCAAAGAGACGGGGCGCGTCGTGATGGAAGTTCTGGAGCACCTCTCCGTGCTGCCCAGCGCCGAGGTGCAAGTCACGCTCGAATTTCGGGTCTCTGTTCCCGACGGCGTGAAGGACGACGTAGTGCGGACGGTCTCAGAGAACGCGAAGACTTTGAAGTTTCAGACGTTCTCGTTCGAGCGAGAGTGACGCCGCGGTGTAAGCGCCCGGCGATAACGGCTTGAGCCGGGCAGTGATCGACACGCTTGTCGGAGCCTCGTGGCGACGTTGGTAGTGCGCGTAAGCGACGAGGCGCGCTTGATCTCGGTCGAGCTTGGGGGCAGCCTACGGCTGCATTCGCGGAGGGCTGCCACCCGGTGTACATCGCCGCACTAGCGAAGTGGCCAAATGGCCGCCAGTGTGTCGGCTGTTGGCTAGTTCGCCTGTGCGCGTGCCTAGCTGCCTAGCGGCGCAGCAGAGCCCCAAGGTTTCGCACGATGCCCAGGGCCATCTGTTCGGGCGTGACGGCTCGCATCTTGGCCAATTCGGCGACGGTGGCTGCAACGTCTCGCGGCCGTGCCGGCCGCCCTCCATTGTCCACGAATGGGCCATCGGTTTCGGTCAACAGACGCTCAACCGGCAACCCCGAGACTAGCTTTCGATGCTTGGGGGACTGCAGCATGGCGGAATTGATCGAGAAGTAGCAGCCGAACTCGGCGGCACGCTTGGCCTCTGCAGCTGAGCCCGTGAACCAGTGGAGAACCACACGAGCACGCTCCGGCAGAAGTACTCGCTCGAGATGTGCCAGAACCTTGGATACGGCACGCACACTGTGCACCGTCAGGATCTTGTCCCCCTGCTCAGCGCAAGCCTGCAGTATGCGCACGAAAACGCGCTCCTGCTGATCAAAGCTCGCGTAGAAGCGCGGACCGGCGTCCAGACCCACCTCGCCGACATAGCGCGCACCGGGAAGCTCCTTCTCGAACAGTGGGAGCTCACTGGCGCGCTCGGCCACGAGTTGCGGGTGAAGCCCAAGCGCTACGCGCACGTGTTGCGATCCCTCCGCCATCTCGCGATTCCTCTGCCACGCCTTGGGGGTGGTCGTCACTGCGAGCGTCGCAACGCCTTCCCGATCACTTTCCTTGATGAGTAGCTCGTGGTCCGGATACAGATCCAAGTGACAGTGAAAGTCGACCCAGCGCGGGCGCATGTGCGTCGGCACCTCGGTCACAGGGATCTGGCCTGTACACCGCTCAGAAGCGTACCGACCTCGCGCATGCCATCGCGATAGACCTTCTCGTAGGCATCGAGGTCGTGGGAGTGATCAACTAGTGGTCCGGGCTTGTGGATATCAAAACGCGCTCGGGACGGCTGCTTCGCAAGTCGCGATAACGCAAGCTGAAAGGACCGGACGTGTTCGCCCTCAGCCTTGTTGGCATCGAGCGGACGGGCGCGAAGGTTCGCGACAGCATACGTCGTCGAATCAGACCCGAACCCTGCGACGAGAGACGCCCGACGGATCAAGCATGGAACGCAGTGCCCGCAATGCTGCGGTGACCTCGCCTGCTCGTCCTCATCGAAGCGATGCTTCGTTGGTGCCGAGCAGGACATCGTGTTCTTCGCTTCACGTCGCAAGAAGGCCTGTTCCGCACAACCCGCAACCATTTGGCCCTTCGTGTGATGCCGGTACCGATTGTCCAGCCGTACGCCGAGCTGCAACCCACGCAAGAGATCGTTGAAGCGCGCCATGTAGTACGGGTGGGTAGTTCGAGTGCTGAGTGCGCCAAGTCGAAGAGGGTCAAGCGGGACGTTGAGCGATATTAGACCATTCTCTGGAACATGGACCGTAACATCGTCGCCGAGAGCCGTTGCAGCGAGGGTTGCCAGGGCAAAAAAGAGGAACGAGCGCGCGCGCTGCGTTGGCTCTCCGGAGCTTTCGTCGATCGTGTCGCGCCGGAATCCGACACGCGCACGAAGGCTATGGACGGGGGATGCCGGGAACTGGCGGCGCAGTGCATCGAGGCAAGCCGTCTGATGCTTGCTGGTGATCCCATCCCAATAGTGGCTGACCAGCAACGGGCTATCCTTGTTGGCGAGAAGATCGATTGCGCCGATGAAGCTATCCAGGCCACCTGAGAACAGGCAAACACTGGAAGCATGGGCTGTCCTGGGTTTGTCCGGGGGAACGGTGAGGGCGACCAGCGCTTTGGGCCGAGCGCGGAAGTGTAGGCTCCAACGATCGCCAGTGAGAAAATTGAGGATTCGTACGATTAGATCGGTGTGTTCGGACCAAAGGCGTGGTTGTGCGACAGGGACGTGAAGCTCGATCTCTCTGGTCCATCGATCTTGGGCGTCCACGGCGCGCGAGATGCGTGTATCCGCAGCAGTCACTGACGCTGCCAGCAAGGCCAGGTCGAGCGCCCGCTCCGTCGGCTTCAAGCCCCACGCTCCGAGCCGATCCGTAGCCTGCCCCAGACCGAAGCTAAGGCGTCGCTCCCCGTCAACGAAGGATACCTCTGTCACATGGCTATCTCGTCGCTCGGGCGTAACCCTCACCGTGTCTTGTGCCCCCAGCCGCGAAATCAATGTGTGGTGTCTCATTCGGCTGCCTCCGCCGCCGCGACTATCAGTTCAAATGCGGACTCGTAGATCTGGTGGACGATCCGATCCATCTGCGCGTCCGTACTTCGATCCAGCTGACCGAGGTGTGAGCCCAAGTGGCCGCGGGTGCAGCCGACGACAAACTCATGGAGTTGCCGTTGAGCGCGCTCGATGGCCGCGACGTCATCCGGCAGCGAGATCCCACGCCCACCGATGTCTGCCATGACGCGACCTTCGATCGAGCGCGCAACCACGTCGAGAAAGAACTCGTTGAGCTGGTCTGACGTCATTGAATCAAAGGTCCCCACGCCCGCAGCGGCCTGCTCGGCAATGGTGTCCAGCATGGCCTGACGAGCGATCGCCTCATCGACCGCGCCCCCGGGCGGGCAAACAACCTCCAGAAGAGCCAGGAAGACGTCCGACGCCGGGCGGCCCGCCAGTCCCTCGATGTCGACGCGGCTACGCAGCGCAGCAGCAGCGCCCTGCTGCTGCACATCCCGAACTACGCCGAGTAGCCTGGCTGCTGCGTCGCGTGACGCGCCCATGCGACGAGCGGCACGAGCAGCGCCGCCGGTGCCGCCTCGAACGTAGTGAGCTAGCGCACTACCGAGGGCACTGCGACTACCGGTACTTGAGAACCGTGAGAAGCTGTTCCGCGCGGCGCTAAGGGAGCCGCCAACCGATGCATCAATTCGTTGCCCGCTCGGCGTTGCACGCGCAACGTCTCCTGGCGCCGCTTCCGGTAAAACGGGTTGCGATGCGGGGACGGAACCGGGCGTTGGCTGATCAACCCAAGTGGGCACTAGGCCGCTACGTGGGCCTCCATAGCCGGTCGAGGTTCCCATCCTGCTAGCGCTTCGTCATGGCGAGAGCACCTCTCGCCGCCGCACTCAGTACGGTGTTGTCAGTCACAAGCGACCATTCTTGCTGAAGCTTTGCAAACTCAGCCACGACGCTCCGCTCGGTGAAGCTTTCGGTAGCGCTGGTCGCGGCCCATGCTCCAAGCTTCACCACGGGGAGGTCCCGTAGAAACGCCAGCAATCTGCGTTGCAGCGCAACGTGGCCCTTGGCTAGCCCGATCAGTCCGGCCAGGCCTTTGGGTTCCACTTTCAGATCGTCAGACTGAAGTACTTGGCTCGCCACAGCGTCAAAGACTTGCTCCGGCTCGGCCCCCGTCAGCTTGGCAATCTCCGTCTTGAGTGAGCTAACACTCAGGCGATTCCCCATGAGTTTCTCGACAAGGTTCTCTAGATGACCTGGTGCAGCGACCCCGCCGAGATAGCTTCGCTTGTCGCGCGTGACGAATACATACGGTCGAAGATCGACGTCCTTCAGTGCGGGTTCGACCTCGCCCCATTTTCTTGCCCAGTCACTATTCGTCCACTCCTGCGCGAGCGCCGAAGTGTCGTCGCTTTGTTCAGCCTTTGCCGGCGACTTTCTATCACCCTTTGCTGCGGCTTTTGCATCGTCCTGATGTCGCTGGGTCTTCCTCGCAGCGTCCTCGAAAACAGCCAAGATGGGCGGCCTTCCATTCGGCGAGGCAGCCACCAGTCGAGCAAGCTGTTCGTAGAAGTCCGGCGCAAAGCGTTCTGCAAGCATGACCTTCGCGAGAACGGGACGCTGAATGTCCTCGCCGAAACCTCGAGCTTTGGCGATGGCGTGGCGAAGCATCATCGAATTGAGAAATCGCTTTATCTGACGCGGATTGCCACGTGTGCCTGCGTACAAGATGCCAGAGACCTGGTCGCTGATCGTGACTGATTGATCGAGCTCTGCTGGGGCGTTGGTCCCGATCGCCTTGGCGAGAGCAGTATGATCGAGGCCGCGCCCTAGCCACGGCCGCCGAAGTGCTTCGCGCCCGGCCGCCAAAAGTTTGGCAAATCGTTCGTCCTCGGAACCGATCACGGCTTCCGCGAGAACCAGCGTGATGTAGACACGCGTCTCCGCCAGGCCCAGCGCCGGTATGCGGAAAGGCACCTGAATCAATTTTTCAAGGTAGTTGCGGGCATACGGCACAGTCCCCGCGCTCGGCGGAAGATCTGGAAAGTGCTCTCGCACGGCATATTCGATCATGAGCTCGTCGGCTCCGATCACGAAGGCGGTACGCGGGACGAACAGAAACAGGCGAATGGCTTCGAGCGTTGCGATCGCCGTTTCCGGCAAACAACGGTCCAGGTCGTCGACGAGGACGACGAGCTTGTCGATATCGGCAGCATCGAGCAGTTCCTGAAATTCCTTGCGAAATGCATGTATCTGCTCGGACAGATGATCCGATTCGTCGGCCTTCTTGAGGTAGTCGCCAGCGTGCTCAGCGAAGCTCTTTACGTCGTCCGCCGACAACAATTCCTTCGACTTGGACAGGAGCGCTGTTGCCAGGCCTGTTAAACCGTTGAGTTGGTCGAGCGTTGGGATGCCCGTTGCGAGCGTGAACGCGAAGCCGCCCGCCTTCTTTGCCAGCTTGAGCCAATCGATCCGCTTCAGCACTTTTCGCGCGGCGTCCGAGACCTTGGTCACGCCGGGTCGAGCCCGTCGCAGTTCCTCGACAATCGTTTCGATCACGACGGCCTTGGCGTCTTCGAACCCCTCGAACGTCCAACCGTTGAACCAGAGACACAGAACGCGGTCGTCGGATGAGAGCTCCGCGTCGGTCATTTTTAGAACGCTCGACTTGCCAGCCCCCCAATCGCCGTGCACGCCGATCGTTATTGGCGCATCCGGCGTTTCGCGAATCAGTTCGACGATCGTTTTCGCAATTGGCTCGTAGTAGAGGAGGTCAACCTTGGTCTCCTGATCGTTCAGAAACATTTGATACTCGTGCCCATTCTGTCGCGCGCCCAGAAGCCGGCCGTTTCGATAACCGACGAGACTCGCCCGTTGCGGGAGAGGTCGCTGGATCTTGCCTGGGTGCCAACCTAGCGGATGCAAGTTGGCTGCTCAACGCCTACCCGGGTGGTGCCTTTCGCGCGAGTAACCGCTACCCCCTGGAGCGTCCACTGTAAAAACTCACACATGCACACTGCCCATCCTTCCCGCCAGACTTCAGCCTGCCAAAACCCGAGGCCCAAACTCAGCGAGCTTCTCGCCGATGCACACGGTTCTCGAGAAATCGCCGACTGCGAGACTGCAGGGCTGTGGCAACCAGATGCCGTCTTTCCCGGCACCACCGCATGCCGCTTGCCTCGCGGGATCGACGCGGCGTCCCGCCCGCAAGTGGCATGCCGTGGAGCCGTGTCTTGGCCACCGGGGCCGACTCGGGCTGCTGGCTATGCTATAAAGGGGTCACAAGTGACGACCTTCGAGGACTCATTCGAACGGAACCCGAAGATCGCCGGGGGGCAGCCGGTGCTGCGAGGAACACGTGTGCCGCTGCGAACTGTGCTCGCTAGTCTGGCCGAGGGAGCCAGTTTCGAGGAGATTTTGAGGAACTTCCCGACACTGACGCCTGAGCACCTGCGGGCAGCAGTCGCGTTCGCGGCATCATCTGCGCAAGAAGATCTGCCTGTGCCCAGCGCGCCGCCGGTGTGATGCGTCTCAAGCTGGACGAAAATCTTCCGACTATCCTCGTCGAAGACCTCGCAGAGCTGGGGCACGACGTCGACACGGCAATGAGCGAGGGGCTGGCTGGGCACGAGGACCCAGAGGTTTGGGCTGGAGCGCAGGCGGCGGGACGCCTGCTGCTGACCCAGGACTTGGATTTCTCTGACGTTCGAGTCTTTGCACCTGGCACGCATCCCGGGCTCGTACTCGTCAGAATGAGAGAGCCTGGGCTGTCGGCCCTTCGAGCGCGCCTGCTCGCCGTGTTTCTTGCCGAGCCGGTCGAGGCGTGGGCTGGCTGCTTCGTTGTCGTGACGGATCGAAAGGTGCGCGTGCGGCGACCGCGACCGACCTAGCCAAGTCGCGCGGCTCCGCCATTCTCATGTTGCGCGTATGTCCCCCGACCTTGCTCCAAACCGCGGATCCAGATGGAACGAGCTGGGTTCAATGGAATCGAAATCGAGCCGAGTTGATGCTGAATCAGCGATTTACATGCTGAACCACTCGAACGCCTGATCGGGTTCAATTCCCGGCGCCTCCACCCTGTTTTCCCCCTAGACAGTTGAATTGATTCATGGGCTGGCAGGCTGGCTCCCGGGTGGCTTTCCCGGAGCCAGTCTGTCGAATCGGCTACTTTGCCGCCGATCTGGGGGCGGCGCGCGGTCATGTTGCGTACGTGCGGCCTCGACCATCCTCGGGGCGAGCGCTGGCGGCGGTTCACGGTATGGTTGGGCGCGATGGACGTTGTCGACTTCGTGCGGCTCGTCTCGCGGGCACCAACGTGCTGGAGAGCAGCTCGGACGAGCTGCTCCGATGGGTCCTGCTGCGGCTGCCGGACGGGCGCCAGCTCCTACTCGCGGAGCGAACGGACCGGGACGGGACCAAGGTGCTCGTGGAACCCACCAAGGAAGAGCTTCAAGCCGCGCGTCTCGAGCCCTGGGCCGCATGGAACTCCGAACGGGCTGAACACTTCGCGGGCATCGACGACCTGCGATTAGAAGCTCTGGGAAGGTGACGCGGGAGCGCCGCGGGGTTGGTCGTGGTTTCCATCGGTGGGTTCGTCTCGGCAGTGTCGAGACAGTTGAGTGATCTCAACCCGGACGATGCCAAGTTCGCCGAGGCGGCCGCGCTCATCGAGACCGCTCCGAATCGGGTGTACCAGGCCATCAATTCAGAGTTGGTCACCCTGCACTGGCAGCTTGGGGAAGGCCTCAGCCAGAAGATCGAGAATGCCAATTCCGAGTATGAGCGCGGCGATGCCCGTCATACTCAAGGAGACCTCGTCGTGAAGCTTGGTGCTGAGCGCGCACGAAGAAGGACGTGGATCTCCGATCGTCGGCACTCCAACTGGTCTTCTCGAACAGCTCTGCCACTGCCGCATTTGAGACGGGCGACTGCGGAGCCACGGCGACGGCAAGCAATCGAATCGGTTGGACCGATCAATCGAGAAAGGCTACATTGGTCGAGCAATGACCGTTCGGGAGATCCTCGATGCGATCATCGCGTCCAACTCGAAGCCCAGATCGATCACTCGATCACGCGCCTCGATGTTCAGCGCCATTGATACGTCCATCGTCGCTTGCTGGGGCGACACCCGCCCGGGCACGGAGCAGGAGGTCGCGCGATGACCAAACCGTCGCGCAAGAAGCCCGTCAAGGCCGGCGCGAGGAAAGTCTCAGCGCTGCCGAGACGAACGCGCTCCGCCGCAAGCTCCAGGGCGGAGATTGTCTCCACAGCGCGGAGACAATCGACGATCCTCGAAACTGAAGCGAGATTCGCCGAGGTGCTCGCACTGATCGAAGCGGCGCGGCGGCGCGCCTATCAAGCCGTCAACACCGAGCTGGTGGACCTGTACTGGCAACTCGGTGCGTACCTGAGCCAGAAGATCGACAGCGCCGAGTGGGGCGCCGGCGTCGTCGACGAGCTCGCAGCCACGCTCGCTCGCCGCTACCCCGGCATGCGCGGCTACACGCGACGGAATCTCTTTCGGATGCGGCAGTTCTTCGAGGCGTACCGGGGTCAGAAGAAAGTGTCACCGCTGGTGACACAATTGCCGTGGACCCACCACCTCATCATCCTCAGCCAGACACGGCGTCGCGAAGAGCGCGAGTTCTACCTGCTCGCGGCCATCAAAGACAGGTGGACGAAGCGCGAGCTCGAACGCCAGATCCAATCGGCCGCGATCCTGCGGAGCGACCCCGCTGCGAAGAAAGTGTCGCCAGCGGTGGCACAACTCCATCCGACGGCAATCGACGAGCTGAAAAATGCATACAGTCTCGAGTTCCTATCGATACAGGACGGCCACTCGGAGGCCGACCTGCACGGCGCGCTGCTACGCAACCTCGGTCGCTTCATCACCGAGCTCGGTCGCGACTTCTGCTTCGTGGGCTCCGAGTATCCGGTCCAAGTCGGCAACCAGGACTTCGCGATCGACCTTGTTTTCTTCCACCGAGCGCTTCAGTGCCTTGTCGCCTTCGAGCTGAAGGTCGAGAGGTTCAAGCCCGCCGACCTCGGCCAGCTTAGCTTCTACGTCGAGGCGCTCGACCGCGATGTCAAGAAGGCACACGAGCGGCCCTCGATTGGCGTTCTGCTCTGCGCGACGAAGGACGACGAAGTCGTCGAGTACGCGCTCGCCCGGACGGCCTCACCGACACTCGTCGCCGAGTACCAAACCATGCTCCCGCCCAAAGAAGTGATGCGCCGCAAGTTGCAAGAGCTTTATGCGCAGTTCTCGGTCGATGAATCTACTCGCAGGTCTTCGTGACCATGTGGGACCCGCGCCAAGTCGAGCTTCACGCCATGAGCCCGACGACGGGCGCGGAAGGAAGCGACGCCGGTGACCTCCGCACTCTTCCCCGTAATCGCCTCGCGCCGCACGAAGTGCGCCGTCGACGACCGCAAATGTCAGAGTGTGGTTCCGTGACGAGGACGGCATACCCCACCTCTACCAAGGCATCGAGCGCCCGGCTGGTTCCCTGGCTCGCCGCGGAAGGACCGTTGGCCTACACGCCTGAGTTGCCACCCGAGCGTGACAGCTTGTTCCAGTACGGATGGGTATTGCCACAGGTGTGCAGGCCCGGTCTTCGGCGGCATGCCCATTTCGGAGCGATGCAACGGGAAGCCGCGCACGACGTGTTCGCGTTCTGGCAGGACGCTCGCCGTGGCACAGTCGATCGCTTCGCCCATCACGAGGGCACACTCGCCGGACATCGCATCGAGGCTCCGATCGCCGTGTATCGACACAACGGGCGACCTGGTGACAGGGCCTACGTTTTCATTCAGCACGGCAGCTATCAGTGCGTTCCGATAGACGAGCAGCCAGAGCTCGAGGCGGGCTACGTGCATCTGCACCGTGGCATCGGCGACGCGAAAGTCTTTCGCCTCTGGCGTTCCTTTCAGACCAGAACGGATCCGCGGCTCATGAGTTCTCCCGAGCAGCCGCGATTTCGCAGCGCGTTGCCAGCTGATGTGTCGCAATCCGGCGCGTGTCATCGGGGAGCTTCGGCGCAATCGACCTCGAGGTCGTTTCCACGGCGCTTGAGCTACTCGAACGCCGCTACGACGCGAGGAAGACGGCGCTCCGGCAAGCGCTCGAAGAGGGCGAACATAGCGGGATCGCTGAGGACTACTCGCTCGAAGGCTTGCTCGCGGAGCTCGACGCCGAGCCGGACTGAAGCCCGGCTTTCGCCTGATCAAGGCGGCAAGGCAGACATGCTCGGTATTGGTAGCTACACCCGCCACCGATGGGGCCGCGAGCAACTGCGTCGGTACATGGGCGGGCTTGACGCTTGATTTCACGACCTTGCGGGCCAACCAAAGCCGGGTCGCGTTTGCCTCGGGCTGCCTTCGTATCGCCGACTCATGTGTGGGAAACACGCGCTCTTCTACCGCGCGACCGAGGAGCACACCGTGCTCGTCGTTCGGTTTTCACGTTCGCATGCTGCCGGAGCTGCACGTGCCAGGCAGTGAAAACGACGACCCCCAGCGGTGGCGTTTCATCGGTCTAGGAAGCCGCCAAGCTCCACCTGGTCAGTGACGCTGCGCGGGGCATCAATCTCGCGCCAGCGCCGAGCGTCTTGTCGTCAAATACAAAGCGGTGACGCGCGCTTCCCACGCCCTCGCCGCTGTCCGGGCGCCAGCTTAGGCAACTACGCTGAGTGCGAAGCGTTCACCTGGCCCGAGAGCCACGGGAACAGCGAGCCCACGATGATTTGCCGTGCTTTTGCGCGATATCTGGCGCAGACGTGAGCTCTCTGTCTACGCTCTGGCCGGTTCGCATCATGACTACCGCAACTGTTCCCCACCGCCCGTTCGATGCGCTGCGCTTGCCTGGCTTCCGCATCTTTCTGCTCACGTTTTTGCTCACCATGACGGCGGACAATGTCGAGCATGTGATCACGTACTGGGTCGCGTTTCAGAAGTTTCATTCTCAGGCGCTGGGGGGGTTTGCGGTCGTGTCGCACTGGGTGCCGTACCTCGTCTTTTCGGTGCCGGTGGGCGCGTTGAATGATCGCTTTGATTCTCGCCGCTTGATTCAAATCGGGGCGGGGCTGTTCATGATGGTGTCGCTCGGCTGGGGCTACTTCTTCGTGACGGGGACGCTCCAGATTTGGCACGCCATGCTGCTCTTGGTGCTGCATGGCTGCGCAGGCGTGTTCTGGCTGACCTCCAGCCAGGTGTTGCTGTATGATGTAGTCGGACCGAGTCATATCGCGAGCGCGGTTCGGTTGAACGCGACGGCGCGTTATCTGGGCATGCTGGCGGGGCCAGGGGTGGGCAGCTTGATTTTGCGCACGCTCGGCCCGAACCACGGCATGTTCTTGAACGCGACATTTTTCTTGCCGCTGATGTTGTGGCTGATCAGCGCCCCGTATGGCCGCAAATTTCGGGCGGGTGATGGCCCGAGGCGCGCGGTGCGAGGCATCGCCGATCTGGTGGAGACGGTGCGCGACGTGCGCGGCATCCCGGTGCTCGCCGCGATGATCGTGCTAGCCGGCGGGGCGTCTTTCTTCATCGGCAATAGTTATCAAGCGCAGATGCCGACCTTCGCCACGGACTTGGGTCATGGGGATCCGGGCGCGGCATACACGGCGCTCCTCGGCGCTGATGCGGCGGGCGCGCTGATGGGCGGCCTGCTCTTGGAGAGTGGCCGCGGCGTGCTCGGCACTCGGACTACGTCGGCCCTGAAGCTCGCTACGCTGTGGGCAGCTGCGCTGGGGGCCTTCGCGCTCGTGCGCTCCTATCCGCTGGCGCTCGTTTGTCTGTTCATGGCGGGGTTCTTCGAGCTTTCATTCAGCAGCATGACGCAAACCATCGTGCAGCTGAATGCGCCGGCCGGGATCCGAGGGCGCGTACTGGGGCTGTTCAACATGGCTTCCGGAGGCTTGCGCGCCTTTAGCGGCATCACGGTCGGCCTGCTCGGCAGCCTAGCCACGGTGCACTTGTCCCTCGCCCTCGCCGCCGCGGCGTTCATGGCCATCACTCTTTTCTTGCTGGCGCGTATGCCGAAGCCGAGCGTCTCGGTCTGACGGACTTTTCCGCTCGCGATGTGACGCGACGCGGACTCTGCCACCTCGCGCGATCCCGTTATTCACTCGTGGCTCGCCCACGCGCCTCGGCGCACTACCAGTCACGGCGTATGCTCGAGTACCTGCACTGCGTTGCCGCGCTCGTGCTATTCCTAGAGACGTGATCAGATCCCGTGCATCGTTGGCCGTGCTGGTTGCGCCGCTGTACATGGCGCTCAGTGCCGGCGCTTGCTCGAGTAGCTCGTCCGACGTCAGCGCGTCTGCGACGGGCTCGGCCGGCACTGCGGCAGTGGGCGCAGCCGGCTCGTTTGGAGTGAGCGGCAGCGCCGGGTCCCCCGCGGTCGGCTCCGCAGGGGTCGCCAACGGGGTACCAGCGGGCGGAGACAGCTCGGGCGGCGGCGCGTTTGCAGGGGCGAGCGGTGTCGCCGGAGCTGCAGCTGTTGCGGGGGTGGGAGGCACAGCGGGAACGGGGGGTTCTGGGGGAATGGGCGGCACAGCGGCAACGAGCGGGTTGTCGGCTGGGGGCGCCGAGGGCAGCGGGTTGACCGGCACGGTGCAAATCATGGTGCTCGGCTCGTCGAACGAGCTCCTCACCTGTTGGCGCGCGTTGCTCTGGCAGAAGCTGCGTGTCGCCGGCATCAACCACTTCGACTTCGTGGGCGGCGTGACGGACGGCCCGGATTGCGGCGTGGCGGGCTACGACAAGGATCTGCAGGCTCAAAGCGGGCTCATCATTTCCAACTTGATGGCGAGCCAGTTTGCGGCCTGGTTCAGCGCTCATCCGCCGCAGGTCATCCTCATGCACTTTGGCGGGGCGGATTTGCTGGCCAACATGCCCATTGCGGGAGTGCTGAAGGGCTACACCTTGGCGCTCGCGCAAGCGCGGATGGTGAACCCGCACGTGCATTTGTTGATCGCCCAACATACGCCGCAATCCGGTCAAGCAACCGTCGTTGAGCTCAACGCGGACATCCTCACCTGGGCCACGCAAAACACCACTGCCGCTTCACCGGTCTCTCCGGTCGACTTGTACACGGGGCTCGACCCCGTGAAAGATTTCTCGGACGGCGTGCACTTGAACGCGGCGGGGTCGGAAAAGGTCGCCAGCCGCTGGTTCGCGGCCCTCGCGCCGCTGCTCGAGCCGTGAGGGCGCGGCGCGTGCGCGAGTAGCGCCGCTCACTGTGGCGCGCGGCCAGTGAGGGGAACACCTGCGAGCCGTGAGGTGCGATGCTGGAGCGCGAGCGCCCACTCTCGCTGCTGTCAACGCCTGAACGATGTGAAGGTGTGGTCGGCGTGCCTGAGTGAGTTTGGGGCATCCACGCGCCGCGGCCGTGCGACGCGTGGATGCGATGTAGACGTTCGCGCGGCCCTCCGAGACCGGCTTCACCCGCGCAGTGCGTGCTGGAGCACCTCGACCATTTCCGCGATCTCCTCGTTAGAAACGCGCAGCGAGGGCATCAACCGAAGCAAATTGGGACGGGGCGCGTTCAGCAGTAAGCCGCGTTCGAAGGAGTTCGCGACGACGCGTTCGGCGCGGGCCTCCGGCAGCACGAGTGCCCAGAGTAGCCCGCGCCCTCGGAGGCTGGCTCCGTGCTCGACGCACACTGGCGATAAAAGCTCTTGGAGCTCCGCGCCTGCCGCCCTGACGCGTTGCAAAAACGCGGGCTCGGAGACCACACCGAACACGGCGCGCGCGACCGCGACCATGAGTGGATTGCCGTTGTAGGTGCCTCCCTGGTCGCCCGGCACGAAGCAACTGGCCCGCTCGCTTGCGAGCACAGCGGACACGGGTACCCCGCCGCCGAGCCCTTTGCCCAGCGTGAGGATGTCGGGACGCACCTGCTCATGCTGACACGCGAGCAGCGTGCCCGTGCGGCCCATGCCCGTCTGCACTTCGTCGAACATGAGCAATACCCCGTGCCTATCGCACAGCGCTCGCAGCTCGCGCAGGTAGCCTTCGGGCGGAATCACTACGCCCGCTTCGCCTTGAATGGGCTCGACCAGGACGGCAATGGTGCCCTCGTGAATGCGCGCGGCCACCGCTGCCGCGTCGCCGTAGGGGACTTTGACGAAGCCGGGCATGTTCGGAGGAAACAGCTGGTCCCAGCCTGGCTTCCCGCTGGCCGCCATCAACGCGAGGGTGCGCCCATGAAAGCTGCCCTCGGTGGTGATGATTTCGTATGCGCCATTTCGGTGAAGCCGTCCCCATTTGCGGGCGAGCTTCAATGCGGCTTCGTTGGCCTCCGCGCCACTGCTCGCGAAGTGCACTTGCGCCAAACCCGTGGCGCGCGACAGCTCACCGGCGAAGAGCAGCTGAGGCAGATTGTGAAACGCCGGACTAGCCGTCAGTAGCGTGTTCGCCTGCTTGTTCAAGGCGCGCCCGATCTCGGGTGGCGAGTGGCCGAGCGAATTGACGGCCCAGCCCTGAACGAAGTCGAGGTAACGAGCCCCGGTATGATCCCAAATATAAGAGCCGCTCCCCCGCACCATGATGCGTGGCGGGCGCACCGCTACGCGCATCAAATGTGGCTCGGAAAGTAAGCTTTCGAGCCGTTGCGGGTCCAAGCTGTGCGACGAATCTACGGGCGTTAGCGATGTCACGGCGGCTGTCCTTTCGGGGCAGCTCGCCGATTTCGCGACGTAACCACCCAAGTAGGGGCGGTTACGAAAAATGCCGAAAGCGCTACGGCATTTCACGCCCGCCGCAAGTAGCGGCACGGCGAGCAAAACGACGGTTGGCGCGGAGCGACATGAGTAAAGTTCAATACCGCAGCGACCGCTGCGTCGTCAACACTTTCGCGGAAGCCCGCCTCTCTCGCTCTTCCTCGCGCGCGGTCTCTCTCTTCCGGCGCATGGCTTGCCGCGTTCAGCGAGCGCTGGCAGTTGGTCGGACGAGGTCGCGGTCGCTCCGCTCGCGTGCCGCTCCACTCGCGCCCCGCCGCTCGCCTGCTGCTCGTTCGCAGAGAGAAGCCGCAAGTGCGAAGAGCCAGTCAATGCAACCAAGCCTGCGCCAGATCAATGGCGACGTGACTTACAATCACCGGCATCAAGCTCTGCCTAGCACGCGCCACCACGCCCAACACCAGACCATAAGCTCCCACCCTCACCGCCACCGCGTAACCCTGATCTGCATGCGCTACGCCGAACAGCACGGCCTGCAGAACAATTCCTACGCTTTGTCGATGCGACCATGCCGCGAGCTGCGTTTGCAGGTAGCCGCGGTACACGACCTCTTCCGAAAAACCGACGCACGATGCGACCAAACACCAGGTGAGGCGCTCGGCCCCCGTGTGCGGGAGCAACGCCGCAGCTGCGGCATTTCGCCTCGCGTTTGTTGCCCCAAAGTAATGCACCGCGAAGACTTCGAGCCCTTGAATGATCGCGCAGGAGACCAGCGCTATGGCCAAATCCCCAATCGCGCGCTCCATCGTATCCCAGCGCCGCCCGATCAACTCGGGCAGCGCGTTTCGACCGCGAAAGAGCCGACAAACGTACAGTGTGAGCCCGCAATTCGCGATCAGGATTGGCACATACAGAGCGAGCGCCGGAGCCCGCGCGGCCTCACGTGGAGCCGCACCTGAGGCGGTCACGGCAGCGCGCTGCAGGAACGTGCCCGTGACGGCAACGCACGAGATGAGCCCGACCAGGGCGCCGGTGTGCCAGTAGGGTGCGCGCCCTAAAGCGGGTAGCCTGATGCGGTCAGCGTTACGGGGCAGAGCCAAGTGCTGGCAGGCTCCTTGCTAAGTCTGCAACGAGTTTCGTCGTGATGGCGGAAGATTGAAACCCTAAAGAGCGGAGCACGCAATGATCACCGACCTCGTAACGACTGCCCCTCCCGTGTTGGCTGCGGGCTGGTCCTTTTTATATATGTTGTTTGGAGGCGGCCTAGGCGGCGCCGTGTTGATTTTCTTCGGCCTCAAGCTCCTCGGTCGTTGAGCTTGCGCTGAGCCGCTGATCCGGTGTGCCATGCCTTTAGCAGTGATTACCGGCGCTAACCGCGGCCTTGGCCTGGAAACGGCGCAGGTCTTGGCGGAGCGTGGGTATCGCGTATGGCTCACCGGGCGCGACCCTGAGCTCACCGAACGTGCAGCGGCGGCGCTGCGCGCGCAGCACCTCGACGTCCAAGGCTCGTACCTCGACGTGACGAGCGCAGTCGGGGTGGGAGCACTCGCGCAACGTTTAGCGGCGGAGCCGCCCATTGACGCGCTGATCAATAACGCCGGGGCGAGCTTTAGCGGATTGGACCCCAAGGTCGCCCGCGACACGCTCGAGATTAACTATCGAGGCGCGGTCCGCGTAACCGACGCGTTGGCTCCTCGCCTGGCAAGCACGGCAAACATCGTGATGGTGTCGAGCGGTATGGGTACGCTGTCGCATTTCTCGTCGACACTCGCGGAACGCTTGCTGAACGCGGATCTTGCGCGCGCAGACATCGAGTCAGCGGCGGAAGAATTCCTGAGCGCGGTGAGCCTCGGGCAGGCCGCCGCCAAGGGCTTTCCGAACAACGCTTACAGTGTTTCGAAAGCGCTGATGAACGCGTTTACCCGTGTGCTCGCCCGGGAGCTTGGCCGCTCGACGCAGCGCGTGAACGCCGTATGCCCCGGCTGGGTGAAGACTCGCATGGGCGGCGACGGGGCGCCTCGCAGCCTCGCCCAGGGAGCGAGCGGAATTGTATGGGCGGCCACCCTGGGCCCGGGCGGTGCTAGCGGCGGCTTCTTTCGCGACGCCAAGCCTATCGCGTGGTGATTCCGCCAACGGGTGATACGGTCGGCCCATGACCTATTGCGTGGGCGTTTTGCTCAAAGACGGGATCGTAATGGCGTCCGATTCCCGGACGCACGCGGGTGTCGACAACTTCGCGCAATTTTGCAAGATGAGCGTTTTCGAGCGCGAGGACCGCGCGATCGTGCTGCTGAGCTCCGGTAATTTGGCTGGCACCCAGGCGGTGATCACCACCTTGAAGCAACGTGGGGAGTCCACGGATGGTGGGCCCAATGTTTGGACCGCTCGCACCATGTTCGACTTCGTGACCGTGGTTTCGGACTCGGTTCGGGATATAGGTCGCCGAGACCGGCCGTCCTTGGAGAAAAACGATCTCAAGTTCGACGCTTCGTTCATCGTCGGCGGGCAGATCAAGGGCGAGGCCCCGCGCTTGTTTCGCACCTACGCGGAAGGTAATTTCGTGGAGGCTGGTTCGGGGACCCAATTTTTCCAAACCGGTGAGGCCAAGTACGGTAAGCCGATCATCGATCGCGTGATCACCCCCACCACCTCCTTGGCCGACGCCGTCAAGTGTGTGCTGGTTTCTTTCGACTCGACCATGCGCAGCAACCTCTCGGTGGCCATGCCGATTGACCTGGTGCAATACGAGAATGATCAATTCAAGCTAAACCGCCGTCATCGTTTCGAGGTGGGCGATCCGCACTTCGAAACCCTCAGCCGATCGTGGAGTGAAGGCGTGCGCAGTGTTTTCAAACAGCTACCCGATGTGCGCTGGAACAAGTGATCGCGGCGACCCGCAGCCGAAACATTTCGCATGTTAGGACCGCCCGATGAAGATTAGAGTCGGCTACGAGCTGGTTTTCGAGTGTCCTCAGCCGACGCCGATGCTGTTGATGCTCAATATCCACTACACGAGAGCATCCGACATCATCACGGCCGATCACCTGAGGATTACACCGTCTATCCCGATCGACATGTACCGAGATTTTTTCGGTAACTGGTGCACGCGCGTCGTCGCACCGGTTGGCGTGACCCGCATTACCGCAGATGCCTTGGTCAATGACAGTGGTGTTCCCGATCTTCAAATGCCTTATGCGCGGCAGACACCGATCGAAGCGCTCCCGCACGAGGCGCTGATCTTCCTACTCGGCAGCCGCTACTGTGAGACCGACCGCTTATCTCCCATTGCTTGGGAGCTCTTCAAGGATACGCCACCCGGCTGGGGCCGCGTTTCGGCCATTTGCGACTTCGTGCACAATCACATCACCTTCGGTTATGAGTTTGCCCGCAACACGAAGACCGCGTTCGAGGCCTTTCAAGAGCGCGCGGGCGTGTGCCGGGACTTCGCGCACCTCGCCGTCGCACTGTGTCGGTGCATGAACATTCCCGCGCGCTACTGCGCGGGGTACCTGGGCGATATTGGCGTGCCCCACTCCAATGCACCGATGGACTTCTCCGGCTGGTTCGAGGCCTATCTCGACGGCGCCTGGTACACGTTCGATGCGCGGCACAACATTCCGCGCATTGGGCGCATCGTCATTGGCCGTGGTCGGGACGCGGCGGATGTCGCCATCAGCACGTCTTTCGGTCAGTCGCTGCTCACCGGTTTCACGGTGTGGACGGATGAAGTGCTGCCGACCTGAGCTCCTAAGGTTGAGTGCGAAGTGGGCTTAGGGCTTCACGCTCAAGCAAGGATGCGCTTGAGCCGCGACACCGCTTTCGCGAACTCATCTCGCTCGGGTGGCTTGCTGGAATAGCGTACGCTGCGGCCCATTACGGTCACGGTCGCGACGCCGCGCGACTCGATCATCTGTCCCTGGTTAGACTCGAACCAGGCCTTGGCCTCTTCGTACGTCATTCGGACGACCGTAGCACGGGTCTCGGAAAGCGTGGAACACCTCCAGTTGATAGAGAGGCGCGCCGTAGCAACGGCCCCCGCTCCGCACACACTTTATCGTCGTCTGGCCTTGCCTACATTGCCGCGGAGACCTCAGCGTAGACGTCGCCGATCCGAGCGTGCGGCAAGCGAGCTTGGGTCTGCACCGGTTAGGACCCCGTTCCAATGCACACCGCTTGCGCGCCGTTTGGACGGCCGCACGGAAGCCGCGTACTGGGTGGGAGTGACGCCCACGATGCGCTTGAAATGCCTATTGAAATGGCTTTGATCGACGAAGCCGCAGTGCGCCGCTGCATGTGCCGGTGGGGCGCCCTCGAGCAACAGGCGGCGCGCGCGCATCACGCGCAGACAGAGTTGGTAGGCGTGGGGTGGCAGGCCATAGCGGCGTTTGAATGAACGCAGTGCTTGGAAGCGGCCGAGCCCGGCCCTTTGCGCGAGCGTTGCAAGATCGATGTCTCCGCCCTCTTCATTCAAGCATTCGCGCATCCTCGCGGTGCCCCGAAGGTGAGGGCCTCCGTGAACGGGGTCTTCATCGGCTCCTAACACCAGCTCACGAATCAAGCGCGCAGATAGCTCGGCGGCTTCGGACTGGACCTGCATGTCCGACGCGGGCGTCTCGAGTGAGCTCGAGAACCGTCGGAATGCCCGGATGAGCCGCGGGGAGGTGGGCTGCGTGATGGCGCGCCATTGCGGGCGCAGGGCCCCCAACTGATATTCGGAAAGCCACTCCTGAAGGAGCAGTGGGGCGAGCACGACCACGTTGAAGGAGCCGAGTAAGCCTGCGTGCGGCGTTGCCACCAGTGCCTCGCCAGGATGATTGCAAAACGCAATGCCTGGCTCGACCGCGTGGCTTCGCCCACGATAATAGACGTTACCGCGCCAAGTTTGCAGAAAGGTAACGGCGTAGCCGCCTCCGATGTCGCGCCACTCGCGCGGCGAGTGACGGGCGCTCAAGACTTCGAGCCCCGGAAGGGCGGAGGAACGCCGATAGCTGATGAATTCCGGCGGGGCGTGAACCCAGGTGCTCATCGAGAACACCCGCAGGCTGACACAGCAGCCAAAAGGAGGCAACGATGTCACTTATGAACTTCGATCCCGGCAGCCGGTCGAAACTCACGCCCAGAGACTTCGCGCGCTTCGCCGGTGATGGCCTGTTTCAACGGATCGCCCGCCAAGTGTGTGAGGCCGAATGTTTGCCGCGCAAGGAGCTGTTCGAGGCGTGGGAGGTCGCGCGCCGCACGCGCCGCCGCTTTCGCGGTGGCCGCGTGCTCGACTTGGCATGCGGGCACGCGTTGCTCGCCCAGCTGCTGCTACTCTTGGATGACTCGTCGGGCCTAGCGCTGGCCGTCGATCGCCGGCTACCAAGCAGCGCGCGTCGGCTGATCGAAAGTATGGCGCGCGGCTGGCCACGCCTGGCCGGTCGTGTCGAGCTGATCGAGGGCGAGCTGTCGAGCGTGACGGCCGTGGAAGGAGATCTCATTGTCTCGTGTCACGCTTGTGGCTCGCTGACCGACGAGGTGCTCGGCAAAGCAATCGCCGTGGGCGCACGCGTGGTCGTCCTCCCTTGCTGTCAGGACGAGCGTGCTCAAGATCCAGGCGGGCTCGGCGGCTGGCTCGAGCCTTCATTGGCCATCGATGTAACGCGTGCGGCACGGCTACGTGCGCATGGCTACGCGGTTCGTACGCAGACCATCGCCGCGGCAATCACGCACAAGAATCGCCTGCTCCTTGCCGAGCGCCACGCCTAAATCGAGCACGGCGTTGTTACGGGTTCCGCAGACGCGCGCGGAACAAGCCGGCGTCGCCGCCAAGCCACGCCTCCTCATCGCCACGCCCGCGCACTGCGCGGAGTGGACCGAGAGCCGGGGCGGTTCGAAATGCTTTGCCGTCGAAGTGCGCAGCGCCGCTCCTTCCGACGAGCCAAATCGAGCTCGAGCGGGTTCCCCACCACGCCGTCACTTCCCCGACCGGCGACCGCAGTGCGGTCCACGCCCCGGATTGGAAATGGAACAGTTCGCCGTCCGCACACACCCAGGCTTCTCCGCGCGTTGCCCAAAATGTCTTTGGCTCGGACCAAGCCGGCGCTGGCACCACGAGCGTCCAACCGCGAGCGTCGATCGCGGCAATGCCGCTCCTGTCCAGACCCCAGAGCGTGCCCTCTTGCAAGGTAACGACGCGGGCAGCTTGCCCAGCGGGCGCCGTCGTCCAGCCCGTGCTGCGCTTGATGATGCACAGGGATTGCGCGCGACACACGAGCTCGGGGTCTTCACCACCGAGGACACCCCATAACCCGCCGGAGGCCGCGGCGCCGAGCCGGCCGAGCTCGTCTCGTCCGTCGCGCCAGCCCGCCGCCGTGTGTCGCCAATAGATTGCCGTCTCGCTCGTGGGCGAGCGGCGAGTGCCCATGATGCGTGGCTCGTTGTCGCGTCCGAAAAAAATACGCGCCTGATCGATTTCGGTCGGCTCGCGGCGCAACGCGGCCGGCAGGGGTAGCGCCTTCCAGCCGCGTGCATCGGCGACCTGTGGGGGGTCGGCAAGGACGGCGATGCGCGACCCTTCACCCAGCGCGATTGAGCTCACGGCCTGGGTCAAGACTTGCGTTATCTCGATGTCGAGCGCCGTCTCGGCGGCCGACGCACTCGGTGCGCTCGACGCGCTCGACACACTCGACACACTCGACGCACTCGGTGCGCTCGACGCACTCGACGCACTCGACGCACTCGACGCACTCGACGCACTCGACGCACTCGACGCACTCGACGCACTCGACGCAGGAGCAGCGAGTGGCGTGGAATGCCCGGCGCGCGCCGTTGGCCGAGGCCCACACGCCACCGCCGACCAGGCGTATACCAAAAAAGCGCGAAATCTCATCGGAGTGCTAGCACCTGAGCTCGGCGAATGCCGCAACGTATTGCTCGATGATCTTCGGCCAAGCGCTATGCAGCGCGGTGTACGCGCGGCCGCGCTCGCCTTGCCTCCGGCGCTCGGCCTCGTCCTTCACTAGGGATTCGAGGACAGCGATGTAGGCCTCGCTGTTCTTCGGCATGACGAGCGAGCCATTCTCACCGTCCGACACGGCATCTGGAATACCCTCTAGGCGCGACGCAACCACCGGCAAACCGCTGGCCGCCGCTTCGATGGCAACGATGCCAAAGCCTTCCACGTTTCCCGGTACAGAAATGTTTGGCATCACGAAAATGTCCGCACCAGCGAGCAGCGCAAGGAGCCGCTCGTCGCTGACACTACCCGCGAGCCAGACGGCGTGGCTGGTTCCGGATTCATGCGCGGCCCGCACGATCTCGTCGTGATCCGGCCCGGCGCCGACGAGCACGTACAGCACGTTCGATAGCTTGGGAAGCACGTGCTGGACGAACCAGACGGCGCCTTTGCGGCGCACGAGGCGGCCAAGCGTCACGAGGATGACGCGACCGGCGGCTTTCTGCTCGAGCTCCGCGTCCTGGTGCCGACCACGAACCACGTCGAAGTAGCGGTCCGCTACGCCGATCAGGATCGTGCGCACCGGACTCAGGCCCTTGGCCTCGGCAATGCGTTGGGTGGACTGGCTATTGGCGATGAACAGATCGGCCCGCAAAAAGAGGCTCAGGTACGCCTGATAAAGACGGCTCCGATACGTCAGATCCAAGCCATGAACGGACACCGCGACGCGCCGACCGAGCAGAATGCGCGGCACGAACCCAGCGATGCACAACAGGGCGTCGCCCAGATGAATCACGTCATAGCGGCGCGCCGTAAGCGCCACGCGCAACACCGCATACGGTAAAAACCAAATCAAGTGGGCCTGCGAACGACCGAGCGAGATCGTGGTTTTCGGCTCGGGAAAGCCCGTCGTCAACCCGTGGCTCAGGCTCTCCATTCCGCCAATTTTGGGCGGATATTTGCGGGTGATGAACAGAACGCGCATGAGTGAGCTCGCTCAACGGAGTGGCTTTTGCAGCAGCACTTGCCCGTAGTCGCGGGACACTTCCTGATAGCCCGTCCGGGCATAAAAAGCGCGCGCCCGCTCGTTCGACAGCTCGGTGTCGACCCAACTTGCCAACGCGCCCCGTGCCAAAAACCACGCTTCGAGCTCTTGGAGCACGACGCTTCCGGGCATCGTATCGGCATTGGCGATGACTGCCCGCGCCGCCCCCAGGGTCAGTACGTAGCCGACACGTTGTCGGGGGATCGCGCTTTCCCAGCGGCGCCGCGCTAAGACATGCCCGGGCATCGTCGCAACTCGGACGGCGAGACGCGCCCACAGCGGCCGCGGAAGCGAGCGTCGGGTGTGCGCCTCGGTCTCGCGATAGCGCACGGTGCCGGCGGCGAAGGACCCGTGGTGCGCAGGGTCGCGCGCGGCGTGCCAGATCACGCGCGCTCCGGCGTCACGCGCGAGCGCCGCGTACAGCGCCTCGAGCACGTCCAGGCCTGCGCGAGAGGAGGCGGTGTCCGGGAGGCAGAGACGGTGGGCACGCGCTATCTCGGTGAGCTCGGCGTGCTCGAGTCGAGGATCAGGCGGCTGACTAGCCATAAATATTTCACTCCACGACGCATCAGCGGGATCAGGCTAGAGCCCGTCTTGGACTCGCCCGACACCCGCGGGGGGGACTCGTAGTAGACTTCTCGCAGATCGACGCCTTTCCGAGTCAAGTAATACATCAGTTCGATGAAGTACTCGCCATAGTCCCCGCGTAGCTCGTGACCGACGAGGAGCGCGCGCCGGCAAACGATGAAGCCGCTGGTGTAGTCGCTGATTTTCAGACGCAACACGCGGTTCACCGAGAAATTCAGGACCGCAGACAGGCCGGCGGCTAGCACCTCACCCTTGGGCAAACGGTCCGCGAACGAGTCCTCGGCCTTGGCGTAGCGTGTCGCGATGCAGCAGCCGCTGTCTTGCGCCGTGTCATACAGCTTGAGCAGCACCTCGGGCGGGTGCGAGTGATCGGCGTCTAGCCAGGCGATGTAATCCGTAGTGGCGGCTCGGATCCCAATTTGGATCGAGTCGGTCAGGCAGGGTTTGACGTGCCGCTCGATCAGCAGAACGGAGGAGTTGGTTGCGATGATCTTACGCACTACGTCCGGCGTGCCGTCCTCTGAGTTGTCGTCGACCACGATCACGCGCGAGCCCGGAGTGACGCGGCCGATTTCCGAGATCAAGAGCTCTAGGTTCCCGGCCTCGTTCAAGGTCGGCAGGATGACGGTCAGGTCAGAAAAAGTTCGCTCCGACGTCTCCGACATCTCGGCCTTAACCACCGTGAACCGACGCGACGAGCGCGCCCGAAACCAATGCAGGGGCCTTACGCCTCCGTGCAACCTCAATCACCACCAGTGCCAACGAGGTGCCCACCAAGCTCAGAACCGACATCACCAACCACGCTGTCGAGATCGGAAATTCCGCGCGCAATACCACGTGATTGACGGGGAAATGACTATGGTTTTCAACGACCAAGAACGGCCCCTGCTCGAGCACCCGTACATGCGCGTTCCGCGGGTCCGTGACCACCGCTAGCCCGAAGGCCGGTTGCTGCGCGCGCAGGAAGATGCGGCTGCGTGGGTTCATGTGCCGAATTTTAATGCGCAGGTGCTCGACGCTCACCTGTTCCGGCTTGACCCCGAGGACCACGATGGGTTGCGGGCTCTGGGCCCGCCAGCGCGTTGGATCATAATCGTTTCCGACCACCAAAAACCCGTCCGTGTACCCAATACCAGCCAGTATGTCGCGCCTTTTGCGATAACGCACGACGTCTGTAAAGCCCTTGATTTTGGCTGCCGCGTCGCGCTCCTCGCGATATGCGGCCCGCGGCCAAATGATGCCCGGATTGACGTCATCGCCGATCATCCGGCTTTCGTCCGGCACCGAGCCGGCCGCCTTGGTCCACCACAGCGCGGACATGATCAACAGCGCGAACAAGCCGATGGATGCCCAACGGGCCGCGTTCTTCAGGCGGGCCAGGAGCGCGTCCGCGCCGAAGGCGGCAAAAATAGCCAGCCCG
Source organism: Myxococcales bacterium (assembly GCA_903642325.1). Classification (GTDB taxonomy): domain Bacteria; phylum Myxococcota_A; class Polyangia; order Polyangiales; family Polyangiaceae; genus PMG-095. The sequence goes on along the minus strand of CAHJWM010000015.1, from coordinate 18,138 downwards.
AAGGCAGTCATGCCCAAAAAGCGCGAAGCGACCCGAAAGTTTCCACCCGTCAATGCCCGAAACGCATCCCAGACGGGGGCGGAACAGCACAACGTGAGCCCGCAAACGATGATCACGGTCGCGAAAATAGCGGTCCGGCGTTTGATTGGATCGCGAAACCCGACGACAACGCCAAACAGTGCGAGGAGCGAAGCGATAGGAGGCAGAGCGATCGCGCTCTCTTCGACGCCCCAGCCTCCATGATACGTCTTGTGAGTGCCGAGCCAGAGCGAAGTTTCGACCACACGATCCTTCGCGAGCGAGTAGTCGAAGGTTTGCTGCAGGCCGGTCAAAATGGGCAAGGTGCCGAGGTCAGCGGTGGGCCGGCTCATGGGAAATACCGCCCAACACGCAAGCTTCGGACTGACCATCAGCATCGCTAATACGCACGCCCCAGCAAAGAGAACCAAGGTGCGACCGAGTCGCGCGCGCGTGGCACGATTCAAGGACCACTCCAAGGCTACGAACAGCGGGACTACGGGCAAAAATAAATAAAGAAACGAGTGAAAGGTCGGCCCAAGCAGCATCAAGCCGAGGACGAGACCAAAACCCAGCATGCTCTGCACCGTGCGCAGCTTCATGACGCGCTCCGCCGTCCACAGGATCGCCGGCAGACCCAGATGCCACATGAACATGTCGTTGCCGACGGCTACCTTCCACAGCACGCCTAGGCCGAGGACACTGGCCACTGCGCCAAAAATTGCCGCGTCCAGACTCACTCGCTGACGCATGAAGGCGACGAACGCCAGCACGCCGAGGATGCCCCAAATGCCCTCCATCAAGCGCAGCCCAACGCTCGGCCCGGCAAGCAGGATCAGCGGCACTACGGGGGAAAAAAGATTGCTCTGAGGATCTTGGATGAAGTAGCTGCCGCCGTTGAAGACGAATGAAAAGTACGGAAACTCTGCGAAACGGCTGAGCGCCGTATAGATGATGTCGCCGTGAGTCTGACTGATGAACCAGTCCCCACCATCACAGTGCAGCGCGATCCAAAATAGGACGCCCCCGGTCAGCACTGCCGCAACCCCAGCCCGGTGCCGCCGCCAGTTAAGTTGTCGCTCAACCATTGCGGGAAACAGAGCGATAGCACGAGCCTCTCTTCGGCGGCAGCCAAATGTTGGGCAATTGCCAAGGTGTGAGCCCGATGCTACGCACGCCGCCCCGCGCCGCATCATGCGTCGCACCTTTTGGAGATCCGTCGTAGCGCCGTGACCGCCACTCTTCGACTATCCCTGCTGAGCTACCCTTATCACGCGTCCAAGCACACGGGCCGCGGGCACGATCGCTATGTGGCTGAGCTGGTCGACAACACGATCAGTGAATGCGCGGACGTAGCGCTCACGGTCATGGACCCCGGCTTTGCGAAGAACACACTGTGGGGCCTGCTCAAGCTCCCAGAGCAAGCCGTCGGCCTGCTTCGCTCCGAAGCCGACGTGTATCACGCCATCTCGCCCATGGGTGGAGCCCCCGCCGCCCTACTCGGGCGGCGGCCGTTGGTCGTGACGGTGCATGATCTCGTCCCGTTCAACATTGCTGGCTACGAAAGCGGCTTCAAACATCTCCTGGCTCGGCAATGCGTGCGCATCTGCCTGAGGCTCGCCGATGCCATCATCGTTCCTTACCAAGTGACCAAGGACGAGCTCGTGTCTCGCCTGCACGCCGAGCCCGGGAAGATCCACGTGGTCAACTACGGCGTCGACCATGCGAGCTATTTTGCACGGCCCGACGTGGCGCGCGCCGAACGGACCATCCTGTACGTGGGTGCCGTCAGCCGTTCCAAAGGAGTCGAGGTCTTGATCCGCGCTTTCGCCAAGGTCAAAGCCGGGGTCCCCGACGCAAAGCTCGTCATTGGCGGCAAGAGCACAGTGGACCAACCCATGCTCGAAAGCCTGGGCCAGAGCTTGGGCGTGACCGGTCTCAGCTTCGCGGGCTTCATTGCCGAGTCGGCGCTCGCCGATCATTACGCCAAGGCCACCGTCATGGTCTTTCCGTCGCACTACGGCTTCGGTCTTTCTACGCTCGAGGCCATGGCCTGCGGCACACCAGTCGTGGGCGTCGCGGCCCTGGACGCGCCCGAATTCTTCGCCGACGCGGGGATCTTAGCGGAGCCTGACAACGCGGAAGATCTGGCCGAGTGCCTGATCCGCGTGCTGACCTCGAGCGAGCTCCAACGTGAGCAGTCGGAAAAGTCGCTGGCACGCGCGGCGTCGTTTTCGTGGGCTCGGACTGCGCGCGAAAACGTCGCGGTGTGCGCGGCCGTCGCTCGGCGCGCACGCGGTTAGAGCCGCACCGGCGTTTGCGCGGCGGCGCGCTTGGCCGCGGCTAGTGATTGCAGCAGCTTGAGCGCGACGCTGCCGAGGGCAATGTCCACGAACATGTTGAGCATGCGGGAGGCCACGGGCAACACCAACGAGAGCGAGCCTGCGCCACCGATCATTGCGTACATCAACGCTTCGCGGACGCCCAGGCCTCCCGGCACGACGATAGCGAGAAAGCCGATCACGTCCGCCACGAGCGAGGCACCGATGACGGTAAGCCCCCGGTCGAGCGCGATCGGATAACCAATCGCGAAGCAAAACAGATACGCGCCAATGCCAGAACAGACGCCGGCCGCGACGTGAATGGCGTGCAACTTCAACAGCAGCGACTTTCGAACCTCGAAGTACGCAAAGCTACGCTTGAGCCGGGCGTTGATCACCGCGATCAAGCCGTTCAACAACGCGCGACTGAACAGCACCGCGCAAGCATCAGCCGCTAGCAATGCCAGCAATGCGCCGAGCACGAGCCGGTGCGGCAGGTTGCCGTGCGCCAGCAAGAGACAAAACAAGCCCAAGATCAGGGATGTCCCGAGCGAGATGAGCAGATTGACCAAGTTGACGTAGACAATCAGCGCCTTCGAAAAGCCTAACCCGTCCAACCAATACATCTGCAACGCGTAGGACCAGATTTTCCCGGGTATGTACTTAGTGAGCCCACTCGCGTTGACCGCCGCTACGCTTTGCCGAAAACCGATTTTGCTTCGCCCGAGCGAGTTCATGGCGCTGTACCAGGCAAAGGTGCCGAGTAAGCAGGTAGCGAGCGCGGCGAGCAGCGCGGCCGACAAGTAAAGCGGCGAGACGCGCAGCTCATGCGCCTTGACCTCGGCCCAATTGCGCCGAAACGCTCGATAAAAAAAGAACCCGGTACAGGCGACGATCAGACCCGACAAGAGCGGCTTGAACAGGCGACGAACGCGGTCCATTACACTGATGCCGCGCTAAGCGTCGAGGCCCGTGTCGCACACGGCGGTCCGCGGGTCGCAGCCGAGCGATCGAAAGCTCGAATGAGTCATCGAAAAGAACGCTAGCACAGCGCGCGTGACGCAGGAATTCGCCGCCCCGTCGCGTTGACGCTTTGGAAGGCGCATGATACCCGCATCGAAATGTCAGAAGTAGCCGTCAAACGCGCGCTCGTCACGGGGATCACGGGCCAAGACGGCTCCTACCTGCTCGAGCTTCTGATCGGTAAAGGCTACGAGGTTCACGGGGTCGTGCGCCGGTCGAGCTCATTCAATCGCGGCCGCATCGATGCATTTCACTCGAACCCCGCATACAAGGATCGTTTCTTCCTGCACTACGGTGACATGCTCGACACGAACAACTTGAATCGGCTCGTGGCCAAAGTGCGACCAACCGAGATCTACAACTTGGCAGCCCAAAGCCACGTCAAAGTGTCCTTTGAAATGCCGGAATATACCGCGCAAGTCGACGCGGTGGGCACGCTCCGGCTACTCGATGCCTTACGCGAGACCGGGGTCAATGCCCGCTTCTATCAAGCGTCGACCAGTGAGCTCTTCGGCAAGGTGCAAGCGGTGCCGCAGAGCGAGACCACGCCCTTTTATCCGCGTAGCCCATACGGCGTCGCGAAGCTCTATTCCTACTGGCTCACGGTCAACTACCGTGAAGCGTACGGCGTTTATGCGGTAAACGGCATCTTGTTCAATCACGAGTCGCCGCGCCGCGGGGAAAGCTTCGTCACACGGAAGATCACGTTGAGCGCGGCGCGCGTGAAGCTCGGCTTGCTCGACACGGTTTATCTCGGCAACCTGGATGCAAAGCGCGACTGGGGCTACGCGCCGGAATTCGTGGAGGGCATGTGGCTCGCTCTTCAGCAGCCGGAGCCCGACGACTACGTGCTCGCCACCGGCGAATGCCACTCGGTACGCGAGTTTGCCGAGCTCACGTTCGAGGCTCTCGATATCGAGCTGCGTTGGGAGGGCAAAGACGAAGGCGAGCGGGGCATCGACGTGAAAACCGGAGCGGTGCGCGTGGCCGTCGACCCCGCCTACTACCGGCCCACGGAGGTCGATCTCTTGCTCGGTGACGCCAGCAAGGCGCGCAACAAGTTGGGGTGGTCCCCCAAGACCACGTTCAAAGAGCTCGTGTCCATGATGGCGATCGCAGATTTCGAGGCGTTGCGAGATGACGCCAAGACGCCGAAGATCTTTTATTAGCGTTCGAGCCCGACGCCCTCTGCACCATCACCATTCCGAGCCCCGAGCCGCCGCTCGAGTCGAGCGCCACGCCGGGCGTGCCCTGGTCGGTGCCTAGTGAGCTAGATGGCGTTCCCGTCCACGACGCCGAAGGCTTTGACGAGCCCCGACGCGAGCGGGACCATCAACCACTCACGATCGACCCAGCATCTAGCTCGAGCGCCGGATGCGAGCGGCGATCCACACCGTTCGAGAGGGCGCAGGGGGGGAACCGGCGACCGCGGGGCCTGCGCGGGGCGACGTGCTCCTGAAGGCCGACGCACAGCTCGAAGGACATGGCCCTCGCCATCGGCCACGCGTCGCGGTATTGGCCTCGCCGTAATGCGGCTAACGGGTAGGTTCCGCGAAGTGCTCGTTGCGCTGTGCCTGCTGGGCGGCGCTGTCGTGTTCATCAATCTCGTAAACGGTCTCTACCCGACCAGCGAGTGGCTGTTCTGGCGCTACGCGGGTTATTGGCTGGGCTCGCTCGCGTGCGTCGCCGCTTGCTTCGGCGCCGGTGCGAGCACGCTGCGCTGGCTCAAAGTCGGCGGCCTGCCGACGCTCGAGCTTCTCAGCATTGCCTTTGCTGTCGGCCTGTTCGAATTCGAATTGCTCATGTTCGTGGCTGGGTGTCTTCACCTGTATCGGAGCGCGCTGTTCTTCGTCATGCCGCTGGCGCTGATCGGGGTCACCCATCAGGAGCTGCTGAGCCTCTGGCGACGGCTCGTACACCGTCGGCGTTTGCTTGCTCGGAAAGCGCGGCCGCTCGGGGCGATTGGCCTGATCGCGATTGCATTCGGCTTCGTCGGGCTGCTCGCGGTCTACTTTTCGATCCTGTCGCCCGAGAACGTGCAGTTCGATTCCCGTTGGAAGCACCTGGCCCTCGCTGAAGACTACGTCGCGTACGGCGGCGTGCGGCGCCTCGACGAGGGTTGGGTCTTCGATTCCCGTCCTCATTTCACCAGTTACCTATTTTCTTGGGCATTTCTGCTGCCCAAGAGCCGGCTCTTCGATCGCATGGTGCTTTCCGCGCACCTAGAGTTCGTGACCTTCTTAATCACGACGTTAATCGGTATTCCGGCTTTGGTGCGGCGTTTGGTGCCGCGCGCCGATCCGCGAGTGACTTGGGCGGCGCGCTTCTTGTTTCCCGGTGTACTGCTGTACGACAGTAGCTTGGCCGTCGGAGCCGATCATTTCGGCGCGATGTATGGCGTTCCCATCGCACTGGTCACACTGTTCGCTTGGCGCTCGCTCAGCCCGCGCTGGTGCGGCCTGCTCGGCCTCTTGCTGGGCGCTGCCGCCATGGTCAAGGAAACTACTGCACTGATGCTCGCCCCGGTGCCCATCTTGGCGCTGGGCGTGCGCGTGCTTTGGCTTTCGATCGTGACAAAGCCGGCCGAAGGCAGATCGCGGCTTGCGGCGTGGCGCGGGCCCCTGGTTGCGATCGGCGTTGGCCTGGCGTGTAGCGCCCCGCTTTGGCTCATGAACTGGGTTTCTCACGGCGATCCCGTGTACCCGGTGCTGAACAAGTACTTGCACGAGCGGCCGTGGACCAGTGAGTCTGCGTATCGCCTGAAGTGGGCCTACGAAGAGGCCAACATGTGGCAGCCACCGCACACCCTTGCGGGCTTGCTCACTTCACTCAAGGCCCTTTTCACCTTTTCGTTCATACCGAACGATTGGGGCCGGCTGCACGGACGCACGCCAGTGTTTGGTTCGCTTTTTACGTTGCTGCTGCCGTGCCTGGTGCTGTGCCGCGGGCGCCTGCGCTTGTGGGGCATCGTCGGTTGGATCCATTTCGCGATCTTGTGTTGGTTCTGGATTCATCACCAAGATCGTTACCTGCAAGGCATCCTTCCCCTGATGACCGCCGCCACTGCGGCGCTCGTGATTTTGGCCTTTCGCACCGGAACGATCGCGGGTGTGGCGTTGAGTTTGCTGGTCGCGCTGCAGGTGGTGTGGGGCGGCGACGTGTACTTCTTTCAGACGCACTCGATGGCCAAGTCTCCACTCAAGAAGAGCATCGATTTGCTCTCGGCCGGTTTCGAGGGGAACTACGACCGGCGCTTCTCCATTCAGGGGCAGTTTCAAGCCGTAGGTAAGCAGCTACCCCCGCATTCGCGGGTAGTCGTGCACGACGAGAACAGCCACCTCGGGCTCGAGGCACAGTCGATCATGGATCGCTTTCCGTTCGAGTATGGCATTAGCTACGGCCTGCAAGAATCGCCGCGCGCGGTGTACCAACTGTACCGAAGCCTAGGCGCGACGCACATCCTGTGGGCGCCCAAGAGCAAGGGAACGGACTCCCTCGCCGGCGACATCATGTTTTATGATTTCGTCAGTCGCCGCGCGGAGTACCTCGGTTATTTCGGCGGCTTCCGTTTGGCCAAAATGCCAAGCGCTCCGTCCAGCGCGCCCTTCAACGATACGGTCGCGGTCTTCTCCTGCTCGGGCTCCTACCCCACGGGCTTGTACCCCGTGTCGAGCTTACGAGTGCCCGTCTACGGCCCCCGCCAACGCGACTTCCCCGAAGCCGCGCCACAGCCCATGCCCGACGACTGGGCCACCGCCCTCACCGGTGTTGCGACGATCGCCGCCACCGAAGACCGCTGCTTCGATTCCGACGCGCAGCTCAGTCGCCTGGGCTTCGAAAAAGTGGTCACGCGTGGTCGGCCGCCGTCGACACGAGGTCAATTGTATTCGCTTTGGTTGAAAAACTGAGCCGGCTCGCCTTGCGCGCGTCACGGCGCGGCGCGCCGCTTACCGACATTGAACGGGTGCAAACACTAGCCGTAAATGCCGGGCATGGGCCCCTTGTTCCAGCGCTCTGCGCCGTATTGCTGCAAGGCGGTGAAGCCGAAGGCGTGCGCCGTTTCGACCCACAGGTCACTCATGAATCGACCCTGGAAGTTCAGGTAGCTGCCGCCCTGCAAGCCCAGAAATCTTCCCCCGAAGAGCAGCACCGGCATATCGGTGTTGCCGTGACCATTGCCCACACTCTCGTTGTTCCAATAGACGACTAAAGTATTGTCGAGCACCGAGCCGTTGCCCTCCGGCGTGTTTTTCAAGGCGAGCAGCAACCAGGCGGTTTGCTGCGCATAGAAGGTTTCGATGGCAATCAGCGCGTCGGGCGATGAGCTCTGCGCCAAGTCGTAGTGCCCCCCGGGCTCCACGCCCGAAACTATCTTGGAAAAATCGAGCTGTGAAAGTGCCGGAGCATAGGTGAATGAGATGACGCGCGTCAGATCGCACTGAAAGGCGGTCTTGATGATCAGATTCTGTTGCTCGAAGACCTGTTCGTACTGCGCCTCGTCCTGCCCAAAGCCTTGCGCAACGGGTAACGGAACTAAACTCAGCGCCTCACATGGGCCGGTATTGCTATCGAGATAGGGCACCCCTTGCAGATAACCGTCGAGTTTTGCCAGCTGTGATACGGGGAGCCGCCGGCGCAGCCGATCGAGATCCGCGGTCACGAAGTCGCGCACGCTCTGATCCGCCTGAGCTTGGGCTGGAGATTGGCTCCCTAAGAGCGGAGTCAGTTGCTTCAGAGCAACGCTTGGAAGGGCTGGCGTGAGCGGGGCCGAGAACGGCGCGCCTGGCGCCGCCGCGTAGGACACCGCGCGAGACCCGGACGACGCCGGCGGCGGCGCCACTGACTGCAGTGATGCCGCAAGCTGGAGCGACGGAACCGCCGAGCCCTGCAAGCCTCTGACGTTTCTCAAAAGGAGCTGGTCGATCGATTGGCCGGCGGCGGTGATGTTGGGCGCGTTGCTATCAGAGTTGGCGGGAGGGGTCCCGGGAAGCACGGGCCAGCCATCCGCAGGGGGAGGCGTCGTCATCGCGAGCATGCCAGCAATGCTCTGGTTTCCGGCCCAGTCGTGGACTCGCGGGCAATCCACGCCCTTCAGCACCACCATGTCGTTTTGCAACGGCGCGAACGGTTGCAAGATCGGCGAGAGGGCCCAGTCGCGGACGCCACCGGTCGGCCACCACGAGCTCGGGACGGTCCCGCAGGGGCGATGGATCATCAGCAAGCGTTGGGGCAGTGCCACTGCGTCTGCTTCTGCAGACAAGGGTCGCAATATCGCGGCGACCGCCGATGCGCCCAATGCGTTCAGCACCGTTCGCCGATGCATAGGAGACCCTCGGCTCATGATTAATTCCCCCCCAAGTCGCGAGTTAGAAAGGCTGGCGATGTCACAATCGCCTTGAAAAAGCTCGAAAAGGAGCCGCTTGCGGCGAGCTCGTCCTTCACTTTTCGGAAACACGCATCGCCGTTGGCTGGCTCGCGGCCGACCACGATGCGGGTCAATTGCGGCGCGACACAATCCGACGCCCGCCGGCCCGTGGCTAGGCGCGCGGCGAGCTCGGAGACGTTCGCCAACGGCCCATCGAAGTCGGGCCCAAAGCCTTGTATTACCGAGCTCGTATCGATGGGAGCATTCGTAAATGGGTCATTGCTCTGGAAGCGTCCGTCTTGGTCGTAGCTCTCAAGCGCATAGCCGAGGGAATCAAAGCTCAGATGACAGGAGCCGCAGCTCAGCTTGTCCACTTGCCGAAAGAGGTCGCGCTCGGTATTCCAAGTGAGGCCCTGAACGACCGGCCCCTCCTCCGCCACGGGCGGCCCGAGCGTCGGTCCGCAAACGAATGACCTGTAAACGCTGAGTCCGCGTTGTACTAAGTTTGCACCGGCCAAGAACGACGGTTGCGAGAGGATGCCGGCGTTCCGCGTGCCGTCCGTCACGCCGAGACCGGTAAAGCCGTCGCCGGCCACTTGTGGCAAGCCATAAAATTTGGCGGCGGCTTTGTCGACGAACAGTTGCTGCGAGAGGAACAGATCGGAGAAATGGCCGTGCCACAGCACCTGATCCAAGAAACGCTGACCGCCCTCGTACAGCGAGGGCTGGACGTTCGCGGGCACATTGCTGAACGCGAACGACCTAGGGTCGAGCAGCCGCTCGATGTTCAGGAAATAGGACACCTTCTTGCGCAAGTTGTCTTGTACGGCTTTGCTCTGAAGAAGGCGGTCCGCTTGTGCGGCCAGCACCGCCGGCTTGCCGAGGGAGCCGTCCACGGCTTTGGCCCAGAGCTCAGGGTCGGGAACAGAGTCGAGAAATGCAAAGCTGACCGCGGAGGCAAGCTCGTAAGAGCTCAAGGTGCTCGAGCCGCTGGTGGCGGTGGCGTCTGCTCCGAGCTCGCTTCGAAACATGAACGAGCCCGAGAGCAGCATGGCGCGCGTGAGCGCCTTCACGCCATAGGCGGGCTGAAACTGCCGCCCTTGCTCGAATACGGAGACCAGGCCGAGTACCTCCGCGTCCGTTACTGGGCGACGCCACGCCAGCGGCAGCTTGGAGCGCAAAAAGGCTTCCACACAGGCGGCGTCTGGGGCGGCGGTTCCGCACGGGCTGAGCCGGGCCGCGACTGCATCGGCGGCAAGCAAGTAATCGTAGATTTCGACCTTGTTCTCGCCCGAAGCGTCCACGTTGCTGCCCGGAATGATGTGCCATAGGCCCTTTGGAATGAGCGAGTCGGGGGCGAACGCCAAACCAAACACGTCGCGCACGACATTCTCCCATTGCGGAGACGTTAAGTACGAGATTCGCGCGGGCGCCAACGAAGTATCACATGCGCCAACGTCCAGAACCCCCGTAGGCGGCGCTCCGGTTGTGTTCGCCCCTCCCGATGGGATGCCACTTGCTCCGGCCACGGGAGCGCGGCCGCCGACGTCTGCGGCTGTGGCTCCGCCACTTCCACCACCGCTCGCCTCAGGGACGTCGAAGGAGACCTTGCCGCACCCGCCGACGTTCGGCAGAAGCGCGACGAACGTGACGAACATGCCCCGGCGGCGCGCACGGCGTACCGGGCCCAGTGCGCGACTCACCATCTCCCTACCGATCATCTGCGTTTGTCCCTCTGCAAGGCGGGGCACTGCGTCGGGATTTACCCGCGCATTCATCCGCCGCATCCCGCTAATGCACCATCACAGCGGCTCGCGCCGCGCCTGCTCTCGACTCCTTCTTACGTCGAGCGGGCAGCCGCAGGCAGACAAAAAAATGCGCGGCGGCGCGCTCCGTTCTCGGCCTCAGTCGAGGTGCGGGTAGCCAATAGCCCCCAGAGGCCGCTCGTACCGCTCGACGCAATCAAGATCGTTCGCTCTTTAAGCTCGAACGCACGACGTACATGTAGGAGTGCGTTTGGGCGTGACGGCGGCGCGCTCGACGGCCAAGCGGGAAGTCAAACGGATCGATTGCTTGGACGACTTAGCGAAGTGAGACCGACCGAACCCAGGCCCGAGCTTTGGTATGTGGAGCGGGCAGCGTGGTGCGCGCGGCGCCACGGCGCTCCGCGAGGTGCGTTGCTGGATCACGAGCGCCCCCCTCTCGCTCGCTTTCGAAATCTCAACTCGGCCGCACCAGAGCCGCAAATTCCTCGGCCGAGTGGGTGTTCAGCACGTCGCTCCGCCGCAGCCCACCGCGGCGGGCCATGGTGATGCCGTAGCGCAGAACACCGAAGCCGCCGGTCGAGTGAGCATCGACGGACACGACGAAGGGAATGCGGCGGGCGCGGGCCGCCGCGATCCAAGACGGCGGCAGGTCGAGCCGGTGCGGGTCGGCGTTGAGCTCGATCGCGCCACGCGAGCCGGCCAGGGCGTCGAGCACGGCTGGCACATCGCACGCGATGGGCTCGCGATGATTGAGGATGCGCCCGAGCGCGTGTCCCCAGATCTTGAAGATGGGTAACGACAGAGCTCGGCGAAGCCGTTCGGTCATGGCGCGAGCGTCCATACGATGGCGCGCGTGGATGCTGGCGATGACGACCTCGAATCGTTCGAGCACCGAATCTGGGTAGTCTAGGCTACCGTCGGCCAAGATGTCCGACTCGGTGCCGCGCAAGATGCGGATCGGCACGAGCTCCTGAGCGGCGGCGATCTCGTCCCACTGCTGCTTGAGCCGGTCGAGCGAAACCCCGCCCGCGTAGTGCGCGCTCGGCGAATGATCGGTGATGGTGATGTATTTCATGCCGAGCTCGTGCGCAGCCAAGGCCATCTCAGCGATGGTATTTCGGCCGTCGGAGTACGTGGTGTGGCAGTGCACGAGGCCTTTGACGTCCTCTACCGTCAGTAAATCGCTGAAGTCGCCTCGCGCGCCCCGATCGAGCTCGCCACTGCCGGTGCGCAGCTCGGGCGGTACGCAAGCTACACCGAGCGCGCCGTATAGGTCCGCCTCACTCCCGAATGCGCGCGGCGCGGCATGCGCAGCCTGGCGTGGCCAACCGGCAAGGGCAAAGCCGCGACTCTCGGCCCGCGCGGCCAGCGCCTGCAGGTGGGCTCCATTGCCCGTGGCCAACACGAGGGCGTTGCCGAGGTTTGCGGATTGCGCGGGATGAAGCTCGAGGCAGAGTCCCTCGCTCAAACGCGCGACCGCGATATCGGGCCGCGCCAACGCCGCATCGGGCTCCACACGCAGCACTTGTCGCAACGCCGCGATCCGCTGAAGCGCGGCTTTGGCGTCGCCGAGCACCACGAGCTCCAGGGCGCGCACCGTCTCTTCGCCCCGGCGCAGCGCGCCCGCCAAGTGCGCATCGAAGCCGGCCGCCTTCAGCTCGCGTTCGATGACGGCCGCTCGCTCGAGGGCGCGCGGCAGTATGACGGGCGGCGGCACTTCTTCAGCGCGACCGAGCCAGCTATCGCACGCCGCGAGCAGCCGTGCCTCGGTCTTTTTGCCAAAACCTTGCACGGAACGAACCCGCCCCGCCGCGCATGCGGCTCGCAGCTCCAAGACCGAGCGAATGCCGAGCGCGTCGTGCAGCGCACGCAGCCGGCGTGGGGTGATGCCTTCGATCTGCGACAGCTCGCTCGTGCCTTCGGGTTGCTCGCCGCGCAGCCGAAGTAGCAGTTGCGAGCTGCCGGTGTTCCACAGCTCTTCGATTTGTCGCGAGAGGGCCGGGCCGATGCCCTCGAGCTCGTTCAAACGGCGTTGTTCCACGATCGGGCCAAGCTCGCCGACCGCCGTCACTACCTGAGCTGCGCGCTGATAAGCCCGCACCTTGAACTTCGGCGCCCGCCCGAACTCGAGCAGCACCGCTATTTCGGCGAGCGCCCGCATGACTTCGGTGCTGTCCTGCACACGCTTAATCTGCAACCGATTGACGCGCTCTGCACTCACGGCAGCAAAAGCCACGCCGGCCTTACTCGATGGGACCTTCCGTCGACTGCTTGGCCGGCGGAACGTGACGAACTTGCGACAAATCGTCACATTCCGATGCCGACCAGCGCTCCATGTTACGAGAGTATCGGCCGATTTGGCCTTGAAAGCCTCATGAATCAACTGAAGGGCATCGCCCGTCGTTTGCTGGTTGCCCGGCATTTCTTGCCTGATTTCTCGGATGCCGCCTTATCGGAAGCGAGCGCCGCTCGCCCGGCTTTGCCGAGCCGTTCCGAAAGCATCCCTGATCTTTGCGAATTGCTGTGGGTTTCGATCGACAATGACGCTTCGCGAGATCTGGATCAGCTCTCGGTTGCCGAATCGCGGCCGAGCGGCGTCACACGCGTGCTCGTCGCCATCGCCGATGTCGATTCGGTGGTGAAGCGGGATAGCGCGCTCGACCAACACGCGCAGGCCAATACGGTCACGGTGTATACCGCGGCCGCGACGTTTCCGATGCTCCCTGAGCGACTTTCGACCGACGTCACGTCGCTCAATGAAGACGAAAGGCGCTTGGCGGTCGTGATCGAATTCGAGGTGCTCGTCGATGGCACGCTCGGCAAGACCGACGTTTACCGTGCTGCCGTTCAGAGCCACGCCAAGCTCGCCTACGACTCGGTGGCGGCCTGGCTCGAAGGCGCACAGCCCGCGCCGCGCCGCGTGGATGCGGCCATCGCTGAGCAATTGCGCATGCAAGACCGCGCCGCGCAGGCCCTGCGAAGGCAGCGCTCGCAACACGGTGCCCTTAGTCTACAAACCGCGCACGCCGAGCCCTTCTTCAATGGCGACCAGCTCATCGACCTGCGCTCGGACATGGGCAACCGCGCCAAAGAACTGATCGAAGATTTCATGGTCGCCGCCAATGGCGTGGTCGCTCGCTTCCTCAGCCAGCATGGCGTTCCGTCGCTGCGCCGAGTCTTGCGGTCTCCCGAACGCTGGGCACGCATCGCCGCTCTTGCACGCGCGCTCGGCTTCTCCCTGCCTGAAGAGCCCGACGGCGCCGCCCTCGCGCACTTTCTCCGCGAGCAACGCGAGCGAGAGCCCGCGCGCTTTGCCGAGCTTTCGCTGTCGATCGTCAAGTTGCTCGGCCGCGGCGAATACGCGGTCGACCCGCCCGGCGTGCGAGTCGCCGGCCACTTCGGCCTCGCGGCTATCGACTACGCTCATTCCACCGCGCCGAATCGGCGCTTTGCGGACTTGATCACCCAACGCCTAATCAAAGCCGCGCTCGACCGGGCGGCAGCCCCCTACACTCTCGAACAACTCGCCACGCTCGCGAACCATTGCAATGAGCAAGAAATGAACGCCGCCAAAGTCGAACGCCAAGTCGGAAAGTCCGCCGGCGCGCAGCTGCTTAGAGCTCGCCTTCATGAACGCTTCGACGGCACCGTGACCGGCGCGTCCGAGAAAGGCACTTGGGTGCGCATCACTCACCCCGCAGTGGAAGGCAAGCTAGTGGAAGGCGCGCAAGGCTTGGATGTCGGCGATCGCGTGCGCGTCACCCTCGTGAGCGTCGATATCGAACAAGGCTTCATTGACTTCGCCCGGGCCGGTGTATCGTGAGCGACGCAAGCAACGGTCGGAGCGCGCTCGCGTACAAAGACGAACGATTCCTGGAGAGCGATGACGCGCGGCCGCTCCGCATCTTGGCCGAATACCTGGCGCCGTTGGCGGCTTTTCAGCGCGAAAGTGTGCGGGAGACCATCGTCTTCTTCGGCTCCGCGCGGATCACGGAAAACGGTCCGCTCGGGCTTTACTATAGCGCCGCTCGCACCCTCGCGAGCCTCGTGACCGAGTGGTCGAAGAGCCTGTCCACTGAACAGGATACTTACGTCGTCTGCTCTGGCGGCGGCGGCGGAATCATGGAGGCCGCCAATCGCGGCGCGCACGAGGCGGGCGGCCGCACGATCGGCCTCAACATCGGCTTGCCTCACGAGCAACGACCGAACCCGTACATCACCCCCGCCCTCTCGTTCGAGTTCCGGTACTTCTTCATGCGCAAGCTGTGGTTCGCGCACTTGGCTCGTGCCGTCGTCGTCTTTCCGGGCGGCTTCGGCACTTTGGACGAGCTGTCCGAGCTGCTCACCCTGATGCAAACCAAAAAGCTCGAACGCGCCGTGCCGATCTTCCTCTATGGCACCCAGTATTGGAATGAAGTCATCAACTTCGAGGCGCTCGCTCGCCACGGCATGATCAGCCCGGAAGACCTGGCGCTGTTGCAATTCGTCGACACCCCCGAACGCGCATTGAACGCGATTCAAAATAGTCTGGAAGCTTCGGCACCGCCCGCCGGTTGCCCGCAATTCGCGGGCTCGCGCCGCCCGCCCGAGTAACGGTTTGCCTGCGCGTAAACTTCGTGTGCTTCGCCGGACCAGGTCAAGCTAAGTGCGGAGTGCGAGCAGGGCGCTCGTGATGCGTTCGATCTGTGCGTCGGTGAGGCCGGAGGTGCTCGGTAAATAAAGGCCGGTACGAGCCAGCTCGTCGGTCACGGGGTAAGCGCCCGAGACGTCGCAGCCGTACTTTGCTAGCGCGGGCTGGCGGTGCATCGAAACGAAGAAGGATCGGGTCTCGATGCCGGCGGCCTTCAAGCCGATCATCACCGCGTCGCGGCTCGGGCCGAAGTCGTCGCCGATCAAGATGCTGTACATCCAGTACGAGCTACTGGCCCACGGGAGCTCCGGCGGAATGACGATGCCGCGTTGACCCTGCAATATCGCATTGTAGCGCGCCGCGTTGGAGCGCCGCGCCTCCAAGTAAATATCGGCGCGCTCGAGCTGGGCCAGGCCGATGGCCGCCAGCACGTTTGGCATGCGATAGTTGAAGCCGATGTCGTCGTGGACGTAGCGCCGGGAGCCATCGAGCGGAAAGCACAGATTTTTGTAATAGCGCAGCCGATCGATGAAGCGACCGTCTCGCGCGACGACCATTCCCCCTTCACCCGTGGTGATGAGCTTGTTGGCGAACAAGCTGAAGCCGCTCAGATCGCCGATCGCGCCGCATTTTCGGCCCTTGTAAAAAGATCCGAGTGCCTCCGCCGCGTCCTCGATCACGAGCAACCCGTGCGCGTCGGCGATCTGCAGGAGCGCGTCCATATCGCAGCTGTGCCCGTACACGTGCACAGGCATGATGGCTTTCGTCTTGGAACTGATCTTGGCTTCCACCAAACGCGGATCGATGTTCCAGTCGCTGGCCGCCGCGTCGACGAAGACGGGCTTCGCGCCCGTGTAACAGACGGCAAAAGCCGAGGCGATCATGGTGAAAGCAGGAATGATCACTTCGTCACCAGGACCGACGCCCGCCGCCACCAGCGCCAAATGCAGGGCCGTCGTGCCGGAAGTCGTGGTCACGGCGTAGGGCACGTCCAAGTACTCGGCGAACGCGCGCTCGAGCTCGCCCACGTAACTTCCGCTCGACGAAATCCAGCCGCCGGAGACGGCCTTGGTTACGTATTCGAGCTCGCGGCCGCCCAGGTTCGGCTCGCACACCGGAATGAATTCAGCGCTCATGATCCGAACACCACCTTGTCTCTGGACTTTCCGTCGTACGGCCCGAGCTTGAGCTCCACGATCTTGGTGTCCTCTTGCACGTCGAAGCCGTGGCCCCCCGCGAGCAGCAACACCATGTCGCCGGCCTCTAGCTGGCGCCCGGTGAGCTCGCGCTGATCCTGAGCGTGATATAAGCGAAGGAAGGCGCGCCCAGCGCCGATCAGCACGAACTCTTGGACGACGGCGTTGGTCTCGATGCGGCGCTGTAAGTGGTAGTGAGGCTTGATCGCCTCGCCCGCCTGGTAGAAGTTCATGCCGAGTTGCAGCGGGTTTGCCTCCTCAGTCAGGAAATTGTATTTCGCGTCGCTGGTCGCGTTGCCGCGGACGATCATCGCGTACGTCAGGCCTTCGTGCTCGATGGTCTCGACCCCACTCGTGGTCATCGTGCGATCCTAAAGTAAGCTTCTGCGGCGCGCATGGCGATGCGCTAACTACCACCGCACGCGCCCCAAGGCGCCGGAATCCGGTGCACGACAAGCGAGGAGCGACCGAGCGTGGCAGACGGACGCGCGCGCCGTCGCTCACAACTCAGGCCCCCGGCGCAGGCGCCTGGCGCAGGCGCCCGGCGACCGGCATTCCGCTCAGTGACCGACGCGGAGCTGCATTCCAGTGCCTCTGAAAGTCGGCCCGCGGTCTGGAAAACTGCGGCGGCTCCCGACGCGGCTGCGGGGGGCGAGCCAGGAGCGACGCCCTCAAGCTCGTGGCCTTCGACGTCGAGCCGCCGCGCACGTCCTGCTTCGGCGCGCCGTAGGTCACCGTTGCCGAGTCAGGGGCGCTGGAAACATTCTCAGCCGAGTGATTTGAGCGTTTCCAACAGCTCCGTTGCGTGGCCGTCGGGATTCACGTTCGGGAACACCTTGCGCACTTTGCCCGCGGCGTCGATGACGAAGGTGACTCGCTTGGCGTGCCCTAGCGTCACGGGTACGCCAAACGCAGTCGCGAGCGCGTGGCTGCTGTCGTCCAAGAGCTCGAATGGCAGATTGTACTTTTCCGCAAATGCCTTGTGCGACTCAGAAGTATCCGTCGAAACACCCAGCACCACCGCGCTCTGGTTGAGTTGCGCGTATTGATCGCGAATGCCCTTGGCCTCGACGGTGCAGCCCGGCGTGTCGTCCTTCGGATAAAAGTAAACGATCAACGGTTTGCCCTTGAGCTCACGCAACTTGATGATCGTCCCGTCTTGCGCCGGCGCAGAAACGTCCGGCACATCCGCACCCACCGCGAGCAGCGAGGATGACGCGACGCTTGGCGCACTTGCGGGGCTCGAAGCCGCAACGCCAGATGACGGAGTAGCGGGGGACGGCGGCGCCGCTGCCTGAGTTGGGGCGTCCGCCGCCCGGTTGCACGCCAGCCCAAAACACCCGCTCAAAATCAGCGCGCTCTTCCAATTCATCACCCCGCAACGTAGCACACCGCAAACCCACCGCCCGCCGCCGCGGAGGACGGAGCAAGCCGCGTCCGGCAAAGCGTCGAAGGCCTCATGCTCAGCCGAGTGGCGCGGGAGCCGAATGAGCTCGCGCCGGCATCCTCTCGCTTCGCGCCGCAACCCGCGAGACCGACCAGCACGCCCCAGCGCAGGACTCGACGCGGCTCAAATCCCGCCAGCGCTAGCGGCGCGACGCGCGTTCGTCTGCGGGCCCGCAACGCAGGCGGTGCAGGCGTAAGCAGCCGCTTGCGCTGATGACGCGCCGGCGCGCGCGGCGGGCCTCACGCGCATGATTATCGCGGGAACGGCGCTTGAGGACTCTGAGCACGCGTCTGTCTGCCTCGCACGCGGTCTCGGGCCTCCGCGGCGGCGGAGCCGACGCTTGGGGGCCCGGCCGCGCGCAGCGCAGCGAGC
>CAHJWM010000014.1 GCA_903642325.1 Myxococcales bacterium | reverse complement strand
GTTAGGTGCTGCATGGCTGTCGTCAGCTCGTGTCGTGAGATGTTGGGTTAAGTCCCGCAACGAGCGCAACCCCTGTCGTTAGTTGCCATCATTCAGTTGGGCACTCTAACGAGACTGCCGACCTTTAAGTCGGAGGAAGGTGGGGACGACGTCAAGTCATCATGGCCCTTATGTCCAGGGCTACAAACGTGCTACAATGGTCAGTACAAAGGGTTGCGAACTCGCGAGAGGGAGCCAATCTCAAAAAGCTGGCCTCAGTACGGATAAGAGTCTGCAACTCGACTCTTTGAAGTCGGAATCGCTAGTAATCGCTGATCAGCATGGCAGCGGTGAATACGTTCCCGGGCCTTGTACACACCGCCCGTCACACCATGGGAGTCGATTGCTCCAGAAGTGGCTGCGCCAACCTCGCAAGAGGAGGCAGGTCCCCAAGGAGTGCTCGGTAACTGGGGTGAAGTCGTAACAAGGTAGCCGTAGGGGAACCTGCGGCTGGATCACCTCCTTTCTAAGGAGTTTCATTCGCCTTTTGGATGAACACCTTAAGGTCAAAGCCCACACGATTGAGGAAGCTCGGTGTCGCTTCTCTAGACACTCGGGTAGCCGTTTCAAAGGTAATAGGATTCAGTTTTGAGGGACCGAGAGTTTTTGCCCTCAAAGACATGGTCGGCTGTTGGTGAGTCGGCAGGGCTCACACCCTGCCTACCGGGCCAGTAGCTCAGGTGGTTAGAGCGCACGCCTGATAAGCGTGAGGTCGGCAGTTCAACTCTGCCCTGGCCCACTCCGTATGTGGGTAGCTGGGGCTGCAGAGCTCGCCTCCCCTGTGAGTCAGGTTTGCGTGACCGCCGCATCTTCCCTTTCGGGGCTGTAGCTCAGCTGGGAGAGCGCGGGCTTTGCAAGCCTGAGGTCGTCAGTTCGATCCTGATCAGCTCCACCTGGCGTGTGGCGAAGCCTTCTGGGCCGCAACCAGACAGAACTGCTGGTGAATGTCTTGCGCTCCTGGGTGAGCAACCATGTCTGGCAAAAACACATAAAGATTTTATCGAGCCGTCGTTGGTTCGGTCGAAGGTGACCACCGCGTCACTGAGGCGAAAGCCTCGCTGGTTCTCTGACAATTTAGTTTTAGCGTCCAATTGCTAGTAGATCCGATTCCTCGAGAATCAGGTCGTTTTTGGAGAGGCGCCTGATGCACGCAATGGCGTGGTCAGTCGACCTCGAGCGAGTTGCGCTGGCGATACAGAGTTCGGCGATCGGACTCTGGCTACCAGTTCGATGCGTGCCTTAGGAATAAGGTCAAGCTACAAAGGGCGCACGGTGGATGCTCAGGCGATGAGAGGCGATGAAGGACGTGGACAGCTGCGAAAAGCTTCGGTGAGCCGCTAACAGGCTATGACCCGGAGATCTCCGAATGGGACAACCCGCGCAGGGACTACCTGCCATCTCTCAGTGAATTCATAGCTGTGAGAAGCCAACCCAGGGAACTGAAACATCTAAGTACCTGGAGGAAAAGAAAGCAAATAGCGATTCCCCTAGTAGTGGCGAGCGAACGGGGATCAGCCTAAACCAATTCAGTGCAAGCTTACTGGCGTTGCTGAATAGGGGTTGTGGGATTCTTCCGGAGGAACAGTAACACCTCCGACGAGTTACAAAGGTTCGAGTTAGTAGAACGGCATGGAATGGCCGGCCATAGACGGTGACAGCCCGGTATATGAAAATTCGAGCTCTCGTGAAGAACACCCGAGTACCGCAGGACACGTGCAATCCGGCGGGAATCTGGGACGACCATGTTCCAAGGCTAAACACTACTCATCGACCGATAGTGAACAAGTACCGCGAGGGAAAAGTGAAAAGAACCCCGGTTAGGGGAGTGAAATAGAACCTGAAACCGTGTGCCTACAAGCAGTGGGAGCACTATGCGCGCAAGCGAATGTGTGACCGCGTACCTTTTGCATAATGAGCCCGTGAGTTACGATGCGTGGCAAGGTTAAGCCGCAAGGTGTAGCCGTAGCGAAAGCAAGTCTTAACAGGGCGTACAGTCGCGCAACGTAGACCCGAAACCCCTGCGATCTACCCATGTCCAGGATGAAGAGCGGGTAACACCGCTTGGAGGTCCGAACGCACCATAGTTGAAAATATGGGCGATGAGGTGTGGGTAGGAGTGAAAGGCTAATCAAGCGGGGAGATAGCTGGTTCTCGCCGAAATATATTGAGGTATAGCCTCGGGTGAATTGCGTCGGAGGTAGAGCACTGGATGGGCTAGGGGTCCTACCAGATTACCAAACCCAACCAAACTCCGAATGCCGACGACAACTGCCCGGGAGTCAGGCAGCGGGAGATAAGTTCCGTTGCCGAGAGGGAAAGAGCCCAGACCGTCAGCTAAGGTCCCTAAATTTGCGCTAAGTGTAGAAGGATGTGGGAACGCTTAGACAACCAGGAGGTTTGCTTAGAAGCAGCAATCCTTTAAAGAAAGCGTAATAGCTCACTGGTCAAGCGAGCCTGCGCCGAAAATGTAACGGGGCTAAGCGCAATACCGAAGCTACGGGTGTTCGTAAGAACGCGGTAGGCGAGCGTCGTGAGAGAGATACACGGTGGACGGTGACGACCACTAACGGCTCTCACGAGTGATTATGCGGGCATGAGTAGCGATAAACCGGGTGAGAAACCCGGTCGCCGTAAGCCCAAGGTTTCCTGGGGAAGGATAATCCTCCCACGGGTTAGTCGATACCTAAGCCGAGGCCGAGAGGCGTAGGCGATGGAAAGCAGGTTAATATTCCTGCACCACCAAGGTCAGCGTTGAAGCAAGCGGGGACGGAGAAGGGTAGCCCATCACACCGCATGGTTGTGTGTGTTCAAGCCCGTAGGCTGAGTTGTTAGGACCCGATAGGGACAAACGATGACTCTTAAGGCCGAGAGGTGATGAGGTCTGGTCTTAGACCAGGATACTGGGTAATCCCATGCTTCCTAGAAAAGCCGCGTGCAGAGCTCCTTTGGTGATCGTACTGTAAACCGACTCAGGTGGGCGGGGTGAGAATCCCAAGGCGCGTGAGAGAACCCTGGTTAAGGAACTCGGCAAATTGACACCGTAACTTCGGGAGAAGGTGTGCCGCTGGCGGTTAGTAGATTAACTCTACGAAGCTGTTGGCGGTCGCAGTGAAATGGCGGTTGTGACTGTTTACTAAAAACACAGGACTCTGCGAAGTCGTAAGACGACGTATAGGGTCTGATGCCTGCCCGGTGCTGGAAGGTTAAGGGGATATGTCAGGGGCAACCCGAAGCATTGAACCGAAGCCCCAGTAAACGGCGGCCGTAACTATAACGGTCCTAAGGTAGCGAAATTCCTTGTCGGGTAAGTTCCGACCTGCACGAATGGCATAACAACATCCGCACTGTCTCGACCAGGGACTCAGCGAAATTGCATTGGGGGTGAAGATGCCCTCTACCCGCGGCAAGACGGAAAGACCCCATGAACCTTCACTGCAACTTGGCAGTGAAATTCGGGTTGATCTGCGTAGGATAGGTGGGAGGCTTTGAAACCGGGTTTCCGGATTCGGTTGAGCCAACGTTGAAATACCACCCTGATTAATCTGGATTTCTAACCTGCACCCGTGATCCGGGTGAGGGACACTGCCTGGTGGGCAGTTTGACTGGGGCGGTCGCCTCCTAAATTGTAACGGAGGCGTGCGAAGGTTCCCTCAGGCTGATTGGAAACCAGCCGGAGAGTGCAAACGCATAAGGGAGCTTTACTGTGAGACTGACAAGTCGAGCAGTTGCGAAAGCAGGTGTTAGTGATCCGGTGGTACCAAGTGGAAGGGCCATCGCTCATCGGATAAAAGGTACTCTGGGGATAACAGGCTGATCGCGCCTGAGAGTTCACATCGGCGGCGCGGTTTGGCACCTCGATGTCGGCTCATCGCATCCTGGGGCTGGAGCAGGTCCCAAGGGTTTGGCTGTTCGCCAATTAAAGCGGTACGCGAGCTGGGTTTAAAACGTCGTGAGACAGTTTGGTCCCTATCTGCCGTGGGCGCAGGATACTTGAGAGGAGCTGCCCATAGTACGAGAGGACCTGGGTGGACGAACCTCTGGTGCTCCGGTTGTCACGCCAGTGGCATAGCCGGGTAGCTATGTTCGGAACAGATAACCGCTGAAAGCATATAAGCGGGAAGCTGGCCTCAAGACTAGGTATCCCTGCCGTAAGGCACTAAAGGTCCCACGTAGACTACGTGGTTGATAGGCCAGGTGTGGAAGCACAGCGATGTGCGGAGCTAACTGGTACTAATAGACCGTGCGGCTTGACTTATTCTCTAAGGCAAACATTGTAATTGGTATCCAGAGTCCGGGCGAGGTCATCCGTTTGGAGGATCTTCAACGAGCTCTCGGTTCGAGCGAGCTTTAGGCAGCGCGCTTCAATCGTTACTTCAGCGCAATAACAGCACCAATAAGCTGGCGTAGACGCCCAAACATTTCCGGTGGCTATATCGAAGAGGCCATACCCGATCCCATCTCGAACTCGGAAGTCAAGCTCTTCGGAGCCGATGGTACTGCAAGGGCAACCTTGTGGGAGAGTAGGACGCTGCCGGGCTAATTTTGAAGGCTCCGACAAGAAATTGTCGGAGTTTTCTTTGTTCGAAGAACGGGCCGGCTGGCCGACCTGTAGTTTCTTGAGGTCCGGGTATCACGTGAGCACGTGCAAGGCGCCGAGAGCCGCGCCTGCGGGTATACGCGCCGGCTTCGCGCGCGTGCCTGCGCGGCGCCGTTGCCGTTGCCGCGGACCGGGGATGTCGCGGCGCTCCCCGTCGCCGCGGCTGCGCGGTGTGGTTACCGTCCCGCGATCGGGCCAGCTACGTGCGCGAATCGCCGAGCTTTCTGGGCGCCGGCAGGCGCCGCCGCAGATTACCATTCCGCGGGTCGGGCTAGCTCCGCGCTCCGCGCGCGATCTTTGCGCGTCGGGCCGTTCCGTTGTTCCACTAGGCTGGCTCGACGGGTCAATCCGTTCGTTATCAACGCGAGGCGCCATAGGCAACTGCGGCGGGGGGTGATTGAGTCATGGAAATGGCACGCGGCCCGGTTCATGTTCGCGGGGTGCTGGGCTCTCGTGAGATGTGTTGGCGATGCCGCCGTCCGGCGCGGGTCTGCTATTGCGCTGCCATCCGAGCGATCGAGACCCGTACCCGAGTCGCGATCCTACAGCACCCGCGCGAGAGCGACGTGCCAATCAATACGGCGCGCATCGCGGCTCTCAGTCTGTCGCGGTCGTCGTTGCACGTTGGCCTAGACTTTCGTGGGGACCGGCTGCTGCAGGCGGCGATTGCGAATCCGGCTGCCCCGGCAATTCTACTTTATCCGGGCCAGGGCGCGAAGGACCTGACGCTCGACCCGCCGTCGGGGCCCGTGACCCTGGTCGTAGTCGACGGCACGTGGTGGCAGGCGTCGAAGCTCTTCAAACAGAATCCGTTCTTGGCCGGTCTGCCGCGCTATGGGCTAAGGCCGGCCGAGCCGAGTCGATATCGCATTCGACGAGAGCCGGATGCGCACTGCCTGTCGACGATCGAGGCGTTGGAGCTTGCACTTTCAGTATTGGAGGATAGGCCGGAGGGGCTGCCGGAGTTGCTCAGACCATTCGACGCGATGGTCGAGATGCAGCTCGGCTTCGTTGCACGCGAGCCTCGGCGACGATATCGGCGAAGTTTGGATCAACGGCAGCGGCCGTTGGTTGCGCCGGCCCTGAGCGAGCGCCCGGAGGCGTTGCTCATCGGGTACGGCGAGGCAAACGCTTGGGCCTACGGCAGCGTGGGGGCGCGTGCGCCCGAGGTCGTGCACTGGGCGATGGTGCGCCCGGCGACGGGCGAGCGTTTCGAGGCTTATGTCAAACCGAGCGGGCCCCTCGCGCCTTCGTTCGAACAGCATAGCCGGCTCGTGGCGGGCCGGATTCAAGAGGGTGAAGAGCGGCAGGCCTTTGCCGAGCGTATGAACGCGTTTCTGCGACCCGATGATGTGCTCGCCAGCTGGGGTTTCTATGCTTCTGAGCTCCTTCGCGCCGAAGGCGTTGCCATCCCTCCGCGCCTAGACCTACGACAAGCGGCCATCGTCGCGCTGGGCCGGCGCGTGGGGCAGCTGGAAGATTACGTCAGCGCCCTTGCCGCATCGCGCGCACCGCCCTGGGCGGCGGGGCGTACGGGCACGCGTCTGGCTTCGATGGAGGCGTTGGTCGAGCGCCTCCGGGACGCGCGGCGTCACGAGGGCCGGGTGGTCGCATCTTTATCGGCGGCAAGCCTCGAATGAGCTGGTTCGCGGACCTGCCCTGGCGCACGCGGGCCGCCGCGTTAATCGGGTTGGTCGGCATGGTCGGCGCCACCGCGTGGCTTGGTTTTGGCCCGCTCGTGCGCGCGCGGGCCGTGAGGGCGGCCGCTGAACGCGGACTCGAGCTGAACATCGCCCGCATTCGGCCCGGACTGAGTGGGATTTGGCTCGAGGACGTGGACCTGCGCGTGCCGCGGATGCCGGGTATTCAGGTGCATGTGGACGCGCTGCGCGTCGGTATCGGCTGGCGCTTCCGCGTGCGTCAGCTGGCCGTACACGGTGCGCGGGTCGAGCTCCGGGGCACGGTTGCCGAGCTGAAGACCGAGCTTGCGGCGTATCGCCGCGAGGGTGCGCCGCGAGCGGAAGTCGGGACCGGCGGCGAAGCGCGCTACCTGGCCGATGGCGTAGAGCTGAGATGGACCGCACGACCGGCCGAGCCTACTCAGCACGTTTGGGGACTGAGCTACGAGCGGGATGGGGCGGAGGAGCGGATTGCGGTGGATCTGCTGCGCTTCAACGACGCCGGGGTTCAGGTCGAGGCGCGCCGGCCTCGCGCCGTGCTCGAGCGTGCTCGCGATGCCCTCTCTTCGGGAGAGACGAAACGCGAGCTCGTCAGCCTACGCGCTGACGGGCTCGATATTACAGTGCGCGTTGCGTTGGCTTCGGGCTCCGGGTCCGGACGCGGGAGCGAGCAACCACGCGAGCGACGCGAAGAGAGCCGTTTCATGCTGGATCCGGCGCGCGGCGCGAAGCTCCGAGCTGCGCTCGCCGAGCTGTCTGCGTTGGCTGACCGCTCCTTGCCGGAAGCGGCTCAGCTCGACCTCCAGGGCGTGGGCCTCCGGCTGCAAGAGGGCAATGACGAGTTGAACTTTGGGCCGAGCACGCTGCGCGTTACGCGTGTGGCCACCGAGGTCGGCTTGTCCTTGGTGCCAAAAGCCGACGCTTCGGGCACGCCACTCGAGCTCAGGTTGTCCTTGCCGATCGGTGCGGGGGACGTCCATGCCCAACTGCGCGGCGGTCCCGTGAGCTTGCGCAGCTTGGGGGTGCGTGAAGGCGACCTCGGCCTAAAGGGCGTGCAAGCCGCGACGCTGCAGGCGAGCGGTGATGTGACGCTGACGGAAAACGGTGCCCGATTGGCTTTTGCCGGCAGCGGAGTCGCCGACCAAGTGTCCCTGTCGCGGGCCGAGCTGTCCCCCTTCCCGTTGAGTGGCATTCGACTCGGGTTCCAGGTGCGTGGCTCGACCGCGCTGGATGGCTCCGAGCTCACCCTCCAGGATGCCGAATTGTCGATAGGGGACGTGCGCGTGCAAGGCAGCGGCGCGCTCCGGCGCGGTGAGCACGCCCTACGCACCCACTGGTCCGGAGGGGTGCCGCTTGCCGCTTGTCAAGCGCTGTTGGACGCAACCCCTCACGGCCTGGCGCCCTTGATTTCGGCCATGCGCTTATCCGGCACGTTCTCCGTCAAGGCCGACCTCGATTACGACTCGCAGCAGCCGAGCCAGACGCGCGTGCATCTCGACGTCGCCAATGACTGCCGTGTCGAGCAAATTCCGGCCGAGCTTTCTCCGCGCAAATTCGAGGCCCCCTGGCAGCGCGAGGTCCGAGGTCCGGACAAGTTACCGATGGAGGTGGAGAGTGGCCCAACGTCCCCGGATTGGGTCCCCTATGACGCCATCTCGCCGTTCATGGAGACCGCGGTATTGGTGTGCGAGGACGGTCGATTCGAGCGGCATCGCGGGTTCGACTTCGAAGCCATCGAAAACTCGATCCGCGACAACCTGATCCAGGGCCGCTTCGTGCGCGGCGCGAGCACGGTCAGTATGCAGCTCGCAAAGAATCTGTATCTGGGCAAGGAGAAGACCCTCGGCCGAAAATTGCAAGAGGCCGCGCTCACGATGCTGCTCGAGCAGGAGCTCAGTAAACAAGAGTTGATGGAGCTTTACTTGAACGTGATCGAGTACGGCCCCGGGATTTATGGCATCGGGCCGGCCGCGCGTTACTATTTCGCCAAACGTCCGAGCGAGCTTTCACTCGGGCAGGCGCTGTACATCGCTACGATTTTGCCGAACCCGGAGCATCAGCACTTCGACCGCGACGGCCGAGTGAGTGCCGCGTGGACGCGCTATTTGCAGCGCTTGATGCACATCGCCAAAAAGATCGGCAGAGTGACGGAAGAGCAGCTTGCGGCAGGCCTGGCCGAGCAAGTTGCTTTTCATGTTGCGGACTCTGGCGGCGCGTTGCCGGCGGCGCCCTCGCCCGAAGAGGGCACGGACACGCCGACCGAGCTGTCGCCCTGAGTCCCTGCTGAGTCTGCGGCCGGCGCCGCGCGCAACTTGGCGAAGAACCCCCTCAGGCGAGCGCTCGCTTCATCGGCCAAGACGCCGGACACGACCTCGAAGCGATGATTCAGGCGCAGATCACCGCCGAGCTCGAACAGAGAAACGAGCGCTCCCGCCTTGGGATCGCGCGCACCGAAGACCACACGAGCTACGCGCGCGTTGATCAGCGCGCCAGCACACATCGGGCATGGCTCTAGGGTGACGAACACACTCGCCCGTTCCACGCGCCACTTGCCGAGCTTGCCGGCGGCAGCACGGATCGCCAATACCTCGGCGTGCGCGGTGGGGTCGGCGTTCTGCTCCCGCCGATTGTGATCGCGCGCCAGCTCGACGCCGTCGGCGCTGACGATCACGCAGCCGACGGGCACGTCGCCGTGCAGCGGAGCCAAGTCCGCCTCGAGCAAAGCCGCGCGCATCCAGAGAGCGTGATTCGCATTCGGGACGCCGATGTCAGCCACGGCTCCGGACTCTGCCACAGCCGGCAGCCCTGCTGCTCGACTGACCGTACAGCGTCGGCGGAAGCTCGGCGGCGGACCGCGGCTCAGGCGGCAAGCGCTTCGTGATTCTCTTGCGCCGTCGCGGCCACCCGTTTCCGGCGACGGAGCTCATGGGCCGCAAGGACCGGCGCGAGCAGAATGCCGCCCGGCGCAATCAGCACCAGGGCCCAGAGCAAGATTCGGAACGCGGCAGCCATTGATCAGTCTCTCTTCAGCTTCTCTTTGGCAGTATGTGCAGCCCGCGTGCCAGCTTGTAAAGTGGTCGAAGTACCAAAATTTGCCTGAATTCTTGCCGCGTGCGGGGGCTAGGCCATGACCGCCGTGTCATGGCACATGCAGGGGTCGGCACTCCGGCAGCTTTGCCCAACAAGCAAGCTAGCCTGGGGCCGATGACGCTCACTCACGACTCCGAGCCCGCCCTCCGTATCCTGTATCAGGACGAGGCGTGCGTCGTCGTGGACAAACCAGCGGGCGTGATCGTGCACCGCGGTTGGGCCAATGACGAACGTGACTTGCTGCGTCGCACGCGGGACGCGCTCGGGCGCTACGTGTATCCGATTCACCGCCTCGACCGCGGCGCAAGCGGCGCCGTGCTGTTTGCCTTGAACGAGCATGCGGCCCGCGAGTTGAATCGCGGCTTCGCCGAAGGCAAGACGGACAAGCGTTATCTGGCCCTGACGCGCGGTCACCCCCCGGAGCGGGGCGTGATCGACCATCCGGTACCGCGCGCGCCCGGTGAAGAGCGCGTCCCGGCGCAAACTCACTTCGTTCGCCTGGGCACGTTCCAGCGTTACGCGCTCGTCGTCGCGGTGCCGAAGACGGGGCGCCTGCACCAGATCCGCCGTCACCTCAAGCACGTGTCATGTCCGCTGATCGGCGACGTGCGCTACGGCAAGGGCGAGCACAACCGCTGGTTTCGCGAGCAATACACGCTCGAACGCCTGGCGCTGCATGCGGCGGCGCTGCGTTTTCGGCATCCGGACACGCAGCAGCCGGTCACGGTGCGGGCGCCGATCAGCGGCAGCTTCGCCCGCTGTTTAGAGGCGCTTTCGCTGTTGAGCTTGGCCGAGACGGCGATTGCTGCGGATTTCGCCGATGCTGGGCTCGGGTGAGGCGAGTCGAAGCGGGCCCGGTTGCGCACCCGGAATTGGCCGCCTATCGTCGGCCGGTGTCCTCGAGAATCGGCAGGGTCCTGGTTTTAGGCTGGCTACTGGCCGCAGGCCCCTCGGCCACGGGCTGCGCGGCGCATTCGCCGCCCAATTCGGTGGCGCAGGCGAATCAGCGCTTGGCGGCGGCCTGGCGGCTACAAAGCTTTGCGCCGGTCGTGGCGCTCGACTCGCCGCTGCAAGCGGTGCTCACCGCGGAGTTGGGCACGCTGATCGTGACCTTCAATCAGGGCCAATTCACCGCCGTGGGCTCTGGCGTGAACCTCAGCGGGCGCTTCGATGTCGTGAGTGCCTCGGGCGACCTTTTGACGCTGGTGCTGTTCGACCCACAGGGCGTTCCGTATCACTTTAGCGCGCAATTCGCCGGGAATTTGTTGCATTTCCAAAGCAACGACAAGCCCTGGGTCGGCTTCGGCGCGCTCGAGCACACCTAGCTTGGCGACTGCGCTGGCCACGGCGCACGAACGAGGCCCGACTCCTTACGACCGAAACTTGGCCCAGCTGCCCTCCGTGCTGAGTACTACGCGCGATGCATCGTTTGCTGTGCGGGCTCGCGCTCGCTTCGTTAGCGGGCTGTGTGCAGCTTGGGCAAGCATCGGACTCTGGCGCCGCGGACGCCGACGCTGGCACCGGCATCGGGGGAACGGACAACGGGGCCGGCAGAGCTGCGACCGGCACGAGCTGCGGAGCCGACCCAAGCTCGGGCATCTCGCTGTGCCTCGGTAGCTCGTCGTGCCCGGGCGTAAAGGTCGACCCGGACCAATTTCCGGGTTGCGGGTATCGCATCTCCGGAACCACCATCGATTTGGAATGCGTGTGTGGCGACGCACTCTGCCCGATGGGCTCGGGCGCGAGCTGTCTCGACGCCAAAGCACTGCTGGCGGATCAATCGGCGCTCGGCGTGTGCGCCACCGTCGCCGAGGGCCGCTGCGAGACGATCGAGACCCATGCCGTTTCCAGCCCCTCGACGTGCGACAAGGATTGCCGGTCGCGTTGCAGCGGCGACCCCAACTGCTTCACGCTCTGCGGCTGCTGAGCGGATGAATCCCCCACTGAGCTTCGTCGAGGCGCGGGCCGCGCTCGAGTGCGAGCTCGGCGAAGCCATCACGCTCGACGGTCTCACGGGCTCGTGGTTCATTTTTCAGCGGGCGCGCGGCCATCGTCATTCGATCGACGATGTGCTGACGGCGCACTATGCGCTCAAGTTCTCGGCCGGCGTCGCGACGCACTTGGATCTCGGCACCGGCATCGGCACGGTCGGGCTACTCGTTGCCTCGGCATTGAACAATGCGGTGCTGACGGCGATCGAGGCGCAAGCGGTGAGCCACCGCTTGTTCTTGGCGAACATCGCCGAGAACGGTTTGTCCGCGCGTGTTCGACCACTCTTTGGAGACCTGCGCGCGTTGGCTCTGAGCGCGCGCTTCCCGTTGGTCACGGCCAGTCCGCCGTACTTCCCGCCCTCGGCCGGGATTGTTCCCCAAGACCCTCAAAAGGCGCACGCACGCTTCGAGCTCCGCGGAGATGTGTTCGACTACGCGCTCGCCGCCAAGCGGCACCTGGCCCCCGACGGGCGCTTCGTGTTCTGTTTTCCGACGCCGCAGCGGCAACGCGCGCTCGACGCGTTGGGCCGAGCGCAGCTTTCTTTGCTGCGGACGTGCGACGTGATCCCGCGTGCTGGGCTGCCCGCCCTGTTTTCTCTTTTTGCGTGCGGGCACTCGGCGGAAGACGACGCGCCGGCCATCATCGACCAGCCGCTTTTGGTGCGCACGGAAGCGGGGGAGCTCTCCGAAGCCATGCAGCAGGTGCGGCACGGCTTTGGGTTTCGTAGTTAGGTTGGCTGGCGATCAATGGGTCAAAGCGCAGCGTGCAGACAGCCTCAGCGGCTCGCGCCAATCCCAAGCACCCACGCCCATCCGTCGCGACAGCTCGACCGTGCCTAAACGCCAGCGGCACGGTGAGGCACCGTGGGAAGACGAAGTATCAAATTTCCGCGGTTTTGTGACCATTTGTTACGGGCAAGACTGCAGGCACTGGCGAGGCGCTGTGCCTCGCTGTGGTGTCTAGCCCCGGTAAGTTTTGACCTCCGGCTCAGCGAGAGCTACCGAATAGACACCGGAACGCGCCGACGTGGTCGCAGCCGCAGCGAACAGGGCCAGCAGCAGTGCTTCCCGCGTGCTCGGCTTCGGAAGAAGGATGGGAATGAAATCCTCGCCCAACCGCTGCGCGACACACCGCAGCTCTATCCGCGCTGCTTCCGGATTACCGCTTGCGAACACGAAGCGTTGCGCGAGCAACGGGTAGCTCTCATGGCAGCGAGCATACAGCTCAGGACCCGACACGCGCGGCATCATCACGTCCGACAGGACCGCATCGAAATCGCTGTCCCTCGCCAATAAGTCCAGCGCTTCCAACGCGCTAGCCGCGCACACCACCTCGAGCTCTGCGAGCTGCCGTGCGGTGCATCGTCGTACCATCTCTTCGTCATCCACCAGCAGCACGCGCAGTATGCCGCGCGGCCGCGCGCGACTGCGCGGCTGGGGTTTTACGCTGCTGGAAGTGTCGGGCTGCGTGTCAGCCGAACCGATGCACGCTCTACACAACCACGCGCCCTCTTCCTCGTCGGCTGCCACGCCTTGGGGCGCAGACCGCTGCCAGCCGTCACGCGCTAAGAGCGCAAAACCCCAGGTGTAGCGGGCGGATGAAACGTTGCAGTTCGCGCAGCGGCAGGACTTCATGGCGACTTGGTCACGAAGCAATGCAAAGGCGATGCCGCGAAATCGGTTGCGCACTTTGCCTACCTCCGACCACTCCAGCGCCGCCCGGAGCGACGCCAAACGTGGCCCAGCGTAGCCCGCGGAGCCCACTCGCCGTTACCGAATTTCGGACGACGATCTCACCAGCAACTGGGCGCGCTCGAGTAGCTCGCCAGTGTTCTCAGCGCTGCCGCGCAGCGAACCGCTGATCAAGAGTAGACACGAGCTCATGGGCTGAGGAGAGCGCAATCGTCGGCGGCCTGCCAAGCCCCGTTCAATTCGCGCGGCGTCGGTCTCGTGGAGTGCGGCGCCGTCGCAACAGGGTCGCGCAAACCAAGCCCACGGCCCAAACCGGCAAGCTCGCCAGGGTTTCGCGCGTTGAGCTCCGTGTCGAGCTCAGCGCGCATCCGCCGCGGACGGAGACGCCATAGTCCGCAACCCATCGGTCGACGGCGATGGGCAAATCCTTCTCGGCGATCACTTGCTCGTCGAACGACACTTCGATGTGCATCGTTTGACCGCCAGTGTCAGACGGGGCGGCGGCCGCAAAGCGATAGAAACCCGAGGCAATGCGGGTGAGTGGCTCGCGAAGCTCGGCTGGAGTGGCGCGCAAACGCAAGCGGCTGGCGTCGAACCCGTCGGCAATCGCGCCCCCTTGGTCACGCACGTCGAGGTAGGCCGTGATCGGCCAACTCGGGTCTGGGTGAGCGTACGATTCCGAGACGGTCAGCCAGCTTCGCTCACTCGGGATGCGAAGCGCGGGCGAATCCCCTGCCGTCGCCACACTCAAAGCACCCTCGAGGTCTAACGCGCCGGGGCCAATCTGACCCGGATCGAGGACGATGCCCGCAAGCGGTCTGGCGCCGGCCTGCAAGAGGGCGCGCGCCGCATCCTGCGTCAGGGTGGGGTCGCGTTGAAAGAGAAGGGCGATCGCGCCTGTTACGAGCGGTGCCGACATCGAAGTGCCGCTAGTGATCGCGTGTTGATCATCGACGACGAAGCACTCCTCGTCTTTAGGGCAGCGACCCGCGCTAGCGAACAGGCCCGCACCCGTACGCCGCGGGTCGGCGGAGTGCGCCATCGCGCCCGCCACCCACACCCCAGGCGCGACGATGTCCGGCTTGATCACTCCGAGCGCGTTCGGCCCAGCCGAGCTGAAGTAAGCGATCGTATCGAGAGGAGCATTGGCCGTCGATCCCAAGTCTGGCATTTCGATCGCTGTACCGAGCGAGTCGACCCACGTCGTACGATTGAGGGTCGCGCCCACGGCGATCAACCCGGGCGCGCTCGCGGGAACGTTGATCGTGCCGGCTTTTTCGCCGCGCGGAAACAAGGCGCCGAGGCCAAGCTCTGGATCCAGATCACCGAGGCCCTGTACCCACAGCTCGGCGCTGCCGTGGCCTTCTAGGCGGATCGCGAACTCGGAGTTGGCTGGCCAAGTTCCGTCGATTGCCACGATGGCCCCGCTCCGACCCGGGTTTGCGCCGCCAGTGACCAAGCCCCGATCGATACCGTTCAAGATCGTGATGCGCGTGGCCTGCGCGGTAAACGCGGGGTCGTCTGGGTCATTCGGGTAAAACCGGCCAACCCCTACGGGCGGGACACGCCGGCCGTTTTTGTCGTCCACGCCGACCGAGACTTCATCGCCGGCGCGAAACTCGATCCACACGTAGGCGGTGCCGCGCACCAATGGTCCGGCAAGCGCGGGGGTGACGAGAGGCACGCGCGAAATCGAGCCCGTGGGCACGTGCACCTCGGTGTGAATGCCGAAGGGGCCGGGGTACGCGCTCTCGAGCCCGTCGTACAAGCCCGCGCTATTGCCGGCCGCGACCACGATCGCCCGGCCCGGGAAGGCGGGGCCAACCAAATTGGATAGGCCGGTCTCCAGCGCGGAGCTCCCGTCGTGGGCGCCAAAATCGCTGCCCAGGCTTAGATTGACGACGGCAGGCATGCCGAGCTCCTCGGCACGGTCGAAGACGAACTGCACCCCGCGTAACACATCGCCATCTTCGATCGTGCCGGTCGCCGACGCGACGCGTGCAATCACGTACGTGGCTTCGGGCGCAACCCCGATGTAGCGGGGTTTAGCGCTGGCCAGGCCATTGCCGGCGGCGAGCGAGGCCACGTGGGTCCCATGTCCAAAGGGATCCGTGGGTAAATCCCCGTCGTTGGCGAGCAGCCGGTCGATGTCCTTCGCGGCGTACACGGCGCAGCCGCTCTTGTTGGTGCAGCCATAGCGCTTCTCGAGGTCCGCGTGCAGCTTCGCCGGGTCGCGCGCAACGTCCAGCAACCAAGCGACGCGCGTCTTGTGGTCCGACGTTCGAAAGTCGCCATGGGTCAGATCGAGACCTGTATCGACGATGCCGACCACGACGCCTTGGCCGGAGGTCTGAGTTTCTTTGCGCACCGCGGCCGCATGTACCCAGCCCTCGATGCGGTCGAGCAGCACATGACGCGGCGGCGCCCAGTCGAACGACCATTCCGGATGGGCTGCCGAGAGCTCGAGCACGCGTTCCGGTGCGAGCTCGCCCACCGCCAGCTCCCCGAGCGTACTGAGCTCCGGCGCGCTCGGGGCTCCTGCCGACGAACGCACCACGACCGGCACTCCACCCGCCCTTCCACGCGCGAACGAGCTCGGCAGCGGGTTCGACGAGGACAGCTTAGCGTGCGGTGCGAAACGTAGATATGCGCTCAGGTCGAACTGCGCGGCGGCAGGCGCGCTGGTGAGGCCAGCCGCGAGGGCCAAGCCTAAAGCGCACTGGCTCCGTAAGCGCGTGGTCAAACCGGTGGCACCATGTGGCGCTTCGTGCCGCGCTCACGGCGTTTGCTGCGGTAACGCGCGAAGCGTTGTGCCAGCTCGCGGCGCACCTCGGCGAACGGCACGATGGCGTCGATCACGAGCTCACTGGCGAGCTTCTCCAAGTCTACATCGGCTCGGTACTCGTCCCGCATTTTGGCGATGAAGGCGTCCCGTTCCGAGCCGACGGGGATGTCTTGGATCTTGTTGAAGTAGACGGCATTGACCGCAGCTTGCGGGCCCATGACTGCGATCGAAGCGCTGGGCAGAGCCAGGCAGGCGTCCGGCTCGAAGGCGGGCCCGCACATGGCGTACAGACCTGCGCCGTAGGCCTTCCTGACAATCAAGCTGACTTTAGGGACGCTCGCCTCGCTGACCGCCGCGATCATCTTCGCTCCCGCGCGAATGATGCCTTGGCGCTCGACCTTCGTACCGATCATGAAACCGGGTACGTCGGCCAAAAATAAGAGCGGCACGTTGAATGCGTCGCACAACCAGATGAAGCGCGCGGCCTTGTCCGCACTGTCCACGAAGAGCACCCCGCCGAGTTGCTTTGGCTGATTGGCGACGATCCCGACCGAGCGCCCGTCGATGCGCGCGAACGCCGTGATCATCTCCTTGGCAAAACGCGCCTTGATCTCGAGCAAGCTGCCGTCGTCGATGATGTGCTCGATGACGAGCCGCATGTCGAACGGCTTGTTCTCGTCCGCAACGATGATCTCTCGCAGCGGCTTGAGCCCGCTCTTGGGCGGAATGGGCGGCTGGCGCGGGGCCGGCTGCTCATGGTTCGAAGGCAAGAGCGCCAAATATGCCTTGGCGAATTCGATGGCCTCGAGCTCACTTTGCACGAGCACGTCGCCACAGCCCGAGACCGCGGTGTGCATCTTGGCGCCGCCCATCTCTTCGAGCGTGACTCGCTCACCGATCACCATTTCGGCCATGCGCGGCGAACCGAGGTACATGCTCGCGTTGCCGTCGACCATCACCACCACGTCGCAGAACGCTGGAATGTAGGCGCCGCCCGCCGCTGAAGGCCCGAACAGCAGACACAGCTGCGGGACCAGACCACTCAGCTGCACCTGATTGAAGAAAATACGGCCCGCGCCGCGACGACCCGGAAACATCTCCACCTGGTCGGTGATGCGGGCGCCCGCGGAGTCGACCAAGTACAAAAGTGGGCACAGTAAGCGTTCCGCGGTTTCCTGAATGCGCAGTATTTTCTCGACCGTGCGCTTCCCCCAAGAGCCAGCCTTCACGGTCGAATCATTGGCCATGATGCCCACCGGGCGGCCGCTGACGCGCCCGAGACCGGTGATCACGCCGTCTGCAGGCAAATCGGACGCGCCGCTATTGGCGAGCAAGCCGTCTTCGCAGAAGGAGTCCGGATCGACGAGCCGAGCGATGCGCTCGCGGGCGAACAGCTTGCCAAGCTCCGCATTCTTCTCGTGGTACCTCGGCACGCCGCCAGCCAGCGCGCGGGCCTGCGCGCTTTCGAGCTCTCGTTCATCCATTCCCTCAAGTATAGGAGGGGAGCGCGCGCTTCGCTCAAGACTCTTGGATCAAGCGCTTCAACAAGCTTTCCAAGCGCGCCAGCCCTGGCGTCGAATAGCCCACCATGACGTCCCGCACCCGGCCGCCCTTGTCGAGCAAAAAGACCGTAGGCAGGGCCATGGCGCGGTAGGCTTTGGTTGTCGCGCCGGTGGCGTCGGCGAACACTGGGTAGGCAATGCCTAGCTGGTTCGCTGACTGGGAGACTACCGCTAGATCTTCAGCGGCGACCCCAAGGACGACCACGCCCTGAGGCGTGAAACGTTCGTGCCAGCGCTGAAGCACGGGGCTCAATAAGTGACAGGGTCCACACCACGACGCCCAGAACTCGAGCACCACGACCTTACCGCGCCAGGACGCGAGCCTGGGCTCGGCGCTGCCTTGCACGGTCTCCAGCGCCTCCAGCTCGGGGGCCTGCAGGCCGAGGAACTGCCGCCGCAACACTTCATCCGCATCGGGAAAGGGCTCGAGCTCGATCGCGAGCAGGCGCGTGGCCCGTTCGTGGAGCAGGCCCAGGCTCAGGCGCTGGCCGGCGCCACGTACGGCGACGAGACGGCTCACGTCCTCGGGGAGCGCTACGTTTTCGCCGTCTACGCTCAAGATTACATCGCCCGCGACCACACCGGCGCCGGCTGCGGGCGAGCCGCGGACAATGTCCCGCACGAGCACGCCGGGTGCGTTGGCCGCTTGCCGTGCGAGCTCCACCCCAAGCCAGCCGCGCTCTTCCGCCGTGCGCGGCTGCACGAGATGTTGCGCCACCACGGCGCCCGCTGCGGATGCTGACGCAAGCTGCTCGCTCGGCGTTGCTGCGCGCGCAGGCGCGGCCCCCGCGGCACCCACCCCGGGCGCGGTCGACGCCGATGGCTCTGCCCGTGCGCCCGTGGGCGCACTAGGCGGCGGGGAATGCGCGCCATTGCACGCCACGAGCGCACACCAAGCCAAACCAGACAGTGTGCTCGAGCCACGCACGCGGATACCCACGTGGCGTGGTACCATGCCCGTCCGGTGCGTGCAGCTTTGGCCCATTTTTGCCTCGGCGCGCTTTTGCTCGCATGCAGCTGCGCGGCGCCGGTGCGTGGCCCATTTCCGGGCGCCTCCGATGCCTGGCACAACGCACCGGAGCCGGCCGCCTCGGTTTCGCCCGAGCCAGCAGTACTGTGGAGTCGCTACGCCGAGGCACAGCGCTGGCCGGTGGTAAACAGTTCACCGTTCACCACGCGCGGTCACGAGCCCGAACGAGCCGTCGACGTGCGTGCGAACGAGGTCGCCCGCGCCGCCTATGTGGGCCTCGTGACCGACACCGTGTTCGCCAATGGCGCGGGCCTGATCGAGCTTCCGCACTCTCCCGGCGCGGACAACGGCCTCGGCATGCTCAAAGAGGACGGGGGCTGGCAATTCATCGAGCTGGATGCGCGCGGGGGCGTGCTGGGGAGCGGCGCGCCGTCACGGTGCGTCCGCTGCCACATTCAGGCACCTTCCGACGAAGTGTTCGGCCTCCCGCTATTCCGCTGAGGGCGGTCGGTACGCCTCACTTCGCCGACCGGACGCGGACCGGACTCGACCGGACACTCGTTCTGCAACGCGTTGGCGGATCGGGAATCTTGCCGGAGCGGCGCGCGTTCATAAAAGCAGCGCCGGCACTGCAGAATTAGCGTGCGTTTCGCGCGCCTCGGCCCAAAATGAGCAAAGACCCGATCGGAGTTACCTCCGTCGGGCCTTCAGCCGAGATCTTCCGGATAAGGCTAAAGAAGAAAAGTCAGACTAAGGAAGCGGAAGCAAAGCTTAAGCACTGCCGTTGGACCGGCTAAGTAAGAAGCGAAGCAACCTAAGAAACGATTCGAGGCTTGACCCCTCGTATCGTTCTAGGGTTGCGTAGAGCACCTTCCGTGCCAGAGCTGGGGCCGTTTGAAAAAAGCAAGCGGTAACGCCTAGATACGCTGCCTGGTCGACTGCGGACAGCGAGCGCAGCCGGCCGGAACCTGGTTTCGCTGTCATGGTGAGCGACCCGCCCTGAAATCTTTTCAGAGCCGACCCACATGCGCTTCGCGCCGCGCACCCACTGGGCGATCTACACACCAATTTCGGTACCGGCCCGAAAACCCATGCTATGCACTCGCCCCCTACGCACCCGTAGCTCAGCTGGATAGAGCATCGGACTACGAATCCGAGGGTCGGAGGTTCGAATCCTCCCGGGTGCGCCAGTCAGCGAACACGCGCAGCGCCGCACGCACCGCGAACGGTTCTTAAAACGATATCGAACGCTTTCGCGAGTGAGGCGCGCGCGAACGCCAGCTCGAACGGCGTAGCGCTGGCTTTGACGCAGCGTCATATCTTCGGAAACCGAGCCCAGGTGCGGCCGACCTTGCCGCATGCCGGATCCAATTCAAGGTGCGCCCAATGCGAGCTGGTACGCCTGCCCCGAGGGCGCGTCGTCAGCCGAGAACGAGGCTCAGATGAGCATCAACCCGCCTTTCATGGCGACGCCCGTTTCGGCTGATCAGCCCACGCCGCCTGCGGTGAAGAGCCCGCCTCCGCAAGCGCTGCCCAGCGGGGCGAAGCTACTCGTCCTGAGGTTTCCCCCGCCGGTTGCGCAAGCGCTTCCGGAACCTTCGGGCTGGGGCGCGGCCTGGCGTTGTGGGCTGGAGCTCGCGAACGCGGTGGCGACTACGGCCGCAGTGGCCATTGCCGCCCCTGAAACATGGGGCGCCTCGCTCGTCGGCGCAGCTCGCATCGGGGTGGCGGAAGGTAACTTCGAACGCTGCGTTGAACGCGATGAAGCAAAGCAGGTGAAGGACCAAAGCAGCGCGCTCGCTCTAGCCAACTGCGAGAGTCATGGCGGCATCGCACTATCCACGGTGCGGGGCTCGCTGCTGTGCGTGAGGCCCGAATGACTCGCAGTGTGGCGACCGTTCTGCTCTGCGGCGCGTGCCTGATTGCAAGCGCCGCTGGTCTTCTAAGAAGCCGCCGCGTCGGTTTTTCGATGGGGGATATTGTCGTACCGTTTTGCTCGCTGGGTATAGGCTTCGCGGTCCAGCGAGATTGGCTGTTGGCGGTGAGTATTGCGCTGCTGTTTTACGGTGCATACCTGGCATTCAGAGCCTGGCGCCCGAACGAGACTTCGAACAAGCAAGCCTTTTATCTGGCGTTCTCGGGGGCCGCCTGGTTTTTGCTCATGACCACGCACGAT
The DNA here is from genome assembly GCA_903642325.1 of Myxococcales bacterium. GTDB lineage: Bacteria > Myxococcota_A > Polyangia > Polyangiales > Polyangiaceae > PMG-095. The sequence goes on along the minus strand of CAHJWM010000014.1, from coordinate 88,742 downwards.
TATCAGGCCACCATGGCTGCGCTCGTGCTCGGCTTGTACGGGCCCACCGCCGCCGGGTGGGTAACGGTGCGCACGCGCGGCTCGGTCGGTCTGCTCATCATTGCCGGAGCGACCCTCTTCCAACTCAATCGAGCTCTTTCGTTGCTGTAGAACAAGAATGTCTCGCGGGCGAGTCTGGGAGCGCGGGGCAATCGATGCGGCGATGACCGCCCATCACATGCGGGCGAAGTAGAGAGTGCAGGATTGCGGCTCGAAGGGATCGAGATCGGGGTCGAAGGGGTGCGTCAGATCGACACCGCCCAAATTGACGCCGATGGCGAGCACGGCGCGCACGCCGGTTAGATTGACGACGCGGCCTTCGGACGACCGTCCGCGCTCGAGGAAGGGCACGTCCACGCGCGCCATTTCGCGACCCTGCTCGTCCACGCTGATCAGGGTCCAGCGGAAGGCGACGGGCGCCTCCCATTCGCTTTCGAAACCGAGCGAGACCCCGAGCGGCACTTCATCCAGATCGACCCACACCATCTCGATGCCGGTCGGCTCGATCGCTCGCGATGCGCGCACGCGACGCGGCAGAGAAGAGAATTTGAGCACCCAGTCGTAGTTTGGCCGCCCGAACGCGCCGGCCCACTCGGCGTACGGCGCGTGACCGCCGTCATCACGGTCACCCAGAAAACTTCGGGAAACGCCGTATTGGCCGAGTAAAGTCGCCATCTTGCCGGCATCCTCGTCCAAGCTATGACGGAGCACGTCGAAGATGTCGGGCTCGTCGTTCCAGGACGGCGCCTGGCTCGGCGTTCGATCCGCGGCAGCGGAAACGAGCGACGTGATCAAGCCCGCACTGTCCTGCGAGGAGCGGGCGCGCTCCAAAAAGTCGAGCAGCAGCGCGCCGGCGGCGCTCATCGCTGCGGAGCGCCCGGCGAGCGCGCGCTCCGGATGGGCTTGGGCATCGTCGATGTCTTGCACGTCCACCGACGTCACGCGGCCGGTGATCCACCACAGCTCGGTGGCAAAGGCGCGCTGCACGCTGGCGCTCTCGCCGGGCGCAAGCCGTTTGGCGATGGCTTCCGCGACGCACAAGGTAGCGTCGCGCTCCATGATCCAGGGATCCCCACTGCCTCCCCCCTTGCAAAATGCCGCTGCGCGATCGAATCCGCCCAGTCCTATCGCGTCCGGTACGGTGATCAATGCGGGCTCGCGGCTCACGTACCAATCGAGCGCGTCACTTCCTCCCAGTCCGTCGTCCGCGAGCGGAGTGGGCAGCGCGAGAGCCTGCACTACGCGTTGATAGGCGAGCTCTAGTGCCTCTAGGGCGCGGAGGGCATCGAGGCCCGCTACGTTCGAGCCACGCTGCACGCACACCGGCAGCCGCGCCGAGCAGGCCGCGCCCGCAGTCGGCGGTCGCGAGAGCTCTTCCGCTAGGCGCGGGCCGGTAGGTAAGCCCGGATCGAGGTCAACCGGCCCTCGCGGCACATGGGGCCCGGCGCCGAACAGTAAAGGCGGATCGCGGCGAGCCGTTCCGACGCGTGCATTTGCGGGGGTGACCACCGACCAAGCGGCGAGGCAGCACGCGAGTGAGACGCCAACCGGGCTCCGAATGTGCATCGCCGGCGCAACTTTAGCTCGGAGCTTACGCCATGGGCACCTGGACGCCGATTTCGGGAGCAGGCCGGCCCGGCTCGCCATTGTCCGACAATTGACAGAATTTGCCTGAGCGACCCTATAATCCGTCATTCTGGGCAAGAGCTCATTCTGGGCAAGAGCCCACGCCCTGAGGCAAGCCGAACATGACCTTCGATCCGTCGTACGCCCTCGAGTTTGATTTTGGCCGTGGCCAAGTCCGCATGGTGAACGCCGGGGAGCGTGTGGTGATCCCGAGCGACGCCCTGCTCGCCCTCTGTCACGGCACGAATGACGATGTGGTGCGTGATTTCGGCCGGCGCTTGGGTACCGAAGCCGGTCGCAGGATGAACGACCGCTTGGGTGAGGCGTGGCAGGCTTCCTTGGAGACCGTGGTCGAGCACTTGGGGGGCGAGCTTGCGCTGATGGGCTTCGGCTCCCTTGGACTCGAGCGCTGGGGTCATGCGCTCGTGCTTTCGTTCCGCCACTCGCCGCTCGCGCCGAGCGGCGATTTTCTGCTTGGCGCTGTTCTGGAGGGCGCCATGCAAAGAAGCTTCGGTCGCGATGTGGTGGCCGCCAAGCTCATGCGTGATGGCGACCAGGTGCGCTTCTTGATCGCCGGTTATGACGGGGCGAACAAGGTATTCGGTTGGTTATCGGAGGGGGTTTCCTGGGGCGACGTGTTGAGTCGCCTCGCCGGCGCGGACCGAGGTGCGTCATGAGCCAAGAAATCGCCCTGCTCGAAAAGCTCCTGGCGCGCGTGCAACGCAACGCCGCGCGGCCGCGAGCCGTGCTCCCTGCGCAGTCCGCTGCGGCTGCGTCGCCGGCCGCGCCTCCTCCTTTCGCGCCACCCATCGAAGCGACGTCCGTGGCGCCGGCGGGGCTCGACGATGATTTGGCGCCGCTCGATTCGTCGCCGGTCTTCGAGTCTTCCCCGCCCGAGGCGGCTCCGCCGTATGGCGCCGGCTTCGACTCGTCGCCGGAAGCGTCGGCACCCGCCCCCCTCGATCATTCGGTCGAGGACCTACTGCTGGCCGATCCCTTCCCGTCGAGCTCCATCCCGCCGGCCCATCCGTCACTCACCGATATGTTGGATGAAGACGAGCGGAACCTGCTGGTCTCGGCCACTTCGCCGCCCCCCATCGCGAGCGAAGACATCTCGGCGGTGATGAGCCGTTCGGATCTGGCGCAGGAAGCGCCGGAAGAATTGCTGGAGGAGGACATCATCGAGATGAGCCCGACGAGCGAGGCCGAAGCCACCGTTCCGAGCAGGCACGATCTCGCTGACCTCAACTTCGACGACGAGGACCAAGACAGCGATCTGCCGGGCGAGCCTCCTGCCTCCTCGCCGCGGCATAAAGTGGCGCGCGCGGCCGAGCACCTCGAGATCGAGGAAGACCGGGAGGTCCCGCTCAAGACGCCGCCGCCGGAATCGGGCCGCCAGGCCGCGGTTGCCCTGCCCCCGGGTGTCCACGCGCCGCTCGCGCCAGATATCGAGGACCTGCTCGAGGCCGATATTTCACCAATCGGCGGTGTGAGCGCTCGCCTGCCCACCGCCGAACAACTTGGGCAAACCATCGAATTGGAAGAAGCGCGTGGCCCGCACTTGGAGCTCGAGAGCGCGCTCGCCGCCCCACCGGGCCGCTCGCCGATCGACGGCCCGCACGAGGAGTTCGAGGTCGCTCTGCCGCAGCGCGAGTTCGGCGGCGGCTATCAAGCAGACCTGATGCCTCCGCCGGAGGCTCGCCAAGATCTCGAGGCGCATCGGCAACGCATGAACGCGGAAGCGCGTGCGCCGGAGGATGCGCCGGCCCCAGAGTCGCTCGCGCAGGACCCGTCCCAGCTGCCGGACGAGCCCACGAGCGGCTTCGCGTCCGTCAGCGCGCCCTCGAACGTGACCACCGACTCCTACAGCGAGAGCGTCTCCACGGTGACGGTCGACGCGCCACAGAATGCCGAATTTGCGCCCGAGCTCCTGCTGCGCCCCGAGCTCAATCCGAGCCCGGTTGCGAAGTACATCCGCATCGACCCGCTGCGCCCACACACCTTTCTGGAGTTACTCGACGCTTCCCTTTCCCTAGGCAGCAACTAGCTCTTTGTAATCCGTGCGAGCCTGAGCCGATGCGCGCCATCTTTGGTAGCCCGCCGTGCACCGCGGCGCGATTTTGGGGGGTTGGTCAGCGGGCGCGGCAGGCACGTTGCGTCACAAAGCCCGTGTGCTCGGCGGCAGCCACGTGATCGGCTGGTCGCGTAGCCAGGTGCGCTGGCGCCGCGCAAAGATGCGCGTCGCGCGATAGATCTGTAGCTCCAAGGCATTCAGATCCAACGGCGGTCCGCGGTCGAGCGCGAGCGCAATCTGCTTGTAGCCGACGGCGGCAAAGGGGCGCGTGTGGGCGTAGCCGCAGGCTAAGAGCCGTTCGGACTCGGCGACCCAGCCGGCTTGCAACATGTTGCGGCAGCGCGCGAGAATCAGTGCGTCGAGCTCGGCTTTTTCGCGCTGCACACCCAGTAGGCGCACGGGGTGGCGCGCGGCCTTGAAGCCGTGCGCGGCTTGCCAATCAGTCATGCGAGTGCCGGTGAGCTCGTGCACTTCTAGCGCGCGGCTCACGCGCACGAAGTCATTGGGCGCAAGCCGCCGGGCTGCTTCAGGGTCGACGCGCGCCAAGTCCTGGTGCAGGCCGGCTCGCCCCACCTCCGTGACGCGCGCCTGGTGGCGTGCGCGAATTTCCGGATTTGCGGGCGGGGCGGGCAGCAAGCCGTGGATCAAGGCGCGCACCCATAAGAAGGTGCCGCCGCACACGATTGGCCGTTTGCCGCGCCCGCGGATGTCCGCGATCGCCAGCTCGGCGAGCTCGGCGAAGCGCGCCGCGTCCATCGGCTGATCGGGCTCGACTACGTCGATCAGGTGATGGCGCGCGCGGGCTCGCTCCTCCGCGCTGGGTTTACCCGAGCCGATGTCGAAGTGGCGATATACCTGCACGCTGTCCGCGCTCACCAGCTCGCCGCCGTGCGCCTCGCAAAGGCGGGTGGCGAGCTCGGTTTTGCCGGAGGCGGTCGGCCCCACCACGATCCAGAGGAGCTCTTCATTCGTATTGGCGGCGACCAAGTTACGACCGCTCGCGCGCGGGTGGCGGCACGGCGCTTTCGCGAGCTACATGCGGCGTTCGCGCGGGCGGTCTCGCGACTCCCTCTGCGCCACGAGCTCGAGGACGCCGAAGGCTGAGACGCGCTTTGGGTGGCTCGGTGACCATCAAACCAACGCCAGGCTCAACGGCGGCCCACTTTGCGTTCCAGCTCCGCCCAGCTCAAAAAGGTGACGACGGGGCGGCCATGTGGGCAATGGCCGGCGAAGTCTGCTTCGTCGAGGGCCACGAGCAGCGCTTTGGCTTCACTCGCCGAGAGCGGATCGCCGGCGCGCACCGAGCCGTGGCAGGCCATGGTAGCGAGCGCAAGGTCGACCGCGTCGGAGAAGCCGCGCCCGCCTTTGCGCGACACTTCGGCCAGTAAATCGCGCAGCAGGCGTTCCGCGCTGGCCCGCTGCAGGAGCTTTGGCACGGCGTGAATGCTGATGCTCTCCACGCCGCGCACGCGCACGTCGAGGCCGACCTCGGCCATTTCTTTGGCGCGTTGTTCGATGATCTCGACTTCTGCGGGCTGGACGTCGAGCACGACCGGGAAGAGCAGGGATTGCGACGGCACCGCGCGTCCTTGATATTGCTTGCGCAAACGCGTGAAGGTGACGCGCTCGGCGGCGGCGTGCTGATCGAGCAAGTAGATGCCGTCGCGGCTCTCACACAGCAAATACGTCTGGCGCAGCTGAGCCACGAAATTCAAGCTCGACCACTTGATCTGGGGCTCCGGGCGGAGTGCCGAGGGCGCCTCTTCACGGACCGCGATCGGCGGCTCCACCGCCAACAGCAACGCGGCGCTAAAAGCGTCGCCGGTCGACGTCGTCGGCGCGGCGCCGTCGCTGCGTACGGCGCGGGAGGCTGGCGAATCGCCGAGCTCGTGTTGCAGAGACCCAGCGCTCGAGCCGAGCGCCTGCAACGGCCCCGGTGGGGAGACCCCGGCCGGCGCGGGCGAGGGCCACGGTTGCTCGAGCGGTGCGCTGCCGAGCGCGCGGGTCGGGATGGCATCGGCCCTGGGCCGCGCCCACGCGCTGCGGTTCGGGGTGGGTAGCGAAAAGGCGCCCGCCAACGCGCGCGACAGCACGCCGTATACGGCGTCGGCCGTGGCGCGCGTGTCGGCAAACCGCACTTCCGCTTTTTGCGGGTGCACGTTCACGTCCAAAAACTCGGGCGGCAAATCCAGGTACACGACGCCGCGCGGGTAGCGCCCGCGCTCGAGCACACTGCCGTACGCCTGCGCTATCGTCACCGAGAGCGCGCGGTCACGCACGGAGCGGCCATTGACGAACAGCCTGAGGCCCCCCGCGCCGGTGCGCGCCTGTTCGGGCCGCGACAGGAAAGCTTCCAGCGCGAGCGGCCCGCGCGTGCCCTCACAGCGCGTGAGATCTTCGGCCTGACATACTTGAGCCACGCGTTCGGCGCGCCCGCTGACACGCAAAAATTCGCGCACTCCCCGGCCGTCGCGCGTCAAGGTGAACGTCACTTCCGGGCGGGTCAGCGCCGCCGCTTCCACCACCTCGGTCACGTGGCCCGACTCGGTGCCGATGGAGCGCAGGAATTTTCGGCGTGCGGGGATGTTGAAAAAAAGATCGCGCACTTCTACCCGCGTGCCGACGGCCATGCCCGCCGCCTTCAGCACGGGCGCGTTGACGCCTTCGATGAATACTTCCACCCCCGCGTCGCTGTCCGCCGGCCGCGAGCGCAGCGCGAAACGGCTTACCGAGGCAATGCTCGGCAGGGCCTCGCCGCGAAAGCCGTAGCTGCGCAAACGATTCAAGTCGGAGATCGCCAGCAGTTTGCTGGTCGCGTGGCGCTGAACGCTGAGCCGCGCGTTTTCCGCGCTCATGCCGGAGCCGTCGTCACTCACGCACAGGCGCGTGACGCCACCGCCCTCGATCTCCACATCGACGCGCTCGGCCCCCGCGTCGAGCGCGTTCTCGATCAGCTCTTTGACTGCGCTGGCGGGGCGCTCGACGACCTCGCCCGCTGCGATTTGACTCGCTAAAGCGGGCGGAAGAACGACGATGCGAGCTTCCGCCATGGCCGTCCGAGCATTGCACCGCCGCGCGCGCCGCTCAATGTCGGTTAGAGCAAGCCGGAACGCTGTGCGGCTTCGGCCAAGCCACCGCCGCTCGCCGAGCTCGCTTTGAGGACGTGCTTGGCGGCGGCCTTCACCGCCTTTGGCGCTTGAGCCATGGCGTACGAGTGCCCTGCGCGGCGCAGCATGGGAATGTCGTTCACCCAATCGCCGACGGCGACCACTTCCGCGGCCGTCACCCCGTGATGGGCCGCGATCCAATCGATGGCCGTGCCTTTATCGACGCCCGCGGAGCGCACGACCAGGCCCCAGGTTCCCGAAAACCCCGGCCGACCCAGCTCGAACGTGACGCACTGCAAGTGCGCGTCGTGCGCCTTCAAGAAGAGCTCGGCGCCGCGAATTTGCGCGGGAGTTCCGAGTGCGACCAGCGCCGCGAGGGACGCACCGGGCTCTTGCCATGCGCTCAGATCCGAAAGCTGAGTCACTTGCTGAGTCTTCTCCGACCACGTGCTCAAATAATCCAGGTATTGAAGCCCGCGCTCGTCGTGAAAGAGTCGGTCTCCGCAAAAAGCGAAAGCGGCTGGGCTGAAGCGCTTCAACGCGTCGAACAAGGCGACATTGCCGGGCTCGGAGATGGCCGTGCTGTGCAGCTCCAAATTCGTGCGAGAATCGACGATGTGGCTGCCGTCGATGCAGGCGACCGGCCCGAGGATACGCATCGCTTCCGCAATTTCGCGCGTGCCCGAGTACATGCGCCCGGTGCATAAAGTGACCGGCACGCCGCGTGCGATGAGCGCTCGAATTGCCTCCGCATCACGCGGGTGCACCTCCCCATCGGGACCAAGCAGCGTCCCGTCAATATCAGTGACGAAGACGCGGGGGGCGGTCAGTTCGCCGGGCTCACCGGAGCCGCGCCGACCGGATAAACCGAGACGCGCTTCTTGGTGCGCGAATCGTGCTCGTAGGCCACGGTACCATCGACCAGTGAGTACAAGGTGTAGTCACGACCCACGCCGACATTGCGGCCGGGGTTGATGGTCTGACCGACCTGACGAACGAGAATGCCGCCGGCGCGCACTTCTTCGCCGCCGTACACTTTGACGCCGCGGTACTGGGCGTTCGAGCCACGACCGTTGCGTGTCGAGCCGCCGCCTTTTTTATGTGCCATTACGCGCTCGCTCCGCTCAAGCCGGTGATCTTCACGGCCGTGTAGCTCTGACGATGGCCCGCCTTCTTGCGCGAGCGTTTGCGTTTTCGGAACTTGAAGACGATTAGCTTCGGACCGCGCAGCTGGCGCACGATTTCGCCCGCCACGGAAGCGCCGGAGACGAGCGGCTTGCCAAACTGCGGCGCATCGCCGGAGACCATGAGGACCTGGTCGAAGTTGATCTTGTCGCCGGGATTGCCTTTGAGGAGCTCGACCTGGATGGTCTCGCCCTCGGCTACTCGGTACTGCTTGCCGCCGGTGCGGATAACTGCGTAGGCCATGGGAATCGGGCGCGGAACCTAATTCAGGACTTGAGTGCTCGCAAGCACTCAGCGATTTTCTTTTGGTACGCGCAAGGCGGGCCCTGAACCTACGCGCAGCGGCTCCGTGCGAGCAGAGCGCCAACGGGTCTCCCCAGAGCGACTACTCCCATCAAATCCGGCCAATTAGCGCGACTTGCGTAGCATGGACGTCTTGATTGATGCCTTGTAGAACGTCCAAAATCTTGTCCCCCAGCCGGGCCACCCTGTCGAGCTCGGTGCTGGCGTCGCCCGCGACCCACTTGGCCTTTTCGGCCAGGGTTTCAAAATGCTTCGCGTTCGCGTTCGCGTCGTCGGCGGCGGCGTCCCCGGTCAGCGCTTTTGCGGCGGGGCCTAGCTCCGCGAAGCCTTTGGCGAAGGCGCCGGCGATGTTCGCGCTCTGCTTGTCGCTCGCCACCGCGCTGCCGAGGTCAACGGCGGTGAGCCGGTCACAGGGTAACTGCAAGTTCAGACCGCTCAACTGAGCTCCGCCAACTTCAGCATTGTACTGGCTCAAAGCGCCTTGGATCGCACAGACACTACTCGCGGCGGTGAACGCGGCGCTGACCCAGGCGCCGTTTCGGACGTCATCGGCGGCCGCGTGCAGCGCGTCGACTTGCTGCTGAGCTTGGTCCAGGAAGTCTTTGCGCGCGGCATCACGCGACAGATGGGCGGCATCAGACTGCGTTGATTCTACATCGAGCAGCAGCTCGGCGAGCTCGCTCGCAAAGCTCGTGACAGGGGAACCGGTAATGGCCTGAGTCATGATCGAATCCTCGCGCCGAAAAAGGCGTTGGTGTCAGAGTCGTCTTGAACGAGCGCGCTCGCGGCTTGCGTTTCGCGCTGTCCGGTCTTGAGCGCGCGCTGGAGAAGAGACAGCGCGTCATCCAGATCGAGATCAGTGGCATCGTTTGCGGCTCGGTAGCCCGTCGCATCCGCTTGGAACCCGAGCTCATTGGCGTGGTACCGCGCGGACACGAAGTGCAAGGCGCCGCCGGTCACGGTGGCCGCGGTTTGGGCGACGTGTGCGCCGAGCTCCACCCCGCGTGAAACGGCGGCAAGGTCTCCCACTGCCTGCCCGGCGCCGGCACCGGAGGCGAAACCGACCGCCGCTGCGGCAATGCCCAGGGCCATGCAGATCTTTGGGTCAAGGCCGAGCTCTGGCCCGAGCTTGGCCGCGGCCTGCAGGCCTTCGGCTAAAAGAACGACCGCCAATGGAGCGGCGGCGCCGCCGGTAGCGACCACCGCCGCGATGGTAGCCACGGCGCCAATGATGGTCGCGATGTCACCGCCAAAGATGTTGCCGAGGAAACCAAAGAACCCTGAGCTATTGGCGGCGTCTTTGGCTTGTTGGATGGCGTCAGCGAGCTGCTTTTTTAGCTCTTCCATCTTCTTGAAATCGATTTCTACGTCGGTCTTCGAGCCGCTCGCGGTGGCGCTTTGAGTTTGGGCCATGAGCACCAGTAGCGCGCATGCGCTGCTCAGTGCGGCCATGTCGGGCTCGCTATTGGTGACGACAGGCGGAGAGACCGCGGGGCTCGTGCTGCTGGTGGCGCTCAACATGGCGGCTCCTAATCAACTGATGTGGCCGATGATGGCGTTGGTGGACTTGTCCATCGAGTCCAGAAGCGCGGAGGCGATCTGCTTGGTCTGATTGATCTGGCTGTTGAACTCTTGAATGTTGATCATGCCGAGTTGGTCGTCTTTGCCGAGCCCGTCGACGGCGTCGCCGATGGCCACACCCCAGTCTTTGGCGTCGTCGGTCGTGATTTTTGCGGGCGGGACAGGGGGTGACTGCGCGACCCACACGCGGCCCTTGTGGCTGTCTTGCCAATATCCGCTCGTCACTGGCGTATGCGATGCCGTGATCCGATCGTTCAAGATATTGAGCTTCGGCTGCAACGCGTCAGCGACCGCCGGAAACTCGTCCTTGTACTTATCAATCGCGTCTTGCATCTCTTTGCGGATCGCGCTCGGTTCCGCGCCGCTCTTCCCCGCGTCCACGAGATCCGCTTTGATCTTATTCAAAGCTTTCTCGGCATCGGCGCGGTCATTGGAGGTGTCCATGGCGCCGCGGAGGCTGCCGTACAGGTCGTCGGTTTTTTGCTCCATCCAAGCTTCGAGGGAACTGCTGCTAATAAAATTAGTGGCGGAGATCGACATGACTGAGTCCTTTTTGCTGGGCCGTGATGGCGTGTGTGGGAGTAGGTCGGGCGGGGGTACGGGAAGTTGCTAGCTTCATGCCGGCTGTGGGTGCATGTGCACCGTTGCGCGCTCGAATGGAGGGCCAAACCGGGGCGAGTCATGGATTTGCGCGGGCGGAGCGCGCTATGCTCGACGATGAACATGTGGCGTCGGGTATCGGTGACGGCGGGCGCTTGCTGCGTGCTGCTGAGCGCGCTCAGCGCGTCGCCCCGGACCGCGCAGGCTGCAGGAGGAAGTAAGCTGCACCCTGCCGCGACCCGAAAACCCCACCCAATCAAAACCAAGAAGCGCGCCCCACCGGCGATCACTAAGGCCAGCGGCGAGCCGACCGAAGAGGCCGCCAGTGCCGGCCCAGCCAATCCGCAACGGAGCGATGCGAGCACGGTGAAGGCTGCGGGCACGGGCAGCGCGCAAAACGCTACCCCAGGCGCCGCCGTCGCCACGGTTCAAGAGGATAAGGCGGGTGTGAAGACCTTTCACTTTGGTACGGTCGAGGTCGAGGGCCGCACGAAGTCGCCGCAGATCATCTACTTCTTGCGTCGCGTGCGGGCCGAGTTCGACGCGGGCCTCCTCGGGCATCGTTCGTTCATGCGTGAGCTGTCCGACACCCGCAATGCTTCGTCGCTGCGCTGAGTATGAGCACACTGGCGCAGCCTCCGATCGTGCTTCGTACGGCTGCCGTGTGGGGCACCACCGTGCTCGTCGTGCGCCATTTGGCGAGCGGTCAGTCACTCGCGATTGGCGACAGTGAAGGCAGCGTGGTGGCCAAGCCCGACGGCGCGCTCATCGCGGATGTTCCGGTGCGCGCGGTCGGCCATGGCTGGGAGCTCGACGCGCGCGGTGCGACGGGCGGGGAAGTCTCGCTCCGCGGTCGCCGCGAAAATCCGGCGGAGCTCGGGCGTTCGGGCGCGCCGATCCCGATCGTTTCGGGTGATTATGGGTTGCTACAATACGGCAATTTCGCGGTCTTTTTTCAGTTTTCAGCGGCGGCACCGATCATCGGCCGGCGGCGACGCGTAGACTGGGCTCTGCTGCTTTCGTTTCTCTTCGCGCTGGTCGCGGTGGGCGGTGGGCTCGCCTTGATCTGGGCAATCACCACCCCGCAGGGCGTCCCGAAGCCGCTCGAGCTGACCACTCCGCAAGAGCTCGCGATTCAATTCGATTTGAAGGAGGAGGCTCTACCGCCTGCCCCTCCCACCGCCGCCAAGGCGCAGGACAAGGGCTCCGTCGCGAGCGACAAGGGCGTCAAAGACAAGCTGCCACCCGGCGGCGGCAAGAGGCTGTCGGGCGCCGAGGGCAAGCTCGGGCAGAACGGCAAGGACGAGCACGCCAAGCAGATCGCTGACGTGCGCGCGGGCTTGGGCGGTATGTCCGAGGCCCTATCGAGCGACGTGGGCGATGAAATCAAGAGGACGCTGGGCACCATCAGCTCGGTTGCCGATGCCCTCGGCGGCCTGCGCTCGAGTCAGATCGTGCTCGGCGCGGGGAGTGGGGTGGGTCTCAAGGGCACGGGCCGGGGCGGAGGTGGCGACGCAACCGGCGGAGTGCCGTTTGGATCCGGCACGCTCGACACGGGTTGGGGCTCCGGAAAAGGTGGCGGTTTTGGCTCGGGTACAGGCGGACCGGGTGGGCGCGGCCTGGGCGGTAACGGTAGGGGCGGCCTCGGCGACGCGAACGGCGCGGGAACGGGCTCCGCCGGCGAGCACAAGGTCATGGGCAAGGACTCACCGCCGCCCGGACAGGGCTTATCAGCTGCCCAGATCTATCGCGTGGTGATGTCCCGCATGGGGGCCTTTCGCGCCTGCTACGAGATAGCCTCGGCGCATGACCCGACGCTCAAGGGAAATGTCGGCATCAGCTTCAGCATCAATTCCGGTGGCGCCGTGTCGAGCGCCAATGTCACGGGCTCTTCGCTGAACAATCCACGCGTGGAAGGCTGCGTGCTTAGGAATTTCAATCGTTTGCAGTTTCCGAGCGCGGACAAGTCGACCAACTCCAGTTTTCCGTTTGCGTTCAAACCCGGCAAAGGCTGAGCGGCGACCGCCTGGCATTGCGTAGCGCGCTCGTGACCAACTTAGATGAGCAGAGACATATGCAATTGCCTTTGGCGGTGACGGAGGCCGGGTCGGCCGGCAGGAGGGGCTGGCGACTCGGACCGGGCAGCCAGGCTGTGGCCCTGGCTTGTTCGATGCTTGTGATCGGCTGCGGCTCGCAGGAGGAAGATCGCAATTTGCCAGCGGCGGAGGTGGGGTTGACGAAAGACGTGCCGCCGATCTTCGATGACGGTGAATTGCAATTGTTCGAAGTAAAACGCGGCTTGCAGTTTCCCATCTTGCAGCCGAACGCGGAACAATCCGCAGCGCTCGGCAAAGACGTGCAGCCCTATGGGCGCACGCCGTGGATCACCGATCAAGACGTCAAAGTCCAGCTGACCTGGACTTTGAGCAACTTGGACGACGACGGACACAACGTAGAAATCTTGGTCGACCCATGGAACGAATTCGGGCGCTACGTTCCGGGTCTGCAGCTGACCAATGCGAGCGAACAGAAGCTCGAGCCGAACTCTTCCGGCATCGACCATTTCTACGTGCTCGAGGGCAAGGGCTCGGGCGAGGCCTCGCGCCGCCACGGCACGTTCACGTTTGCCGATATGGACGAGCTCGCGATCGACTTCGCGACGGTGCAAGCGATGATCAAAAACCCCCCGCCGCTTCCGAATGGCGCGCAACAAGACCCCGACATGATGACCGACCCGCTGCCCGTGTACGCCAACCACGCCTTCAATTTCCAGAACCGGTCGTACGACGACGTGCTGGTTGCGCCCTACATTCCTCGCGTCATAGCTGGCCTGACCGGCATCGACTTTGGCTTTCGCACCGGTGAAAAAGCCACCGTTGCCCTCGAAATCGCGATCGAGATCGTCGATTCGGGCAAGGGCCGCGTGGCGACGAAAGGCGAGACGAAGCCGATGTTGAAGGCGACGAGCGAGGTGGTGACGGTCGGGAGTCCAGTTCCCGCCGCGATGTGAGGCGGACATATTCCCGCGCGCGGGCTCGTGCTACGCCCTCGGGCGCCATGAGTCGCATTTATCGCACCTTGCCGCCTGCGGGCACTCGCCTCGGCATCGCTTTTTCCGGGGGTCTCGATACGCGCTGCGCCGTTGCTTGGCTTACCGAGAATGGCATGAAGGTGTACGCCTACACGGCGGACTTGGCGCAACCGGACGAGAGCAACCCCGGCGCAATCCCGGGCATCGCCCTCGAGCACGGCGCGGTGAAGGCCAAGCTCATCGATTGTCGCGAAGCGATGGCGCGAGAGGGTGTGATCGCGATTCAATGCGGCGCGTTTCACCTATCGAGCGGCGGGCGGAAGTACTTCAACACCACGCCGCTCGGCCGCGCGGTGACCACGACCGCCATCATCCGCGCCATGCGTGAGGACGACGTGCACGTGTTCGGAGACGGCAGTACCCACAAAGGCAACGACATCCAGCGTTTTTACCGGTACGGGATCCTGACCAACCCGCACCTGAAGATCTACAAACCGTGGCTGGATCAGAAGTTCGTGGACGCGTTCGGTGGCCGCACCGAAATGAGCGAATACCTGAACAAGATCGGGCGGCCGTACACCATGAGCACGGAAAAGGCGTACAGCACCGACGCCAACGTGCTGGGCGCGACGCACGAGGCCAAGGATCTCGAGCACCTGCACAACGGGATGCACATCGTAAAGCCGATCATGGGCGTTGCGCATTGGAAGAGCGATAGTCAGGTCGCGGCGGAAGACGTGACCGTTGCGTTCGAGAACGGCTTTCCGGTGAGCATCAACGGTCAGCGCTTTTCTGGGTTGATCGATCTGATGCTGGAAGCCAATCGCATCGGTGGCCGGCATGGTTTGGGCATGAGCGACCAGATCGAAAACCGCGTGATCGACGCCAAGAGCCGAGGCATTTACGAGGCGCCGGGCATGGCGCTCTTACACATCACGTACGAGCGCTTGCTGTCCGCCGTCCACAACGAAAACACGCTCGATCTGTACTTCACGCTCGGGCGTCGCTTGGGCCGCGTGCTGTACGAGGGTAAATGGTTCGACCCCGAAGCCATGATGCTGAAAGACGGCCTCACACGTTGGATAGCGCCCAGCGTCTCGGGTAGCGTGACGCTAGAGCTCCGCCGCGGTGAGGATTATTCCATCCTCGAAACCAAGGCCGAGTACACCGCCTACGCGCCCGAGAAGTTGTCCATGGAACGCGTGGAAGATCCGCCCTTTTCTCCAGCCGACCGCATCGGCGCCCTCGAGATGCAAAACCTTTCGATCGAGGACAATCGCAATTTTCTAATCCACCATTTGGAGAGCGTCGCGCGGCTCGGCCAGGGTGCGAGCCCGTTGCACGAGCTGCTCGGGAAGACCGAGAAGTAGGCGGCACTAACGTATGCGGGGCACTAGCATGGGCGAGCGGGCGATCAGCGCGTTCGGGATGTTAGTGATGATGGCACTGGCCTTTGCGCTGTGCCCAAATGACCGGCGAACGAAAGTCAGGCTGCGCACGGTGGGCGGCGGCCTCTTGATGCTGATCGCGTTTGCCGTAGTGGTGCTGCGCACGCCGGCAAATCGGCTGTTTTTCTGGGCGAACGACGGCGTGGACCGTTTGCTCGCCTTCACCCGCACGGGCGCAAGCTTCGTCTTCGGGCGGCTGGCTAGCGATCCGGCGTCGTTCGGGATCATTTTCGCCTTTCAGGTCCTGCCCACGATTCTGTTCTTCTCGGCCCTGATGTCGATTCTGTATCACCTGCGAGTCATGCCGCTGGTGATTCAGGGCATGGGTCGGCTGTTGTCACGCGTGCTCGGCACGAGTGGCGCGGAGAGCTTCTCGACAGTGGCCGATATCTTCGTCGGGCAGACGGAAGCGCCGCTGGTGATTCGGCCTTATTTAGCCAAAATGACCGTCTCCGAGCTCAACGCATGCATGGTCGCGGGCTTTGCCACCACCGCGGGCGGAGTGCTGGCCGCATACGTGGCGATGCTCGGAAGCTCCGTGCCAGGCATCGCGGGGCACTTGATCGCGTGCAGCGTGATGAGCGCGCCGGCCTCGCTCGTGATCGCCAAGCTCATGTTGCCGGAGACAGATTCCACGTACCTCGAGCGGGAGGCGAGCGTGAACCTACCGAGCGCGAGCGAAAACCTGCTCGACGCGATCGCACAGGGCACGAGCGACGGCCTCCGCCTGGCGGTGAACGTCGGCGGCATGCTGATCGTATTCTTGGCCCTGACCGCCATGCTCAACGCGACGCTCGGCTACGTGGGCAGCTGGTTCGGCCTCCATTTGAGCCTGGAGCTGATCTTCGGCTGGGTCTTCTCGCCGCTGGCGTGGGTGATGGGTGTGCCCCGTGCAGACGTCATCAAGGTCGGCCAATTACTCGGTCAGAAAACGGTGCTGAACGAGTTCGTCGCCTACTCGCACATGGCCGACATGCTGGCCAAAGACCCCCACTGGCTGAGCGAACGGGGCCGGGTGATCACGGCCTACGCCCTGTGCGGCTTCGCCAACTTCGGCAGCATCGGCATCCAGATTGGCGGCTATTCAGGGCTCGCGCCCGAGCGCCGCGCGGACATCTCGCGGCTGGCGTTGCGCGCCATGCTGGGCGGGCTTCTGGCGACCTGCTTGGTCGCGTGCGTCGCGGGTGTGATGCTTTGATGCGGCCGGGTTTTGCCGCCGAAGGCTGAGTCGCGCCCTGATGCTCCGTGTGACCACCCAAATTCAATAAAATCAAGCTGTTTTGATGGTCACGCGCCGCGCACCGCTCGTCGAAGCCTTCGGCGTCCTGGACGAGCGCCATCGACGGCTCACGACACGCGTGAAGTCATTTTTCCGGCGCAGCGCCGAGCCTGGCGGGCGCCGCCTGACGAACGGATGAGTGCGCGAGGGCATAACGAACGGTGCGCTTGAAGGCGCTGAGCGGCTGCGCGCCGGACATGTAGTAGCCGTTGATCACGAAGGCGGGCGTGCCGTTGATGCCCGCCTGGCGGGCTAGCGCCACGTCGCGCCCGAGCACGGCATCGTAGCGACCGTCGCTCTCGGCGGCAGCGAGCTTGGCGCGGTCTAGGTTCAGCTCGAGCGCGTATTTGTCGAACATGGCCGGCTCGAGCGCGTTGTCGAGGCCTTGATCGCCAAACAATCGATCGTGGATCTTCCAAAACCCCGCGTCGCCCTTTTGGGCGCGCACTTCGCGCGCGATGATCGCCGCTCCACGCGCTTTATCATGGAAAGGCAGCGGATAATCGTGCCAAACCCAACGCAGCTGGTTGGGGAAAGCCGCGTCCAATTGGGCGAGGGTGCTTTCGACGCGGCCGCAGAAGGGGCACTGGAAATCAGCGAACTCGTGGATGACGATCGGCGCGTTCAGCGGACCGCGACTGGGATTTTCGGCCGTGGGTGCCGGCATCGACTTTTGCTCGGGCGGGTCCGGTTCCTTCGCACGCTTCATGATCTCCTCGTACACGGCGGCGCGCGGCGTGCCCGCGCTCACCAGCGCATTGGCGACCTTGAGTTGTGCCTCGATCAAGGTCACGAAGCTGTCGAGCGGCTGCGCGCCCGACAGGCGGAGGCCGTTGATGAAGAAACAAGGTGTTCCGAACGCCTTGAAGTCGCTCGCCAACTCGCTGTCCGCTTCCACTTCCTTGGCGTGCTTGTTGCTCGAAATGGCCGCCTGCACGCGCTTGGCATCGAGCTTCAGATCTTTGCCGATCTGGAGCAGGTCGGCGTCGGAGAGCTTCTCGTATTTGTCTTCGAACAGGGCACGGTTTGCCGCCAAGAACCCGGCGTCGCCCTGCTGCGCACGAGCTTCGAAGGCCAGGTTCGCGGCGGGTAGGGCGCGCGCGTGAAAAGGCAACGGATTTTGCCGTAGGACGATGCGCAAATCCTTCGGATAGCGAGCGAGTAACTCGTGCATCGTCGCCTCGACTCGACGGCAAAACGGGCACTGGTAGTCGAAGAACTCGACCACCGTGACGAGCGCGTCCTTCGGGCCGACGGCGGGCGCGCCTTGGACCGGCATTTTCCAAATGGTCAGATCTTCGTCGGGCTCGTCGTCCGGCTCGGGCTTGGTTTCGGTGTAATTCGCCGCCACGCGCGCGCCGTAAACGGCCCCCGGCGGGGTGCCCTTCTTTACGAGATCTGCGGCGGCCACGAGCTCGGCGTCGATGATGCTCGTGAACGCATCGAGCGGCTGCGCGCCGACCAAAGCCGTGCCGTTGATTCGGAACGCGGGAGTACCCGTTGCGCCCACCTTGCTGGCGAGCGCAATGTCCGCCGCTATCTTCGCGGACACATCCGGCAGCTCCGCGCGCGGTGTGACCAATGCTGGATCGAGGCCGACTCGCCCGATCCAATCGCGGAGAGCGGCGTCGCTCAACTTCGTTTGCTCGGCAAACGCAAGATCCAAGAATGCGAAGAAGGCACGTGCCCCGCCTTGGCGCAGCACTGCGTCGGCGACCTTGGCGGCGGGCAGGGCCTCTGGATGAAAGGGCAGCGGGTCGTGCTTGAACACGACGCGCAATTCGGTCGGTCCATATTGAGTTTGCAGTTGCTTGAGCGTTGCATGAACGCGCGAGCAAAAAGGGCACTCTAGGTCGGAAAATTCCATCAGCGTCACGGGCGCCGTGGGAGAGCCCCAAACTGCGTCCTCGGCGCCCACGGGAAGGGCGGTGGAGCTCGGCTGAACCGCGCGGCTAGAGGTCGCGAGCGCCGCCGACTGGGGGCCGCTGAGCGATTGGGCGGGTGTGCCTGTCGGCTTATGAGCGGCGGCGCAGCTCGCAAACAGGAAGGCCAACATCACGCTGCTAATGGCGCGCGCCATGTGAGAAGTGCTCATCGGGCTCGGCTTCTAGCCCCCGGCGTGCGGTGCGTCTACGGCGACCGCGCGCTCGTCCCCGCGCGACTATCAATCCCTGGGATCGCTGGCGCGTCGGCCAGTGGATGCACGTCGTCCCTCGGGCCGCGCCGGAAACGCGCGCCGGTCCGCGGGCGCGCGTCGTTCTAGCAGGGATCGCTGGCCGCGCTGCTCGTGAAATAACGCGCGGAGCTGGGCGAGGCTTTCGGGCGCCCGCGCGCGAACTTTGACGGCATGCGCCTCGCACAAGGCGATCACTCGGTCTTCGATCAGCACCCGGCGCAATCTTCCGGGCGCGGGCTTCTGCTCGGCGGCTGAATAGTGGGTCTTCAGCGTTCTGCACAGCTCGCACTTCCGGGTCATGGCTTGGGCTAACGCTCTCCAGACCGTTCGGGCAAATTTTTGGCGCCGCGCTCAGGGCCCGCGAAGCCCGCTCAGCGACTTGAAAACGCCCTCTGCTCGACCCAGGCGATCACGTCCTCTTCTGGGCGCTTGCCTTGGTGACGCCCCAGCTCCTGAATGCCCGTGGGGCTCGTCACGTTTACTTCGATCAATTTCTCCCCGATCAAGTCGAGGCCGACGAACCAAAGCCCATACTCGCGCAGCGTGGGCCCGACCGAACGCACGAGCGCGCGCTCGCGCGCCGTCAAATCACAGGGCACGACTTGCCCGCCCGCGTGGATGTTGGCGCGCACGTCGTCCTCGCGCGGGACCCGCAAAATGGCGCCGAGGGGTGCGCCGTCCAGCAGCAGCACGCGCTTGTCGCCCTGACGTACTGCAGGCTGGTACTCTTGCACCATGGCGAGACGCCGGCCCTCCGCAGTCATGATGTCGACCATCGAGCGCACGTTGCGATCGCCCACGCTGAGCACGACCACGCCCGAGCCGCCGGCGCCGTCCAGCGGTTTGAGCACCGCCGTTCCGCCTACCGCGCTGACGAAGTCGATGATCTGAGCCCGGTCCGCGCTGACCAACGAGCGGGGCATGAATTCTAGAAACTGAAACGCAAACAGCTTCTCGTTCGCATCGCGCAGGCCGCGCGGGTCGTTCATGACGAAGACGCGGTCTTTGACCAGGTCGAGCTGCTGGGTCAGGTACAGGTAAGCGGCGTCGAACGGCGGATCCTTACGTACGAAGACCGCGTCCAGGCGCGCGAGCTCGACGCGCTGATCTGCGCCTAGGCTCACGTGAGGAGCGCGTTCGCTCACGGTTACTGGACGAGCAAGAGCGAAGACCTCCCGCCCCTCGTTCGAAACCTCGCGCGACAGGCAGTGCAGGCACTCGTGACCCCGCGCCATCGCGCCGCGAATGAAGGCGAACGTGGTGTCTTTGTCGGCCGTCATGGTTTCGGCCGGGTCCATTACGAATAAAAAGCGCACGGTGGGCCAATCTCACACGCAGGGGGCAGCGGGGCAAACGATAGCCCGTCACAATTTGCTAGAGTGCGCCAATGTTACGCCTGGCGCCGCGAACGACCGTTGATTCAAGCGCGATTCGTCGCGCGGGCTCCCCGCTGCTGATGCCGGCCTGCGTCGCTTTCTGTGCGCTTGGCCTCGCGCTGGCGGCTCCGAGCGGACATGCGGAAAGCAAGCCAGCGCGCGTCGCGGCGGCGACCGAGAACGTGATTGCGACTCGCGCGGCGATGGCCCAGCTCGCGGCGGGCGGCAACGCGGTGGACGCCGTGGTGTGCGCCGCATTGGTTTCGGGCGTCGTGGCGCCGAGCTCGAGCGGGCTAGGTGGCGGCGGCTTTGCTCTGCTCTGGCGCGCGGCGACCCACGAGCCATACGTGCTCGATTTTCGCGAGACCGCCCCGGCCGCCATCGACGCCGCTGCGTTCGAGGCGCGCCCCTTCAAGCCAAACGAACGCGGCCGCGCCACCGGCGTACCGGGCGAACTTGCGGGCCTGTTCGAGCTTCAGCACGGCTTCGGCAAACGGCGCTGGCGCGACGTCGTCTTACCCGCGGCGCAGATCGCGGAAACGGGCTTTGCGGTGAGCCCACACCTGGCCCACGCGCTGCTCGGCCCGGCTCAAAAGAGAGACGACAACAGAATGAGCTCGGCCGTCACCGAGCAAGTGGTCGAGACCGACCCCGGCATTCGCAGCGTATTTTTTCCGGCAGGGCAGCCCCTAGCCGCTGGCAAGCGAGCCAAAAATCCCAAGCTTGCCCGCACGCTGGAGGAGGTCGCGGCGCGGGGCAAAGCTGCTTTTTACGACGGCGTTTTGGGTCGAGACGTGGTCGCCGCGGTGCGGGCCAAGGGCGGCGCGCTCAGCGAAAGCGACCTGCACGCCTACCGCCCGCTCGCGCGGGTACCGATCCACGTGAGCTGGGAGGGTTACGACGTGTACACCATGCCGCTGCCGTCAGCGGGAGGTCTGATGGTCGCTGAAACGCTCGGCCTATTTTCGAAAGCCGAGCTACAGCGCTTGACGCTAAATAGCGGCGCTTATCAACACACGCTGGCGGAGGCCATGCGCGGCGCGGTCGCCGATCGCCTGCGCTTCCTCGGCGACCCGGATTTCGAACACATGGACATCGGCGCGTTGCTCGCACCAAAACGGCTCGCCGCGCGTAAACGCGAGCTCTCCACTGAACGAACCCACGCGTTGCCCCGCTTCACCACTGACGAGCACGGCACGCATCACCTGCTCGTGGTCGACGCCGAAGGTAACGTGGCCGCGATCACGACCACCGTGAACACGGTTTTTGGTGCGAAATTCAGCGGGGCGCAAAGCGGTATCGTCGCCAACGACGAGCTCACCGACTTCAATCAGCAAAGGGACATGGCCGCCTTCGGGCTGAGCCAAAGCCCCAACCGTCCTCGCGCCGGCGCGCGACCCATCTCCAGCATGACCCCGACATTGGTGGTGAAAGACGGCAAAGTGGTGTTCGCGCTCGGCGGGTCTGGTGGCTCGCTGATTGCCACGAACGTGACGCAGCTCTTGCTGGCGCGCCTCGTTTTTGGTCTCACGCCGAGTGCGCTGGTTCAGTTGCCGCGCTTTGCCGTCCCGTCGTCGGGGCCGAGCCTGCTGCTCGAAAGTGGCGCCGCAAGACCGCTGCTCGACGACCTCGGCTGGCGCGGGGAAGTGGTGCAAGTCATGCCCGAAAATGTGAGCGCAGTTCAGATCATCGCAAGCGACGAATCAGGGCTGAGCGCAGCGTCCGACCCCCGCAAACACGGCAGTGCGCTCACTCAATAGCGAACGGCGCCCGACGGAGAGCGTCGCCGTCAGCAGCCACAGGCTTTTCTACCACTCCGCACTCCCTGTCTGCGTTGCGCCGCGCGCTCAGTACACGGCGGCGACTAGCTCGGCGCTTTCGTCGTCATTTAGATCGGTGGCGATCGCATAGCCGACGCCGCGGTGTTCGGTCGCGGCGATGGACACGCCTCGGCGATTGCCGACGTAGACCGGCTCGTTGCGGACGGTGATGGGGCGCAGGCGCGTTTCGATCGGGACGCGTGAGGAGTTGTAGACGTACAGGGTGACGTGATGGCCGCCCATCATGTAGCGAAGTGAGGCCGCGTGTTGATTACTGACGGGCACGACGCTGCCGCCTTCGAAGCGCGCCCCGTAGTCCTTGAGGCTCGGCAACGTGAGGGGGACACCTACCTCTGGCTCGAACTGCGTCAGCATGGCCGGTTCCGTAACCTGCGGTCGGCGCGCGTTCATGTGATGATCAACGAGCTCTTCCAGCAACTGATCGGCCGTGTCCGCTTGGGCGACCAACGTGCCAGTGTTGCTCCGTGCCTGCTGTTTACTGGTCGAGCCGGCCCAGACCAAGGTGAGCGCGGCCGCGGCGGCGACCGGGACGACGGTACGCCAAGACAGCATCCGAGAATGCGCTTCGTGCTCGACCGCGCCCTCGACGACTGCTTCACGGTGAGCCTCGGCGCGCACGGCGGCCGCGATGCGATCTTCGAAGGAAGCGGTCACCGGTGCCGCGCTCCGCACTGCGCTGCGCAGGCTAACGTGCAGCGCTTGATTGAGCCGCACGCGCTCGCCGCATGTCGCGCAATCGACCAAGTGCTGCTCGACCTCCAGCAGCTTGTTCGCGGTGAGCTCCTCATCACCAAAGGCTTCGAGCAAGGGTGCGATCTGTCGGCAAGAGCTGGGGGCAATGGCTGTGCTGGTCATGAGCGCGACACTCGCTTTTCGCGGTAGTTGGCCAGATCAATCACTGGTTGCTGTTTCTCGGAGGTGTCACCCACGATTGCTTCTGGGCCGACGATGCCGAGCGCGCGTGCGTGCTCATATAAGCGACCCTTGAGCAGGCGCCGCCCGCGGTGCAGGCGCGACATCACGGTGCCGATTGGGCAGTTCATGATGTCCGCTATCTCCTTGTACGACAGCTCTTCCACGTCCGAGAGCACGACGGCCAGCCGGAACTCTTCAGGTAGCTCGTCCAGGATGCGCTTGATCTCCTTTTCCAACATGGGGCGAAGCGCTTGCGACTCCGGGTCTCGCATGGATTCCATGGTGGAAGCGCTGATCCAGCCGTCGGCTAGGGGGTCCGCGTCCGGGCCGTCCAGCACGCTGCGCTCGAGGCCGCCGCGGCGGTAGCGGTTGATGAACGTGTTGGTCAAGATGCGTAAGAGCCAGGCCCGCATGTTCGTGCCGGACTCGAATTGGTCGCGCGCGCGCATGGCCTTGAGCAGGGTGTCCTGCACCAAGTCCTGGGCGTCCGCGCCATTGCGCGTGAGGCGGGCAGCGACGCCGAGCAGGGCGCTCAACTGCGCGATGGCTTCGGTCTCGAATTCCCGCGCCGAGATGCTGGTTTTGCGGCTCATGGGGTCGCTCAAGGAACCGGGGACCTGACCTAACTATTCCCGGTTTTCGGGAGGTTTTGCGAGCCTCTGCTCCAAGCTTTCGAGCCGCTCCGCCAGCCGTCTGACCTCCTGTTCAAGGTCGCGGAATGCGGCAAAATTCGGCAGGACCGCGCGAATTCGCTCATCAATAGTGGACTGCCACTGTTCCAGTGTGGCTCGAAGTCCCTTCGCTTCCTTGGACTGGGACATGTCCTCTTCCTCTCGCGGCGGTGGAACGGATGAGTGTGGCACTTGCGGCTCGCCCTCTCCATCCTTGACGGGCATCAGCTTGCCGATTGGCCCTTCACGGAGCTGCGTCAAGATGCGCTCGCCCTTGTTCCGGATCAGCGCCTTCAACGTGGAGAGCGGGATGCCGCGTGGCTTGCTCCGAAGCTCCTCGGAAATGATCAAAGCCAGCGTGACGTCGGTTTTGTCTTCCTTCGTCGCATTGTCGATGATCTGTACGTCTTCGCCCTCGCGGATGATCTCCGCGATCTGCAGGAGAGTGACGTAGCTCGAGCCCTTGGTGTCGTACAGCTTACGGTTGCTGTAGCGCTTGATAATGCGGCGCGGTCCCGACGGAGGCACGCTATCCGAGCTGTCGGGGCTGCTCATGGTGGCTCAGAGTAACGCTCCAGCATGGCGCACAGCGTCAATTCGGTCAAAGACTACTCGCGCATGTTGATCCGTTGACCGCCTACCTACAGTGGAACCAAACGCATCACGCTGAGCGGAGAATTGCGTTGGGGATTCGATAACCCTCGACCTCGGACTCACACATGTCCACGACGAATTCCAGGAAGCCGGTGAAGGTGTCGCGGCGGATGCCAATTTCGTTGACCCAGGCAATGACTTCGCAT
Source organism: Myxococcales bacterium (assembly GCA_903642325.1). Lineage (GTDB taxonomy): Bacteria > Myxococcota_A > Polyangia > Polyangiales > Polyangiaceae > PMG-095. The sequence continues at coordinate 64,690 of CAHJWM010000014.1, read as the reverse complement.
TCTCCATCCCCGCGAGTGACGCTGGGATTGAAGGCGAACAGCGTCGTGCCCTGAACGTCCATCCCGAAAGGAACGATGGGCGGGCGGGCGGCGCGGGACGGCGGCGCCAGGTGTGGGACGGGCGTTTCGGCGGCCTCGAAGGCCGCGCGCGCCATGTCCTCGTACAGTCGCTTGCCGAGATTCGCGGTGCCGAGCAGCGTCGCGCCCTCGAAGAAGCGTGGCCAGCCATCATGCACAGCCAAGAACTCGCGATAAGAGGGCGGCAGGCGCCGCGAGATGCGCTGTTCGACGGCGTCGATGGCGCTCCGCGAAGCACCCGGGTTTGGCACCAGGCTGATGTCTCGGTACGGCGCATTGCGCAGGATTTCGGTGTGAAGCTCCTTGATGCGCGTGAGAAGAATCGAGAAATTTGCCATGGTGCCCTGCTCGAGGTGGGGATTGTTCGCGGCTGCATCCAAAGCATGCGGCGGCCCGCACAGCCAAAATTTCGGCGCTCGCGGTCGCTTATTCGGCCGTCCGCGCGCGCCTACGGTAAGAGCCGATCGGTGCGCCGATCCGTTTATGCCGGTAAGAACCAGGTGCTGGCTGGGCTGCGTTGCCTCGCGCGGCTCGGGTTCGCCCTGAGTGTTGGCTGCGAGCCCTTTCAATCGTCGCCGAACCTGCTGGACGTTACAGACTTGAGCCCACGAGCGCTGGAGGTCGGTGATCGCTTGACGCTGAACGGCTCGGGCTTCCCCGAAGGGCGCCCGGCAAAGCTCAACTTTCACGGCGATGTGTTTCGCCCAGGTCAATCGCCCTTGCGCGACGTCACGATCGTGGCCACGGCGGCGGTAACCGAACCGCATTCGATTTCGGTCACGGTGAGCGCGGAGCTAGCGCGCGAGTTTTGCGGTGCGGGAGACGCCGTGCACGCGACCTTTCGTGGCGCCACGAGCGCTTCCTTTGCCGCGCGTGAGAGCGGGGCGCCAGCCGTGCGCGGGACCCTCGAAGGCGTGGTCTTGGACGTGAATCCAGTATCAATCTCGAAGACTGCGTTGGCGGCGCACGAGGCGGAGGCGACACGCTTTGCTGAATTCGCGGGTATGGTCGTCGCGCGCTCCGAGGAGCGCGACGTGCTCTTGGTGGATAGCCTCGACCCCGCGGGCCGGGCCGCGCGCGCCGGCTTGCTGCCGGGGGATGCGCTCTTGGAGCTCGACGGGCTGCGTTTGACCGGTGCTTCCGACCTGATTCCTCCGCCCCGCGCCCGTCTTTCGCATGTCAACGTGCGCCGAGGTGACGAAACGGCGCCGGCAACTTTCGCGCTCGACGTGGCGGGTTTCCAACCGGGCTCGCCGTCGGAGCTGGTACCTGCGGCCACCCTGCTCGGCTTCGCCGTGGCGGCGCTCTTGTTGCTCACTTCACCGCTCGGGCGCGCCTTGTGCTGGTTCGAGGCGCAGTTGGCGACGCGACTCCGCGATAGCGACAAGCCCCCGTTCTATCGCTCCGCGCGCCAAGGGCTCGAGCCATTGGGTTTCGCACGGACTCTGCTGCGCGAGTTGCCGACCTCGCCGCTACCCTATTTCGTGCTGATTGCGGACAGCGCCTGGCTCACGCTCTTGGCCATGAGACGCACGATTTGGGCCCGCGAGCTGGATTTGCCGGCCTTATTCTTGGGCTCTCTCACCGCCCTCTGCGCCACGGCGCTCGTCGTGGGCGGGCGGGAGCGCGGGCGGCGCTTCTCACTGCCGCGCGGGCTTCGGCACGTTCTGTCGTGCGCGCTGTTTCAATCGCCTGTGTTGGTCGCTATGGCCTGCGCCGTAATGCTGTCGGGTAGCCTGCGTTCGGACGACATTCTGGCCGCGCAAGGCGGATGGCCCTGGCAGTGGTTCGCGTTCTCGAGCCCAATGTCGCTGGCGGTCCTGGTCCTGTTGCTCTTGGGTTTGGTCCCGGTGTTGTCGCGCACGCCCGGCGCGCTCCGCGCGGCGCTCGCCGACTCGGCGACGACCGAGCAGCGTCAAGCCCGCACTACTCTTGCCGAGTGGAGTCACCTGATTTTGGTCAGCGGCGTGATCTCGCTCGTTTTCTTGGGTGGCCCGCGGGTGCCGGGCTTTGCGGCGTCCGATGAAGCCGCTGGCGCGTGGTTGCAGGTGACGGCGGCACTGCTGTTTCAGGCGAAGGCCATCTTGGTGATGAGCTGCGTATTGGTGCTTCGTTTCGCGACCGGCCAGGTGCGTGTGGAAGAGGTAGCGAAGCTCGGCGTTCAGTACGCGTTGCCTGGCGCCGCGTTCCTGCTGATGGCCAATTACATTTGGGCATTCGCCGGGCAAAGTCCACTCATCGCGGCCGCGCGCGTTTCGCTGGGCTACGGGCTTTTTTTCTTATGCGGCCTGTGCCTCGTGCATGTCGTCGTGCGCGTGTCGAGGCACGCTGCCGGCGATCGGCCGCGCTCGACCGTGAATCCTTGGCTCTGACGCGGAGCTCGGCCGCCGGTCACGATAGCCAGGAAGCGGGGGCCGCGCTCGCGTGATTTCTCGCTGGGCGCGAGGCGCTATCGTTCGACGACGAGCGAGCCTTCACCGGGGGCCGCTTTGCGCAGCGCGCGTTCTTCTTGGCCGAGCTCTCGAACCGCCTCCATGACGCGGTCCGCGATGGCTTGGTGCACCTTGGGGCTTTTGCCTTGGTCGAGTAGGTCGCCGAAATCCACCGGCGCGCCGAAGACGACCAGGATGTCTTGCCCGGTGCGGTCGAAGTTGCTCAGCACTTGTCGTTTGAGGTCGTTCAACAGGCCATTGATGAACACGGGAATCACCGGCACGCGCGCGTCCTGTATCACCTTTCCGACGCCCCGCTGGGCGGGCAGGAACGTGTACGGATCGTCGTCCCGCTTGCGCGTACCTTCCGGGTGGATGCCGGCGAACATCCCGCCGCGCCGTAGCAAGAACGCCAGCTCCTCGAGTGCGAGCGGGTTCATGAGCGCCTTTTTGCGCTCGCGAAACAGCGGCGGATACATGGCGAAAAAGCTCATCAGGCCATTCACCAGTAGCCCCAACGGATTATCGTAAAAAAACTTGGCGCGCACGGGGAACACGATGCGGTGCTTGAGCCCACGGTGCACCAGATCCCCGAACACCACGTAAAGGTCGAAGAAGCTGCGGTGGTTGGCGACCAGAATGTAGCTCTGTTTCGGATCGAGCGGCGGCAGGCGATCGAAGCCGTGAACCTGACGCAAGTGCCTGGTACAGACGTGGATCCAGCCGCAGCCCACCGTACGCTGTCCGTACTGCACGGCGCGGCTGAACGGCCCGGGCTCGAAAGTTCGGCGCACGACACCGATCAGCGTGCGCTCCAGCCAGCTCAGTCGCTTTTTGCCACTCTGCACGAGGTCAGGCCGAGTGCTAGCGGGCTCGACGTTCGGCCCGGACGTCGCCAAGTTCGACGGGGGCGTCGTCATTCGATTCGATCGAAGACGATGTCGATGTAACCCGGCGCGGGCAGGTGTTTGCCGATGGCTTCGATCATTTTCTGAGCGATTAGCGGTAGCTCGCTCTCCGGCGCAAGCGTGGCAAGCTTGAGGGTTGGATGCGGTTCGAGATCGCGCTCGGCGTTGAAGGTGCGGAGGAGCGCGTAACCCTCCACTACTGGTAGCTCGGCGAGGCACTGTTCGATGGCCTGGGTCAGGTCGGTGGATGCGGGCGGACCGCCTTCGGCCACCAGCGTCTGCTCCGTTTCGTCAGGGGGCAGCGCTTGCACGTAGCCCACGAGCGGAATGGCTTTGCCGTTGGTCAAGCTTGCGAGCTCCTCCCGTCGCAGCGCGAGCTCGTATTGAGAGCCCGCGTTCAGGACCAAGCCGTGCACGTGCACGCCGTCGACCACCTCCAGCGCCATATCCAACGCGAACAGCGCCGGCACGGTGCAAAACTTCAGCTCGCCATCGTCGGTTTTCCAGTCGAGCTGGCGGGTCATGGGCTCCATCAGGGCGGGGTGGGTGAACAAGGCGGCGTAGTGATTGCCATCTTCATCGAGCAGCATGTGCGGCACTAGCTTCACCTCGCCGGCGTCGATATCCAAGCGCTGGCCCTCCACGGTGCCCGCGATATTTCGCGCCAACGGGATGATAAGCTCGCCCTGCGCAAGCCGGTCGAGCAGAGCCTGCACGTCTCGGCGCAGCCCACGCTGCGCGGCTTGCACCAACAGGGTGAGGTCATTGGCCGGCGGGGACGCGGCGGAGCTCTCGATCGGTTCGTCCACCGCCGCTGCCTATCATTTGTCGAGGGGGGCCGCACTTGTAGGCCATCGCGCCGTCTCCTAACCTAATCGTGTTGCGGCGAGCCGATCGCGGGCCGCTTGGATATTCTCGAAGAACATCAGTCTTCTAGCGCTAGAATCGAGCTTCGTTATCGACCATGAGCCGGCGCACGTTCTACCCCGAGATTCAGCCCTACCGTGCCGGCTACCTGGACGTGTCGCCGGAGCACTCGATCTACTTCGAGGAGTCGGGTAACCCACGCGGCAAGCCGGCGGTACTGCTGCACGGTGGACCGGGTGGAGGCACGAGCCCGAGGCAGCGTCGCTTCTTCGACCCCGAAAAATATCGCATCGTGCTCTTCGACCAACGGGGCTGCGGCAAGAGCAAGCCGCACGCCTCATTGGTAGACAATACGACGTGGCACTTGGTATCGGATATCGAGGCGCTACGCTTACACTTGGGCATCGACAGTTGGCTCGTGTTCGGTGGCTCATGGGGCAGCTCACTCGGGCTCGCGTACGCGGAAACGCACCCGTCGCGCGTGACGGAGCTCGTGCTGCGCGGCATCTTTTTATTGCGGCGCTGGGAGCTCGAGTGGTTTTATCAGCACGGGACTAGCTTGCTATTCCCCGACGCATGGCAAAAATATTTGGCGGTCATTCCGTTGGCCGAGCGTGGTGACCTGATCTCGGCTTATCACCGCCGCCTCACTTCCGAAAATGCGTTCGTGCGTCAGGAAGCCGCGCGCGCGTGGAGCGTGTGGGAAGCGAGCACGAGCAATCTGCTGCAGGACGACGAGTACATCAAGAGCTGCGCCGGCGACGAGTTCAGTCTCGCGTTCGCTCGCATCGAGTGCCACTACTTCGTGCACCGCGGCTTTCTCGCGCACGAGAACCAGCTGCTCGATGACGTCACGCGCCTCCGCAATATTCCGACCGTGATCATTCAAGGTCGATACGACGTAGTCTGCCCACTGAAGAGTGCTTGGGAGCTGTCTCGCGCGTTTCCCGAAGCCGACTTCCGTGTCGTACCCGATTCCGGACATTCCGCGTACGAGCTCGGTACGGTGCACGAATTGATTTCCGCAACCGACCGCTTTGCGGGAAGCTGACCGGATGGGAGTCTCAGGCTTGTTCGGGTCGCTCCGTCGGCTCCTTTCCGAGCGCTCACGCCGTTCCTGGATCGGCCGCACGCGCGCGCACATCGAATTCCGCGAGCTGTCGGCGAGCGAGCTTGCGACGTTCGCTCGTCAGACCGAGCTCGGCTTCAAGTTGCTCACGCGGGTCGAATGGGTCGAAATCAATCCCCACTCCCGACGGGTGATCGTATCGTTCGAGCCAGACGCCTTCACGCTGCCCGAGCTAGTGGAGGTCGTGGAGGCGGCCGAGCGCATAGCCGACGTGCAAGAGGCGCCATTTCGCGACGAGCCGTGGGAGCACCCCGCGGATCGCGAGACGGCGGAGCGCCTGAGACTCGGGCTCCTGGCGGATAGCTTAGGCGTGGTCGTGGGCTTGGGCTTGAGGTTTTCGCCGATTCCGGCCTCGCGCGTGGGCGGCACACTCGCGGCGTTGGTTGCAGTCGTGCAGTCGACGGATCGCCTGCGCCGTGTGGCCGAGGAGCGGCTCGGCCCGCTCCGAGCCGAACTGATGCTGCACGTGGCCGCGGCCGTGGCGCAGGGCGCGGCGCAACGGCCAGGCAGCGCGTTCGTGGAGGGCTTGCACAAACTGACCCTGCTTGCCGAGGCTGAATCGCGCTCACGGATCTGGGCACAGCGCGAGGCCGAGTTGTGCCAGTCGCAGGTCGAACATCGTCTGGACGAGGTCCTGCCCGAGGCCCGGCCCCGCGCGCTGCCGCGCGGGCCAATCGAGGAGTACGCTGACCGAGCCTGGGTCGTCTCGCTCGGGGGCTTTGCGGTGAGCTTTTTGAGCACGCGCAGCGTCCAACGCGCGGTGGCAGCGCTGTTCGGTGGTTTACCGACGCCCGCGCGGCTGGGTCGTGATGCCTTTGCGGCGGACCTCGGTCGCGCGCTCTCCAAGCGTCAAACCTTGGTCGTGAACCCAGAGGCCCTCCGCAAGCTCGACCGCATCGACTGCTTGGTCCTGCAGGGAGACTTAGTGGCGCGCGACCGACTCGAAATCCGCAACGTGGTGGTCACCGGTGAGGGCGACGAGGTGGAAGCCCGGCGCGTGATTGGTCAGTTGCTCGACGTGGAGCGGCCGATCGATCTCAGGCGTGCGGGCGACTATACGCTCGCGCCGCTCGGCGTGCTCGACGTAGCCGTGCCCCCGGAGCTTTCTCAACATACTCCGGGCTTGGGGGCTCGCGGTGGCATCGTCTTCGGCTTGATGCACGGCAGTGCTCTCGTGGCTGCCGCCGAAGTCGATCTGATCCCCCAGACCGGAATAGACGAGCTGATCGCGGCGGCCCACGAAGCCCAAATGCGCGTGGTGATCGCTTCCAACGACGAAGCCGTCCTGCAAGGCATCGCCGCCGACGATACCGTGCCCGAAGGCCATGGCTTCGTGCGCGGGATCCGCCGCTTGCAGCGTGAAGGGCGCACGGTCTGCGTGGTTGGTACGGGCGCTTCCAAAGGCTTGGCAGCGGCCGACTGCGCCATCGGTCTGATGCGCGAGGGGGAAGTGACGCCCTGGGGCGCGCATATCATCTGCCGCGATGATTTATCGGACGTGCGCTTCTTGATTCATGCCTGCGTAGTCGCGCGCCAAGTATCCAAGCAAAGCGTAAACATCGCGCTGGGCGCGGCTACGCTGGGCGCACTCGTCTCGGCGGGCGGCGTCTTGCCGCTGACCGGTCGGCGGGTGATCGCGGTCGTCAACGCTGCCTCCGTGATCTCGATGTTGAACGGCGTGCGCGGGTCGGTGAAGCTTGCGCGCCGCGCGCTGCCCGCGCCCCGAGACCGCACTCCTTGGCACGCCCTCGAAGCCGAGGGCGTGTTGAAAAAGCTCGCTACCTCGCGCGAGGGCCTGCTGCGCCGGGACGCTCTCAGCCGCCGTCACCGACCGCTGGCCCGCCGCTCCGCCGTGGCCGAGCTCGGAGAAAACATTACGGACGAGCTTTTCAACCCGCTGGCACCATTGCTCGCCGCCGGCGCCGGCCTGTCGGCTGCCGTGGGCTCTTTCGGCGACGCGGCCATGGTGGGCGGCGTGGTCGTACTCAACTCGGTGATCGGCGGCGTTCAACGCTTTCGCACCGAGCGTCGAATCCGGGAACTGTCACGCGGGGCGCGTCGGCGCGCCCTCGTTCGCCGCGGTGCAGAGCTGAACGAGGTGGACGCCAGCGAGCTCGTGCGCGGTGACGTGATCGTGTTGGCGGCGGGCGACGTCGTGCCGGCAGACTGCCGTCTGATCGAAGCCGAGTCGCTCGAGGTCGACGCCTCGAGTCTGACCGGCGAGTCGTTGCCTGTGAAAAAGAGCGTGGCAACCTCGTTCGAGCCCCATGTAGCCGATCGCAGCTCGATGCTGTTCGAGGGTACGGCGCTGGCGGCCGGGCGCGCCACGGCCGTGGTGGTCGCCATCGGTGATGAGACCGAGGCACGCCGCGGGTCGAGCGCATCCAAACGCGATCCCAGCCGTGGCGGCGTCGAAAGACGAATGAAGTCCCTGATTAACCTGACCGGTCCGATCGCGTTGGGCGCGGGCATCGGGGTGATCGGGGCGGGCCTCTTGCGCGGGCGAAAGCTAGAAGACCTCGTGGGCACGGGCGTGAGCTTGGCGGTGGCGTCGGTGCCCGAAGGCCTACCCCTTTTGGCTACGGCGGCCCAGCTCGCGGCGGCCGACCGGCTATCGAAGCACGGCGCGCTCGTGCGCAACGCGCGCAGCATCGAAGCGCTCGGGCGCGTCGATGTCTTGTGTATCGACAAGACTGGCACGCTGACCGAGGGCCGCGTCGAGCTGAGCTTCGTGTCGGACGGCGAGGACATGACGGCGATCGCGGCGCTATCAGACACGGGCAGGAGCGTGCTCGGTGCCGCGCTCCGCGCCGCGCCCGACCTGCGTCTGGGACCTACCGCACAAGACCCGACGGACGCGGCGCTGACGCGTGCCGGCGCCGCGCGTGAAATCACGGCCCACGAGCAGGGCATGGCGCGCGATGACGAGCTGCCGTTCGCGGCCGGGCGCGCTTACCAGGCGGTGCGCTATCGTTCGGCCGAGCGCTCGTTGGTGGCGGTCAAGGGCTCGCCAGAAGCGATCATCCCGATGGCCGAGCACTGGCGGCGCGGCGCCGAGCGCATCCCGCTCGATCGCGCGCTCCGCGCTGAATTACTGGCCAAGGCGCGCGAATTCGGCCGACGTGGCTTGCGCGTGCTGGCGGTGGCCGAGCGCGAATCCGTGCCGCAGGACGCGTCCGACTTGAGCCGGCTGGAAGGGATGATGTTTCGCGGCTTCATCGCCTTCAGCGATCCCGTACGGTCTTCGTCGGCGCAGGCGGTTTCTGATCTGCGGGCGGCCGGCGTGGAAGTAGTGATGCTGACCGGCGATCACCCGAGCACGGCGGAGGCCGTTGCACACGAGGTCCATTTGCTCGACGGCCGCGCCGTGATCAGCGGCAGCGAGCTGACGGACCTGACGGACGACCAGCTCGATCGCCGAATCAAAGCCATTGGCGTATTTGCCCGGGTCACGCCCGCTCAGAAGGTGCGTGTGGTGAGGGCACTGCAGCGCGCTGGCCGCGTCGTGGCCATGGTCGGCGACGGAGCCAACGACGCTCCGGCAATCCGCCTGTCGAATGTGGGCATCGCCATCGGTGAGGGCAGCACCTCCGCGGCGCGGGCCGCCGCCGACATCGTGCTCACCGACGAGCGCATCGAAACGCTGGTGGTAGCCGTGATCGAGGGCCGGGCGATGTGGGCGTCGGTGCGGGACGCCGTGTCCATTCTGATCGGAGGAAATCTGGGCGAAATTGGCTTCACGCTCGGAGCCGGCCTGATCAGCGGTCGCCCTCCGTTGAACGCTCGTCAGCTTCTGCTCGTGAACTTGCTCACGGACGTGGCACCGGCAATGGCTATCGCGCTCCGTCCGCCGTCCGCCGCGGCGTTGAGCTCGCTGGCTGAAGAAGGCCCGGAGGCGTCCCTCGGAAAAGCGCTCAACCGCGAGATCGCGGCTCGTGCCGTCGTCACTACCTTGGGGGCCAGCTCGGCATGGGTGATCGGGCGTTTCACCGGCACGCGAGCCAACGCCAATACGATTGGGCTGCTGGCGCTAGTTGGATCTCAACTCGGTCAAACGCTGGTCTCGGGGCGTTTCAGTCGACCGGTTCTGATCACGAGCCTGACCTCGGCCGCGTTGCTCGCGGGCATCGTGCAAACGCCGGGTTTGAGTCACTTGCTCGGTTGTCGTCCAGTCGGCCCCCTCGGTTGGGCTACCGCAGTTGGCGCGTCCACCGCGGCAACCTACGCGGCCAGTCACTTTCCTTCACTGGTGAACGAGGTCATGCGGCGCACCAAGCTCGACACGCCCGTGCTGGAATTGGATCCCGAGGCCTTGCCGGACTGAAGCCCCTCGCCGCTCGCGTCCGGATCGGCCTAAAATCGGCAGCGATGCGCGCGAAAACAATTCTCGAGACCGATTTTTGGCCCCTGCCTGCGTTCGAGTGCGAGGGACCGCGACATGCCACGGTTTGCGGCTAGATGCGCGTTAGCCAGGCGGCGCGCGACTCGTCTTTTCCGGTCACGGCGCGCAGGTAGGCACGTTGAAAAAACGCTCCGAGCGTCTTCTTGCCGGTCTTGAAAACCGTGCCATCGAGCTCACGGACGGGTGTCACCTCGGCGGCGGTGCCCGTAAAAAAGACCTCATCCGCACGCATCAAGTCCTCCCGCGTAAACGCGCGTATGGTGATGGGAACCTGATGCTCGCGGGCTAGGTCCAAGATGCAGTCGCGCGTGATGCCGGGCACGATCGACGAAGTCTCGTCATTCGTGAACAGCATACCGGCTTTCGCGAAGAATACGTTCTGCCCCGTTGCGCTCGCCACCGTGCCGTCTTGGTTGAGCAGGATCGCGTCGTCGAAGCCGTGATCGAGCGCTTCGTGTGCGGCAAGCACGCTGTTGGCATAGTGGCCGCTGGCTTTGGCCATGGTTGGCAGCATGGTGTGGTGGAATTTACGCCAACTGGAAATCATGATGCGTACGCCGTTCCGTAACGCATCTTCACCGAGGAACGTGCCGAGCTCGCGCACGGCAATGAACGCTCGGACTTGGCACTCTTTCTTCGGACGGAGGTCTATCGGCCCTTCTGCGAAATAGGCCAGCGGGCGCAGGTACCCATTTTGAGTGCCATTGCGCCGGGTGACCTCGATCGCCGCGCGTGTGAGCTCGTCCGCGCTGAACGGGACCTTCATACCGTACAGGCGCGCGGACGACAGCAGCCGTTCGATGTGCTCGCGCAATCTGACCAGTACGGCGCCTCGTCGCGTCGGGTAAACCCGGATGCCCTCGAAGACGGCGGTGCCGTAGTGCAGCGCGTTCGCGTAATAGTGTACGCTTAGCTCGTCCGATTCGCGTATCTCACCGTCCCACCACAGAAAACGTGCGAGCTTCTGGCCGCGCGGGCGTGAGGAGGTCAGTGAATCGTCCTCGGGTACGCCATCGAAGTTCGGCCATTCGAGTGCCATGGCGCATTCGACACAGAGAGATCAATCAGGTCAAGGCGGGCCGCGAACTGCGCTACCTTTTCGAGCCGAGGATGGCCATGTTTTCGCGGCGTACCGCGCACGAGGCCGAGCCCAACCAGCTTTCCCGCGCGCTTCGGCAGCGGCGCGCCGCCGGCCTGGGCGTGTGTGATCTAACTCAGTCCAACCCGACGCTGACCGATCTCCCGTACGAGGGGCCCGGCTTGCTTTCCGCGCTGAGTGACCCACGGTCTTTGGTGTACGAGCCCTCGTCGTTTGGATTGCCCAGCGCGCGCTCGGCCGTTCAAGGACTGATGCGCGGGGCCGGCTGCGAAGTGTCGATCGAGCGAATTGTGCTCACCTCGAGCACGAGCGAAGCGTACGCTTTTCTGTTGAAGCTATTGTGCGATCCGGGCGACGAGGTCTTGATTCCTCAGCCGAGCTACCCCTTGTTCGAGCACTTGTTGACGCTTGAAAGCGTGGTGGCGGTGCCGTACCGGCTAGCTTATGACGGCGCGTGGCATATCGATTTCGATTCCGTGGCGCGCGGTATTGGACCGCGCACGCGCGCCATCGTGCTCGTGAGCCCCAATAACCCCACCGGTTCGTTCTTGAAGCAAAACGAGCTGACGCGGCTCGAGAGCTTTGGATTACCGCTGATCTCGGACGAAGTGTTTGCAGACTTTGCCCTCGAGCCCGACGTGCGCCGGGCCGGGTCCGTGTTGCGAACGGACGACGTCTTGGCATTTGCGCTCGGCGGCCTGTCCAAGATGGCCGCACTGCCGCAGCTGAAATTGGCCTGGTTGGGCGCGGCTGGGCCGGCCGCTCCGCTGGCCGCCGCCCTGTCGAGGCTGGAGCTGGTGGCCGACACCTTCTTGTCGCCCAACACGCCAGTGCAGTGGGCGTTGCCGGCAATCTTGTCCACGCGCGCCGGCGTGACGGCGGCGCTGAACGCCCGCATTCGTCGAAACTTCGCCGCGCTGTGTACGGCGTTCCGTGACTCTGCGGCACACCCATTATTCCTGGAAGGGGGCTGGTATGCGACGCTGCGCCTACCGGCACTGTTCGAGGACGGCGCGTGGGCGCTGCTGTTACTCGAACAGGACGGCGTGCTGACTCAGCCCGGATTTTTCTACGACTTTTCCGAAGGCGCGCTACTGGTGCTGAGCTTGATCACCGACGAGTCTACGTTTGCGCTCGGTATCGCGCTGATCGCGGAGCGCGTGCGCAATTTATCGGGCTAAGCTCGAGCGGCGCGTGCGGCGCCGGCTCAGCACGGCCGCGGCAAGCGCGCATCCGGCGAGCGCTTCGCCTGCGCCGCGGTTCGGACCGGCGTCAGCCAACCGGCAACCGCAGCCGCCAGGCTTTTCCTTGATCGTACCCTGCTCTTCACTCGGCTTTTCTTGAGCCTTGTCCGCCTCTGCGTCGGCGGCCGAAGCCGCGCTCTCTCGATCGGCCGAATCCGATTCGGTCTTTTTGTCTCCCGCGGAGGCCTTGTCGTCGGCGTCCGTTTTGGGCGCGTCCGCCTTCTTTTTCTTCTCCCCGCCGCTGAAGACCATCGCTCGCCGATCGATGACCTCGTTATCACCGTCGAAAATCAGTGTGGTGGGGCCACCGACGGCTTGGTCGTTGCGGCCGTCGTGAATAGTCACTTTGTACTCGCCCGCCTCGTAGCCGTGCGCGCGCGTCAGCTTGAACGTGAAGCGCGTGCGCGATTCGATCTTTCCGCTGCCCGAGTCCAAGAAACCGACATCGACGCTTTCGATCAGCGCCTGACGATTTTCGAGCGGCACTTTATGCTCGACGAGCTTGTCGCCGTCTATCATATCGCGTTCGTAGTAGACCTCGGGTTGGAACTCGAACTTCATGGGCACGTGCGGCACGTCGGGCGCGTGCGGTAGGTAGATCGCCACCTCGAGGCGCCACGCCTTGTCATCGCGTTCTTTGAAGGTCTTGCCCTTCCACTCGGCGCGACCGGCCGCGCTGGCGAGGCCAGCGGCTGCGAGGCTGACCAGGATCAGCGCGATGACGAACGACCAGCGGACAGATACGGGCATGCGAATCGACAAGGGCGTTACCTCCACTCGGCGGACGCTAACATTCAGCGTCGGGGGTGGAGCGGCGTTTTGCGCCTCTTGAGCTCATCGCCAAACCACGGCGAGGCTGGAATTGTGTCGTGCGGTTCGAAGCCGTCGGCTTTGCAGGTGAGGCTGCTGATGAGCCGATTGCGGCGCCGGCCCCTACTTCTGGCGCAGTGAGGGAAACCGCGTATCCTTTCTGAACGATGATTCGCGGCACTGCGTATCTGTTACTCGGTTTGCTCGCGTTCTCGGGCTGCGGGGGCCGCACTGATTCCTTGTATAATAATCAGGACGGGCCGGGTCAGTTGAGCTCGTCCGGCGGCGCTGGTAACGGCGGGACAACCGGGGTTGGCGGCAGGCGCGGCGGTGGCAAAGCCGGCGTTGGAGTCAGCAGCGGGGTTTCGGGCTTCGGCGGTGCGGCCAATGTCGCCGGCGCGCCCGAGGGCGGCGCGCCGGCGACCGGCGGAATGCCAAGCGTCGGCGGAATGCCGAGCGTCGGCGGAATGACAGGCGTCGGTGGGACGCCGGGCGTCGGCGGAATGACAGGCGTCGGTGGGACGCCGGGCGTCGGTGGAACGCCAGGCGTCGGTGGAATGCCAGGCGTCGGCGGAACGTCCGGTGGCGGCGCGTCCAACGTGGCTGGGTTTGGAGGTATCGGCGCTGGGGGCACCGGCGCGATCGTCGCTGCGTGCGTGTCCATTGCGAGCGACGCCTGTGACAAATGTCTGTGTAACGCGTGCTCGTCGCAGCTCGCGAGCTGTCTTTCGAACGTCGGGTGCACGCAGATTTTAACATGCGTCCAAAAAACCGGCTGTCAGGACCTGGCCTGTTACACGAACGCTACCTGTCGCCCGGTCATCGATCAGTATGGTGGGCCGACGGGCAGCGCACTCAGCGGGGTGTATTCAATTGCGACGTGCTCGGTCGATTCGCAGACGAAATGTGCCTGCAAGTGAAGCCGGATCGGCGCTAGTGCGTGACGGCAGGGCGCGGCTCCGACAGCGCCACGATCAGAGGCCAGGCCAGCGCGTCCCGCGCCCAGTGTTCGCTCCCCGCAGGACGTGAATCCACGCGCAATTGATAATTGCCTTCGATCGGGGGAACCGGCATACCCATGGTGCGTGTGCGATAACGCAGCGTGGACGACTTGTGCTGATACGGGTCGGTCAACGCTTCGAGCCCGGTGCTGGCCACGAGCGCGAAACGCAGCTCCAATCGTTGATTCAGCTCACCCGGCTCGAGCTGAAAATAAGCGTGAATCTCCATCGGCAACAGCGCGCCGGGCGGCGGTTCTACGCCGCGCGGCAGATTGATTTGTTCCACGACGTTGAACAGGGAGACGTTGTTGGACTGCTGATCGACGCTCGAGGAGCTGGCCAGAGTCAGCAAATAGCACCGCGGCATGGCCCCGCCTTTAGCATGCCCTCACGGAAAGATCTCGCCGCTAGCGCAGCGAATGACCGCGTAGCACCCGAGCAAGTAGGCGAGTACCCCCAATGCCACGAGCCCGCGAGCGACGCTTGGCTTAGCCGCCCCCAATGCGGCGCGAGCCTGGCGCGCGGCGTAGTACGACGCGGCGCCGACGGCGCAGAGGTACGCGATCGCGCGTACGGGTAGACCATTGACCGTGCTCGACAAGAGCACGATCAGCTCGGGGCGCACGTCACTTTCGGCCACGCTTCCGGAAACCAGTGGCCAGGCCGTCTCTGCCACGTGGAGGATCGTAAAGGGCATCAAGATCAGAAGCGCAAGCTGCTCGGCAAAGGCGAGCGCCCGCGCCGTTGCCGCCTGTACCGAGGAGCGCTCGCTGCGCGACGTCTTTACTAGGCGAGCAAGCTCGCCGAGCGCGAATACACCGAAGGGCAGCCAAACCAAGCCCAACAAGGAGAGGACGAGCCACCGCCCGAGCTCCAAACCCGGCAGAGCGCGCGCTGCGTCGCTGTGGGCGCGCAACGCTTGGCAGCTGAGGTGCCAAAGCAAAAATGCGGCAAACGCCGGCCGCGCAAAGCGGCGCGTTCGCGCGAGCCAAGCCATCGGCGCGGAGCCTTCGGAGCTTGACTGGCGCTCCGAGCGCGCATCACCCTCTAGCGACACGGGCTCAGCATATGCCAACCGCCTCGAAGTACCGTCCACATTCGCCGCGGGCATTACTCGCATTTTTGACGCTCGTTTCGCTGCCCTCGTGCCGTCACGCCCGCGGGAACGTGGGGCAGCCCGAAGCAGTTCTGTCCGCGAGCGCCCAAGAGCAGGCTCGATTTCGCGCGCTTCGCGGGGCATGGTTCTCCGCCAATGCCGAGGAGCGACTCGCCCTCGACCCGGAGCTCCGCGCGTTCCTCGGTCGCTTCCCCCAAAGCGAGCCGGGCGACATGGTGCGCGTGCTGCTCGCTTTCGATAGCGTGAGCCGCGCTTCGTTGCCCGAGGCGCACGCGTTCTTGGCGGCGGTCGTGGAACAGTCAGGATCGGTGCACGACTTTGCCCGCGTTGCTGAGGCTTACGCTTTGCTTCGTGGGAACGAGCCGAACGCCGCCTGGAACCTGCTCGACCCGCTCGCCGGCAAGATCGTCGACCCGGACGAGCGCCTCGTATTCAGTGAGTTGCGTCTGCGCGCAGCAGCTGCCGCTGACCGCTTCGGCCGTGCGTTGCAGGCTGCAGAGGAGCTTCTCGCCGAAGCTCCGCTCGAGGCGCGGGGCTCGCTCCAGGCCACCGTTCAGGAGCTTTTCAGACAGGCGCCAAAGCGGGAATTGGCCCAAAATCTGGCGCGCTTCGAGCTCGCCTCTCCCAATGACGGCGCATTTTCGAGCGCGCGCGACTGGCTTAGAAAAATGCTCCGTGAGCAGCTCGTGACCATTGCCATACGCGAGAAAGACGCCGACCTCGCCCGGCGCCTGCTCGACTCCGCACCCGCCGCCCTGCGCTCCAGCGCGAGCGGCTCAGCCTTGGCCGAGATCGCCGGAGGCGGGCCGAGCGTGCCACTGATCTTGGGCCGTTCGATCGGCGTCGCCTTTGCGCTTGGCAGCTCGGACGATCGCCGACGTTCGGCGAGCCTGGCCGCCGGCTTAACCAAGGGCCTCGGTTTGCCGGAGGCGGCGAAGAAACCTGGTGGAGTGCGGTTGGTTGCACATGATGATGCGGGCTCCACGGTGGAAGCGCTGCGAGAGCTAGCGGCCGAGGGCGTCGCGCTGCTCGTCGCGGGCATGAACGAGGACTCGGCAGAGGTCGCGGCCCGCTTCGCGGACGAGCACGAGATCGCCGTGCTGCTCGTGCACGCGCCACGCTCGCCTATTAGTCAATTCCGCCATGCCTACGTGCTCGGTGAGAGCTCCGAGCGCGAACAGGCAGCGATCGATGTGGAGCTCGCCCGGCGCAATTTGGTGCGCGTTGCGCGGGTGGGCCGCGGCGGGCAAGACTGCGACTCGTCACTGATCAACGCTGGCGGCCCGCGCTTCGCGGTCGAAGACTGGCGCCGTGCGCGAGTCTCTGCCGTGCTCGTGCTCGGCTCTGCCGCGTGTGCCAGCGAGGTGACGCGAGATCTGCGCGCCGCCTCGTTTGCCCCCTGGCTCGTCCTCGGCCTCGAGGCGAGCGATTACGAATTTGCCGCCGACGCGCCGCGTGCGCGCTTTGCGTTGGGAGCAGGCCCCTTCCCGAGCGTGGCCCGTAGCCCAGTGGACGAAAACGCGGCTTTACCGCCAATCGATTGGTACGAAGCGTTGGGTCATGACGCCGCCTTGCTCTCGGAACGCGCGCTCGCGGAATTCCCCGACGGCCGGGTGGACGATGGCCGCGCAGTGCGCGAGCTGCACGGCCGAGCCGAGCGCTCTTTGGCGACTGCCGAAGCGGCGCTTTGGACCAGCGACTCGCGCAGGTTCTCCGAGGACCACCTGCTCCGCCGCACACTCACGATACTGTCTCCAAGCTCGACACCGCGCTAGAAAAGCGCCGTGCAAACTCCGGAACTGATCTTCGACCTGCCGACTCGCCGCGCGACGCAGCGGCTCGCGCAGCAACTCGCGCCTCTACTCGAAGCAAGCGACCTCTTGATCCTGAGTGGGCCGCTCGGATCGGGCAAGACGTTCTTTGCGCGCGCGCTGTGCCGCGCGCTCGGACTAGCGCCCTCGGAACGCGTTCCAAGCCCTACTTTTATTCTAGTTCACGAGCACGAGACTACCCCGCCGCTCTCGCACGCTGATTTGTATCGATTGTCGGGGCCGGCGCAGGTGCAGCAGCTGGGCCTCGACGCACAGAGAGACGATGGCCGGATATTGCTCGTGGAGTGGGGCGAGCCGTATCTAGAATTGCTTGGCGGCGACGCGCTCGTGCTCACTCTATCGCTCGATCCTCGAAAGATGGCCGTTTCGGGCACTGGGCGTCGTTCGGCCGCCATCGTTCGTGGGCTCGGTGCTAAGACTTGACCGTGGCCGACGCTGAATCTTCCGAAGTCGAGGCGCGTAGCCCATGGGCAGCGCTGACCGGCCCGTTCGTGTCGGTGTTCGAGATGGTGGGCTCGGTACTAGCCCTCACTGGTCAGACGCTGACGTGGCTGATTCGCCCGCCGTACCGCTTTGGCCAGCTCCTGGAAGCCATGGAGTTCATCGGCGTCGAATCGGTCTTCATCGTGGCCTTGACCGGAATTTTCAGTGGCATGGTACTCGCCTTGCAAACCACTCACAGCCTGCGCGAGTTCGGCGCCGAGGGCGTGGTTGGCCTGGTCGTCGCCAAGTCACTCACCGAAGAAATCGCCCCCGTGTTTTCGGCGCTAATGGTCGCCGCGCGGGCGGGCAGTGCCATGGCCGCGGAGCTCGGCAATATGCGCGTCACCGAGCAGATTGATGCCTTGGTCACCATGGCCGTGAGCCCGGTTCAATATTTGCTCTCACCGCGCTTGCTCGGCGCGGTGTTGATGATGCCGCTCTTGTGCATCCTGTACACGTGCGTCGGCATGGGCGGCGCGTGGCTGGTCTCGGTGCAATGGTTGGGCGTCGACCCGGGCACATTCGTGTCGAATATAGAGAAGCACTTGCTGCCGAGCGATTTCTACATGGGTCTGATCAAGGCCGCCGTGTTCGGGTTTTTGATCTCCGCCATCTCTTGTACGCGCGGCTATCATGCTTCGGGCGGGGCGCGGGGGGTCGGTGACGCGACGACGCGCGCAGTGGTGCACAGCGCGGTTTCGATCTTAATCGCGAATTACTTGCTCACGACGTTGCTCTTGGGTAACCCAGCGGGCTGAGCGCTAGCGTGGCCGAGCGCTAGGCGAGTCGTCGAACGCGGAGGCGACCTCTCGGGTCACGATGCCCGGCATCTGCGCCAGAGAACGCGCGATCTCCTCCGGCGTTTGTAGCTCCTTCTTAGCCGTCTTTTTAAGGGCGTGTCCGTCGCCGCTGCTGCCATTGACGGCCGACATGAAGGCGTCCATGCGCTCCGCTTCACCATTGCCGTTGACGTCGACGATGATCAACTTGCCCGGCCCTTGACCCAGATCGTCCCGAAAATCGAACACCGCGCCGACCACGGTCAACGAGCCGCTCTGCACCCGCTTACCGTAGCGCTTGAGGGCGCTCGCAACTTGATTGTGCACGTTGGCGATGACGCCCTCCGCCCAGGCTTGGTTCTCGTTCTTGCCTTGCGACGGGCGTGGGATCTGCAAAGTCTTGAGTTGCGCTTGCAGCGGCTTGCTCAACTTGGAGGTGTCGCCCGAAGCGGCCTTTACGGCCTCGCAGCCCGTGTGACCGATGATCAACAGTAACGGC
This sequence comes from Myxococcales bacterium, assembly GCA_903642325.1. GTDB lineage: Bacteria > Myxococcota_A > Polyangia > Polyangiales > Polyangiaceae > PMG-095. Next base: position 46,010 of record CAHJWM010000014.1, on the reverse strand, counting down.
GTGTTCAGGTGCTCCACCCCGAATTCGATTGAGCCCTCGTTGCCGGCCAGTTGATTGCCGAAATTTCGAACGGTGTAGTCGTCGTTCTCGCTCGTCTCGTCCCAGCCCTGTGGTTGCACCCGCGAATCGGAACAGGTCACCACGGTGGCGCGAGGTAGCTCGGCGTCGGCGAAGGCGGAGAAGAACTTCGGACCGTGCTCCATGTAGGCCTTGTTGTCTTCGAAGGCCTCCCTCAAGAAGGCGCGAGTGAGCGCCAGCGGCTCGGCTTTCGAGCTCTCCCACGCGAAAGGAACACTGTACTTCTGCGGCGTCTCGTCGGCTTTGGCTTCGTCCGTCTTGGCGTCGTCGCTCGCCTTGTCGGCGTGGCTGCTCTTACCCTCCTTGGGCTTGTGCGAGCGTAGCGCGGTTTCGGGTGCCACCGTCGGCGCAGGCTGGCTGCAGGCGGCGGCGGCTATCGACAAAGCCGAGCAGAGCGTCACGAGGCGTCGCGGTCCCATGCAAGACAGGAACGGACGTTTCCGAGCTGACTTGAGCCGGCCCAAACAAATCCGGCAAAAGCGCGAATTCGGCGCGGCTCTGGCCCATTGCAGCCGAGCGGGCTGACCTCGCGTCAGCGGGCGGCGCCTGGCTGCGTGCGCCTGAGACAGCTTCTCGGAGCGAGCGATTGGGTTACAGTGGGGGGCCACGTGCTCGGCGGCCCAAAAACAGAGCTCGACTCCGCCGCGCTTCCCGTCGCGCTTTCGGCCTCCAACCGCTTGGCGCGACTCCGGCGTTGGGCGCGGCTCCGTCGTTCCTTCGTCTCGCTTCTACTTTTACTGCCGAGCGCCACCGTGCTGGGCATGGATTTGGCGCGTCGCAGCACGCGCCTGGCCAGCCTAGACGGTTGGCATCGAGCACTTTATTGCGCGTCGCTCGTCGAAAGCAGCGTGCTGTGGGGAGTGCTCCTGCACGCGGCGTCGCGCCGACAGGGTGCGCTTCGCTGGCTCGCGGCCGCGCTGTTCGTCGTCGCATTCACGTTCTCGGTAGGAGGCCAGAGCTATTTTTATAGCCAGTACAATGCCTACCTGAACCTGGATGTGTCGCTCTTCGCGACAAACTTCAAAGACAGCATCATCAATCAACTGCAAGCCGATTATGGCAATTATATACGCGCAAAATTGCCGCCCGCTTGCATCGCACTAGCTCTGCTTTGGACGGGCAGAGGTTGGCTGCGTCCGCAGCGCTTTCGTTCGCAGTTGAGTGGCTATGCGGCACCGGCGCTGCTCTGCGCGAGCTTCTTCCTCCCCGCGCAGTACCGACATTTGCAAGCGGCCCCTCCGGATGTTCTGTATCTGAATGCGGTCGGCGGGCTGCTCGCTACCGAGTTTGGCTTCACCGAACAGTCGAATCAGATGCGTCCACGAGCACGCGAATCGATGCCGGTCCCCGTGCTGCATCCGCGAGCGACCCCCAAGCGAAACGTGCTGTTCGTGATTTTGGAGAGCGTGCGCGCGGATGCCACCTGCATTGCATACGAGCCCAATTGCCGGCGCACTACGGCGACCAATCGGCTGTTTCCGAACCGCATTCCTCTGCCACAAATGCGCTCGATGGACTCGACGACCGCAGTTTCGTTGGCCGTACTTTGGTCGGGCCTGGGCCCAACCGAATCACGCAACGACTTGCATACCTGGCCGTTGATTTTCGATTATGCGCGTGCCGCCGGTTTCGACACGGCGTTTTGGACGAGCCAGAACATGCTGTTCGGCAACGCGCGCTTGTGGGTGAAGAACCTGGGCGTGAGCAAGTTCTTCAGCGCCACGGACATGGATCCCACCGCGGACCTAGACATGGGGGCTCCCGAGGGCTTACTCGCCGATCGCGTGGAACGCGAGCTCGGTGCGCTGCGCGAACCGTTCTTGGCCGTCGTGCAGCTGTCGAACGTTCATTACCCGTATTACGTCGACCCCGCCGAGCCCCAGCCCTTCCAGCCTGCCACGACGAGCAAAGCTTTGGAGGACAGCCCGTATTTCAGAAACTATTACCAAAACGCGGTTTACCAAGAAGACCTCCACCTCGCCAAGATGCTCGCCTATCTGCGCTCTACCGAGGCGGGCAAACGCACGGTCGTGTTGTACACGAGCGACCACGCGGAGGCGTTCCGCGAGCACGGCCAGATGGGCCACACCTTCAGTCTGTTCGATGAAGAGATTCATGTTCCAGCATGGATCGATGCTCCCCCCGGCACACTCACGGACAGTGAGCTGAAGGCGCTCACCAGCAAGCAGTCCGCGTATCTTTATCACGTCGATCTGGCGCCTACGATTTTGGATTTGATGGGGGTGAGCGGCGATCCGCACATCGCCGCGTATGCCTCACACATGATTGGTCACAGCTTACTTGGGCCGGCCGTCAGCGACCAGCCGCTGCTGATGACCAACTGCGCCGGAGTGTGGAGCTGTGCGTTCGAAAACTGGGGCATCATGCAGCGCAATATGAAGGTCGAATCTCGCGCCTGGGACGAGGGCTGGAAGTGCCACGACGTCGCTCGAGATCCGCTGGAGACGCGCAATTTGCCGCTGACTGAGTGCGGCGAATTAGCGATGCTCGCAGAACGCGCGTATGGGCGCTTGCCCGGGCAGGGCATTGCGAAGAAGTAGCCGATCAGCTGAGCGCCAACATGCGATCGATGGGCAACTGAGCCCGTGCGCGGAGCTCCTCTGCCATTTCCAATCGCGGCTGCAGGTCGCGCAGCGCGAGGTACACTTTTTCCGGCGTGTTGAGACGCATGAATGGGCACTCATTGCAGGCGCAGCTCGCAAGCGGTGGAGCGGGGATGAGCAGCTTGCCCGGGGCGCGCTTTTGCATTTGGTGCAAAATGCCGGGCTCGGTGACGACGATGAACTCGCGCCCGTTGTCATTTTCTACGAATCGCAGGAGCGCGGCGGTGGAGCCGATGAAGTCGGCGCGATCGAGCAACGGCTCTTCGCACTCCGGGTGCGCGATCACCTTGGCCGCGGGATGCGCCAGGCGAATGCCTTCCAGCTTACGCAAGCTGAACGTCTCGTGCACGATGCAGCTACCCTGCCAGAGCACGAGCTCGCGCCCGGTTTGTTTCATGACCCACCGCCCCAGGTTTTTGTCGGGTGCAAAGAGGATCTTCTTTTCCCGCGGGATCGCCTGCACGATTTTGACCGCGTTGCTGGAGGTGACGATGTAATCGCTCTCCGCTTTTACGGCCGCGGAGCAGTTGATGTAGCTGACGACCACGGAGTCCGGGTGGCGCGCCTTCCAGGCCTTGAAGCGGTCGACGGGGCAACCGTCGGCGAGCGAGCAGCCCGCCTTCATATCGGGCACGAGCACGATGCGCTGCGGATTCAAAATCTTGGCGGTTTCCGCCATGAAATGCACGCCCGCGAACAGGATCACATCCGCCGTGGTTCTCTGGGCGGCTTGCGCGAGCTGCAGCGAATCGCCGATCACGTCCGCCAAGTCCTGTATCTCACTATCCTGATAGTAGTGAGCCAGGATCACCGCATTTCGCTCTCGTTTCAGACGCCGAATCTCGGCGTCTAAATCAAGGGTGGACAGATCCGCGGTGAGGGTCGTGGCGGGGGAGCCCATGAGCACACTCTCGGTATAAGGCTCAATTGCTGGCGACGCCACCCGGGCGCCGGGCGGCGCTTCAGGGCAGCGACGTTCCGTCGACCTTCGGCACGGCCAGGGCAAAGCGCTCGGCAAACGCCTCCGCCGAGCTGGCGCGTGACAGGTCGAGCTCGAAGTCCGGCACGGCGCGAGCCGCGAGCTTCTGTAAAAGCTCGGCGGCTTCGCGCTTGGCCAACCCGAGCTCGGAGAGCGCGGCACCGTCCAAGCTGACGCCGTCGCGCGAGCGCAGGGACGCGTCGTCGACGCCGATCAGGCGCCGGAGCGCGTCCAGATCCATCCGGCTCAACCGGTCACCGCAGACGTCATAATCGATCCACGCCTCGTAGCTGAGCGGGGCGACGCGCTTTAGCATGCCTGCCATCACTCGGCCGTACTCTTGAATCTCCCATTGCGCGTGGGGGTCGACGCGCAGCTTGAGAAAGTGGAGCAGATTGTGCAGGTCGATCTTCCAATACCACTGCGTGTACGTAGAGAGTGGAAGATCGATGCGCGCGAGCTCTCGGGCCATGTCCTCGAGCGTCATCCACTCGTAGGCGGAGCGGCTTTTTTGCCGAATCTCCGTCCAGCGTTCGACCGCTTCCGCATACTTTTCAGGCGTCACCGCGCTGCCGCTCCGCCCTTGATTGTTCTGCTTGCTCTGGGTCTGAAGCTGGTCTTCGGCGGGCGTGTAAAACAGCATCGGCATCAGCGAGTATCGCCCGCTGTACTCGTTCACGTTGGCCGAGCGGTGGCGAATCCATTGCCGAGCGATGAACATGGGCATGGAGCAGTGAAACTTGAGCTCGATCATCTCGCTGGGCGTGGTGTGCATGTGCCGGCGCAAATAGCGGATCAAACCCCTAGTTTGACTGGTCTGCCGCGTGCCGTACCCATAACTCACGCGAGCTGCGCGCTCGATCGATTCGTCCGTTCCCATGTAGTCCACGAGCGATACGAAGCCGTGGTCGAGAACCGGAAAATACAAGCCGAGGATCTCTTCTGCCGAAGCCGTCGTGGGGCGCCGCGTTTCACTCATTTGGGCTTATGACTACGCGGGCCCCCGCCGAGGCGCTACGCTAAAAGCGATGTCCAAGCCGGCCTGCTATTTCTGGCTAGTAGCAGCCGCCGCGCAGCTTTTGGCGTGTGCCCCGCGTCCCCTCGCGCCGTCGCCTTCGGGCTCGAAGTCGTCGCCGCGCGAGCTGAGTCAGCACTCGCCGGTTTCGTCCGTCGAAGAGGCTTCCCCGCGCTTGTTCCCGCCACTCGACGGCGCGGCAACGCTCTCCGTAGGCGAAGACCGAGACGGCAGTGAGCGCCTAATTGCGTATGGGTTGCGGGTGCTGGCGCGGCCAAGTGGCGCGCTCGAACAAGCGCAGGAGTATCTACCGGTAGCGCGCGGCGCGCAGTCGCTCGAGCTGCCGAGTCGCCTCGGTGGCGGGTTCCTTTTTTACGTGTTGTCCTCGAGCGCGACCCTCTTCTTCCGTGCCGCAACCTTCACGGGGAGCCTCACGCCCTTCGCGCGCATCGACTTCGAGGCCGAGCAAGTGGTCGCCGGGTTCGACCGCTTGTACGTGATATCGCGGCACCCTGAGCGTTTGATCGCGCTCGACGCCGAGCATGGCACCGGGCTCGGGCTCGGCGCTCTCCCGGCATCTCCCAGTTACGGCAAAATGGCTTTCGTCGACGGCTGGTTCGGCGCTGTGCAAGTGCCTTTCCGCGGCACTCTAGTCACCTTCGACGCCGGCGGGGCCTGGCGTCCGCTTTCCGGCTCCGTCCGCACCATTGCGGTGGAGGATGGTGAGCTTCGAATGTCTGGTCCCGATGGGTCGCAAGCGTTGGACGCGGACGGTAGGATCACGCGGCGCGATGCGCCAGAAGCCCCGGTCGCGATGCGCGAGACCGAGGTCGCCCAGGCACTACGGGCGGCGGTGCAACCGAACGGACAGGCGCCCAGTCAGCAAGGGCTCGGCGGACAACAGGGGCTGAAGCTCGCCGTTTTGCGGGGTTTCCGCGGCGCGAAAGGCTCGCTCGTCATGGCAAGCGCCGGCAAACTAGTGCGCGTGCGCGCGAGCGACGGGGAATTGCTGGAGGTGGTCGACCAAGCGTACGCGGGGGCGGGGGATTGCAACGCGTTGGCTTATGGCCGCGGCTTCGGGTTCGTGTGCAACGACGAGGGCAGCGGGCAAACGATGCTTTACGCCTTCACCCCGCCGTTTCGCTTACAACCGGTGAGGGCGTTTGCCGGCGCGCGCTACGTGTCTGCGAGTGGCAACGGCGCGCTCGTCATTCGCGGCAGCTGTGGTGCCGTGGGTCCGAGGGTCGGCGGCGCGTACTGCATTGCTGACGCCGACGGCGCCTTTCGTGAGATCCGCGTGCGAGGCGACCTCGGTGCCGAGCGCGTCACGGCCTTGGCGGACGGGCGCGTAGCGGTGATCGTTCCGCCAAGGCTTGGCGCTCAGGGATTTCTCTCGTTGATCGAGCGATCTGGCGAGGAGCAACGCCGCCCGCTCAAATGGCAGAAAGACGTGCCGGGCGTCGCCTTGCTCGAGAAGGGCTTATGGCTCGACGGCGTGGTCGAGCGCTCGAGTGGTGGGCTTGCCGGCTGGGTCGTCGGCTCGGAGCCGTTCGCTGGCGTGCGGGTTGCCCTCGATGGCACCGTGACCGTGGGTGCGCCCGAGAGCAGTATCGATCGCGCGCTCTTATCGGGGGTACGCGCGCTGATTGTTGGACGTACGGGCCGCGCCATCGAAAGCACGGATGGTGGATTCGAGTGGAGCGCCGTCGACTTGCCGTCGGAGTTCGACGCGACTCGTGAGCTGCGCGACGATGCGCGTTGGCAAGGGTGTAGTGAGGTCGGTTGCGCTTTTGATGGCTTCGTGCGCGTGGGCTGGAAGAACGGCAGCGCGGCCCCCCGCTTGCCGATTGCAGCGCTGCCGAGCTTCACGCCGCTCCCGGAAGCAGGTGGCGGGCGCTGGCGGCTGCGCTGCGAGGCGACCGGGCAGGTGAGTGAGCCGGCGTTGCCGGTCAGCACGCGCGCCCGCAGCTCAGGCCGTTCGGAGGACAACGCGGTGGCTCCCTGGACGGCTTTCTTCGAAGCTCCCGCACCAAAGCTGGCCGCGGGAGAGGTGGGCTTCGACGCGGCGGGCAGCGATTCGGAAGCGGCCGCCCTACACGCTTATGCGTGGGGCGAGCTCGGCGCGGATTGGGGCCGTGTTGGGCACACGCAGTTGCGCGCGTTCGATCGCTTCGACCTCAGCCACGCCGCTTTTCAAAGCGCCATCATGCGCAGTCAATGGCCGGATGCGAACATGGCGGCGGAGGCCATGGGCCTGGACAGCAGCGGCACCCCGACCTCGTGGCGTGCGGTCCTGGAAACGGGACAGCGCGCGGCGGCGGTGCTCACGAGCGCGCGCGGCCTGCTCGATCTGCTGTTGTTCGAGGAAGGCAAGACAGTGACTCGCATCCCGAACGCCGCGCGTCTCGGATTGGGCATGTTGAACAGCGTGGCAAAGCTCGGCGACGCCTGGTACGCGGGCTCGTTCGATGACAATCGTGCGTTCACGTTGACCCGCATCGCGGGTAACCGTGTCGATCGTTTGGCCGCTTATCCGGACGTTTCTCGCGACCAAGGCTCCGTGTTTTTGGTTCGCAGCCTCGACCGCGAAGAGCTCGCCGTCTGGGTCATTGCTCGAGGCTGGTACCTCTATCCGATTGATGCAAAATCGTTCACGGTAAGGGCCCCGTTCTATCGCAGCCCAATCGACTTGGCCGAGGTGCCGGAGCCTTGCGCGGGCGATGAGCAGGGCTTTCTCCTGAGCGGCTCGCCCACGTTGGAGCCCACGCTTCGTTTCTCGAGGCCCCCGGAGGAGCTGAGCGTGCGCCGCCTCGAAGGCCAGTTTGTCTGGTCCGCGCGCGGGCTGTGCACCCGCGCATTGGCGGCCGAAACGGACAGCCCGAGCAAGCGAAGCGCGGAGTTAGCCTCGTCATTCGCCGATGCGACCACGGCGAAGCAGGCCATCCCGCTGACGGTCACGGAGCGCCGGCCTCTCGGTCGACGTGTTGGCTACAGCTGCTCACGTCCCTAGCTCTGCCATTTCGCAGCGCTCTACTCGGGACCGACGCTGAGGTGTCTCAATGTGTCTCGCCCGGAGATGCGATCGTCATTGCCCTTTCAGATTTGAAAGAAGGTGACGAGCATCAGTGACATAACTACCCGTGCCGAAAAACGGCCAATATCTTTAGTTTTGCGCGCCAGATCATTTGCGTCTGTCAGAGCCGGCTGCTAATGACTACGTGTCCGCGCAGAGCGAGGCTGTCCCCCCCCCGGCCCCTTTGCGCGGACACTATCATCGCGCCACGTCCACTGGCTTCAGCGTGTCTAGTTTGGCGGCCATCGCTTCACCGAGCTCGGCGGCGCGCTGGGTCGCGACCTCGACGGCGTCAATCAATGCCCCGCGTAAGCCGCGGCTCTCGAGCACGTGCAAACCGGCAATGGTCGTCCCCCCGGGACTCGTGACCATATCCTTCAGCCGACCGGGATGCTGGCCCGTTTCGAGTAGCAACTTGGCGGAGCCGTACACCGTCTGGGCCGCTAGCAAGAGCGCAATTTCGCGTGGTAGTCCGACTTTCACTCCGCCGTCTGTCAAAGCTTCGATGATCAACAGGATGTACGCGGGCCCGCTACCGGAAAGCCCGGTCACGGCGTCGATCAGGGCCTCGTCCAGAACCACGGTACGCCCGATGGCATCGAACAGCGCCTTGGTGAAGTGCACGTCTGCGGGCGTTGCGCGCGCGCCCGGAGCTACACCGGTCGCCCCCGCAAGGGCCATCGCCGCCGTGTTCGGCATCGCTCGTAGCACGCGGACCCCCGCTGGCAGACGCGCTTCGATGGCGCGAATCGACACGCCCGCGGCCACCGAGATAACGAGCGCGTCCGGGTCCAAGCCAGCCGCAACCTCGTCCAGCACGCGGTCAATGACTTGAGGCTTCACGGCGAGCACGACGACGTTGGCCCAAGCCAAGAGCTCGCGGTTATCCGTCGTGGTCTTGATGCCGTAAGCGCGCTCGAGCTCGCTCAAGGGCTCGGCGCGCACATCACTGCTTCGGATCTGATCCGGCACCAGGCTTTTGGACGACAACAGGCCACGCACCAAGGCGGTCGCCATGTTGCCGGCCCCGAGCATCCCTATTTTGCGGTTCTGCATCGAAGCTCTACGTTACTACGTGCCGAGGCCTAGCGCGGCCAGAGCGTGCGTGAGCTCAAGCGCATCTCCGCAGGCGACGACCCCGTCGGGCAACACGCGATCATCGCTGGGCGAAAACCAGATTGCTCGTGCCCCGGCCGCACGCGCGCCGATCACGTCCGCCTCCCACGCGTCACCCACGTGCACTAAATCCGAAATCGAGACCGCGAGCTTACGTGCCGCGTGCTCGAAAATGCGCCGGTCCGGCTTGTCGATACCAAGCCGACCGGAGTCGACGATCACGCGAAACAGCGGGGTTTTGCCCAGCTCGGCCACGAGCTCGGCAAGCCGGCCCTCGGAGTTCGAGACGATGCCGACCGGGATACCCTGCGCGCCGAGCTTCGAGACCAGCTCGAACATGCCGGTGATCGGTCGTCGCCACAGATTCTGCTCGGGCTGGGCCGCCCAGAGCCGGCGCACGAGCTGTTCAGCGTGTTCCGGGCTCGCTTGGCCGCCTGTGGGTCGCACGCCTCCGCCGCGCAGAATTTCCAACATCATCACTTGCCAGGCCCGCGCGTGTCCGAGCGCCTTGGCCGCGCCGTACGCGCTCCATGCGCGGACGGTCGCGGCGCGCGCCGAGACGGGGTCAATCACCGCGCCGAGCTCGCGCGCCCGCCGCGCCAAAAAATCGTAATCGAGCTCGGCCAAAGTTTGCCCGAAGTCGAAGGTGACGGCTCGCGCGGCTTCAATCAAAGAGACCTCGCAGTTTCTCCATGAAGCTGTGCTGCTGCGGCGATACGTCCTCGCCGAGCTCGTGGCCGAGCTCCTCGATCAACTCGCGTGCTCGATCGCTCAAATGGGAAGGGACCTCCACCGCGACCTCGACCAGTTGGTCGCCGCGCCCGCCTCGGATGCGATACGGAAACCCTTTGCCGCGCACGCGCAGAATAGCGCCCGGCTGGGTCGAGGGTGGCACGCGTACCTTTAGCCGTCCGGCCAAGCTCGGCACGTCGATCTCGCCGCCCAATGCCGCCTGCGCGAAGCTGATGGGCACCTTGCAAACGATGTCATCGCCCACGCGTCTGAAGAACTGATGCGTGCCGACCCGGATCACGAGCTCCAGATTGCCGGGCGGCTTGTCGATGCGAACACGATTACCCGCTTGATTGACGGTGCGCGTCGCGGCGTCCTCGATCCCGGCAGGGATCTCCACGGCAAGGGTGCGTTCGGCTTTGGCTAAGCCACGGCCACTACACACGCGACACGGCGTGAGGACGACCTGCCCGGTGCCGCGACAGCGCGAGCAGGGCCTCTCCACTGCAATCGGAAACAACGCTTGCTGAAAACGGACCTTGCCACGCCCGTTGCAGGCCGAACAGGTTTCCACGGGAGTGCCGGGTTCGGCACCGCGACCGGCGCATGCCTCGCAGGTGTCCGACCGCTCGTAACTCACTTCACGCTCGCAGCCGAGCGCGGCTTCTTCGAAGCTCAGCTCCAAATCTTTGCGAATGTCGCCGCGGTCGCCGGTGCGAATTCCGAATGCGCCCAATAGATCGCCGAACAAGTCGTCGAAGCGGGCCAAGTCGCTAAAATCTATGCCGCCACCGCCGCCTGGTCTGAACGCGGCTTCGCCATAGCGGTCGAACGCCGCGCGCTTGTCCTTGTCCGCGAGGATTTGATGAGCAAGGTTTGCTTCTTTGAAGCGCGTTACCGCGCCCGCATCCCCGGGATTCTTGTCGGGATGATGAATTGCCGCCAGCCGACGGAAGGCTGCCTTGATCTCGGCTTCGGATGCTTCCCGGCCTACTCCGAGCACCTCGTAGGGGTCGCGCACTCGGCGGGTGTAGCATTTTCCTCCGGCGATTCCCGGTTTGCTCACTACTTGGCCGGCGGGGCGCGCAATACTAGCCTCGGAAGCGATGAGCGCAGATGACAAGAGCGACCGGCGCTACGGCGTCCGGGCAGCGATCGAGCTCAAGGTGGACTACAAGCGGCTCAATACCTTTTTTGCCGACTACACCAAGAACATCTCGCGCGGCGGCACCTTCATTGCCACCGACAAGCCACTGCCGGTCGGAACGGACTTCGTTTTCGCGCTCGGCGTGCCGAGTCTGGCTGACCCGCTACGGTTACGCGGAAAGGTCATCTGGACGACGCCGGTCGCCGAAGCTACGCGCGCGAACCCGTCCGGAATGGGCATCGAGTTCCAATACGCGCCAGGTGAGCGCGACGATAAGGAGTCCGCGGTCGAGCGGATGATGGTCAGCGAATTGGGGCCGCGCCTGGTCGAGAAATTGCTCGGCCGCGCGCCCCGTGGCTGAGCAAAACACGCTGACTCTAGAGGCATGGATGGGCGATCACATTTATGACGCAGCACCTCGGATCACGGCAACTTCACGCCCGGTGGCAGCTTGTAATCGAACGCGCTCTTGCTGCGCATGGCCAATAAATCTCGCGCGATAGTGACCTCGACGAGGTCGATGGCAGGGCTCTCCGCTACGCGCTCTAGGTCTTTGAACGAGTCAGCTCCGAGCTGCTGCTTGAGCATGGCGGCATAGAAGGTAGCTTCGGTGCGTTCGGACGCGCTGCGCGCGGACGCGGCGAGATCCTGATCCGAGAGCTTGCCGCGCGCCCAGGCGCGGAGCCGCGCGGGCCAGCCTGAATTGTCGTCCACGCCCGCGTACGCTTCTTCCACCGTGCCGTCGCTCGGCACGTTGAGCTTCTTTTCGACCAGTTGCAGCCAGAGCGCGACGTAAACCAAATCGTCACTGCCCAAGCCAGCCGCGACCGCGCGCTGCGTTGCGCGACGCGCGGCCACGAGGTCGGCATGGGTGAGCGCGCGACGGGCCGAGTCCAAGACGGTGGCCGTGAGCTGCGCTTGATCGGAGCTGGCGTCGTAGGCGCGCTCGGTCGCCCGCCGAGTTGCCCGCGGATCGTCGTAGTGTTCGAGGATGCGAGCCAGAAGCCGTTCCGAGCGGGCCAACGCGGCGCCGCCGGTGCGCGCAGTGCGTTGCGCATCCAGAGCGCGCCCCAAAGCCGCGTCGAGCGTGCTCGCCGCATGCTCGGCGTCGCCGTGGTCGCGATAGACCTCGAACTTCATGTTCAGCGCGTCGGTCTCGGCCAAGGGGTTATTTTCGACTTTAGCCAGCTCCACCGCCTGCGCGAGCGTGGTCAGCGCGGCGGCATGGTCCTTTTGGCGTTCGATCGCGCCAAGCGTCATCAGCGTCTCCAACGTGGGTTCGCGGCGGGTCGCCGCCTGTACCAAGGGCAGCGCCCGGGCCAGATCGCCGTGTCGCGTTTCGAGGGCACCCATCACGTACTGAAGGCGGGCACTACTCGGGTTTACCTTGCCCAGATAAGGCTTGGTCTCGGCCAAATCGAGCAACGGCTTGGCATTCTCGAAAGTGCGCCGCGCGCTCGACAGTTGATCGAGCTCGTCTTCGCCGACCAGCGCTTTACCCACGAGACCCAGCGCAAAGCTCAGGCTCTCGGGGGACGCCTGCTTCAGGACCGCGGGGGTCAACACGACCGGTATGACCTCCGCCATGCCGTAATTCGCGAGCTCCGTGGCGAGCGGCGCCGCGCCGCGCAGGGTGCCTGGCTCGGCACGGAACAATGACACCGCCGCCCCCCACGTCGCGGCTTCCATCAGCGTGTGATCGAGCAGACCCTCGGCGTCCGCGGCGTGCGACGCCGAATCGAAGAAGTGATACAAATCGGACCAGGCGTCCGCGTCGCCACCGTCCGCGGCGCGCTCCAATCGGTCGCGCAGCTCGGGGGCGATGACGCGGCCTAGGTCGGCCTTGTCCGCCGCTCCGAGCACGCCGCGAGCGTCACCATGCCTGAGATAAAGGGCGATCAGCGTGTAACCGCCGCCGCGCAGCGCACGGTACGCCTCGAAAGCTTCGTCGCGGTCGGCGTTGGAGTTGATCGGCGAATCGCCGGCGTTCGACGCGAGCGCCCGCTTCAGCCACGCGATGGCGCGGTCGCCGGCCGCGTCGAGGGCGGGCCTCTGCGACTCGATCAGCGAGCGTTGCACGGCCGCACGCAAATCCGCACTGGCAGCCTGCATTGGTCCTGCGCCGTGGGTCGCCCGCGAGAAGCGCGCCAGGGCATCCAGATGCGCTTCGACTTCCGCGCGCTCGGGGCCTTTCGGCAGCTTGTCTCGCAGCATGGTGTAGAGCGTGAAGGCATAACCCTCCTCACCCAGCCGAGAGACCTCCGCCGCTCCCGCGCTGAGCGCGCCATCCGGACCGTCCGCGCCGTCGAGCGCCTCACTTCGGAATTCGCCCGCGCGCATCAGATAGAACGCGCCCGTTAGCGCATTCAGCCCCGCCTCCCGTTGGCCTGCATCGAAGCGAGCCTTGGCTCGCAGCATCTGCCTCCGTACTACGCCGATCAACGAGCCTGAGCGTCGTGCGGAGCTGTCGTCGGTGACGAGGACGCGATAAGCGGCTTCCGCGAACCCAGCGTCGTCCACCGTCGGGATCGTTAGAGCGCGGCCCTCGATCGTCGCACGCGGTGAGTTGGCGTTCGGTTCGTGACCGGCGCACCCAACCGCCAGAAGGCTCAGGCTCAGGCCGAGAGTCAGCCGCAACCGCCAATGAGAGGATCGAGAGCCGCGCGGTTCGGACCAGAGCATCGCTGAAAGTCTATACCGCGGAGGTAAGGCTCTGCACGCCAGGCGTCAGAACGCTCGAAACGGCTCGAATAAAAGGCTAACGTGCGTGGAGCGGCCCGGAGCCGAAGGATAAGGCCGGCCGCGCTCGTTGGTCCGATATCGCGTTGCCGCCTGCTTCGAAAATGACCGACACACCCAACCGCCCGACACCGAAACGCTTAGCCGACTTCGAGATCATTCGTCGCTTGGGGGCAGGCGGCATGGCAGAGGTGTTCCTGGCCAAGAAGCGCGGGGCGGAGGACACGTTCAAGCTACTGGTGCTGAAGCGCATCCTGCCGGCCTACGGGTCTTCCCGGCGTTTTCGCACCATGTTCGCAGAAGAGGCTCAGCTAGCGACTCGGCTGAACCACCCCAACATCGTGCAAGTTTACGATTTCCAGGATTACGGTGACGAAGGTCAGCTGCTCAGCATGGAGTACGTAGAGGGTCCTGATCTGCGTAAGCTGACGCGCTCGGCGCAAGCCAAGGGCCAACGCATTCCCCCCTACGTAGCCGCTTACATCATCGCCGAGGTAGCCAAGGGCTTGCACTACGCGCACGAGCGCAAGGACGAGGCCGGTAAGCCGATCGATATCGTGCACCGGGACGTGTCGCCGCAAAATATCTTGATGAGTTTCGACGGCGGCGTGAAAATCGCTGATTTCGGCATTGCTTCGGCCAACTTGTTCCGCGAAGAGCCGGGCGTGTTGAAGGGTAAAACGGCGTATATGTCGCCCGAGCAGGCACGTGCCGAACGCGTGTCGCGACGGACCGATATCTATTCGCTCGGAGTCGTGTTTCATGAGCTCTTGACGGCGCGCCCGCTGCACGGCGCCGCCGAAGGACAAGAACTGCTGGAGGCGGTACGTGCCGGTCAGATCGAGCCCCCGAGCACGTACGTACGTGACTTGCCGTCGGAGCTCGAGGAGGTCGTGATGCGGGCGCTGGCCAAGAACCCGGACCAGCGCTTTCAAACTGCACGCGACATGGCTGCGGCGATCAGTCGCGCCCTCTTTCAGAAGCAGCAATTGGTCGATTCCCATGTGCTCGAGACGGTGCTCTCGGAGCTTGCGACGCGTGAGCATACCTCACCCGGCGTGGCAGGCTCCGACGTGCCGAGTGAGTCCCCATTCAGCGAGGCCATCGACGACTTGGCCTCCGTGGCCCACATCGTTGGCACGGCCGGCGGCGACGACGAAAGCACCGGCCCCGGTCGAGCGCTGCGCGGCCACGTGGGTCGAGAGGTGCGCCACGTCGCAGTCGTGACCCTGCGGTTGCATGGCATCGATCAGCTCGCGACCAGCGTGGGGCGCGCGCAAGCATCGCGAGTGCTCGACCAACTGCGAGGAACTTTGGGCGAGGTCGCCTTCCGGCGCGGCGCGCGCTTTGCGTGGGACGTACCGTCGAACGGCGACGCGCAGTCTGATAAGTTCGCGACGGCCGCCCGCGCTTTAGTGGGTCTCATGGCCAACCCAGCGCGGGCGCCCTTGGATGCGGTCTGGCTCGCGATCGACGTTCACGAAGTGATCCGGGGTGCGTCCGAAGACTTGCCCGTCGATCTATCGGCGAGCGTCGGCATCGTGCGCGGTATCGCAACCGGCGAACGTGATCGCGCCGGTCACTTGATTCAACATGCGCTGCAAGAGCCCGCCAATCACTTAGCCGATTTGCTAGGGGATCACGCTCCGCCTGGGGTCAGCTGGGTCGCTGGCGGTCTGTATCGACTCGTGCGTCGCGATTTCGTTTGGGGCGATGCTCCAACGATCAAAATCGAAGATGCAGAGCGCCTCAGCTTGCCCCAGGACATGCGCATCTATGCGTTGCTTCGACCGCACACCCGGCAAGAGAAGCTCGACGAGATGGCCCGGGCCCCGAGTGATCTGATCGGTCGCGACGCCGAGCTTGCCGACTTGCACGCCGCTTACTACGGCGTCGTGGGATCTGCGCAGACCCCGGGGCAGGTGTCTGCCCGCGTCGTGTACGGCGAAATGGGCATCGGAAAGACCGCGCTTTTGGCCGCGTTCTTGAATGCGCTGCCGCCCGACGCGCGCGTCTTGCGGGTCGAATCTTCGCCGGCGCTCAGTGAGGTGCCATTTGCGACGATCAGCGAGTGGATTCGTGAGCTCACGGGTACGCGCGTCGATCAACCTTTCGAGCAAGCGCGCGCCCAGATCAACGAAGCTTTCGGAGAATTCGCCGACGAGCAAGAGGGCCAGGAAGTGGTCCTGCGCATGGCGGAGCTTGCAACCGGGCGCGTCCGTCAGACCGTAGACGACGCGGACGTTGCAGAAACACGTCAGTTGATCGCCCTGGGCATGCGACGGTTTTTCGCGCGCGCCGCGATGGACGCCCCGCTGGTCGTTGCCCTGGACGGACTGCAATGGAGTGACCGGCCGAGCCTCGATCTAATCATCGAGTTTCTGCGTCGCGCAGAGCCGCTGAGCGTGCTGGTCATTTTGTTGACTCGACCCGAAGACCGAGTCTCCGGGTACATCGAAGGTTTGGTGCGAGTCGAGCTGAAGGGGCTGAGCGCGGAGCATCAGCTGCGTCTCTTGCAGACCCGTCTGGGCGTCAGCCAGGGCGTACGGCAAGTGTGCGCAGATCTCTTGCCGCGTGCCGGCGGAAATCCCTTTTTCCTGCTCGAAATGGTGGACGCACTCCTAGAACGCGGCCTGCTCGCGATTCGCGAGCGTGAGGGACAGCAGGAGCTCGTTCAAGTCGAACGGATCGGCGACGCCAGCCTGTCTTTGCCGTCTACGCTCGAGCAGCTGATCGCCGACCGACTGAACGAGCTGCCCGTGGCCGAGCACGCAGTGATTGAGTGGTTGGCCGTCGCAGGCGGCCCGCTCGCCATGGCCGACTTGCTTTCGATCGGCGCCGAGGATCCGGCCGACGCCGTGGCGCGGCTTTCCGCCCGGGGCCTGTGCGAGTTGAAGGCAGACGCCATAGACGTTCGTCATCCGTTGACGCGCGACGTCGCTTACCGTGCCCTCGACCGTCGACGTAGGGTGCGCATGCATCGACGACTAGGCGAGCATCTGGCCGACACGCCTTTGAGCAAGGGTCTTACCGCCGCCATCGTCGCGCGCCATTTGGCGCGCGGCAACGCGCGGGACGCCGCGGCGCGCTTTTATCTAGAAGCGGCGGACGCGGCGCGCTCGAGCTATCAGACGCAGCTGGCCAAGCGCTGTTATCGTCGCGTCATCGCGCTAGTGAACGACGGCGACGCGCGGCTGATGGAAGCGCACGAGGCGCTGGAGTCCATCTGTCGCAATCAGGGTCGTTGGCGCGAACGGCGTGGCCACTTGAGCAAGTTGCGCGCGCTCGCGCGCTTGTCGAAGAGCGCGCAATGGGCCGCCACCACCTTGCTTCGCACGGCGCAGTTCGAGCTCGATTCGGGCCACTTGTCCAAGGCCTTGAGCTCCGTCAAGCGCGGCGAGGTCGTGGCGACCCAGGCCGCCTCCCCCGTTTTGGAAGTGCAGGCGCGCACGCTGATGGCCGAGATTTTACACGATATCGGTGACATGCAGGGCGCATTGGCGGCCGTCGACCGCGCGCTCAACACGGCCGAGGGCAAGGGCGTGCCGGCCCGCTTGCGCGCCGAGTCGTTGCGCTTGCGCGGCACCTTGTTGCGCCGGGTCGGCCGCGTGCACGAAGCCGTCGAGGCGCAAGCGGAAGCGATCGCCGTGTTCCGACAAGCGGGCGCGCGCCGCATGGAAGCGCGCGCCAAGAACTCGCTCGCTTACGCGCTCCTCGTGCTGGGGCGCTTCGAAGACGGCATCGCACTGGCGCTAGACGCGATCCGCATCGATCTTGCGATCGGCGGTCGTTTCCAAATAGCCAAGACACTCAGTACGATCGGCGAATGCTACGCGAGCCTCGGGGATCTCGAGCGCGGGCTCGCCTACCTGCGGCGGGCACGCGACGCGCACGAACGCTATGGCGACCGTGATTCGCGCGCCGACACTTTGCTTTCGATGGCAGAGATATTGATCGAGTACGGGGATTTGGACGGGGCCGACACGCTGGTTGGGGACGCGGGGGCGTTAACGGCCGTCACGGGGAGTGCCTTCGACTCCGTGCATGAAAAGATCTTGCGGGCGCTCTTGGCGCGTGTGCGCGGCGACCACGCCCGAGCCGTCATGCATGCCTTCGACGCGCGCCAAGCCGCCGAAGCGCAGGCATACGTTGCGTTCCACTTTTATGCCATGGCCATCGAGGCGCGCGCGCGTGTGGATATGGGCGAAGAGCACACGGCAATACTCTTGGCGACCACTGCGCTTGGCGCGATCGACACCCTCCAGGGTTCCGAGTACGGGCTGGCCACGCGTTCTTTGGGTTGCGAGACGCTGCGCGTGGCGCGCTCGCCGCAAGCCGTCGAGATGAGGGAGCGCGCCGCGCGCTACGCGCGCTCCCTGCTCGAGCACATCCGCGACCCGTTGTTTCGTCATTCGTTCGTGGAGCGCCGAATCGTGCAAGCCTTGCTCACCCCCGAAGCACTAAGTGACGCGGCGCGCGTGATAGAAAATCCCTTGAATCCAACGCGTTAGCGCGCGCGCTCGCCTCACCCCTCGACCTGCGCCAGTTCGGATTCCAGCTCTCCCAAGGCCTTCGAATCGCTTTTTTGTTTGGCGAGCTCGATGCCTTGTTTGAGCCAGGCCGAGGCATCCGCCGGCCGCGTGGCTTCGCGGAGCAGCTGTCCTGCCATCAGGTACATCGGTAAGTACTCGGCATCCCGCCCGCGTAGCGTCTCGAAGCTCTGCACGGCGTCCTCTACCCGTCCTTCTTTGCGGTACTCCAGGGCGAGGCAATAGAACGCGAACGAGTCCGCTTGCGCAGAAGACGTGAGTTTTTCGAGCATGGCGAGCCGCTTGTTCATGACGGAAGCCATTTGCTGGACGGCCCCGCGAGTCAACGCCAATGAGGGTTTCGCCGCGCATACCGTGACGAAGTGCCTTGAAGCTGCTACACCGCGCCCTGCTCGGGGTGGCTCTACCTGCTGAGCTGAAAGGTCCAATCATGTTCCCACTCAAGAACCCCGAAGCCTGGCTCGGCCTAGCGGCGATCGCGCTTGCTCTCGGCGCGGGCTGCAACAAGCCCAAGTCGCACCGCAACGTCGTTCCGTCGCCCGCCGTGTCGGGCTCCGCGGCACTCGCCACCAACGCATCTGGCCCCTGCCAAAAGTACGCAGCCGCGCTGTGCGAGAAGGCGGGTAAGGATTCGGAAGCGTGCGGTGCGCTCACCACCAGCGCCGACGTCCTCTCCCCTGACGCGTGCACGGTCGGCCTCAAGGACATCGCCTATTCGGTGCAAAAGCTCGGCGCGGCCGGCAAGGCATGTGAGGAGCTGGTTGGCAAGCTTTGCGGCGCAGTCGGTCCCACGAGCGAGACGTGCAACATGGTCAAGACGCAGACCAAACAGTTTCCCGCCTCTCGCTGTAAATCCATGATGGACCACTTGCCCGAGATCATTGCCGACTTGAAGAAAATGGAAGTCGCAAATCAGCCGCTCAGCGCGGAGGTCGCGGCCTCCATCGGCAACAGCAAGGGCCCGTCTTTCGGGCCGCAGAATGCCAAAGTCACGGTGGTCGAGTTCTCGGACTTCCAGTGCCCCTACTGCGGCAAGGCCGCGACCGTCGTCGATCAGGTGAAGGAAAAATACAGCGATAAAATTCACTTCGTTTTCCGGCAGTTTCCTTTGCCGATGCACGAGAACGCGCGAACCGCGGCGGAGGCAGCCCTAGCTGCCAATGCGCAGGGCAAATTTTGGCAGTTCCACGACAAGCTGTTTCAAAACCAGACCCAGCTGACCCGACCGGGCCTGGAAGGTTTTGCCAAGGACGCCGGTTTGAACGTCGTCGAATTCAAAAAGGCCCTGGACAGCAAGACCTACGCCTCCGAGGTCGACTCGGACGTGAAGCTCGGTGAGAGCGTGGCCGTGCAGGGAACGCCCACCATGTTCATCAACGGCGCGCGCGTGGCGAATCCTACCAGCTTCGAGACGGTGTCCGCGCAGATCGACAGCGCGCTCAAGGGGACACCCGCGCCGACCGGTACCCCCGGCTAGCGCTTGCGAGGGACGGAGGGACGCGCGCTTCGGCCGCCAGCGCGCGTCATTCGTATTCCAAGAATTTCGCGTGAATGCGGCGCGTGCCGTGTTCCTTGAACTTGGCCACGACCGTCGGTGCGCTGCCGAGCTCGACGCGCTCGACCACTCCTTCCCCGAATTGCTTGTGATACACGCGCGACCCGGGACGGACCTGCACGCCTTCGCCGACTTGGCTGTCGTACTCTGCTTCGCGCTCGACGACGCGGGTCCCGACGGGCAAGGCGGCCCGCGGAGCTTGATACGGCGTGGCATACGGAGCCGCGGGCCAGGCTGTGCCCTCGCGGGGCACGGTATCGGCGGGCAAATCGCGTAGAAATCGGCTCGGCGACGCGTACCGCGTTTTGCCGAACAGGGTACGCGAGCCGGCGTGGCTGATGTACAGACGCTCGCGAGCGCGCGTAATCGCGACGTACGCCAAGCGGCGCTCCTCGTCGATTTCTTCCGGCTCCTCGTGGCTCACGCGGCTGTAAGGGAAGATCTCTTCCTCCATGCCAGTCAGGAAGACGGCGCGAAACTCCAAACCCTTGGCGCTGTGCACGGTCATCAGCGACACGGTGGGGGCACCTTCTAGGGCGTCCGTCGCGTTGACGAGCGAAACGCGCTCCAAGTAGCCGGACAACGTGGCTTCCGCCTGATCGCCGAGCTCGTGCTCGTACTCGGCGATGGAGCCGACCATTTCCTCCAGATTGCCGAGGCGAGCGTCGCTTTCCGCGGTGTCGTCCTTGATCAGTTGATCCCGGTAGCCGGTGACCTCCAGTACGCGCCCAGCGAGTGCGTGGGGTGACAAGGCCTTGGCCTCTTCTCGTAGGCCTTCTAGCAGCGCCTTGAACGCGGCGAGCTTCCTACGCGCTGGGCTGCCGAGCTCGGCGGCGCGCGTCACCGCGTCAATCGCGTCGTACGCGCTCAGCGCGCTTTCCGAGGCCACATTCAACAAGTGCTCGACGGTCTTGTTGCCGATGCCGCGCGCCGGAGTGTTGACCACTCGCACTAGGTCCGTGTCGCTCATGGGGTTGTCGATGAGGCGCAGATAGGCCAGCAAGTCCTTGACCTCCGCACGGTCGAAAAACTTCATGCCGCCGACGATCTTGTAGGGTTGATTCGCCGCGCGGAAGGCTTCTTCGAGCGTGCGCGACTGGGCGTGGACTCGATAGAACACCGCCATCTGCTCGGGACTCACCCCACGCGCCATCTCGGCCTTGATCGTACGCACGACGAACGCGGCTTCCTCCCGCTCGTCACGAACGAGGCGGACCTTGACCTTTTCGCCCGCCGCTTGCTCGGTCCACAGCTTCTTCGGCTCACGCACGTCGGCAGCTTCGATGACGCCCAGGGCGGCCCGCACGATGTTGCTGGTGGAGCGGTAGTTTTGCTCCAGCTTGATCACGACTGCGTCGGAGAAATCTCGACGGAAGCTACGGATCAAGCGGACATCGGCGCCGCGCCAACGGTAGATCGACTGATCGTCGTCGCCGACCACACATAGGTTACGCCGCCGCGCACTGAGCGCCCGGATCAACCGGTACTGAATGAGGTTCGTGTCTTGAAACTCGTCCACGAGCACGTACTGGAAGCGATTTCTCAGCTCCTCTCCCGCGTGGCCTTCGAGGTTTTCCGCGATGCGGGCCATGAGAAGAAGCAAGTCGTCGAAATCGACGGCGTTGGAGAGGAGCAACGCCTTTTGATAACGCACATAAATTGCGGGCAAGGAGTCGTTGAAGCCCGCGTCCCCCTTGACCTCGTCTGGCCCACGGCCCTCCCGCTTTTCTTTGCTGATCAGGGACGACATCAGTTTGGGTGGATATTCTTGGTCCGACAGATTGAGCTCGCGCACGACGCGCGTGAGCACCGCCTTCTGGTCCGAATCATCGTAAATGATGAAATTTCGCTTCAGCCCGACCTCTTCCGCGTAGCGACGAAGCAGCTTTGCGCACACCGCGTGAAAGGTGCCGACCCACACGTCCCGCGCCACCTCCGGGCCGGCCAACTCGGAGAGTCGAGACTTCATCTCGCCAGCTGCTTTGTTGGTGAAGGTCACGGCCAAAATTCGATAGGGTGGGACCCCGGAGGCAAGTAGGTTCGCAATGCGATAAATGATCGTGCGCGTCTTGCCACTGCCAGCGCCAGCGAATACGAGCAACGGCCCTTCGCCGTGCGTCACGGCTTGCCGCTGAGGTTCGTTGAGCTCGGGAGCCATGGCCACGTTCTTCGCTAACCTTGCGGCCCCTCACACGCAATGCAAGACCAGACGTGGAGCAAGCACTTTTGCGGTACCGTTTGGCCATACGCGCTCGCCGTCGGTCCGTGCTCGCGGGCGCGAGCGTTGGCCTGCCGATCGCACGCAGCGACGTACCCATCCGGCTGCCTGAAGAGTGCGCATGCTGCGCGGGCATCGCGACCCATCGTGTCGCGCTAGCGCGCGAAGGCGGCGTTTCATCATCAGTTGGCTATTGTGATGAATGCGCCGAGCATCAGGCGAGCGCCTCCACGCGGGTGCTGTCGCTTGCACTTTCATCGCTCCTTTTGGCCTTGGCCGGCGCAGCGGCCCTGCCACTGGTGGCGCCCAGGCTCGGGCTGCTCGGTCTGATTTCGAGCGTGATCGCGTTCTCGCTTCTGCCGTTCGGGCTGCTCTGCTTGCCGGCGCGTCCAATGAGCCTTCCGCACAGCGCGCGGGGCGCGGCCGTGCGCTGGTCGACGAGCGGCAGGCTGTGGTGCGCGGCACTTAGTTACGCCGAGCGCGTGGCGCAACTGAACGAAGCCGAGCTCACGGCCGAGCCGCTCGATGAGCGCGTAAGCTCGCCATGGCTGAGCGCTGGGCCCGTGCTCGGCGTTGGCGCCGCATGCTTGTCTTTTTTCGTCTACCACCCCCTTCTCCGCATCATCAATCTCGGCGCGGTGCGGATCGAAGTTGCGCTCGATGGCCAGCGCTTGAGCGCAGTCGATCCCACGAGCAACGAAAGCCCTGCCGCCGGCGCACTGCTGCGCGTACCAGCCGGCGCTCATTGGCTATCGGTCTCGTCCGCGGTGGACGGCGCCGCGCTGGCTCGCGTGGAGGTCGATTTTCACTCGGGCGCCGTGCATTTATTCGCCTTTGCCGCAGACGACACCTGTTTCTGGCTGGAGACGACGGGCTACGGGGAGGAGCGGCTCGGCGAGCCCAGCTACGTGCCCCTGCCGTCAGCCGACCACTTCTGGGTTTTGCCGGGTGGCATCGATACCTGGTTTGCCCCGAACCCGAGCGCCCGCGATCCCATCGCGCACAGCTCCGGTGGGCTCCTCACCGCGCTCCGTCAGGCGCCCTGCGTGGACGCCCCTCCGGAAGCGCGCTCCCTCCGGCAATAGCCCGCAATTAGCTGGGCTCGGACGCTTCGGCATAGCGAACAGAAGCCGAGTGACTATAATCCGCGCGCCGTGTCCGACGAATCCCCCATCTCCGAATCGCCGCCCGAAGCCGAGCAACCCGTAGCCGCAGCGGAGGTCGATCCGCTGGAAGCATCCAAGACTGAAGTTTCCAAATTGCGCGACCAGTTGCTGCGCACTGCCGCGGATTTCGACAATTTCCGCAAGCGCTCGCGCCGTGAGCTCGCCGACACTGAAAAGCGAGCGCGAGAGGATTTGATCAAAGACTTGCTACCCGTGTTCGATAATCTGGAGCGCGCGACCGCTCACGCGGAGACCGCGACCGATGTGAAGGCGTTGGCGGACGGCATCGCTCTCGTCAAGCGCCAGTTCCTCGACACGCTTTCCAAGATCGGCATCGAACGCATCAAAGCCCAAGGGGAGGCCTTCGACCCCGCGTTCCATGAAGCCGTCCAGCAATTCGAAACCGCCGATCATCCGCCGGGCACCGTGATCCACGAAGTCCAAGCCGGTTATGTTCAGGGCGATAAGCTGGTCCGACCCGCGATCGTAGTCGTCGCGAAGGCCAAGGCGAATTAGCAAGCCAGAGCGGAGGCTCCGCGCGGTGGCGGCCATTCGCGGAGGGCGGCCGTAGCCCGGCATCTCGTAGGCATAGGACCTACATACATCGTCGCGCCGCGTACCCTTTATGCCCAGTCCCGCGCACGCTATGCTCACCAGATAGCGCATGGGGAAAATCATCGGCATCGATCTCGGCACGACCAACTCCTGCGTCTCGGTTCTCGAAGGAACCAACGCGGCAGGCCAACCCGAGGTCAAAGTCATCGCGAATGGTGAGGGCGCGCGAACCACGCCGAGCGTGGTCGGCTTCACGCCAAAGGGCGAGCGCCTCGTGGGTCAGGTAGCCAAGCGTCAAGCCACGACCAACCCTGAAAATACCATTCAAGCGGTCAAGCGCCTGATGGGCCAAAAGTTTTCGGCAGGCTCGGTGCAGCGCCAAAAGGACGCGGTCGCCTACCGCATCGTCGAGGCCGAAAATGGCGACGCCAGGGTGCTCGTCCAGAACAAGAAGCTCTCGCCGCCGGAAATATCCAGCATGATCTTGGCCGCGATGAAGCAGGTGGCGGAGAGCTACCTGGGCGAGCCGGTGACCGAAGCGGTGATCACCGTGCCTGCGTATTTCGACGACGCTGAACGCCAGGCTACGAAAGATGCCGGTAGGATCGCCGGGCTCGAGGTGAAGCGCATCTTGAACGAGCCTACCGCCGCCGCGCTCGCGTACGGCCTCGACAAGACAAAGGCGGAGGTCATCGCAGTTTACGACTTGGGTGGGGGGACGTTCGACATCTCGGTGCTCGAAATTTCGGGCGGCGTATTCAATGTAAAGGCCACTGGTGGCGACACGCACTTGGGCGGCGAAGATTTCGATGCGCGCATCATCGACAAACTGAGTGAGGAGTTCAAAGCGCAGCACGACGTCGACTTACGCAAGGAGCGCACCGCGCTCCAGCGCCTGCGTGAGGCGGCAGAAAAGGCCAAGCACGAGCTCAGCTCGTCCTTGGAGACAGAGGTGAACATCCCCTTCATTGCGTCGGGGTCGGCGGGGCCCCTGCATCTCGAGCGCACCATGAAGCGGAGCGAGCTCGAGATATTGACTCGAGACCTCGTCGACCGCACGATCGTGGCTTGCAAGAGCGTACTGGCCGACGCGAAGATTTCGCCATCCGGGATCGGGCAGATCGTGCTGGTGGGCGGCATGACGCGCATGCCCGCGGTGCAAAAAGCCGTACGCGAGTTTTTCGGTAAAGACCCGCACAAGGGGGTCAACCCCGACGAAGTTGTGTCGGTTGGTGCAGCGATCCAGGGCGGAGCCCTGTCCGGAGCCATCGACGAGGTCCTGCTCCTCGACGTGACACCGCTGTCCATCGGCGTCGAGACCGGCGGCGGGGTGTTCACCAAGCTCATCCCGCGCAACACCACCGTGCCGACGGAAAAGAGCGAGGTCTTCACGACCAGTGTCGACAATCAGTCGTTCGTGCCGATTCAGGTGCTGCAGGGCGAGCGCGAGATGGCGCAGGACAATCGCAGCCTAGCCCGCTTCGAGCTGACGGGGATCCCGCCCGCGCCGCGCGGCGTGCCCAAGGTCAAAGTGACTTTTGCAATCGACGCCAACGGCATCCTCTCGGTGGAAGCGCGCGATCTAGGCACTGGTCGCAGTCAAGCCGTCAGTGTCACGGCCACCAGCGGTCTGAATCAGGCCGAGGTGGACCTGCTCGTGCAGGAGGGAGAACGCTTCAAAGACACCGACCAGTTGCGTCGTGATCTGGCGGAGATGCGCAACCAAGGCGAGACGCTGATTTACACCACCGAGCAGGCGTTGGATGGCTACGCCGACCTGCTTTCGCCGGAGAAGCTCGAGCGGGTGAAGCAAGAGGTTTTGGTCTTGAAAAAGATGCTGGAGACCGGCGCCAACTTGGACGCAATGCGGGCGGCTTATTCCACGCTCGAAAATGCGACCTTCGAAATCGCCGAGGCCATGTACGCGACGTCCGAGGTCGAGCCGGGCGTGTAGTGCTCTAAGCGACGCCGAGGACGTCCTTGAGCTCCAAGCGCTCCACCTTGGCCAAGAGCGGGCGCACATGGTCGGACGTCCAGACCGTGATCTTGACCTCGTGATCGGGAAACAGCGTGTCGACACGCAGGATCTTCCCGGTGCGTCCGTCGGCGAGCCGCACGAGCGCGCGCTCGTTCATGATTTGGTGAATGTGTTTCAACGAAGCCATCCGTGGCCTTTCTCGGGTGTTTTTTGCGAACGGGATTAGCGGGATCCTAACTCGAGCCCGGTTTCACCCACGCGGCCGTCGTGTGCCAGGTTCGGAAACTCTGCCGGAAAGTTGCTGGTCGCTCCGGCGCTTCCGATAAAGTTTCGGGACATGATTTTCTTTTCGAACGCGCGCTGCATTGCTATGCGCGCGACCCTCGGGGGTCTGCTGGTTTGGCTCGGCGGCTGTGATCTCGAGCACCACGCGCCGCTCCACACGGCTGAGCTTCCACCGCTTGCACCCAGTGTTTTACACGCCAATAAACTGTGGATTGCCATCGCCGATGAGATGCCGGAAAGCGCTTGCGTGGCGCCCGAGGACCGCCGCCTCCTGTGCTTCGAGCATTTACGCAGTACCGTACAAAGTGCTCTCGCGCGTTCGCTTTGGATGAGCTTCCCGGGCGTCGCGGCGGCTCCTCGAGTCATTCCGACGGGGGACTACCTGCTTCGAGTCGACCTCCTTCTCGAAGCCCTGCCCCCCGACGCCAAGGGTCCCGGCTGGTCCGCCGGCGTGAAGGGTACCTGGCGGCTCGAGCGAGATGGCCAATTATTGGACGGCCAGGGCGTCGCCTCGCGCAGCCGCGCCGACTTTGCCTATGGGGCGCCGCTCGGCGCGGGCGCAAGTGAAGTCATCGACGCCATTGCCGTGCGCATCGGCATGTCGCTCGGCGCCTTTCCGGAGTCGCGCATGCCGCCGCCGGTACCACTGCCTGAAGTCGCGACGTCGCCGCTTTTCGAGGCGTCTCCCGCTGCGAGAATGCCGCTCGAAAGCTCGAAGCTTTGAGCACACGACTGATGCGACGTTATCCGACGTAGCGCGGCACGAGCACTAGCGCCGAGCTCGCCGCGCGCTGGCTCAACTTTCCGAGGATGCCAAGCGTTGCTCGATCGCTTCCAGATGCATGTTCACTTGCGGGTCGCGCTGCCGGAGCGCTTCGACGCGGCGCACTGCGCTCATCACGGTCGTGTGGTCGCGGTTGCCAAAAGCGCGGCCTAGCTCGGGGAAGCTGCACTTCAAGCGTTGCCGGCAAAGGTACATAGCGACCTGGCGCGCAAAAGCGACGCTCTTGTGACGGTCTTTACTCAGCAGGTCGGTGTTGGACAGGCGAAAGTGACCACACACGGCGCGCTGAATGTCCTCCACGCTCATCAGCTCGGGCCGACGCGGTGAAACCATCGCGAGCTCACCGAGCGTGAACTCCTCATCGATCAGGCGGCCGGTGAGCGAGGACTTGGCCGCCAAGCGGATAAGCGCTCCTTCTAGCTCACGCACGTTGCTTTGCACGCTTTGCGCAAGCATCACCGCCACTTCGTCCGAGAGCTCGATGCCCTCGAGCTCGGCCTTTTTACGCACGATGGCCACGCGCGTTTCGAGCTGCGGGGTCTGGATATCGGCGACCAAGCCGGAAGTAAAACGCGACACCAAGCGCTCGGGCATGCGCTGAAGCTGCTGCGGGTACTTATCACTAGTGACGATGATCGGCCGATCCGCATCGTGGAGCGCATTGAACGTGTGAAAAAACTCTTCTTGCGTCTGCTCGCGACCGGCCAAGAACTGAATGTCGTCTACGAGCAGCAAGTCGCAGTCCGTGCGATAGCGCGAGCGAAACTCATCCATCTTGTGATGCTGCAGCGCCTCGATGAACTCGTTCGTGAAGTGCTCGGCGGACACGTACACGATGCGCGAGTCCGGACGCTCATCCAGCACCTTGTGAGCGATGGCGTGCATCAAGTGCGTCTTGCCGAGCCCCGTGCCGCCTGCGATGAAGAGCGGGTTGTAGCGCGGGCCGCCTCCACCGGCGGAGGCAAAGGCTGCGGCATGTGCCAGCTCGTTGGACGGCCCGACCACGAAGTTCGGAAAAGTGTGCTTGGGATTGAGGGCAGCGGTGAGCTGCGCGCGCGAGTAGCGCGATGGGCGTTCGGAGCGTGGGCGGCCAACCGTGTTGCCCGAGCCGTGCGTGGCCGATGGCGGCGGCGGCTCCGAGGTGCGACGCCGCGCCTGGCAGACCGGGCGTTCGAGTCGGTTCGAGATGCTCCATTTCACGCGCAGGTTGGCTTGGTTCGCCTCCCCCGCAAGGCGGGCAAGATGGCCCAGCAAGTCCGGTATGAAGTGGGCTTTGACCCAGTCACGCACGAACTCATCGCGGGCGGTGAGTGCGAGCACGCGGTTCTCGAACCCGTCATACTGCACACTCGAAAACCACTGCTCGAAGGAGGCAGGAGAACGGCTCCGCGTCTGCTCCAAGGCGTCTGTCCACAGGCGTTCACCAGGCGGGGCGGGATGATCCGCGTGCAAAGTCTGAACTTGAGGGGTTTCGATGGTCACGAACTGGAATTCCCCAACTTATCCACAGGTCTGTGGATAGGAAGAGCCTTGGAAGCTACCCGGAATTGTCCGGTCATTACCGGAGCCCCAACCAGGGAGTAAACGATTCGACTTTGGGGGCGGCACTGAGTTCGAGGTTCTCCATCCCAGACCGAACCGCCGCGCTCGACTCTCTCGACTTTCGGAGTGGGAGCTCCGAGCGACAACGGTAGGGCAGCTAGCACTGACCTCATTCAAAGTTCAATCCCAAGATTTCCAAAACGCCAAAGGCCGCAAAATGACGCTGAATCGTAACACGAGCCTCCGGTCACTTCGCTGAATTGCCGCGACTTACATTTTCGCGCGCTCAGTAACCTCGCAGACAAAAAAGGGAATCCAGTAAAGCGCGCGCGCGGTCATGTTTTGCGCACGCAAACTTTCGGTGTTTGGGGCGTCAAGAGGCAACGGCGGAAAAGTTTCGAGAAAGTTTTTTGCGCCGCTTGGCCGAACGGCCGCTCATCGTCGTGGGCACCCGGAGTACGAAAGTTGGCCTGCGCCGTCTTAGAAGGTTAAGTCGATGCCGACAGCAGCGAGATGGAAAGCGTTTGCCTGAAGCACGTGCGAGCGGATCCTCGTCGATTCGAATCGCGTCATCGAACGCGCTTCGCGCTCGCCGTGCTTACGTGCGCCGCGAGCTCGGCGTTGACGCGGCACGCTCGTGCCGACAAGAGCACGGTTAGGCCCGAGGTCGGTTACAACTATCAAGAGATCGAGACGCCGCGGCTCACGGCCACGAACGGAGCAACGCGAGCCTTGAGCAGCTCCACGGAAGCGCTCTTCGACAACCCCGCAAACATGTCGGCGGCGCGGGTTTACCATCTGGCTGCTTTGGCTCAAATTTGGCCGGAATCGAAGCGTCAAAGCTACGGCGCCGCGGCCGTGGATTCGGTTGGTTCGAGCGCGCGCGTCGCCGGCGGGATCGGTGCCACGTACAACACGCAGGACACCGACGGGATCAATCGTAAGTGGACCGACATCCGCTTCGCGTTGTCGTATCCGTTTTCCGACTCGTTCTATCTGGGCGTGGCCGGCCGCTATTTGACGCTCAGCCAGAGCGGTACGGGGCCGCTCGGCGCGAGCGCGGCCTCCGGCGGCCTGTCTGATCAGCACATCGTGCGTGGCTTCGCCTTCGATGCCGGCGCAACCATCAAGCCCACCGAGGGATTATCGTTGGCCATCGTCGGTACCAACCTGAATAATCCCGGCACTGGGTTTCAACCCATGGGGCTCGGCGGCGGCATCGGCTTCGGAAAGGAGCTGTTCAGTCTCGAGGCGGACGTCGCGGCGGACTTCACCACCTGGGATCGGACCACTTTGCGCGCCATGGGCGGCGGTGAGGTGCTGCTTGGTGACCACTTTCCGCTGCGGGCCGGATATCGCTACGACGACGGCGCGAAGAATCACTCCGTCAGTGGCGGCATTGGTTATGTGGACACGAGCTTTGGTGCCGAGCTCGCGTTTCGACGAGTGGTCAGCGGCGACCGGGTGACGGCGATCGTCTTTGGCTTCAGCTATCACCTGGACGCGGGTGGCCTGTCACAGGGCGAAAACGACTCTTTTTAGCGAAAAACAACGCTCACAGGAGGGCGCCTAGCCGCGCCAGAAACGCCGCGGCCCCCGTGCTCAGCGCCAAGTCGTCGGGTTCGCTCGGGTCTGGTTGGTCGAGCTCTGCTCGCAGCTCGCTGATGGCGCGGGGGTTTCGGAACCAGTCTTCGTCGTACTCGTTCACGAGCGTCTCATGCCGAGACGACGCGAGCAGGGCACCGGCGAAGCGTTGCGAGTCGCGCGGTCTAACGCGAATGAAGGCGCCCGCAACTGAAGCCGGCAACTCGAAGCCGAGGGCGCCATGGCTGAGCTCGGGCAGCTCGTTGGCGATCGCCTTCGGGCCGAGCGCGAACAGCCCTCGCAGCCGTACCCGGAATGCCGCCACGCGTAGCTCGACCAACGCCGCACGCGCCAGCGTACGCTGCTGATCGCGTACACGGCTCGGGCTCACGCCCAGCTGCCGCGTCGCGAAAGAAGCCGAGAGAGGCAGCATGCCAAGCAGAGCTCCGAGACGGTTGCGGTGCAGATCGAAGACGTCGGTTGCGAGCACGAAGGGTGAGCGCAGCGCGTTCCCGGCATCCGAGATCGCGCGCCCCGCGTTGTTCAACGCCAACGAGAAGCTGCCCGCCCCGTGGGCGGTGGGCAGCGGAAATGGGCGCAGGCGCAGGCCGTGGACCCAAGTTCGATCGCCCAACAGATCGAGCGTGGTTCGCGCGGTGAGCCGCGCGGGCCAACCTTCATCGGCGCTCTCGGCGAGCGCGCTGGTCACGAGCCGTTCCGGCCCCTGCACTTCGAGGCTTTCGAACGCGCCGCGGCTGGCCTCGACGAACGCCAGCGCGGCCGGCTCGAGCGCGGCCGAGGCGACCTCGAAGGAATCGAGCGACGTACCCAAGCGTTCGGCGAACATCAGGCGCTCCTCCCACAGCCTGCGCACGCGATCGGCGACGGCCGCCGCGCAGGCGAAGAAGCTGCGAAGATACGCCGCCCGTTCGCGCCGGCGCGCCAAGCTCAAGGCGAGCATCGCCGTCAGCGGTAAGAGTGCGCCCTCCGGCTCGCTGATCTCGTGTCGCTCTACGCGGTACGCGCGGCCGAGCTCGCGGCGCTGCGGATCGAGCTCCACCTGCTCTCGCAGCCGTAAGAGCCAACGCTCGAGTGCGGCCGCCAATGGATCTTTGGTGCGCGATTCGCGGAGCCAGTGCAGCGTCTCCGCGTCGAGCAACTGGGGGGGGAGCGCGTCATTCAGCGCCTCGCCCGTTTTCGCGCGCCGCTCCAGCTCGAGTGCGGCGGCCCGCAGCGTGCGGTCGAACGAAACGGGCTCGAGCTCGCGCATGCCGTGGCACTCTATACCAACTGCTTTACAGCCCCGCGCCCAATGCGAGCGTGACCCGCAACGAAAGACTCGTAAAGCCCGTGCCGTGGCTGTAGTCGCCTTCGTCGAGCCCGCTGCAGCCCGAGCTGCTGCAACGCCGCAGATGCAAGAGCTCGAACCGCGTCCAATCGAAGGCCGGCCCCACGCGCACGTGCCGGCTCAGAAAAAACTCTACGGCCCCGCCGACGCGGAGCGCGCCTCCGCCCGCCGTCTCGTCGTAGCGAATGCCGTCTGCTTCGCGCGCGCTCGTGCCGAGAGAGCCGCCGCCGATGCCGAGCTCGAGGTACGGTTCGACCAAGCCGTGATCGAAGAAGTAGACGCGCCCGAGCAGGCCGTAAAACCCGCCGCGCGCCCTGGCCTGATGCAGACCCGTGGCGGACGCGGGGCTAAAGCGAAACCCCTGCTCGGCGACGGCGGCGCCAAAGGCAAAGTAGGGGGACACCCGCCACAGGGCAGTTGCGCCTAGGCCCGGGCCCGGAGCGAGCCCGGTGCAGCGCGCATCGCTCGCTGAGCCGTCCGCGCAGTTTGCGAAGCCCAGTAATAATTCCGGCGTGAGCTCGAACGGACGAGGCTCGTACGCAGGGCCCGGCAGCTCGGGACCGGGCGCGTTAGCGAGCGCGATGCGCGGCGGGGGCTCGTGGGGCGTGTCGCTGTGCCAGGCCGCATACGGAGGCGGGCTCGTGCTCGATGGCACGTCATCGGCGAACGCCGGCTGGACCCAGCTACACGAGGCTAGGCACGCGCTCGCGATCGGCGCCATGCTGCACAAACTCATGGTGCGCCGGCTGACTGTCTTGCAAAACCAAGATACCGATGACGCGGCGGCGGCGCGGAGGCCGCGTTGGCAGTGGATATTGATCGGCGCTGGCTTGGTGCTCACGTTGTTCCTGCCGCTGTCGCTACTCGGGGTCTGGCTCGGATCGGCCCTGAGCCAAACCGCGCTACGCCAACAAAGCGGTGCCACTCGAATCGTCCTCGGCGCGCTGCCAGTTGCGGTCTCTTTTTTTGGCGCGTGCGCGGGCGCCGGCGCTCTCGTGGGCCGCTTCGGTGGTAAGGCCAAGGCGCGCGAGGCGGCCCTGTCGGGCGCGCTCGGCGCTTTCGGAGCCTGGGCGCTCGCCGCGCTCGGAGGCTCTCTTTCGCCGGTCGTGGTAGCCCTGAGCGCGCTCGTCGTGATGATGGCTTTCGGGGCCGGTGCGGCGTTCGCGGGCGCGCGGCTCGCATTGCCCCGGCGTGTCTAGGGAAGCGGTGGACCGGTGGGCATCGGGGGGCTAGGCTTCTCGAACATGAGCGACCTCGACAAAGAGCTGGAACGAGCGGTTGCTGCCGTTGGCGAGCCCCCGCGCCCGGCTTTTTCTCCCGCGCCAGCGCCGACGGGCCCACGACGAAAAGGCAATATTGGCCTATTGATTGGCCTTCTGGTGATGAGCGGCGGCATCTTAGCCCTGGTCTTTACGAGCTTCAAAGGCTCGGCCGTGTATTCCAAGGGTGTGGACGACCTGGTTCGAGACAAAGTGAAATTCGAAGACCGTGCCGTGCGCGTCGAGGGCACGCTCGTCAAAGGCAGCTTGGTCCGTCGCGACCAACCCTGCGAGTACCGCTTTCGAATCGAGAAGAAGGGCGTCATTTTGCCCGTGCACTACGCTCAGTGCATCGTGCCTGACACCTTTCGCGACATGCCGGGGATGGATGTGTCGGTGACGGCCGAGGGCAAGCTCACTGACTCCGGACACTTCGAGGCCTCGAACATCATGGCCAAGTGCCCGTCGAAGTACGAGATGAAAGAGCGCCAGAAGGGCGGCGAGCAAGCTCCGCACGCCGCCATGTCGCAGGCGCTATAAGCAAAAGATGTGGGATAGATTCTTACGGGCTTGTCGTCGTGAGCCCGTCGATGCAACGCCGGTCTGGTTCATGCGTCAGGCGGGCCGTTACATGCCCGAGTACCGCGCGCTCCGCGCCAAGTACACGCTGCTCGAGCTGTGCAAGAACCCGGAGCTCGCGACGCAGGTCACGCTGCAACCGGTCAACGCGCACCGGGTGGACGCGGCCATTCTGTTCGCCGACATTTTGCTGCCGCTCGAACCCATGGGCGCACCCTTCGAGTTTGCGAAGGGGGAAGGCCCGGTCATCCACCACCCGGTTCGCGACCGCGCGGCCGTCGACGCCCTGCGGGTGATCGAGCCGGAAGATGGCCTCGGCTACGTGCTCGATGCGATCAAGATGATCCGCCGCGAGCTCGACGGAAAGACGCCACTGATCGGCTTCGCGGGGGCGCCCTTCACGCTCGCAAGCTACTTGATCGAAGGCGGCAAGAGCTCGAATTACGCGCTCACCAAGCGCATGATGTACAACGATCCGGACACCTGGCACTTGCTGATGAGCAAGTTCTCCGAGGTCGTGCGGCGCTACTTGCGGGCTCAGATCATCGCCGGCGCCAACGCGGTGCAGTTATTCGATTCTTGGGTCGGTTCGCTGTCGCCGACGGACTACGAAGAGTTCATCCTGCCGCACGTGCAGCGCATCCTGTCGGATCTCGAACAGACCGGCGTGCCCGTCATTCACTTCGGGACGGACACGGCCACGCTGTTGCCGCTCCAGAAGCGAGCGGGCGGCACCGTCCTCGGTGTGGACTGGCGCACGCCCATGGATCAGGCCATCGCCCTGCTGGGCACGGACGTAGCCGTGCAGGGCAATTTGGACCCGCTGTTGCTCAGCGCGCCGCGCGAGCTGCTCACGCGCCGTGTCGACGACATTCTGCGGCGGGCCAAGGGCGCCTCGGGTTACATCTTCAACCTCGGCCACGGCATCTTGCCCGAGACCGATCCGGATGCCGTGAAATTCGTGGTCGATCTGGTGCACGAGCGCACAAAACGCGCCTAGCGCGTGGCGGCTGTCGCTCGGCGGTTGACTTGCCGGCCCGAGCCGACAAAAAGACACCGGCCTCCTTCCCGCATCGTCTAAAGGCAGGACAAGGGACTTTGAATCCCTGAATCGTGGTTCGAATCCATGTGCGGGAACTCTCCCTTCCTATTCCAGCAGTTTTCTCCACGCCATCCGGCGCGCGCCCCGCGGCAACGAGCGCGACCAGTTCAGAGCGCGGCTGAAGATTTATAGACCTGCGGGCAGCGGTTCCGCAGGCGCGCTTGGAACCTAGCGGCAACACCGGTGTCGATCTGAGCAATGGCAGACCGACGAGGTAGCGCGGGCAGACGCCCGCGCACATCCGGTCTAGCTTCGGAGTGGCGTGCCCAACGCAGAAGACCAAAGCGAGCGTAAGTTCATCGAGCGCTTGGCTCGGCGCGACGAGCGCGCCTTCAACGAGCTGGTCGAGCTGTACGAGGCGCGCGTGTTCCGGCTGCTGCTGCGAATGCTCGGTCGTCGGGACGAGGCCGAGGACATGGCGCAGGAGGTCTTCGTCCAAATCTTCAAGGCCATCACCACCTTTCGCGGGGACTCGAAGCTCAGCACCTGGATCTACCGCGTTAGCGTCAATCTCTGCAAAAACAGGATGAAGTACTTGGCGCGCCGCCACACCGAGGGCGAGGACGAGCTCGAGCCGGTCGCTGAGCGTGCCACGCTCGACGAAGCCAAGGGAGTGACGTTCGGCGATGTGGCACAGCCTGACCGCTTGCTGGAGGGCTATCAGCTGGAGCGCGCCGTTCAGCTTTGCATCGCCGAGCTCGAGCCGGACTTCCGCGAGGTGCTCATTTTGCGCGACTTGGAAGACCTCAGCTACGAGGAGCTATCCGAGATCACGGGTCTGCCCGAAGGCACGGTGAAAAGCCGGCTGCACCGCGCCCGCGGCATGCTCAAGCTGAGTGTGGAACGGAAAATGGGAGAGAAAATTTCATGACCGACCCCCGCCAAAAAGAGCTCCGCGGCGATACCGAGCCCGAGGAATCTTTCCGCTCTCTCCTGCGTGGCGCCCTGCATGAAGACACGCCCGCGCCGGACGTGCTGGCCGGCGTCCAAAAGAAAATTCGCGAGCGAAGCGGCGGCAAATTCTATGCAGACGGCTGGAGCACCGCCAAACACCCACCGCTGAACACGTACCTCATCACCAGCCTGCTGATGCTTGCCGTGCTTGGGGTCAGCTACGCGCTGCTCAGCCCGCTCGTTGGTGACCCAGAGCCAGTGAGGAACCAACCTGCGCCGGTTCAGATCATTCCGAGATGACTTGATGGTCAGCGAGCGCCACGCGAACGGCGCAGCCTTCGGCGTCGCAGCTCGCACTTCGCTCTGCGCCAACACGGGCTACGCCACGCTTGGAGAGCGTCTGGCACGAGCCTTTGCGTGCGCGCCGCACCATCCGCGGTAGAGCCCGCACTCCTTCAGCGGGTCGCCGCGGTCGACGGCTACGCGGCCGACGCTCGGGTCAACCGACCGAGCCGTCGGGGCGCAATCATCTCGCGCGAGTCGTTCCGCGTCGCCACGCGAGCCAGCAGAATCGCACTCAATGACACCGTCGGCCGCTGAGGAGTCAGCCGCAGCCGCAGTTGTTTTGAAGGCCGACCAACTCCAGCGCGTCGCTGCAGTCGATGGCGGTCTCCGCGTACAGCAGGCGGGCCACCGAACGAAGCGCAGACTTTCGCTCCTCGACCGGGGCGGCGCTGATGGCGCGCAGGGCCTCACGAGCCTCGGCCGGTACGGAATCGCTATGGATGAGCAGGGGGGCCAGGGAGAATGCCATTGGGATGTCCTTTCTTCGAGAGCGCGCCAGGGGTGGCGCCGGGTTCTTCTTCGAGCCCGCACTCAGAACCTGGGGGGCTCGGTTTCTTTCGTCAAGCGGCTTTCTTTTAATAAGTCGCTTTCTTTTAGAAAGTAACGTGGTTACACTCTGGGTATGGCCAAGACGGTCGACTGCAAGTGTCACGCGTTCAAGCTAGCCGCCGAGGTTCTCGGGCGCCCTTGGAGCGCGATGATTCTCACCGCCCTGCAAGCCGGCCCGCGGCGCTTCGGTGAGCTCGGTGAGGCCGCGGTGGGCCTGGGCACCAAGGTGCTATCTGCGCGCTTGAAGGACCTCGAAGCGCGGGGTCTGGTTCAGCGCCATGTGGAGCCGGGTCCGCCGGTGCGCGTTTCGTATGAGCTCACGGACCAAGGCCGCGGCTTCGGTGACGTCGCTGAGGCTATTCAGCGTTGGGGCCGTGAGCTGAGCCCGCCAAAGGCGCGCGCTCGCCGAGCGTGAGCGCCGCCTACCTCGGGGGTGCAGGGGAGGGCAGGATCGGCCGCCGAAGGCTGCGCCGGTCACGGGCGCGCAGCGTGACCATTAAAAAATGCCCGCAATGTGGTTACTGGATCCAGCGCGCGACGACGCAGGTGATGTTGTCGGGGCCCCCGTTCTCATTGGCGCCCTCGATCAAGCGGTGCGTCGCGGTGGGCAGGTCCGGCGAGGTCGTGACGATCTTCAAAATGTCTTCGTCCGTGACCGGACCGCACAGGCCGTCGCTACAAAGCACGACGCAGTCGCCGGCACGCGGCGCTTCGAAGCGGGTGTCGACTTTCACCGTGTCTTTCATGCCCAGCGCGCGCACGATCACGTTTTTGTGAGGGAAGTTCGCGATTTCTTCCTCACTCAGGCGCTTCATCTTTTTGTAATCATTCAGTAACGAGTGGTCTTCGGTCAGCTGCTCGAGTGAGCCGTCGCGAATGCGGTAGACGCGGCTGTCACCGACGTGGGCGACGTACACACCGTCTTCCACCGCGAACAACGCTGCAAGCGTAGTGCCCATGCCGCGTTGCTTGGCGTTTCGTTGCGCCTGCTCGTAGATGCGCAGATTGCACAACTTGATGCCGGTGATGAGCCGGTTTTCTTCGTAGCCTTTGCCGCGGTCCATCTTGTACGGCCAGGTGCGTTCGGGGTCGTCGGCGGTGGCGGCAAAAAACTCTTGCAGCGTATCGACGGCCATTTTCGATGCGACCTCGCCCGAGGCGTGACCGCCCATGCCGTCTGCGACGACGTACAGACCGTACTCCGCCATGATCGCGAAGTTGTCCTCGTTGTGAGAGCGTTTGCGGCCGACGTCCGTTTGGCCAGCGACTTCGATACGCAGGGGCCGATTCACGCGTACATTCCGGGGAAGAGCGGGCCAGAGCCCGGGTAAGGAGAATCGCGATCTTCCACGGCCTCTGCCCCTTCTGTCAATGATTTCCTAGAATTAGTGAATCAGCGATGAGGGCTCGGCGGCGCGCTCGGCGGCAGGGGACGGGGCCAAGGGGGCGCTTTATTGGACTGAATCACTCGGTCCTCGCGACCCTGCATACCTACATCCGGCTTATCGCTCATGCTGAGCGCGACCTCGCGGTAGCGACCGCCGGAGAGCAGCAGCAAGCGGAGCGGCACGCTCGGCGCGTGGGCTTCGACCGCGTCCGAGAACGCTTCACTGGTGCTGACGGGCGTGCCGTCGACGGCGATCACGACGTCCGCCGTACCGGGCGGACCCGCGCGTAGACCGGCGTTCCACGCAGGGCCCTCGTTCGCGAGCGCTGCGACCCGCACCCCGCGTGCAATCCCGGCGTCGACGGACACGACCTCTAGGCCGAGCCAGGGGCCGCGGCGCACCGGCACGCTGCGCAGGAAACTGCGAATGGCGCTGACCGGCGCGCCATACGGCAACAGCGTGCAGCCCGCCTTGTCCCTGGCGGAGCAAGCGCGCGCAATGACAGCGACGACCTCGCCCTTGTCGTCCAAAAGCGGCGCGCCGATGTCGATGGCTTTGGGAGCGAACGGCAGCTCTAGTGCATCGATCAGCTGAGCGCTATCGCCGCCGCGCAGTGTGCTCCAGCCTTTTATGACGAGCTCCGAAGTGACGAGCTTGTTATTCGAAATGCTCACGGCGTGTAGCTTGCTACCAGGGGTCGGGGCCGGATCGCGTGACGCTTTCAAGCCGGCGTGCTGCGCGTCTCCGTCCGGGATGAGCAGCGCTAGATCCCAGCCGCGGTCGGAGAAACCAATCTTGACGTGAACGAGCTGTCCTTCGGCGTAGCGTGCGTCGATCTGATTTCCGTGCGTGAGCGGCGAGAGCGCGGTCAAGATCCGACCGTCTCCGCTCAGCAGCGTACCGATGCCGATCGGTCTGCCCGCGCGCTCTAGACGCACCGTTCCTAGCAAGGCCGTTTCCAGGGCCGTCTTCGCTGGAGGCAGCTTGGCTTCGGGCTTGAGCTTCGCGGACGCGGCCGCAGAAGCAGGCGCGGACGAGCCCGCGGCCGCCGGCGTAACCGGTACTGGAGCGGGGGACGAGGCCGCTCTCGAGGCGGGCGGCTTCGGTGCAGGCGGCGGGGTTACGGGCGCTACGGCGCTCGGCGCCGTGGGCGCCGCATGGACTTGGCCAGGAATCGCCAGTGACGGGCCGAGGGCAACCGAGAAGAGAAGCGTTCGTGCTTTCACCGGTGAAGCTTAGCGCCAAACCGACCACGCGGCGCCGCCTTCACATTTGTCGTGAAAGCATGCGTACGGTCTGAGCTTCGGCCACCACTACGTAGTCCGCGCGCGCGCAGAACAAGCCGGTTTCGACCACGCCCGGCACGCCTTTGAGCAGGCCATCGAAGGCGCGAGGATCGTCGAGCGGCGCAACGGTTAGGTCGTACACGTAGTTGCCGGCGTCCGTCAGTACGGGACCGCCATCGCGTACCCGCAGTGTGGGCGCGCCGAACTGCTCGAGAGCGTGGCGCGTCGTGCCGTGCGCGAACTTCAACACTTCGATGGGTACGGCTCGTTTTTCACCGAGCCGCGTGCTGAGCTTCGAGGCATCCACGATGATGGCATTCTTCTTGGATGCAAAATTGACGATCTTCTCCCGCGTGTGAGCGGCTCCGCCACCTTTGATCAGGTCGAGGCTGTCGCTCACTTCGTCCGCGCCGTCGACGCACAAATCGATGCTCCAGGGCCCGGCGTCGTCGAGCAGTGGAATGCCGCACGCGGCGGCCAGCGCGCGGCTTTGTTGGCTCGTGGGCACGCAGCTGAAGCGCCGCCCGGCGCGTACCAGCGCGCCAACTGCCTCGATGAAAAACCGCGTGGTGGAGCCGGTGCCGAGGCCCAAAACTCCGGTTTGGGGGAGCAGCTCGAGGGCCGCTAGGGCCGCCCGCTTTTTGGCTTCATCGTCGTTCATGGGGCCGCCCAGCGTATCATTGCCTGAATGCTGGCTACACCTGACATGCGGGGCAATAGTGCGTGGAGCGCGTGGCGATCACCACGCGCCGAATGAGCGTCCCGCAAACCAAGCACGGGAGCCCTTTACGCGCGTACACTCTGCGTTCCTTTTGATAGCCACCATCGGAGCCGTCGGGTGAGACGTAGTCGCTGATGCTCGAGCCGCCGGTCACGATCGAGCGCTTCATGACGCGCTTGGCCGCGGCGACGATGCGATCGCATTCCGAGGCGGTGACCCGCCGCGCGCTTCGCCCCGGCCGGACGCTTGCCAAGAACAGAGCTTCGTCCGCGTAGATATTACCGATGCCGGCAATCACCGCTTGATCGAGCAAGAGCGTCTTGATCGGAACCTTGCGCGCGCGCGCGGCCGCGAACAGCGCCCGGCCCGTGGCGCGCAGGGCGTCCACGCCGAGCTTACCTAGGCGCCGATCCTCGATGCCTGACTTCAGCAACAGCACCTTGCCGAACTTCCGCACGTCGCGAAACAGCACGGAAGGCCCGCCGTCCGTGAAATGCAAGCAGAGGTGCGTGTGCTTGTCCGCCTTGAATTCGGGCGGCCCTTCCCGTGTGAGCGAGCTACGAGTCTTCGCGGAGAACAGGCGCGGGCTGGTGACGGCGGACGAAAAGAGCTGCCCGGTCATGCCGAGGTGGAGCAGCAGTCGGTCTCCGTCGTCTAGCTCGGCGAGCAGGTATTTGCCGTGACGATTCAGTTGCCGGACCGTGCGTCCCACTAGGCGCAGTTGGAGCGTGGGGGGTTTAGTCAAAAAGAAGTAGCTGTCCTTCGTGGTCTCTACGCTGGCAATCGTTCGCCCGACGAGGAGCGGGGCGAGTCGGCGCCGCGTGACCTCGACCTCCGGAAGCTCAGGCACGGCGCCAGTATAGCTCCCGCCGGCGTCCTCCTGTGGAACTCCGCCCGCACGCGATCTTGCCGCAAAAGCCGCGATTTTGCCGACGAGCC
Organism: Myxococcales bacterium; assembly: GCA_903642325.1. Taxonomy (GTDB): domain Bacteria; phylum Myxococcota_A; class Polyangia; order Polyangiales; family Polyangiaceae; genus PMG-095. The sequence goes on along the minus strand of CAHJWM010000014.1, from coordinate 5,880 downwards.
TTAGGCATGTGTCACCCGAGCGGCTTGCGAAACCCGCCGCGCTGATCAATCCTCCATGTGGATCCCCTGACGTGGCTGTCCCCCCCGGCCCGCAGGGGTTTCCACTTTTGTGGGTGCGCCGCCTTGAATTCTTGCGCGCCGGGTCAGCGTGCTGGGCTCGCTCAGACTCAAGGCTGCGCAGTCCCTGGTCTCGACGAGCCCGGCGCTTTGCGCAAGATATAGAAGAAGTCGCGCTTCTCCTTTTTTCGCAAATACTCGTCGTCGGAATATTCGAAGCCGGGCGCGAGCGGCACCGGATGCAGCACGTTGCTCCGTCCGATGGGCTCGAAGGTCACGAACTTCGGATAGGACCAATTGACGTCCAGCTGTGCCACGTCGGTCGCGCCCGCATGGTGGAGGCCCTCAGCTAGAACGCGGGCCGAGGTGTGATTGGTGATCGCAACGAACAGCACGGTGCGCTCGGCGTTCAGCCCGATGCCCGAGCGCCGAATCACGGTCTCGCCGTCTACGGTGGAGCCCCATTTTTTCAGGCCCGCGCCGGCTTGCAGACCCGCGTGCAGCTTATCGTTCTCCCACATGCACTCGGGCGTTTGCCGATACCAGATCATCTCGCTTTCGGAGCTCGAAAGCTCCGGCCAGCTGGCGATGCGCAGGGAGCCGTCTTTGAACGAGGCAATGGTGCAGGCACGCGCTTTGGGCTTGGCAATGGTCGTGCCGTCGAGCTTCATGCCGTAGCCGCCGTGCTCGGTCATGAACCCACCATTGAATGCCGCCATGAGGGTTGGCTGACTCGCGCTTGGGATCTTGCCCTCTCGTAGGTAGCGCTTGGCCTCATCCGAGTCCGGCTGTGGTTCCTGTGTGCCCACGACCGGAAAAAGCTCGATGCTTCCGAGATCGATCGCGACGACGAACACCTCGGCCCAGGAACGTCCTTTGTCGGGATGAAGGAGCGTCTTCAACATGCGCGGTTGATCTTCGGGAAAGCGCGGGTCAGGCACCTGAACCCATTCCCCGTCGCCCGGCGCGGACCACTCCTTCAGCGCCGGTCCGGGATTTTTCAGCGCAAAGGGTCGACCCACCATACGAGCACTGGCGCTAGCCGCGCTGGCAGAAGGGGCGGCAGGCGCCGCGCGCGGTACATTCCAATACGCTTTCGGGGGCTCGTTCTTCTTGAGTAGCTTGTTGACGCGATCTTCGAGGCCGTACACCGTGTCCTCGAGCTTGGCCACATTGTTGGCGCCACCGACCTCCCTCAGCGCGTTGGCGATGAGCGGCCCCGCCCAGTCGAAGTGATGCACGGCTGACCATGCGAGCGCCAAGATGAGCACGGCACAAGCCACTACCAGTAGGGCCAGGCGCGCCCAGCGTCTCTTTTTTGGGGCCGCTTTCGGCTTCGTGACTGCGCGGGCTCGGGGCGCCATGACCATGGCCGGATAGTAGAGGCGGCGCCTCCTGCCAACAGTTTCGCGCGAGATTGGTGTAAGACAGCCCGCATGCGGCTCGCACAGATACCCTTGCGTTGGGTGCTGGCCGCCATTCTTGCGAGCATCTCGACGACGGCGCCCCGTGCCGCCCGTGCCGCTGAGGGCGACGCGGCATTACTGCTGCACGCTCCGCCGGACTTATCCGCCTGGCTCGGAAAGCCGATCACCCGTATCGTTTTCGTGACCGAAGGGGGACGTTGGGCGACGAAGCCTAGCCTCGTGCATGCGCGCGTGGGTCAGCTGCTGACGACCGATTTGGTTAGACGCGCGTTAGAAGAGCTAGGAGACACCGGCCAATACGCGAATCTGCGCGCGAGCGTCGAAGCCGACGGCCATGGGGCTCGGCTCGTGCTGACCGTCGAGCCGCGCCGTTTGATCACGCGTGTACGCGTTGCGTCCGGCCCTCTCGATGCGGAAGAGGTACGACGAGCGGCAGATGCCCACGAGGGCGGCGCCCTCACGGGAGCCGAGTTGCGGGCCATGCAGGCCCGCGTTCGGGCGCTATTCGTCCGCCGTGGGTACGAACGCGCAGAGGTCTTAGTGCAGGCCCTGGACACCGATGATCCTTCGGCCGTAGTCCTGACGATAGATGTCACGCCCGGCTCGCCGCGCACCGTCGCTAAACGAAGCTTTGCCGTTTGGCCAGATCCAGAGGCCGTGGGTATGGCCGACGCCTTGGCCGGCTACGCGGTGGGGGTCGGTGATCGCGCCAGCGAGGATGCGCTCGCGGACGCGGACCGCGCGCTCGAAACCGATCTGAAAGCGCGCGGCTTTCAGCGCGCTCAGGTATCGCACTCCGTGTCCGGCAGCGCCGTGAGTGAGCTGCGCGTGCTGATCCATGCTTACGCCAGAGTTCGCTTTCGGTTCGAGGGCAATCGTCACTTCGACTCCGACCGCCTGGAGAACGTGCTCGACGCTCAGAGCGCAAGCGATCCGTCGCCTTCGGCCTTGGTCGAGCGAATCGCCAAGTTTTATCGAGAGCGAGGGTTTTTGGACGTGGTGGTGGGTTACTCGGAGCGCGGCGCGGCGAGCGACGCGGTACAGGACGTTCTGTTCGAAATCCGCGAGGGGGGGCTCGTGCACGTCGCAGCGCGCGAATACCCGTGCTTGACCGGTGAGCGCACAGCCGAGGAAGTCGGCAGTGAGATCGACAGCTTTTTGGCCGAGCTGCCCAACGGACGCGTATTCGACGCGGTCGATCCGGCGGTCGTCGATGAGCTCCTCGGGTCGAGCTCGGACACCGGCGCGCGACCCGCTCCGGAGCAGTCGAGCCCATGGTCCGTATATGCGCCCGACGTCTACGATCGGGCGATCAAGCATCTCCAAGATTTGTATCGCTCCGAGGGCTTCTTGTCGGCAAGCGTCGGCCCCGTTCAGATGCTGAGGCGTGCGTGTAGAGCGCGCTCACCCGCCGGCCGCTGCATTCCTCTCGGCCCAGCGCGCCGACCGGCCACCGAGTGCCGCTACGACCGCATCGGTTTGCCGCTGGAGGAAGCGCCCATCGATCCCACGCTGTCCTGCCTTGCCGATGCCAAGCGCGGTGTGCAGTGCGAGCCCTCCCTGGTACTGCACATACCGATCAAGCTCGGGCCGCGCGCCACGCTCTACGATCTGAGCTTCGAGGGCAACCGCGAAATCGCCTCGAAGGATTTGCAGAAAGTCGTCGAGCTTCCGCTCGGTACGGCGCTTTCTCAGGTCGAAATCGAAAGGGCACGACGCAGCGTCCTAGGCGAGTACGCTGAACGGGGCTTCGCCTTTGCCGAGCTCGAAACCGCGTTGGATCTATCGCTCGATCACACGCGGGCCCGCGTGCGCTTCATCGTCAGCGAGCGCGAACCGGTGAGGGTCTCGAGGATCGTGATCCGGGGAGCGGAGCGCACGAGTGAGAGCTTGATCCGAAGCCGGATCGCGCTCCGCCAAGGGGGCCTCTACGAGCGCAGCCTGGTGCGAAAGACCGAGGAGCGTTTGGCCACGCTGGGCGTCTTTTCGAGCATCAACGTTGGCTTCGAAGACGCCTACGTTCCGGCACGTGAAAAGGTGGTCGTGATCCAACTCGAAGAGAGGGTGCCGCAATACTTGGACGTACGCCCTGGTTTCAGCACCGGCGAAGGCTTCCGCGTTTCTTTCGAGTACGGCCACAGAAATCTCGGCGGGCAAGCGATCCTGCTGACTTTACGCTCTCAGCTCGGTTACCTACCGACTGCATTCATTCTCGAGAATGACGTACAGCAGAAGTACAACGAGCTGCACGTCGGCGAGCGGCTCGAGCGCCGCGATACCGCGACCATAGAGTTCCCGAATATCGGGCTCGGACCGCTGTTTCGGCTCAGCGTGGAAGGCGTGGACGTGCGCGACAACGCTCGCGACTACGGAATCAGCAAGGATGCGGGCATCGTCACGCTGTCGTTTCGCCCCGACCGTCGCGTCTCGGTTCAGCTGGGCGCCTCGCTCGAACGCAATTACGCGCAGATCTTCGGCAACGATCAGAAAGATGCACTCAAATGTTATTTGCAGAACCATCCTCAGCAGCAGGCACTGTTCCGTGTCCCCCAGGGCGTCTCGATCGCGCTTGCGCAGCGCCTGTCGGTGACTTGGGATCGACGCGACAACCCGCTCGACGCCACCAGTGGGACGTTCATTTCCGCGAGCGTCGAGCACGTTCACGCAAACCCGCTCGATAGCAACGCCTCACAGGACACGGGCTGCGGTGGAGCGGAGCCAGTCACGGCAGGTAGGGCGTTGATCGATCCTTTTCAGTCGGTTCCGAGCGACTTTCTCCGCTACACGAACCGTCTGGGTGGCTACGTGCGCCTGAACGACAAGGGCCTAGCCCTGGCAATGAGCTTTCGTTGGGGGGTGATTCAGCACCTGATCTCGGGCTCGCAGACCTACCCCGATCGACTATTTTTCATGGGCGGCGTCGATTCGCTGCGCGGGTTCTTACAAGATTCGCTTGTGCCGCAAGACATCGCGCAGCGCCTGCTGAATCCGAGCTCGGGTTTGGTCTTGAACGACATCGTGATCCGCGGCGGCGACATCTTCGTAAACCCGCGTGCGGAGTTGCGCATTCCAGTGGGAAGCAGCGTGGAAACGGCGCTGTTCGTCGACGCCGGCAACCTTTGGACCGATCCTACCCGCGTTCGGCCGCTCGACTTGCGCTATGCGGTGGGGACGGGGTTGCGAATAGCCACGCCGATTGGCCCATTGGTCTTCGATTACGGCTTCAACGTGGACCGCGTGCTCGACGACCTTTTCCCAAAGCGAGACAACCAGCGCTACTGGGAAGACATCGGCGCCTTCCATTTCAGTATCGGACTGTTCTGAGCTCGAGCTGTCTCGGATGGTCTTGCCGCGACTCTCCTCGATCCAACAAGGTTTTGACTGTTTCCGCTTATGGCGGCGCGTCCGGTGCCGTTCCTGAACATCGGGCCATGTCACGTTCAAAGCATCCGGCGTCCGCAGCCATTCACCACGCTGTGACCTGCCGGCCGCCGAGCGTGATCAGTCCGGACGCTGCGCCTACAATTATTCAACCGAGGTCGCGCCCGGCTCCGGTTGATGCGCGACGCCGGCCGGCTGCCAGTATCCGCGACCTCACGGCCAGCGATCTCGACGTCGTGTTCCAGCCCATCGTAGACCTCACCCATGGCGGCTGTTTTGCGTTCGAGGCCCTCACGCGTTGCAAGTGGCCGGAATTCAAAGACCCCGTGCGACTGTTCGAGCGGGCACAAGAAGAACTTTGCTGCGGAAGTCTGGGCAGAAAGGTGCGCGAGGTTGCCTTTGCTCGCTGCACTGACGCCCCATTGTTCGTGAACTTGCATCCGCACGAGCTGGGCGAGGGCTGGCTGGTCCGGCCCGATGATCCGCTCTTTTTTCACGACCGCCCCGTCTACCTAGAGATCACCGAGTCGGCTGCGTTCACGTACTTTTCTTTGTGCGTAAATGTACTCAAGGAAATTTGCTCGCGGAGCGGCGCGTTCCTGGTCGTCGACGACTTCGGTGCGGGGCACTCGAACCTAAAGCGAATCATCGATCTAGAGCCGCATGTGGTGAAACTAGATCTCGCGCTGGTGCGCGGAATCGAGAAGAGCGTCCGTCAGCAGGTGTTGGTTCGCCAAGTCGTATCGCTGTGTCGCGAATTGGGCGCTCGCGTCGTGGCCGAGGGAATCGAAACGGAAGACGAGCTCTCCGCCGTCATCGACACTGGCGCCCAGTATGGCCAAGGTTATCTTTTCGCGCGCCCAGCCTTTCCGATGCCCAAGCCGACCTGGCCGCTCAAAAACAAACCGCGAGCGGACAAGCGGTGACTCACGGCCGAGCGGTGGGACTTCGACTGCGAAAGCCGCGAATCGCGAGTGATCAAGTTTTGCGGCGGGTGGCGGGTGGCGGGTGGCGG
>CAHJWM010000013.1 GCA_903642325.1 Myxococcales bacterium | reverse complement strand
CCGCCGCGGCGAGCCACCTACCGGACGCAGGCCGCCCGCGAGTGCAAACGCTCGCTTATGGTGCGGTCGCGGCTCCGGCGGTCGCGGCGCCCGCGCCCGCGCCCGCGCCACCCCCGGTTCGAACGACGATGACCAGTGCGGCGTCGGTGGACGTCGGCTCGAGCCCGGCCGCTGCCGCGAGCCCCACCCCGCCCTCCGCGTCCGCCGCCGCGTTGCCTGCCGAATTTGCTGGCAAGCTTGGTGGTCTCGGCCTGAGCGGCTCCCAGATCGAAGCCGTCCTCGCGCTGTCCCGCGAGGTCGTCGAGCAAGTGGTGTGGGAGGTCGTCCCCGCGCTCGCCGAGGCAATGATCAAGGAAGAGCTCGAGCGCCTGCTGCGGGCCTGAACCGGTCGCTCGGGAGTCGATCGCAGTGCAAACGTACCCGGCAGAGAGCGATCACGCGGGGGAAGAGATCCTGTTCGAGGGTCGCCCCGCGCTCGTGCCGAGCCTGGGGATTTTAGCCCTGTCGATCCTCACGCTCGGGCTGTGGCTCTTGCCACGCTGGTGGCAACGCGGCTCCAAGCTGTACCGCGTGACCACGCGCAGGATCGTCGTCGAGTCCGGCGTGCTCTCGAAACGCCTGGAGCAGATCGATCTGTATCGCATTGCGGATTACACGGTGGACCGACCCTTTGGTCAGCGCCTTCTCGGCACCGGGAATTTGCTACTCAAGACATTCGACAAGAGCACGCCCGAGCTCGATGTGCATGAGATCAAGGCCGACGTGGTCGAGCTGTACGAGAAGCTACGCGTCGCGACCGAAGCCGAAAAGGCGCGCCGCGGCGTGCGCATGGTCGACTACGAAATAAAGGCTTGAGCCCCGACCCGACTCTCAAAGCTCGACGCGCGCGAGCGTGAATTTGTTGTTCAGCTCGCGGCCGGTTAGGAGCGTGAAAGCTTTCACCGTTCCGAGCTCGTTCTTCAGTGAGCTGATGCGACTGTGTTCGGTGGTGAAGAACATCACCGATACGCCATTGGCCTTCTGTTCCGCGATCCAGCTTTTGAACTTAGCTCCGGTCGACACGAACGCGGGCAGGCGATTGCCCGTATAAAAATTTTCGCCCTTCCAATTCATTTGATAAGCGACAAACGGCTCTCCTGGACCTTTACGGGCCGCGTAATAGGCAAAGATGGTCTCGCGCTGGCCCCAATGCGGCGCCGCCGCGATCAGATACACATCGATGCCCCAGGCGGTCCACACTACGGCCACCAGTGCGAACAGGGCGAGCGCATGGCGGCGGAACGACGGCCAAGCCAGGCCGATGGAGAGCGCGGCGCAGACGAGCGTAAACGCGGTCAAAATCCCGGAAAAGTCCCGTGAATCGGCGGGCCAAGCGCGGCGGTAATTGTATGTGAAGAGGTGCATCAAGCGTGCGGGTCCGTCGATATCGCCGGCGACGGTGCTAAATAGGTCTCGACCGACCAACACGACGGGTACGGCCGAAGCGATGCCGAGGAAACCGAGCGCCGCGCTCTCGTAGCCAGCGTCGCTGCTTGCGCGGGCGACGTGACCGACGCGCCGCACGGTAAGCCAGGCCAGCCCGCAGCCGCAGGCCAAGCAGGTGACAGCCAGGAATGGCGCTGCGCTCAGCGGCCGCCCACCCATTAGCTGCCCATTGAACGCGCCCGTAAAAAAGCGTGATGCGCCGTACACCAGCAAGAGCGCGCTCGTGGCGAGGCCGAACAGGTAACGCGGTAGATCGCGACGCTCGCGTGTGAGCGGCGCCGTGCCGAAGGCGCGGTCGAGCAAGACGCCCGTGACCGCGGCAATGGGCGGGACCGTCGGTAGCGCGTAGTGATGAAACTTGGTCAGCGTGATCGTGAACATGCCGAAGGCAAGCGCGAACCACAGCGCCATGAACGCCATGACCTCGGCCTGGGCCGCCTCGGCTTGGCCGCCGCTATCCTGTGAGAGAAGGGCAGGCTGGTAGCGGAGCCACCACAAGAGCCCGGCCGCACCGAAACCCGCCCAAGGAAACAGTCCGTAGCCGAGCTGCCACACATAGTAGCGAAAGCTGACGTCGTCGCCGGTGTTCGTGTCGTGCACGTGCACGAAGGCGCGCTTGTACATGTCGTGGAACAGGAGCCGGTCGGTGAACGGCGGGCCGTGGCGCATATACATTTGCACGTACCAAGGCAAACACACGCAGGCGACGACCAGCGCGAGGCCGACCAGCTCGAGCCGCGCGAAGTCTTTGTAGCGGCGAGCGGCGCCGACCCCAACGAGCGCGATCGTGATCGGGAGCACGAGGCCTGGCGCGCCTTTGCTCAGTGTGGACAACGCCGTGAAATACCAGGCGCCCAAAAAGTATAGCCTTTGCAACCGGCGCTCGCCGCGGTTCACGAACAAGAGCAAACCGAGTGCGCCCCCCCAAACCAAAGCCGCGAGCGCGGGCTCGAATATGCGATTGGCCGGCTCTGCCCATTGGCACGGCTCGTTGCCGGGCAGACCACAGTTGCCGCCGCCGGAACCAGAAAAGAATTCGTCCAGATGCCAACGAAAGCCGAAATGCGGCAAAGAAAGTTGCAGCGTGACGTTGCGCGTCAGCAGATAGACCACTTGGGGCAAGACGCTGAGCAGGATTGCGCCGAACAGCAAATGAAATCCCGACAAGCGCAGCACGCGCGTTCGCACGCGTAGAGCGACGCTACGAACGCGCCGCTCGGGCTCGGTGCGCAGGCCAAGCACCACCAAGGCCAAGGCTGCGGTCAGTGGCGCGACGTAGGGCATGTCCGTCATGCTCTGATGCGCGATCAGGTACCAATACGGCGCGGTCGTCAGCACCAGCCCGGCAAGGAACCCGGCGCGGCCACCGAACGCCTTTTCCACCGCCTTGTACAACAGGTACGTAGCCAGCACCGTGAGCAAGAAGATGGGCACGCGTGCTGGCCATTCGGGCGCCGGGCTCAGACCCAAGCCGGCGCTCGCCAGCACTTGGTCGGGCATGTAGTGCACGCCAGTGAGCGAAAAGCCTAGCGCTTGCAGCCAAAAGTCGAGCACGGGTTTGGACCAGAACCAGCCGTCTTGGGCCCACCACAGCGAAATCCAGTCGTCCCGCGCTAGCATTTCGCGTGCGACCTCGGCGTAGTGAGCTTCCCACGGGTCACTCAGTGAGTAACTGCCGAGCCGTGGCACATAGAGCAGGATGTTCGAAAGCACGAGCCAGAAGCCACGCCGCGCGAACCAACGCGCGCTGCCAAGCTCGAAAATGTGCGACGCCTCGCTCAGCCGGCAGAGCGCAATCAATAGCCAAACGAGCGACCCGGTGACGAGCAGCGCCGCCGCGAGCACGGGGCTCGGCAAGGCGCCGCCGACGGCCAAGCGCAAGGCGAAAACCACTGCAACTAGGGCGCCGCCAGTCTCGACGAGCCGCGGTGCGAGCGCGCGCAATGAGACGTGCTCCGCGCCGGACTCTTCCGATCCGGGATCGTCGAGCGTGCCGAGCGCAGAGAGCAAAGCGTACGCGGCGAACAGCAGTGTGCCCGCGCCGAGCGGTACGCTGAGAGCGAAATGTCGGTCGCTGGCCATGAGCAAGAACAACGGCAGCAACGAAGCGGCGGCCACATAGAACCACCTGGGCCGCAAGCGATTGCCCTTGGGGATGAGCGCTTCTGGCGAGGGCTCGTGTTCGCCTTCGTACGGTTCTGCGTCGACGGCGGCGAGCGCTGCGCTAGCCGCGGGCTCGGGTGCCGCAAGGGCTTCGTCGTCTGCCGGCATGCGCGGCGGAGAGTCCTAATGCCTCGTCCCGCAAGTAGCAAACCGCCGCTTCGCAAGCGGGGTAGGCGCCCCCGCCCAGGCTAAGCCCACGAGCGAGCGTTCAGCCCTGTGAGATCACGCGATTTCGGCCCGAGCGCTTGGCCGCGTACAGCCGCTTGTCCGCTGTGCTGACCAGCGACTCGGGTGTCTTGTCTTCCAGGTCAGCAAACGAAGAGCAGCCGACGCTCACGGTCACGTTCAGCTCTCCCGCGTCCGTTGGGACGCGCATCGCCTCGATCCTTTCACGCAAACGCTCGCCAGCCGTGTTGGCGCCCGCGCAGTCGATGCCGCGTAGGATCAGCGCAAACTCTTCGCCTCCGTAGCGCGCGAACACGTCTTCGTTGCGGATCATGTTGCGAACCGTGTTTGCCAAGCTGAGCAGCACGGCATCACCGGCAGGATGACCGTAGGTATCGTTGACCGCTTTGAAGTGATCGACATCGAAGAAGGCCAAGGATACGTCGGCCTTGTGGCGTCGCGCGTAAGAAAGCTCGCTCCGCAGCTGCGTGTCGAAGTGCTCGCGATTGTGCGCGCCGGTGAGCGCGTCGGTAACGCTAGCGTCGTACAGTTGCTGCAGGAGAGCTTCCTGGCTTTCGTCGGTGACGGTGTAACGAAACACGGCGGTCGGACCGAATTGGAGCACGTCGCCGTCGCGCAGCAGCTGACGCGTCACCCGCTGGCCCTGCACGAACGTGCCGTTGGCCGACTCGGTATCTTCGATCAAGAAGGCGCCCGCCTCTTGCACGACACGCGCGTGCTTGCGGCTCACCCCATCGTCCCCCAACCACAGCTCGCATTCTTGACTGCGCCCGATGCGGAACTGTTCGCGAGGCAGACGTGCGACGCGGCCGAGCTCCGCGCCCTTGACGCGTACCAAAAGGTGTCGATCCTTCGCCTGCCGGCGCGGGGCGTTGCGCAGCTCTGACAAGCTGACGATGGCAGTGCGCTCGTCCGGATCATCGGAGAGGTACGGTAAGGGCAGCTTTTCCTCGGACACGCTCGCGATCCTCGGATTCAAGATATCACGGTTCGCTATCCGTGGGGCACGCGCCTGTCTACGTGAGCCAAGGAGCGAGCTGTCGGGGTACGTGAGTGTACGCACAAAATGGGGCCGTCAGCCGAGTCGGCGCGACGCGGGTTGGCTTGGCGCCGGACTTCGAGCTCGTGTCTCGAGCTCTCTCGAACGCTCCGCGGGGCGCCAGATTCTTTGGAACTTCGGACTGCGCGCCGCTGTCTGCTTAGGCGATACCGAATGACACGTTGCCGCGGCGAAGGTTTCGCCGTGAGCGAGCTTCCGACATTTGCGCTCTCGGCGCGCGGCGGCTCGCGGCTCGTATCGTCGCGTGAACAAACGGGAGCATTCCATTCATGACCACGCTTCATCCGTCAGAGTATGCATTCGATGCACGGCCTCGAATCGCGAGCGACTTCCGCCGCCAACTGGACGCCGCTCGCGCTTTCGAACCGGATCCGCCGACGCATGTGATTCAGCAGCTCACCGCGCTCGAGCCCGGCGCGTTCGAGCGACCAGGGCGGCGCGCCGTGGAGGTCACGGCGGTGTGGGGCTCGACCGTCCTACTCGCGCGGCACCTGTCCGCGCGCCATGATTTCGTGATCGGTGAGGGCTCGGCAAAGTGGCCGGTCGACTTCGAGCTGTCGGCCGAGGCCCTTGGTGCGGCGCGCGTGCAGCTGGTCGGAATGCGCGGCGGTGCGACACAGGTAACAGTTCCGCCGCGCGCACGCGCGCTGATTCTGCAGCGCGGCGATGCTGGCCCTGCCTCCACGGACGCGGCCAGTATGACCCTTCAGGTGGGGACGGCCGTCGAGCTGCAATTGGGTCTGCTCAAGTTTCGAATCGCCGACGTGGCCGCTGCCCAGCGCACGCCACGCGCTGGCTTCAGTAGCCTGGAGCGGTCGTTGGTGTCCGCATTGGGGATCAGCTTCACCGTCGCGGCGGGCCTGCTCGGAAGCTTCGCGTTCTGGCTGCCCGCGCTGGGCTTGAACGACGGTGAGGACCTCGACGCCGAGCGTCTGTACACGATGAAGCAGTACTTGAACGCGAGTGCCGAACGGAACCTCGAGCAGGAGCTCGAGAAGAACGAGTCGGGAGCGAAGAATGCCGAGCCCGGCGCTCCGGCCCCGGGCGCCACAGGGCGCGAAGGTGCGCTCGGCAAGCTGAACGCGCCAGTGCTGAATCGGCGCGCGGCAGTGCGTGGGGATGCCCCCACGAGCGAGCTTTCGCGGGCCCAAGTGCTGGACGTGGCGCGAAGCTTCGGCATGATCGATCTGCTCGGCTCACTAGCGAGCGCGGCGGGCAGCGCGAGCTCGCCGTTTGCTCGCGACCCGGCGTTGGGCCATGACGCAGCCGATGCCGAGGGCAACCTGTTCGGTGACGAAATCGGCGAGTCGGGCGGCAACGGGCTGCGTTTGGCGGGGCTAGACAATGGCGGTGGCGGACACGGGCGGGGGGTCGGCCTGGAGGGCGTCGCAACGTGCGGCACCGGCAACTGCGGGCCGAACGGATTCGGCAAGGACCTCGGTCGCCTCGGAGGCACGCACAAGAGCGGCGCTCCGCACATCACTCCAGCGGGCACGACGCAGGTCAGCGGTCGCCTGCCTCCGGAGGTCGTGCAGCGCATCGTGCGTCAAAATTACGGCCGCTTTCGCCAATGTTACGAAGATGGTCTGCGTTCGAACCCGAACCTTACGGGGCGCGTCACGGCACGCTTCGTGATCAGTCGCGAAGGCCGCGTGTCGAACGTTCGCAATGGCGGCAGTGACATACCGGATGCGAGCGTTGTCTCGTGCGTGGTGCAAGCGTTCTACGGGCTCTCGTTCCCGAGCCCCGACAATGGAATCGTCAGCGTGAATTATCCAATCATGTTCAGCCCGAGCTGAAGGTCGTGAGCGGGCGACGGGCTTGCCATGGGCTCCGGGTTGAGTGTTAGCCTCCCGGCGCCGTGACCCCGCCTAAGCTCCCAAGCCTTGCTCTGATCATGACGCTCGGCCTGCTTCCTCGCCACGCTCTCGGGCAGGAGTGGACGCGACAAAGTTTTTTATTGCCGAAGGGCGGCTTCGAGCTGACCGGTGAGCCAGCGCGGCCGGTGCTGATGCGCATCAATATGTCGCGCGGCTCGGCCTTCAAACCGGTCACTTTCCCGCTCGACTTTTTCTGGGGTGTGACCGATGACGTGATGCTGGGTGTTACGCATGCGGTGGGCCCGCGCTTCAACACGGGCGTGCAGAACGCGAAGTTTCGGGACACTTATAACGACGTCGGCTTCGGTTCCGTGATTCGTCTCGCGGAGGGTCACGATTACGAAGTCGACTTGCATGCAGGCATACCCTTTCACCAACTGAGCCCAGACCTTTGGGCAGGCGTGCAGCTGGGCGTCTTGGGCCGTGCCAACATCACCGAGCGGGTTGCTTTCGTTTACGACCCTGGGCTTTACCTTCGATTGAATCACCGCGATCAAGGCAATGAGAACGGCATCGGCTTGCCCTTCTGGTTTTATTTTCAAAGCACGGACGTGGTGGTGCCGTTCGTCGGCGGCGGTGTGAACGGGCCGCTCGAGCGCTTTTCCGACCGCTTTGCCATCGCCCTCGAAGGCGGCGTACTGTTTGCGGTAGGCAAGAGCAGTCATATTGGCGTGGACTTGGAATTCCCGAATGCCTTCGGCAACGATGGCACGTTGGATGTGCGGAACGTCGGCTTCATGGGGCAATTTCGGTTCTGATGCGGAGTCTGGCGCCGGCCCACCTGCTCCTCGCGCTGTGCACGGCGATGCCGTGCTGCGGCGGCGTCAAGGCACCGACCAAGACGGCACGCGCGCTGGAACCGCCCTCGAGTTCCGCGCTGCCTGGCACTTCGCGCGCGCGTTTAGTGCGTGCCCTGCGCTCGATACCTCGCCCCGAGCCCGTGCTGGCCGCGCTTTCCGTGGATGCGCAGCAGCGCTTGCTGTCGCGGTACGCCGCGCTCGATGCCGAGCGCAAGCTATCCGTACATAGCGACGACAGTCCACTGGTCGAGAGTTTGCCTCTTCTACATTTGGTCTCAGGAGGCACCTCGCCGCGCGCGTTGTTCGCGCTCGCAACGACCTCGGCTGGTAGCGACGAGCTCACGGGGAGCATTGGGCTCGAGCCTGCAGTCGTCCGCAGCGGAGCGAGCCCCGATGCGGCGCGCGTCGCGGTCGTCGGCGAGCTGGCCCGGCGCGCGGCGCTGAATTTTTTGCGTGACCGAGCCGCGGACGCAGCCACGCCGGGCAAGGCGACGGCATTGATTTGTCGCTTGGTTGCCCGCGCCGCCGTCGCGGTCGACCGACGCGAAATCGTGCTCTTGGCCCGTGAGCTCCTGGCCAGCTCCGAGCCCAGCTTGGACAATCGCTTGGATTACGCCCGGGAGTTGGCGCGGAGCGGCGACTCTGCCGCTGCGGCTCGCGTCGTAGCCGAGCTGAGCCTCGATGCACGACATCCGCCGCGCGCAGGGTCGATGGCTGCGCTCGAGCGCGTGATCGAGAGCGCACGGGTCGCAACGGCACCGGCGCTCGCCAGCGAGGGCGCCGGAACGCGGTTAGTCCGAGCCCGAGCCTGGTTGCGGTTAGGCCGTGCCGCAGAGGCGCGCGCGGCGCTGACGGCAGCCGACCTGCGAGCGGCGCCGCAACGCCTGGACTTGGCCGCGGTCGGCGCCGAAACGATGGTCGATAATCCGGCTTGTCCGGGGCTGCCGCTCGACGTGGGGAGTCCTTCGCTCTGCGCGTTGGCCTTTCGTTCGTCCGACGCCGTGAAGTCGGCGCGCGGGCTGCTCGATGCGGCCTGGCAAAGCGGAATGGGCCGTGATGACGAAGCCGTCGAAGTCTACGTCGCGCTCCGGCACGTGTTGCCTTGGCTACAGGAAGCCGCGTCTGACTTGTCGCGCGGCGCGCTCAGTGCTGAGGACAGCGCAGCGCGGGTCTCGGCGCTGCGGGCGGAAATTCTAAGCATGGCCGCCGGCTCGCCGTGGCTCGAGGGGCTCGCGTTGTTTCTAGAAACCGTGCGCGGCGGCGCCGTTCACTCGGCTTCGGGGCGGCGCAGTGAAACGGAAGCGCGCGCCCTCGTCGCTCGCGCCTCGACGCTCGCGGCAGCGGGCTCGGATCGCTTTACGCAGGCCGGCGTCTTGGCGGTAGCGGCTACCCTGTCGCATCAAATGGACGTTTCTAGTTTGCTCGATGCGGTTTCTGCGGAGCAGCTGGTCCCACCGTTGCGCGTGCCGCACGCCGCTATCCAGACGTGGGCCGCCGTCACTAGCGGGCAATCGTGGCGAATGGACGCGGCGCGCACCGAGCTTGCGGAGACCATGACGGGGTCGCAAGGCTCGTCCTTGGACCGCGCGCGGCTCGTGTTGGGCGTGGCGGAGGCGGACGCGATCTTTGACCCGTCCCCGCGCGCCTATCAACTATTGTCTCGCGTCGCCGGGCAGCTGCTCAGTGACAACATTCCCCCAGATCTTGCGCTGCGGGCCGTGCTCGACGCGTCTGGGGCGCTCGCCCATGGTGAACGCTTCGACCAAGCGCGAAAGATCTTGCTCGGCGCCGCTGACGCAAATTTGCCTCCGGATCTGCGGCGTGCGGAGGACATGCTCACGCTGATTCGGGGCTATCAGTTGGTGCTCGGCGTGCAGGGGGCCAGGCCGGACGCTTTGCCAAAAGCGCGCGCAGAGCTAGCGGCTTTGGCGGCGGCGGCGAAGGGCGAAGCGGCCATCGTTTGGTTCGAGCTGTGGGCTCGTGAGCTCGAGGCATTGCAAGCCGATTCGACCTGCGCACAGAAAAAGCTCGCCGTCTGCCGCCCGGCTTTGGGCTTACGCCGTGACGCTCGTCTCGGCTTGGATATAAAATTGGGCTCTTCGGCGAGCGCCGTCCTTTTACGCGGGGCGTTACCGAGCGGCGCGTTCGACGCCGGCTTTCGTTTTTCCCTCGAGAGCGGGCTCGAACCACTACTCAGCTTCGACCCGGCATTCCTGGCCATCGGGTTGCCGCGATTCTCGACCGAGTGAGAGCGCTCACTCTTTGAGCTCGGCGACCCACTTCAGGCTTTCGCTGAGGTTCGCTTGCTCGCGTTCGAGCGCGGATTTTTGGGCATTCGCTTCCAGCACCACGTCCGGGGGCGCATTCTTCAGGAAGCTGCCGTTGCCGAGACGCTTGGCCATCACATCCAAGTCCTTCTGAATCTTTTTCAGTTTGCGTTCGACCCGCTCTGTTTCTTTGACGGGGTCGACCAGGCCGCGCAGGTTCACGAGCACGTCGACGTCTCCGGCTACGGTCAGCACGGCGCCTTTCGGGCGTTCCCCGCCCGAGGGTACGACGGCAGGTGCGCCCGCGCTGCGGACCAAGAACGAAATGAAGCGGCTCTGTTCTTCCAAGAGAGCGCGAAGCGCTGGAGCCTCCGCGCGAAGCTCCAGCATCACGGAATCGCTCGGGCCGATCTCATGCTCGCTGCGCACCGTGCGCGCGGCGCCGATCACCGCCATCAATGCGACCATGTCGCGTTCGGCTTGCAGGTCAACCCGACCGTCGGCGGCGCTCGGGTAGGGCGCGAGCGCAATAGAAATTGGCCGCGAGGAAGGCCGCGGAATTCGCTGCCACAAGTCCTCCGTAATGAAGGGCGCGTAGGGGTGTAGCCCACGTAACGCGGATTCGAGCACGTGCGCCAGAACGCGTCGCGTTTCGGCCTGTTCTTCGGCCGTGCCGTGCAGGAACACCGGCTTGGTCATCTCCACGAACCAGGCACAAAATTCGTCCCAGAAGAAATGGTAGAGCGCCCCTGAACCGTCGTCGAGGCGATAGTCCTCGATGCCACGCGTGCTGGCCTCGACCGCGTGCGCCAGCCGCGACAAGATCCAACGGTTCACGAGCAGCGCCGCGGGCGGAGGCGCGTCTTCCACCGTGACGCTCTGACCCTCCAGATAGGTCAACGAGAAGCGGGTCGCGTTGTAGATTTTGTTGCAGAATTTGCGGTACCCGTCCACACGCGCGGGGGAGAGCGCAATGCGCTTGGCCTGCGGTGAGTAGCTGCACAGCGTGAAGCGGAGCGCGTCCGCCCCGCTCGCCGAGAAGCCTTTGCCCATTTGTGCAGACGATGGGTACGCCTTTCGAAACTTTGCGAGCGCCTCTTCGACGGGCGCGTCCGGCATGGTCTTTTGAACGATGGCGGAGAAGTCAGCGCCGTAAATGAGGTCGACGGGGTCGAGCGTGTTGCCCTTCAATTTCCCCATCTTGTCGCCTGTCTCATCGACAATCATGCCGTGCAGTAAGACGCGCTTGAACGGGACCTCACCCATGAAGTGGAGGCCCATCATCATCATGCGCGCCACCCAGAAAAACAGTATATCGTAGCCCGTCTCCAGGTCGGTCGTTGGGTAGAAGCGCTCGAGCTCTGCGGTTTGTTTCGGCCAACCCAGCGTCGAGAACGGCCACAGGCCGCTCGAGAACCATGTGTCCAACACGTCTGGGTCTTGGACCAAATTGGACCTCAGACATTTTTCGCACACGCCCGGGTGGTCCTCGCGCGTAACGGTGATGTGCTTGCAGTCCTGGCAGTGGAATGCGGGGATCTGATGGCCCCACCACAGCTGGCGCGAGATGCACCAATCTTGGATGTTGGTCAGAAAATGCTCGTACGTCTTTTCCCATTCCGCGGGGATGATCTCCGTGCGCTTGTCGCGCACGGCGGCCAAGGCGGGCTCGGCGAGTGGTTTCGTGTCCACGAACCACTGCGTGGAGATGATGGGCTCCACCACGGTGCTGGAGCGCGTGCAGCGGGGCAGCTGAAGTTTGTGCGCCTTGGCGGCGCGCTCTAGGCCGGCCTCGGCGAGCGCCTTTTTCACGGCGCTGCGCGCTTGTTTCACGCTCAAGCCCTGAAACTGTGCAGTGCGCTCGTTCAGCGTGCCGTCCAGGTTCAAGATGTTGATTTCCTCGAGCTGATGGCGCTTGCCGGTGGCGAAGTCGTTGAAGTCGTGGCCCGGGGTTACTTTCACGGCTCCCGTGCCAAATGCCATGTCGACCAAAATTGCGTCCGTGATGATCGGGATGGCACGGTCGACGAACGGATGCTTGAGTTTCTTGCCATGTAAGTGGGTATATCGTGGGTCATCCGGATGAACGGCGACCGCGGTGTCCCCCAGCATCGTCTCGGGTCGCGTCGTGGCCACCACGAGCTCGTTTGCGCCCGCCCCGCCGTCGGCG
This sequence comes from Myxococcales bacterium, assembly GCA_903642325.1. GTDB lineage: Bacteria > Myxococcota_A > Polyangia > Polyangiales > Polyangiaceae > PMG-095. The sequence continues at coordinate 98,998 of CAHJWM010000013.1, read as the reverse complement.
TCGATCACCGCATACGCGAACTCGTACAGCTCACCATTGGCTTCTTCACTTTCTACCTCGACGTCACTGAGCGCAGTGCGGCAGCTAGTGCACCAGTTGATCAAACGCGTGGCGCGATAGATCAAACCTTCGCCATGCAGGCGCACGAAGGCCTCGCGTACGGCGGCCTGGAGCTCCGGATCCATCGTGAACTTCGAACGCTTCCAGTCGGCCGAGGCGCCGAGCACTTGCATTTGCTCGGCGATGCGACCGCCGCTCTGCGCCTTCCATTCCCAGACTCGCTCGATGAATTTCGAGCGACCGAGGTCATGGCGCGACTTGCCCTCGCGCGCCAATTGTCGCTCGACCACGAGCTGCGTCGCGATGCCCGCGTGATCAATGCCTGGTTGCCAGAGTGCATTGCGGCCCTGCATCCGCTTGTGGCGAACGAGTACGTCCTCGATCGTGACGACCAACGCGTGCCCCATATGCAACGACCCCGTCACGTTCGGCGGTGGGAGCGTGATCGTGTACGGCAGGCGCGTGTCGTTCGGATCGATGCTCGCCTCGAAAACGCCGTGCTGCAGCCAAAACGCGTACCACTTGGGCTCGACCTCGGCCGGTTGATAACCCGTCCCGAGCTCGGTCTTTTCTGGCGCTGGCTCGTCGTTGTTCGCGTCGCTCATGGGCCGGCGAACCTAGCAGAAATCAGGCCTAGCCCGGGTTCCCTTTGGCATCATGCGGGCGGCAAAAGGCCCGAGGTGCGCTTGGAAATGTCAGCCCTTGCTCCATGCGCTAGCAGACCGATACGTCGCCAATGCCTGGCGCACGACCTCCAGAGACCGCTCGCGCCCGTACATACCTTCTACGACGCTCATCTTGTGCTCGAGCGCTTTATAGTCTTCGAAGAAGCGTTGTATTTCGGTCGTAATGTGCGAGGGCAACTCATGCACGTCGTGCAAATGAGAAAACGCGGGGTCATCGACCGCGACGGCGACGATCTTGTCGTCGATGCCTTTGTCGTCGGTCATCGAAAAACCGCCGATCGGCCGAGCGCGGACGATGGTCAACGGCACGACCGGCTCCTGCATCAAGACCAAAATGTCCAACGGGTCCCCGTCGTCGGCGTGCGATTGAGGCACGAAGCCGTAGTTTGCAGGATAATGGACCGACGAATAAAGAACTCGATCGAGCATCAATAGACCGGTGCGCTTGTCGAGCTCGTACTTGAGCTTGGATCCGCGTGGGATCTCGATCACGGCGGGAATGAAGTCTTCGAGGCTTTCAGGTACCAAGATATCGTGAAGTGGATGCACGGGCCGCAAGGTATCATCGTCCTAAGCGCGCGCTAGCCTCCCGTTTGCACGTGATCGCTTGGGGATCCCGGAGCGCCCAAGTTTCGAGCTTGGAAACACGGCGAAGAGCGTCCGCTGTCCATTGCAAGCACTGGCTTCGAGCGCCATGATGAAGGAATGACCCAGAGCGCGTCTTATCAAGCCCCTTTCGGCCCTGGGGGCGATGGCAGTATCGACGCAGAGGTGGCTCGCAAGCTACTCACCCTCGCGCTCAGCCGGGGTGGCGACTACGCAGATCTATTTTTCGAGTATCGCGCAGGCGGTTCGATCAGCTTCGAGGAAGGCATCACGCGCAGCGCTTCACGCGGGGTGAGCATGGGCCTCGGGGTACGCGTCCAAAAGGGCGACGCCACTGGCTACGCGCACGTCGAAGACCTGAGCTGGGACGCCATGAAGCGGGCGGCGGAAACGGCCGCTCGCATCGCTCAGGGCGGAAAGACGATCACGCCGGTCGCCATCGAGCGGATGTCGACACCCTCTCGCTACGAGCTCGACCGCCCGTCGATCGACGTGCCCGGTATCGACAAGCGCTCACTGCTCGAGCGAGCGAGCCGTGCGGCGCTGGCCCATGACTCGCGCATCATCAAGGCCGAGGCGTCCTTCGCCGAAGAAGTACGCGAGATTCTGATTGCGACGAGCGATGGGCGCCTGGTGCACGACGTCCAGCCCTTGTTGCGCTTCGGGATCCGCGCCATCGCCGAGCAAGACGGCAAGCGCGAGTCCGGCCGGAGTGGCGGGGGTGGGCGCATGACCTTGGGCTATTTCGATGGTTTTTCGCCGGAATGGCACGCCGAGCAAGCGGCCAAGCAGGCGCTCATCCTGCTCGACGCGCGCCCAGCTCCGGCCGGTCAGATGGAAGTCATCCTTGCCCCCGGCGACAGCGGCATCCTGCTTCACGAAGCCGTGGGTCACGGGCTGGAAGCGGATTTCAATCGCAAGGGCACCAGCAATTACACAGGCCAGGTCGGCAAAGCCGTGGCCAGCGAACTGTGCACTGTGGTCGATGACCCGACATTCCTGCAAAGCCGCGGCTCGATCAACGTGGATGACGAGGGGGTGGAACCCAAGAAGAGTGTGCTGATCGAAAACGGGGTGCTTCGCGGCTACCTCCAGGACCGCCTCTCGGCCAAACATTTCGGGGTAGGTTTCACAGGAAACGGACGGCGTGAAAGCTTCGCTTGCGCCCCCATGCCGCGCATGACCAACACCGTGTTGCTGGCCGGCCCGCACGAGCCCGAAGAGATGTTGAAGACGGTAAAACGCGGGATTTATGCCAAAACATTCGGCGGCGGCCAAGTGGACATCTCCAACGGTGACTTCGTATTTTCGCTCACCGAGAGCTACCTCGTGGAGGATGGGAAACTAACTGCGCCGCTGAAAGGTGTGAATCTGATCGGTAACGGTCCCGAAACATTACGCAATGTAATAATGCTGGGAAATGACGTGGCTATCTCCGACGGCATTTGGACCTGTGGCAAAGACGGCCAGAGTGTCCCGGTCGGCGTGGGCTGCCCAACTATCAAGATTGCGCGGATAACCGTTGGTGGCACCGAAATCTCCTGAATTTTCCCCTAGTCGAGCGAAAAGCTTCGTGGCGGTCATCGGGCACGGTCCGATGCTCGAACGGGAAGAGGGCGCTTCGTCAACGTTGAGGCAACTCGGCGCTACGGTGCGGACCCTCGACCTTTGGGACGACCCCGTCGAGCTCATCGGTGACGATGACGACGAGCTCGAAATCCGTCCCCGCGCACTGGTGTTCGAGGCGTTGGATCGCCCCGACTTAGCCGTGGCGGCGTTACGCGCCGTTCGCAAGGAACCTTACTTCGACAATGTCGGCGCGCTGATCGCCGTTACCGTGGGTCAGATTGCCCGTATCGATCCGTCGAGCGGTTTCGACGACTTCTGTCTCCATCCGTACGTCCCGGAAGAGCTCTATGGGCGCATTCGCGCGCTCGAGTGGCGCCGCAGCGAGTTCGCAACCGAGGAGCGACATAAGGTCGCCGGCATCGTGGTCGATAAAGCGGGCCACGAAGTCTACGTAGACGGTCGGCCGATCTCTCTGACCGCCAAGGAATTCGCGCTGCTCGCTTATCTGTGCGAGCGCCGCGGCAAGGTCCTGTCTCGCGAGCACCTATTGGCTCGCGTCTGGGGCAACCGCTATGAAGGCGGGCCGCGCACGGTCGACATTCATGTGCGCCGTCTTCGCGCGAAGCTAGGCGACGCACTCCCGCTCGAGACATTACGGGGCTCGGGCTACAAGCTGCGCGCGCCCGACACGGAGGACAATAAGGCTCGCGGCGGCAATAGCGAGCGTACGGAACGGCCGGATCGCGCCGAGAGCGAAGAGCAAATCGAAGAAGAAGCCGGCTGAGCCCGTAAGACTCAGCGCGAAAGGCGCTGGCGGATGCCTCGGACGATGGTGCGAGGCGTGCTCCGCGCCTGAGTATTTCGCTTTGGTCGCGTACTGGTTATAAGTCCGCGCCCATGTCACCGGACGTTTCTCTCGACGACGTCTTGCGCGAGCCGAACGCCCGGACACGCCCGCTGTGCGTCGCATTCGACGGGACCGTGATCACGACGCGCGTGCTCTCCGAGCGAATGGCGCTGCTTTTCCGGGAACGGCCCTGGGTCGCATTTGCGTTGCCATTCTGGGTGCTCGGTGGCCGAGACCACCTTCGTCGACGCCTAGCGACCATTACCCGTCTCGATGCGTCGAACCTCCCGTACCGCGCGCCGCTGATTGCCGCGCTCAGGCGGAGCCGCGAAGCCGGGCGTCGTATCGTGCTCGCGACTCTCACGGATCACGAAATTGCGCAGCGCGTCGCAGACCACCTCGGCGTATTCGACGAGGTGTGCGCGGTCGACGCCACATCGCGCATGCGGTCCGAGAGCTTACGAGAAGCGTTGCTCGGTTCGTACCCCGATGGCTTCGATTACATCGGACAGTCCGAGATCGACCTCCCGATTCTAGAGGTCGCGACTCGCGGATACCTGATCGGTGCGTCACCGAGAGTCGCGGGCGCCGCGCAGCGTTTGAAGCAGGTCGACATCGTTTCACGTCGAGGTAGCGTGCTGAGCGCGTTGCTGAAGGAGCTTCGGCCCCACCAATGGGCGAAGAACGCGTTGGTCATCCTGCCCGGCTTACTTGCCAACAACACGCATCCGTTTCCGACGCTCGCTCGCGGCACGCTGGCTGCGGCGACGTTTTCTCTGTGCGCCTCGGCCGGCTACGTGTTCAACGACTTGCTCGATCTGGAGGCCGATCGCATTCACCCGAGCAAGGCGAAGCGCCCTTTCGCGAGCGGTGCGCTGCCGATTATCTTTGGCTTTCCGCTGTTCCTTGGCCTACTCGTGGCGAGCTTTTCCTTGGCTATCCTGGGCTTGCCGAGGGCTTTCACGGCCATGCTCGGCGCATACTTCGTGGGCACTGTTTCTTACTCGCTTTACCTGAAGCGCTTCCTGATGCTCGACGTGCTCGTATTGGCGGCGCTTTACACGCACCGCATTCTCGCCGGTGGCATCGCAACCGGCGTCAAGGTCAGCGCTTGGCTGCTCGGTTTTTCGATGTTTTTGTTCACGAGCCTCGCGTTCGCCAAGCGCTTCGTGGAGCTCCACGCCCTGAGCACGGACGAACAGGTAAAAAACCGAGGTTATTTTCGGGTTGATCTGCCGATGGTAACGGGCATGGGTACGGCCAGCGGCTACATCGCGGCGCTCGTGTTCATGCTTTACGTGGACAGCACGGCAGTGCGGGCCACGTATCGCGAGCCAGCGCTGCTCTGGCTGGTACTACCGGCTCTTCTCTATTGGCTCGGGCGAATTTGGCTTTTGGCGGGCCGCGGTCAAATGCAAGAGGACCCGGTGAAGTTTGCGCTCAAAGATCGCAAGAGCTTGACCTGCGTCGCCATTATAGGCGCGATTGCGGTGGCCGCTCGTTTTACACCCGGGTGGCTCTCGGGCCTTCTGCACTGAGCAACAGCGCCGACGCGACTGGGCTCGCGTGTGCGCGCGAAACCATGGTAGCGTTCACACCGCACGCGAGAATCGCGGCCACGCGGCCCGCTCATGGCTTGGCGAATCGATGCTCGATGTGGCTCACGACCACCTGGGCGAGCCGCTCTTGAGCCCACAGCTGGGTGAACGTGTGGTCCGGCCCGTCGATCACCTCCAACTTGAAGTGATCACGCATTTTCTGCAGCTTCCGTAAGCGACTACCGACTTCCGAGCCCAAGTAGTCGAGCCCTTCATCGCCACCGCTGTATACGACCAAGATGTCGGTGGCGCGGTCGATGAGCGAGGTGAGGGCGTCTCCGACGTCGACGCGGCCGCTTTGGTCTTTCATTTTGAAGCGCCGAGCGATCCGACGGTATTCGACCTCAGCGCGCTTCTTCCATCGCTCCAGCAAGGCGTTGGCGATTCCGCGCACGTTGACCTGGCCGCGCAAAACGCGCTTCCAAACCTGTGCGTTTCGCGCCGCCTGTTTGTAGAACCGCGTCGACTGAAACGTGACACGGCGATTGATCTCCAGGGAATCGCCCTCACGCCAATTGAAGGTCTGCGAGTTGATCAAGACTGCGCCAACGACGCGCGGGTCGACTAAGCAAGTGTGGAAGCCCAAATAGGCTCCCGAGCACAAGCCGACGGTTACGAAACGACGTGTTCCGGAGACCCGCTCCAGGTGATCCATGGCGGCGCGAACATCGTTGACGAACGAGGCAGCGTAGGAATGCCCTTCGACGATCCCGGGTAAAGTGGGAGTATCACCAACGCCAGTGAGATCGAAACGCAGGCAAGTGAATCCCATGCCGGCCAAGGTGCGGGCCATGGGTACGTACATGCGATTGGGGCCGATTCGGTGGTGCGCCGCCGTCGTGAGAAATAACACGATGGGCAGGTCCGTGCGTCTGGCGTCCGCGCGGGATGGTTCACTCAATATGCCGAAGAACTCGCCGTTGGGTCCGAAGGTGATGGCCTCCTCACTGATGGAAGCGGAGCCTTCGGAAGGCAGCTCGAGCCGCGCGCATGACGCAGGCGAGGGATTGGGCGGCGCTGTCTCGATCACGGAGTGCTTCTCATCCAGATAACGAGCGATGACCTCGAACGCCGCGTCCGGCACGACCGACTTGCGCGGCTCCTGCATCATGTCGAGGTAGCCGGGGACAGAGATGCGCTCAACGGCTGCACCCGACGATTCGAACCAATCGATCAAGGCTTTCGGAGTCGGCTTCTCTTGACGCTCGAGGAAAAGGACGCTGGCGGCGGCCTGGCCCGGGTCTGCCGTCAAATCGAGCGCGGACAGCTCGGCCATTGTCGCGGCCGAGATCAGAAAGCCGGCCGACTCGATGCCGCCCGCATCTTCGGCACGGGGAAAGTCGGGGCTCCCGGCATTGAGGGCGCGATAGGCGGTTACCTCGCGCGTAAAAGCGCGCCCCTTAGCGTAAGGCGACCAGAGCACCAAGCTCTCGACGCCACCCGCCGCGCGCGCGGCGAGCACGGCGAGGGTGGCGCCCAAGTGGAAACCGACCAAGGCAAGCTTAGGTCTTTGGGCGAGCTCGTGTATTTTTCGAATGGCCGCCGTGACGCCGGACAGCCAGGCTTGAACGCGCTCCGGATCGGCATCGGTGCCGCTCGAATCACCCGTCCCTGGATAATCGAAGCGAAGGACGGGAAAGCCAGCCGTTGCGAGCCGTTCCGCCAAGTGTCGTTGCGCGCGATGCGCCGCAACCGCCTCCCAGCCGATAGGATTGCAGAGCACGACCGCCGTATCCCGCGGGAGTCTTTCCCCCGGGGGATGGAAAAATCCCAACACGCTCGCCGCGCCGGTTTCAAAGACCAGTGGCCAAGCGGCGGTTGCCTCGCGCGCTACCGAACGTTCGGACACCAATGCCACCGCCATTCTTGTTCCTTTGCGCCGTTTTTTAGAGATCGAGGTTTCCCGCAATCATACCCCGAGCAATTGGGAGTTCGCATGTGAGTTTCGCCGGGCATATTTTTGGGGCCAATGCGACCGGCCCAGAGTCAACCGATCGGGAATCTAGAAATCGCGGCCGCCGTGAAAATGAGCCCGGCCCCGCGCTGCCAGCGTCCTTCAATCGTCGCCCCGGCGCAAAATGGCGGGTATGTCTTGAACAGCCGCGCGCTGAAGCATCCGTCTTCGAGGCGAACCTCGATGTCGCGCCAACTCAACATCGCGCCGGTCTGGGGATATTGCAGCTTGTTTATCGTCTCCTTGACGGAGAACACCACCGTCGCGGCCGAGGGCACGATCTCCGCGCCACCATCGAGCTCGCGCGGCGAGCACACGCGGGCCGCGAACTGAGGCGAAGCGGGCGTATCGCTTTCGACATCGAGACCGACGGCGACGTAATCTCGGCAATAGGCTACGGCGGCCGCGCAGAAACCGGATGCATGGCTGATGCTTCCGATCGTGTGGGGCGGCCAGACGGGCTCGCCCTCGGCCCCGCGTGTGATGGGGGCATCGTCCGCCCCGAGCGAGCGGAGCGCCGCATGAGCAGAGGCTCGGCCGTTCAAAAATTCCAGGCGACGCCGCTCCGTCGCGCCCACGATGAGCGCTTCCTCCTCCGGAAGCGCAAATGGGGCCTGCTTCGAGCAGGTCCCAGCCGTAAAAATCTCCCGATCGAACAGCATCGCCAGAATGGCGCGTCGTCGACCTAAGACGTCGTCGTCGCCTCCGGGACGTGAGCGCAGACTCAAGCCATTTCGAGCGCGTTAGAGATCACGGCAGCCGCGTCAGCGAGCGTCTGCACCTGCCGCATCTGCTCTTCGCCGAGCGGGACCCCAAATTCTTGCTCGAGGCCCAGAAGCAACGAAAGCGTGCCGAGAGAATCCCAAGCCGAGATCTGCGCGTACCCCAGCGCGAGCGCCGGCATTGCGGCCAGGCCGAAGGCTCGCTGGGCAACGTGCCGCACGCGAAAGTCGACGGTCTCATCGGCGAAAGTTCGAAGCCCGCGACCAATTGGTTGAGCGGGCACGCCCGAAACTCTTGCGCCTGCGGCAATTTCGCCGGCAAGCAGGCTGCCATCGAGGATTGTTGCGCCGTCGCCGATTACGGTTCCTCGCAAGAGGGTGACGCGGTTACCGATGCGAACGCCTCTGCCAATCTCGATCGGGCTGATGCTGGCTTTCGCGCTGGCATCGCCTGCGACGTGGTAATCGGTGTCCATCGCCAACACGAACGCGCCAAGCCTCGAACCATCTCCGATCGTAATACTACCCATCGCCGAGATGCTGGACCCGTGGGCGATCCTCACGTCGTCGCCAATTTTTATGGAGCCTCCACGCTGCGCCGATAAATTCGACATCACGGGGTGCGCGGATATGTGAAAGCGGTCACCAATCGTGATTCGACCCTCGTTGACGATGACGGGCCGCCCCCGGACCGTGACGTCCGCGCCGACTCGATCGCATTTTCGAAGCAGCACGCGCGAAACCAGGCTGCGCGCAGCGTTTGACCAGGCTTTAGCTGGACGCATCGACGTCCTCGAAATGCAGACTCACGACGTCCGGGCATCGGTAGTCTTGGGCCGTATCCCAAAAGAATTCCTCACCCTGGCCGATGAGGCCAGAGCGCTGCAAAAATTCAAGACACGGCTTGTTTTTTTTCGTGGGTACATAGCGCGCTTGAATGCGGCGAGCCCCGCGCTTGCGTGCGCCGGTCAAAGCGATGTGAAGCAGCGTTTCCTCGACTTTTCGCCCCATCACTCGACAGCTCAGCACGAAATCCGAGATGCGCGCGATGTCATGCTCGTACTCCAGGCTGACGATACCGGTCAGACCCGCATCGCCAAACCGATCGGACACGCTCACCGACCAAAAATCGTGATCGGGCGACTTCGCCCAGCGCGAGAGCTCCGCCTCGGTATAACGCTTGGTGCTCAGATTCAATTGGTTCGTCTTGTTCATGAGCTGAGTAGTCCGCAAAATGTTGGCGGGTCCCAAGCGCGCCACGTGGACCTCGATGTTCAGCCCTTTGAGCCAGTCTTCCACTGACCCAACTTCGACTCGAAGCGTCTCTCGCTGGCGCTCTGCGCGGTAAAGCTGGGACCGATCCCGGTCCTCTTCACTGAGGCCCGTGGTGTCGAAACAGCGCAAGGCGCGGAGCGTGCTCGCGTACAGCAACTTGTCCTCCGGCCACTCTGGCACGAGAACTTCGGGCAACTCCTCACGCACGCGGTCGCGCTCGACCGGATTGTCGTCGATGAAGACGACGGACTGAAGACCCACGTTCAACTCGAGCGCCAGATCGGCGATGTTCCGCGCTTTGTCTTGCCAGTTGATTCGCCGCCCGACGAAATCCTCTTCCGAAAGAACCATTTCGGGATGGCAACGGATTGCCTCCAAGGCGACGGCTTCCTCATTCTTGCTGGCAATAGCAAGCAATATCCCGCGCCGTTTCAGATCCTTTACGGCATGTTGAAAGTCCACGAACGCTTCCCCGACGCTGTCGTGCCCACCGAGACGCAGGTTTTCCCAGCCGGCGTCACCGACGATGCCGCCCCACACCGTGTCATCCAAATCGAGCACCAAGAGCTTTCTGGAATTGCCCGAGACTGCCGAGATCGCCGTCTTGATGTCTCGCGCGGCTTCGGCGAAGACATCGCTATGGAAGGGGACTTTGCCCATGTACCAAAGCTTCGGCTGGTGCGCACCGCGGCCCGCCGTTTCGATCCAGCGTTGAGCGTTCAGGACGAAGACGCCCGTGGCGGCTTCGAGTCGAGTCATCAGCCGCAGATTCATCGCCGTCAGCGTCCGGTAAGCACCGCCTTTGCGGGCATCGATCACGCCCAGCCCTCGTTGGTACGTTGGCACCACCCAGGTCGCGATCAGTACCGTCTTATAGCCCGCGGCTGCCTTCAAAATAAGGTCGCAAAATTCGTCTACCTCTTGGATGATTTCCGGCTCGTCCACCGCGTCGTTTTGGGTCAACCGCCTAAAACCAGAAATCACGGCCTCGGGCCGTGTCCAAACTACCAGCACGTCGCAAGATTCGGGCGCGGCGGAGATGAGAGAAGGAATCACCTGCCCGAAGGCTGCGCACTCGAAAGTGACCCTCGGCAATTGCAGGTCCTCGGTCAGGCGCCGTTCGAGCTCGTTTGCAGTGAAGTCGGAAACGATCAAACCCCGCCGTGAGGGCTGCGAAAGAGGTAATCGCTCCGAGGGTGCCGGCACGGTACTCGGCACTATCGGACGTGCTGACTCCGGCCCAGACTCGCCGGGCAACAGTTTACGAAGGACCCGCGCCGGAATGCCGCCCGCCACGACGCCCGCCGGGATTTCCGTCGAAACGATGCTGCCAGCGGTGATCACCGAGCCTGCGCCAATCCGAACCCCGGGCAGCACGGTGACCCGGGCCGCGAGCCAAGCACCATCGCCAATCTCGATCGGCGCCGACTCCGCGTTGGGGGCATCATCGGCGCCTTCCGTGTCCGCGATCAAACAATACTGCCCGATGCTGACTCGATCGCCGATGCGCACACTTTGGTTGGCAGAAATCAACGTGCCGAAATTCATCATCACGGAATCCCCGATGACGAGTCGGCCACCGGGGCCCGTTCGCAAGGTCGATGGTCCCATCTGACAGATGAGCACCGTGCGCGAGCCAATCGCGATGTATCCCTGATTATCGATGCGGGGCCTGCCGCCCGCGACCCGAGCGCGCTTCCCCACTTGGTCGCAGTTTCTCAGAAACACGGCTCCTGCGGCGACCTCTCGCGTTACGCGAGCTCCCCGCTGGGCAACGTCGGAAAGCTTTGCCCCAAGAGGCCTACTGTCTTTCACCCAAAGGCGACTAACTCGTGACCAGAGTCTCATCATTTCGCACCCAGAACAGAGAACCCCCGCCGATCATATCGCGTAGCACGGACCGAGCGCCCCTGCCGCCCCGCTCGGCGCAGCGCCTGGTTACCTCATCGGGCGCCGAAAGTCTGCGGTGCCGCGATGGCGCGCGAGCCGTTCGGCGCCGATGTAAGTCCACGTGGCAGAAAGTCCAGCACATGGTAATGTAACGACCGGCGGTGTTACAACAATACGCACGTTCCTTGCGATGTCTCAAGTGCGCCCCGGTGTCCTGATCGCGATCGTCGCGTTTGCGCTTTTCGCCGCCTACGCATTCTTTTCGCCCGCTACGTACCGCGCGACCGCTTTGGTGGTAGTGGAGTCGGCCGCCTCCGCGCCCTTGGTCAACATCCCGGAACCTCTCGAAGCAGGGCGCCGTTTGGTGGAGGGCGTCCTCGACCGCAAGACGCTGGCGGTGCTTTCTCGCGAGAGGGCGAGCACTACGGCGCCCGAAGCGGTGGCGAGTGCGGCCAGCGTGGTTCGTAACTCTCTCGACATCGGCACCAGTGACTCGCGCGCCTTCAGCATCAGCTATCGAGATACCGACAAGCTGCGTGCGCAACGCGTGTGCAATAAAATCGCCGATCGTGCCGCGGAGCGGGCGCCGAAAGTATTCGTAGACCGCGCTTTCGAGCACGCATTGGACGCGAAACGCCAGGTCAGCGTGCAGGAGCTCGCGGCATTTCTCGCGCTGCATCCGCAGGTTGCCATGGAGACTTCCCCCGCGGGCACGCCCCCGGTCGAAAAGGACTCGGGGGTCTCGGCACTCAACGCGGAAAAAGCCAACCTAGAGCATCGCCTCGTCGAGCTCGAGAACGGTGTCGGGTCGGACAACCCGTACCAGGATCCCGCGTACTCTGACGTGAGCTTATTGAAACGGCGGGCAGCGGAGATCAATACCGCGCTGGCGGCTCACCGGGACGCCCTCAGTGCAGAAGCGCCTGCGCCGCCCTTGTCGTCGGAGCAGCGCGCCGAGTGGCAGCGCCTGCTCAGCGAGGTGACCGATTCTGGCGCGGTGGCTCAGGCCAGTACGCAATCCATCGTTGCTCGAGTGGTGAAGCACGCGCCACCGCCAGGTGCTCCAATTGATCCAAACCGTCCGTTACTACTCGTCTTCGGATTGATCTTTGGCAGCGGTTTTGGCGCCATATTTACGCTTTTGTCGCGAGCCGGTCAGCAACGTCGCGCGAAGTCGAGCCGCCCTCCGGGACTTGCAAAGGGCAGTGCAACATTGCATTTACCCGTCGCACCCGCGGTACCGACGCGGCTTGGTCCGAGCGTGCCTATGCTCGGTGCGGCACCCCGGTCGCCGCCGATCGTGCCAATCGAGCAACGCCGCATCACCTCGAACCCGCCCGTGCCGCTGCCGGAGGAGAGTGCCCTTCTCACGAATGGCGCCCCGCAATCAGGCGGTTCCTCCAATCCTCCGCGGCGAATTAGCGCGCGCCCGTTCGCATCGACGTTGGTCCCGTCGCGTTCCGCGCACTCGAGCCTCGGCCAAGACGCGGATCGAGGGTCGGCATCGTGGGCTCCGGACGAGCGGGTTCCCGCCCACGCGGTCAGCGACGTTGCCGTTAAGTCCGGCTCGGAACCCCCGTCACTGTCAGCCTCACCCAGCGTTCCGCCGCAGACGGTGGAAGCACACGCAGTGTCGATGCCCATGCCTCGTACGTCGGGCGCCAGGTCGCTGCCGCCCAATCCCATGAAGGTGACCCAGCCATTGGGTTCGTTCCTCATGGACGCCGGCTGGAGTACACCGCCGAACGGTACTCCGCAGACGCGAGAGCCCGAGTTGGTAATGTCGCCTCGCTCTTCGTCCCCGTCACCGGTGTCGCGTTATAGCTACACCAGCAGTAGCCCCCCGCCGGTGCCATACGACTCGGCCCCTACGAGCGGTCCGCCAAACGAAGTCCAAAGACCAGGACCCGTCGTTCGAGTTGACGAAGTTCCAACGGGGTGGAAGCCGGACGCGAATCTTACCCCGAACGCGCGACGGGCGCTGTGCGAACAGTTGTATCAGTTCGCGGTCGACAGCTGCTTCGTCTTGCTGGTCGTTTCCGTTCCCGAATCGAACTCTAGCAAATCTCGCGTGGCCGCGGAGCTCGCGTTGGAGCTCGCGGCCTCCGGTCATCCGCGGGTCCTTTTGCTGGAAGGCGACTTTCAACGCCCGTGCTTGCAGCGCCTGACGAACGTAGAGATGCCCATAAGTAAGGGGTTCTCGCAACAATTGCACGCTCGCATGCACAACAGGGAGCAATCGCCCTGGTGGACGGTCATGGGGTGCGAGAAATCGCTGCACGTGCTCGCCGAGGGCGTCATGCGCTCGCCCGGGCTTTTGTTGTCTCGGCAATTTGCGGACGCCCTTCGCGACTTCAGAACGTACTACGACTTCATCGTCATCGATGGGCCGACGAGCTCCCAAGGAATCGATTCCGGCGCGCTGAACGCCGTCGTCGACGGGCTAATCACGGTATCTCCAACCGAAGGCTCAGCCGCGGTCGCTCGCGTGCAAGCTCTGTTTGGGCGTAAGCGGTTCACCGCAGTCGTTACGGTGGCGCGAGCCTAGCTCGCGCGGGCGTTCACGGTTTATGGGCAGCGATGCAAGGTGGAAGAGTCGGTCTTGAAGTTCCTGCGGAGTTCGGCATACTCGGTCGAGCATCGCGCGGCGAATTTCATGACAGAAAAGACCCACGTTCTCTTCATCCAGTCACAGAACGCGTTCGGTGCTGACTCGCTCATTCAGGCCGAAATCGCGCGCTACTTGGATAGGAATAAATTCGTCGTGCACGTGGCGTGCACGAAAGGTGATGGTCAGGGCACGCCTGACTCTCTGGCCGCCCTGCAGAAGATCCCAGACATTCAACTTCGTTCGACCAGCTTTGCCCCCGGTCTGCGTCGGCGTGGCTTCCGACAGACAGTGCAAGGAGTCGGCGCGACGTTGACCTTTCCGGCTGAGTTCTGGAAGCTGAGAGACTACGTTCGCGACCACCGGATTCGCATCTTGCACGGCACCGAGAAACCTCGTGATGCCATGTACGCATTCCTGTTGGGCAGGCTCACCGGGGCCAAGTCCGTGACGCACATTCACGTCAAATGGTCTGAAGAGTACACGTTCCCGGCAAAGTTTTCGGTGCGCCACGCAGACGCAGCGTTAGCAATATCGCACTACGTTCGGGACACCATCGTCGGCATGGGCAAGCCACCAGCTCAAGTTTATACCGTGCTCAACGCGCTCGATGCGTCAGGCTGGGATCCTGACCAGGACGGAACCGCTGTCCGAGACGAGCTGAATATTCCGCGTGACGCGCTCGTACTGGCTTCGATCTCGCGCCTGTTTTCGTGGAAAGGCGTCACCGAGCTGATCAAGGCGCTCGCCCTGGTGAAACCGCATTTCCCCCACGTCAAGCTATTGGTCGTGGGCGCCGATGAGCTTTACGTTCACGGCGGCTCCTACACCGCAGAGCTGAAGCGGCTCGTCGAGACTACGCAACTCACCGACAATGTGATCTTCACCGGCTTTCGTCGCGACGTTGGCCGCGTGATGGCAGCCTGCGACATCTTCACGATGCCGAGTTTCGAAGAGCCGTTCGGCGTCGTCTTTCTCGAAGCCATGGCCATGAGAAAGCCCGTGATCGGCATCGACAACGGGGGAACTCCGGAGGTGGTGACGCAGGGCAAGGCCGGCTTGCTCTCGCCGCCTTGGGATATCCCGAAGCTTGCCGAAAACATTCTCACGTTGCTTCGTGACGCGAGCTTGCGCCGCCAGATGGGGGAATTCGGTCGTGAGCGCACGCTGACGTTCTTCAACCCTCAGCGTATGGCCGACGAGGTCGGGGACGTGTACGAGCAACTACTGCGAGATTAGCTCGAACCCTCGTCCTCAGTTCTGAACGTTTATTTGAAACGGCGCGTAGTCGTCCGCCGCTGAGCCGCCTTCCGCGCCCGGCCGGCTGTCTAAGCTGGTGGTCAGCCCGCCGGGATAGCCAGGACGGCCCGCTTGCCCCGAAGAGTCGTATCCGACGTTCCAGACTTCATGAAGGCCGTTCGTCAGCTTGGTAGTATCGATCGTAAAGATCAGATTCTTCGCGTTCGGGGCCGGTGATGCGGCCTGCGTCGATATGGTCTGCCAGACCTTATGGTCGATCAGTAATTCTGCTCGGGAAATTCCGAGATTGAGCCCAGAGCCAATGACGGGCCGGAACATGTCTAGCGAGACTCCCATGGTGACCGTTCCGCTCACGGTCGGCGTCACCTTGCGCACGTCCTCGGTCTCCGACCAACCGGTGTTGAGCTTGCCATTGAACAGGGTCACCTGCATGGTCGGGCCGATCGCGGGCAGGTCCAGCAATGTGGGCCCAGGAATGTACTTGAGGGGTTGGGTGAACTTCGCCGGCATCTTGCCGGGCGGAAACTCGACCTCGATATGCAGATTCTCGGCGCGCAGCTGATCCGCATGGAAGGCTATCGTGTTGTCGCCGGTGACCAGTTTGGAAGTCGAAATCTCCTGTACGATCGCGAACGGGCGAATGTTGTCGGTAAGCCCATTCCCTAGCGTGATCCCGGTTGGGCTGCTGACGGGCGGTATGGGCTCGGCGACTCCATTGATCGAGATCGTGTCTGCGTCGGCTGGGCGATAGTCGTTTTGAATGGTGTAGAAAAGGTGCGCCGCGGATGCTCCTGAAATGTCATCGGGGATCGTGATCGTCGTGGTCTTGTCGGGCTGGTAACTACCCGACGCCGCCCACCCAACGTCCAAGTTGTCGGTCTCGCGGAGCTGAGGCTTGTAGTTGTGAACATTCGGGACAGAACGGGGTCCGTCGAAACCGAAGTTGTCGAAATTGAGACCCGCCCAAGGCCGGCCCGCTTTCGTCGGGTTGTAGCTAAATTGGTCCCACGTCACGATTGCCTTCTCGAAATCCAAACCCAAATTAGGAACATCGATGATCTGTTGGCCATCAATCGACACAGACGCATGGTCTTTGGATACCTTGATCACCCAATGCCGCATTACGGCGAGGACAGTCTGTACGTCTGGATGGGTGTACGCAAAGTCAGCCTTGACGGGAGACACCGGATTGCCTTGGGCGTCGTAACGGTTGACCATGAGGGAGTTGCCACCCTGCGAGATGCGAAGGAAGCGCCCCGGGTGCCCCGCGCCCGGATCAAAAGTCACGTGAGTGGTGATGTCGATCAGATCAGTTGGCTTTCCATCGTACGGAAACACGCTGACATACCAGGTATCTCTCTCCCCTTCCGAGCCATCGAAGTCGAACGTGATGGTGCCTTCCCGACCAGTAAAGTCGAATATCGGGCGGGCGCGGCTGATGTTTTGATCGCGGTCACAGCCCGGGCGGCCCCCGGGGAGGTGTGAATTATTGCCGATTAAATTTCTGGCATGCGTCTGCGTCACGAACGTCTGCGTCACCACCGGGTCGTCACACCATGAATAGGCAGTATTCCAGTTCATCTCGTCGAACGGTCCGTCCGGCGCGTTGAAATCATCGAAGAACCCCGTCATCTGCTGGCGGAGCGCGTCGACACGGCTCGAGTCGGCCCCGAACTCCACTGGCGCAGCCGGCGCCGACACATGGCCCATGTTGTCCACCGACTGGACGTACGCGACGAAGGTCGTCCCGGGCTGAACTCCGAACAACTGAATCACGCGATTGACAGTCATCAACCCGTGGCTGGGAGACTGGCCCTTGGGGCCCCAGCACACGCGGTAGCCTTCTACGTTATCGTGGTCTTCGGTGGTTAAAGGCCCTCCCCATTGCAGCCGCGCGGAGTAGTCGTCTCCAGCTGCAACGATTTGGTCCGGGACGGGCAGCGAGTCAGTGTAGGGCCCACCAAGGGCCGTCGTGCACGATGAATCGATGGGTGTTGGCGTTGGCGTAACGTCCATCGTCGGGGCTTTGTGGGTGGCCGAAGCGCCCGCCCCTCCGGTCTTGGCGCCGGGTGACCCGCAGCCGGCAGCGAGTAGCGCGCTGCAGAGAACAACCGTCCGAGTTGTGTTCCGTTTCACTGGGTTCATATGCCGTGACCTTTCGATGCGGCGGCGGCCCTCACTACCGCTAGATCGCATAAACGATAACATCCCATGAGCCTCGTGCCAATCTGCGTAGGTCTCTTTGCGACCGCTTCTGCTCGCTCGAGAACGCACGGCCACGTAACGCGCTTTTTCGGAAACATTCTCCGACGGGGCGAGCATGGTTGCCGCCCAGCCCTGGGAAATCTTCGACAACGCTGACTTGAAAGCGACATCATCGCGGCTTTGGGACATGTGCCTACACAGTGTCTGTGCGACCGGCGCCTACCCTCGGGGGTGTTGCCTCGAGCGGCTTGGTCACTCCATGCGACCATTCCTAGGACGAATCGCTCGCGTGTCTGCAGACGGACGGTGGCAGCCCTTGTTAAGGGCTGAAGACCTGCGCCGCACGAAGCTCGCCAAGCTCCACGGCGGATGCACGCCAGTACAGTATGTTCGCGAGCGCGCTGCACAGCTCACTCGCCAAAACTTGTGTGCCGGCGGCTGCTTCGACCAGTAAAGCACGCTGAATCGCCGCTCTTGCGAGACTGTACAGCCGGGGGTGAGCGATGCACTGGTGGACCGCGCCCCGAAGCGCAGGGTGTAGGTGCCGCCAATTCGCACGCAGCGTAGCCAAGAGGTGTTGCTCGCCATCGCGGCCAAAAATCTCCACCTCTAGTCGGCCGTAGCTCTCGTGCGCAAACATCCACGACTGAAGGGAGCGCTCTGCGTGATGAAAGCCACGCGCAAGCGGATTGAAGACGAAGCCTAGGCCGCGCTGCTTCAAGCGAAAGCCCAATTCGACGTCCTCGCCACGCAAAATCTCGACATTGAAGCCGCCCTCCGCAACCAAATGTTCGCGCTCGAGTGACGCGTTGCCTGTCCAGAACTGCCGAAAGGTCGGCGCCCAATCGCCGCGCTCCATCGCAGAGTATTGCCGCTCGAGCTTCTGTTGCTCCCATTGTACCCACGGCTGCGGATAGCGAGGCAGAGATGAAAGCGGACCGATGACCACACTCGCCGGGCTGAGTTGGTGAGAACGCAAGTGCTCACTCACGAGCGACGCTATCGGTTCCACATCGTCGTCGACGAAGACGATGTATTTCCCTTTAGCGGCTGCGACGCCCGTGTTCCGTGCACGCGCCGGGCCGCCATTAGGCTGTCGGATGGCATTGACCCTAAGGGGGCGCGCCTGTTGCAGAAATTCGAAGGTCCCATCGCTCGATCCGTCATCGACGACAACCACCTCGAAGCTCGACAGGTCTAAGTCTTGCGTTTCTAGCGCCTTGAGCACGCGCGCGAGGCGCGGCTTCCTGTTGTAGGTAGGAATTACCACGCTCGCCACGAGCTGCCCACTCATCGAATAGAACCGGATACCACGAGCCATAAACAGGCGCAAGAAAACCGCTGATGGCTCGTGTCACGAAGAAGGCTACCTACGGCCAATCGTCGAGCCTACCCGCTGATCACGGGGCGCTTGGCGGTAACTCGCGAGCGGACGGCATCCGATACTCGTCAGCGATGAACACTCGCTGTCATTTGGCCGACGCATAGGAGAGTTGGAAGTCGCGTTTGGGTAGCTAATGATCGAACCGCACTCCGCCGTTCTCGCGCCAATGGTTAATGACGACATGCGGCGCGGCCGCCGAAATACGATGGGTGACGCGCACAAGAGCTCAGTGTCTCTCGAAGCTTTCGGGCTGGGGCCGGATGAAGGCGCGGCTTTTTTTTGCGCGCGGTCGCGTAGACGCCCGCGTGGCCGCGGTTGTGCGAGCGTCAGCGCTGTGAGATAATTAAGCAATGCTGCCCGCGTCGAGTGGACTGCTTCAGCAAAGCAAAGTCCCAGTGACGTCAGCGCCGACGTCGAGCCGAAAGAGTGCCCCCGGAAAAATTCCGTCCCTCGACGGGTTGAGAGCGGTGTCTATCCTCGTGGTCTTCATGGCCCACGCATCGCCGGCGGGCGGTCGCCTGCCGCTCGGTGGTGACCGTACCCTGCTCATTCCCGGCGCACTGGGAGTAACCGTCTTCTTTTTCTTGAGCGGATATCTGATCACTACACTCCTGCGGAAAGAGTACGAAAGCTCGCAACGAATTAGCTTCGGAGGCTTTTATCTACGACGGCTGTTACGAATTTTTCCGCCGCTCTACGCGGTAGTTGGGCTCGTCTGGGTTCTTTGCCGGTCCTCCATAGTCAGCTACGACTTCAAGGCGACTCAACTCATCGCGGCGTCGACGCAGGTTGCCAACTATTGGATGATTAGCTGGGGTATTCACGCCTTGCCACCAGGCCTTGGGATACTCTGGTCATTGGCGGTCGAGGAACATTTTTACTTGGTGTTCCCGCTGCTTTATTGGGTGCTTTTGAGGCTCGGGCTCAAGCCGCTGAATCAGGCGCTCGTGCTCTGGGTGTTGTGTGCATTCTTTTTGGCCTGGCGATTCATCTTGGTTTTCTGGTTGGAAAGTGGGCCAGACCATCTTTTATTGTCTACCGACACTCGCTTCGATTCCATTCTGTTTGGCTGCTCGCTTGCGATTTGGGGAAATCCCGCGGTCGACGCCACTCGAATACCGAAGCCGATTTGGACCTGGGTGTTGCTGCCGGTTGGCATACTCGGCCTGCTGGGCTCGCACCTCATTCCTTCCCCGCTGAGGGAGGCGTCGAAGTACAGCGTGCAGGCCGTGGCGTTGGTGCCCATCTTCGTAGCGGCCATCAGGTATCCCGAGTGGGGTCCGTTCAAATTCTTGAACGCCCGACCGTTGATGTTCCTCGGGGTGATTTCGTATTCGTTTTATCTAATTCATACGATTTTGTTGCACCTGCTCGAGCGTTCGGGAACGGCTGGCGAATACACGCTCTACGGGCTCGGTTTCCCGGCTTCTCTCGCGGCGGCATGGGTCATGTACCGCCTCATCGAGCTGCCGAGTAACCGCTTGCGCCACAGGCTATATGCCCATCCCGAAGTACGAGCTTGACGGAGCTCGAGGCGCCTCATGTATGCCTCGATGGATCGGATGCGAGACTGAGAGCTTACGAGTGACATCGCGGTCGTTTTCGAAACAAGCTCCGCGCCAACTCAGGCCAGAAAGACCGCCGCTGGTCCAATGAGCCCTTCGTGCCCGCTCTGGTGCGAGTCCCCGGCACATCTCCCGAGCGATGCCTACAACGCGCCGGCGCGGCCCGGACGCCTCGCAGTATGCGCTGGAATGCGCTGGCGAGTGCGCGCTATATGTGAGCCTTGGCATCGAAGGCTCATGTGGCAGTGATCGTGGTCCGGTTGAGCTATCTGTGCGCCAACGCAAATGCTTGCGCCGGTGAAAGCACAACGCAGAGTGTGACCGCGTCTGCCATCGATCGCGGGTCGAGCTCGATGGATTTCGGTGGCGCTGGCAATGTCTGAGACGCAGCCGCCCGTCGTCCAACTGGAGCCCGCGCCAGAGTCGCCGGCGCAACCCGTGAGCGCGCAAGGGCTCGTGTTTCGCAACACGATGCTGCTCATGATCGCCCAGGTCGTAACCACGCCCTTGTCCATAGCCGTCAACGCCGTCATGGGGCGCTATCTCGGACCGGCGGACTTTGGCTTTCTATACCTCGCCGGCACGTACATCAACTTCGGATTTTTAGCGGTCGATTGGGGGCAAGCGGGAATGTTGCCCTTGATGGTATCTAGAGCACGCGACCGGGCAGGCGAAATCTTGGGCAGCGCGCTCGCGTGGCGGCTCGTGGTCGCACCGGTCGTGTACGTCGTGCTCGCCAGTATCTGCTCATTGCTTGGTTATTCTCGGACCTTGCAAATCCTCTTGGCGCTCGCTTTCATCGGAAGCGTCGTCGGGACCGTCAGCAGCGCATGTCAGGATGCGATCCGCGCTTTCGAGCGTACCGATATTGCAGCGATCACCCAGGTCTTGGCGTCATTATTGTCGGTGTTGGTGGTCGTTCCGGTGCTGATCCTGGGAGGCGGCATCAGAGGGGTTCTGGTCGCGCAAGCGGCTTGCAGTTCTTTAGTGCTCATCGTCCTGTTGCGTACTCTGAGAGGGATGGGGATCCGGCGGCCCACGTTCTCGCGCGACGTCGTGAAACAGCTGTTGGTTGGTGGGGTTCCGTTCCTCGTATTCGGAATCGGTATGGTGATGCAGCCGACGATCGACGCTGCCTACTTATCTACTTTGGGGTCAGCTGAATCGGTGGGTTGGTATGCCGCCGCCAGAAAATTGATCGGGGTATTGGCAACGCCCGCGAGCGCGCTCATTGCTGCGCTCTATCCCACGTTAGCCAGGCTTTTCCCGACCGATGAAAACGGCTTTAGGCGCACTTCTCGAGACGCGCTTCGCACGTCCTCGTTGCTGGCCGCCCCGTTGGCGCTTGGCTGCTTCCTATTCCCAGACGTCGGGGTTCGCATCTTCAGCAAGATGACCTTCGGTCCCGCGCAAGATGATCTGCGTATTTTGGCGCCGTTCATTTTTCTGCTGTACTTCAGCATGCCGCTCGGCGCATGCCTTGCGGCGGCGGGACGAACGAAGCGCTGGGCCGGCACGCAGCTACTTTGTGTGGCGGTCAGCGCGGTTTTAGATCCGATTCTCGTGCCGCGCTTTCAGGCTCGCTTCGGCAACGGTGGAATGGGGGTCTGCGTGGCAACGACCGTCAGCGAGCTACTGATGGTCGGCGCCGCGCTCACCGTAGCTCCGCCGGGCATCTTGGATCGCCTTCTTCTAAAGACGCTTCTCATCGCCGCAATAGGTGGCGCCGCCATGGCCGGCGCCGCGCGGCTACTTTCCGGTATAACTCCGTATGTGGCAGCGCCCCTTGCGGTCGCGGCCTACTTCGGCTGTGTATGGGTGATGGGTGGGATCGAGCCCGAGCAGGTGGCGATGTTTCGATCGGCTATTGCTCGAAAAGCCCGAAGGACCTGACCGTCTCACTTTTCACTCGCTCAAAGTATGTAGCAGTGAGCTACGCGCGGCAGGCGCGCGCCGGCGCTGTCAGTCAGCTCTGAACGTGAGCGGGTGAGAGCGAGGCTCGGCTCATCGGTCGCGACCCCGCGCGTCCGCTCCCGCCCTGGCCGTGGTGCGGCCGCTGCCGTTCGGCATCGGCCAACCTCCAGTTGAAACCGCGAGCTTCGTCGCTACGGCCAGACAAGGCGCGACCGTGAACACGCCTGCCCAACAACCGAGCCCGATGTCCCCGAAACACTGCACCAGATAAACTAGCACTGAAGCGAAGCTGACGAGCGCGGCCGCCTTGTCAATTGGCTCTGCGCAATGATGGTAGGCGCGGATCCCCATGTACACGCCGCCGACCCACAGCGCAGTGATACCGACGAAGCCAACGTACCCCATGAAGCACCACATACCGAGGATGCTATTGTGAGGAATGAAGTGTTCGAGCGGGTAATCGACGGCAGGCAGCTGCAAGATCTCGTAGAACCCATGGCCATAGCCCGTCCCGAAAATCGGAAACTGCTTCAGAGTGAAAATCAAGTCGTAATTCTCGAGCTCTCGCCATTGCGTGGACATATCCGTGGACGGATCCATCGCCGACCGGATGGTCTGTACGGGTTTGAAGAACTTGGCGGTCGACGACCACCCCACCGCGATATAGCCAGCGAGAAAGGGCAGTATCCCAAACAGCACCCGCTGTATTTTGCGCTTGATGCGATTGGCCTCGGTCATGAAAAACAGCGTCGCGAAGACCAAGATGACCTGGACCCAGACCATACGACGGTTGTTGGCCAACATACCGCCCACTAAGACGGGAAGTAATAACAAGGCTAGTCGGGCGGCCCGCTTGCCAACCGGGTGGATGATCAGCGACACGAGCAGAACGCAGGTGAGCGCGAAGAGGATCGAGTCGCTGTGTGTGGTTGCGTAGACTAGGCTCGACTCCCCCGTGTCACGATCTATCGGCGCGGCAACTGTCCATTTCACGTAAAGGGCTTGCATCGCTCGGAGCGTGCCTGCGACCAGAATCACTTTTCCGACCGCAATGTGATCCTTGCGTCCGACCAGCGCCGCTTGAAACAGCAAAAAGACGATCGGTACGTAGATGACCTTCGAGATTTGCCAAACTGCGTTGGCCTGGTCGTCGCCGCCGCGAAATTTGCCTACGAACCACACGAAAACGATTGTGGCGAGGGATCCGTACGCAAGCTGAATCATTTGCTTGGGTGTGCCAACGCGGTTGCTCCTTTCGATCGGCGTGCCTTGTCTGCGTCGGCGATACGCGACGACAATCGCGGAGACCAAAAAAATGTCCGTGCCTCCGAAAAACCAGGGCCCGCCTATGGTCGTTTTCAGATGGGTCAACATCAATTGACCGAATGGCAAAAACGGCGTGCTGAAGTAGCCAGCCCCCGGTCTTTCCGCCGGATCCTCGAGCACGAGGCCGAGAAACATCAGCACCAGCATGATATCTCGAAGCGAGGCCCGCGACATTGCGTACCAGCAGAGCATCAGGAAGATGGGCGCGATCATCCAGCCCACCGTGCCGCTGTCGCAAATCACCGCGAAGGTAACCAAACCAAAAGCCGCGCCCAGCGCCACTTTTGCGTCGGATGAGGTCTTTACTTGGGCCACCATCTTCCCCTGAGTGCCCGCGGCCTACGAGAGACGATTCCAAACGAATAGGACGAGGAATAAGTACACTAGGTCGAAAACCGCGATTTGAATGAGCGCTGTCTTCAGGCCTTTGCGCGCATCCTTCGCGCGCGCGGCCCGCGCCGGAATCACGATCAAGGCTAGTATCACCGAGAGCAGAATGAACTTTTTCATTCAATTACTGGCTGGGCTTCGACGTGGACCGAGCTCAACCGGAGCCAGAGCCTCGGCGGCGAAAGAAAGAGAGCTCACGGTTCTCTCATGGTTGGGATTCTTACAGGTCCCGTTCACATCGGCAATGACGTGGTTCGAGTCGATCGAGCTCGTCGCGTGCGCGCCAACGCGAGCTCGGAGCTACGGGCGACGTGGCCGAGATTACGAGCGCGATAGGCTGCAAGGCGGTGAAGTTCCGGCCAAGTAGCCGGCGCTCTGCGCGCTTTGCCCTCGGCGTTCCCGAACGCGAATGAAGTGGCGCGTGATTCGGCGCAAGAAATCGTGTGCCGCCACGAGCGGCACCTGAGTCAGCAATCTTCAGATGTCTATTTCTGATGCGAGATGATCAGCGCCCGCACTTCCTCGATAGCTTTGGTATCGAAGAGAATTGCTTCATGGCCTACGCTGGCGAGCTCCACATACTTGGCGCGATTGCCCAGCTCGTGAGCTATCGAGCGACCCTGCCCTGGCCCCCACAGCGCCTCGTCATCCGTACCCTGCAGTACCAGGACGGGCGCGGGAACAGCCGCTAAAAAGGGTGTGGTCTGATAGTCATCGCCGATGTCGAGCTTGTCCCAAAAAGACCGGCGCACCATGACGATGTCGTTTACGCTGGCAAGCAGGGAGAGCGTGGCCACCGGCTTACCGAGGCGCGCGCTCACGCCCGCAGCTCGCGTCGCAAAGTAGCCTCCGATCGAAAAGCCGAGCAGATGCACTCGAGAGGGCACGACCGACACGGTGTCGCACAGCTGAGCCAAAATGGCGGGCGCGTCTTCACCCATATCGGCAACGTGGGCAACGCCGCCTGACGAGTCGAAGCTACGATAGGCGAAAACGGCCAGGCCCCAGTCCTGATCGCCAGCAACACGGGTCAAAAACGCTTGCCCACTGCTGAGCTGCTGCGCGCTGTTGCCAGGATAGAACAAGAGCCACGGCGCCGTATCCGAGCTGGGTCGACGAACCAACCCAAACAAGCGAAGAGCGGGACCTACCGTCGCTTGAGCCGCGCTCCAACCGGGCCGCTCAGCCAGCGCGCGATAGGCAGGCTGGCTGAGCTCACCTGACTTGTACCGAAACCGCAGCCGCGTGCGACCAAAGATGAGCGTTGGAAGACGAAGTGAGGCGGCAACGATCGTCATTATGCCGATCAAGCCTAGGCCAATCATGAGCCAGCGACGAGTCGAGCCGATCATCGCCCTGACATCAGCTTGAGTATTCGGTTCACGAGCCAATTACCCAACCGTCACGGTCGCCTTAAGAACGCGATTGAAATCGACGCATAGCGGGCCCTGGGTTGGGCAGATTTTTGCGCGAACGCGCACGGCCAAAGTTCCGGTTCCTCTACCTTTTGGAATTAGGCCGATCCGCAGTTTCGGCTCGTGAATGCCGTCCATCTTATATTTCGAATACGCCCAAAGAGGACGGGTGAAGCTCGGAGCTTCCTCGATGGTGCCGTCGGCCCAAGTAATGAAGCCGCTATTGCTCGGGATCAGGAGCACGTTACACGCGACCAACCTTTCGTCACTTTTGCACACCAGGCGTGCCGCAAGCGCCGGCGCGGCTGAATCCGCCTGGATGGGGCGGGACCAGCCGGAGACGAAGGCGCTGGCCGCGAGCGCACTTACAAGCGCGCGGCCCACGAGCATTCTGGCGAGCTGCCTCGACACTCGATACGTCACGTTGCGTCGGCGCATGAGCTCGGGGCGCGGCTGTCCGGGAGGCTCTAACCAGGTTTCGATGGCATCAGACGGTTCCGGGCACGGCATGACCCATGGTACGGCGTGCCGCATGGCGTCCTCCCTCCGCATTGGCCGACCTGGAGCGTGACGTCTCATTCTAGAGAATTCGGAGGCAACCGTAGCTCTCCAAGGACCGGTATGCCCATTTGATGAATTTGCCAAATCTCGACCAACCGCCCCGTCCGCAGCTCCGCGAGGATACAAAGCAGGACCACGAAAAGCAGCCCGCCTAGAAAGCCGATACCAAGAATGACTGGTACTTTGGGCTTGATGGGCACACGGGGGACTTCTGCTGGAACCACGACTTGATAACGGTGCGCGAATGCCGCCTGCGCGGTGTCGAGATCAACGCGAGAGGTGCTGACCTTCCCGTGCAACATTGCGTATCTGTCCACCGCGAGGCGAAGCTGAGACGCCAAGGCGGGATCCAGATTTTCGCCCGTATCCTGCATCAACATCATGATCTCGGGGGATAGCGGCTCTGCTCCCGCGGGCGTTCCGGCTTCCGTTACGGCGCCTCCCCCGGCACGAAATGAGGCTGCGGCCGCCGCGCCGGCGGCCTGCGCGGCCGATTTCGCCGTTTGCCGTGCCTTCAGCGATAAAACCTCCTGCTTGAGCGTCGCTTCGTCGGAAGACGGCGACGATAGCGAGGTAATATTGCGGACTACCGCCAGCACCTCGGGATGCGCGCTCGTGTACCTAGTCTCCAGCTCGATCTTCTTTGCTTCGAGATCGGACAGACGCCGCTCGCGTTGATCCTCGAGCTCTTTGAGCTGCCGCTGCTTGGCCTCCAGAGTTTCCTTTGCTTGCGCGTCTTCCTCACTTTGAGCCGCGGGTATCACGGGCCGCGGTGCCGAGGCGCGCACCGCCCTCACCACCGGGGTCGTACTGCTCGCGGGGGCGTCCTTCTTCACGCTCTTACCCACCTCCGCGAGGCGGTCGTCCTTTATTTTTTGGATCTGACCGGCGAGGTCGTCTATCTCGCTGTGAACTTTACCGGCGTGACCTTCGAGAATCGAGATGTACTCGGCGAGCGTTGCGACCTCGGCGTTGTGACGCGACTGGAGAAACGCCTGTTGCGCCGCGGCCACGACTTTTGCGGCGCCCTCGGGCTCCGGCCAGTCGATTGCCAGCGTCAATGTTCCGCTGCCGACCGTGACATTGAGCGCCGCGGTGAGGGTGCCGACGAGCATCTTCTCCTGGTCCTCGGTGGTCGGAAAGCCACGGATCCAACCCATGACCGTGTCCTTCGCGCGTAGGAGTGGGGAACGGCCTCGCGCCCAGCTTTTAACGAGATCCGTTTCCTTGACGATAGCTCGTAGGCCTTCTTGGCGGGTGACGACTTCGGTGGCGCCACCCAACGAGTCCATCCGAAGCTCTTCGAAGCTTTGATTGCCTTGAACCATCAACACGGTTTCGCAATGATAGGTGCGTGGCCAAAGTTTGGCCGCGACTACCGTCAAGATTGCGATGGGCAGAAAGATCGCCGCGGCCATTAGCCGCCGCCGCCTCACCGCCCGAAACGCAAAGGCCAAGTAGCTCTTGATGACCTCGGGCTGAAAACCCCCGCCGCCGTCGCTCTCTTCGTGGGCTGAATTCATGGAAATCGGGTATGCCTTCGCGTCGATAGAATACCAGTTCGCACGGCCCGGTCAAATTGGCGGCGAGCTGCATCGTGACCCGCCGGGGCTCGCGTTGCCTTCCTGCGTGGGCCCGTCGTAAAATATACTTGCGATGAAAACACTCATCTTGGCAGCTGGGAGATTCGGCGATGCCATGCGAACGGAGATCGCCGCCGGTCGGGAGCCGCGACTCGACGTTTTCGAGATCGCCCGCGTGATGAAGGCCGATCTGATCGATTACTTGGACGTCGAGCGCTCGACGTCCAAGTCGGTCAGCGTCGTGCGGAGAGCGCTTGGAGCGTCGCCAGCGGTCGCTTATGTCGGATATACGCTGCGTAACGCCTACGATGCTATCTTGACGACAGGCGAAGATATCGGGCTTCCGCTTGCTGCGCTATTGAAGACGAGCTCGGCGCGCTGCTCGCACACGATGATCGCGCACACGCTATTCCCCAGGAAGAAGCGAGCATTTTTCGATCTGCTGCGCATCCATGATCGGGTCGACCATGTCCTGGCTTATTCGACCACCGAGGAACGCTTGATGATCGACCGGCTCGGTCTCCCCGCCGATAAGGTTCAGAGGATTTCTTATCACGCCGATCAGGAATTTTTTCGTCCCGATGGCACGCCGCGAGATGCGGATTTATTGTGTGCCGCGGGCCAGCTCTTGCGAGACTATCCCACACTCATCGAAGCGGTAGCAGGGCTGCCGGTGCGCTTGCAGATCGCCGCTGGGAGTCCCTGGATCGAGCGAGAGCTAGCTCCTAGCCAGGCGCTTCCAGCCAACGTTAGCTGGGGCAAGCTCGACCGTTTTCAATTACGGGCTCTGTACGCACGCTCCGCGCTCGCCGTCGTGCCGATCATTCAAAACGAATACCAGACGGGCATTGCGACGATTTTGGAAATGATGTCGATGGGCAAATGCGTGATCGCGACGCGCACACGTGGGCAAACGGACACCATCGTCGACGGCGTATCCGGGATTTACGTGCCCCCAGGCGATCCAAAAGCGCTGCGCACGGCCATCGAGCGGGTGTTGGCGAATCCAGCGGAAGCCGCCAGGATCGGCGAAGCCGCGCGTGCGTTCGTCGAGAATCACGCAAGCCTCGATCTGTTCGTGCAACGAATCGTGGAAGCGACCGAGGCTGGCCATGCGAAGCGTTTCGCGTCTTAGCAAGGTCGCCGTCTTTGCCTTGGTGGCGGCCCTGCTGCTACTTGGGCTCGCCGTCCTCCTCCGCCCTGCACGAGATCGTCCCGAGCCGACACAGCAAACGGCCGAGTCTGAACGAGCACAGACGCTCGAAACGGCGCAGGTCGTATTTCAAGGCAAGTTCGAGAACGGCTGGAGTGATTGGGGTTGGGGGCCCCATGAGTATGCCGACGCTGGTCCCGCGCGCATCAGCTTCGAGGCCTATGGCGGCATCGTGCTGCAGCACGCGGAGCAACCGGGCCGCTTCGGCGCTCTGACGTTTCAGTTCCGCCCTCCGGACGCGCTGACACCGGACTTCCTCAAAGTGACCTTACGCAGCGCGGGTTCCGATACGGCGTTGCTACCATCGGTCTCGCTGACGCCGGATCTTCTGACGCCGCTCAAGGACGGCTGGCAGAAAGCCGTGGTCCCGTTCTCAACTCTGAATCCCCGGAACGCCGACTTCAATCGCATTGCCATCGAAGCACGGCGGATGGTGGCGAAGGATTGGGTTCTACTGGACAGCATCTTGCTGACGAAAGCGGGCTCTGCCGGCCCCGGCACCCCCGTTGCACTAACCATCGACTGTAAGAAGCCGACGATCGCCGTAAATCCGCTCATCTACGGCATCTCTCGGGCGACCGCAGAGCTGGGCGAGACGGGCCGGCGAATCGGCGGCAACCCGATGACCCGACTCAATTGGGACCGCGCCGCTTGGAACACAGGCAATGACTGGTTCTTCGAGAATGTCGGAGCGTCCGACAACGGCATGTGGGACTGGGTGAAACGTGCCCGGAAGAGCGAAGTCAAAGAAGCGATTGTCGTGCCGATGATCGGGTGGGTCGCGAAGGATAGAAGCTCCGTGAGCTTTCCCGTCTCGCGCTTCGGCCCGCAACGCAAAACCGACCCTAACCGGCCCGACGTGGGCGACGGCGCGAAGCCGGACGGCAGCCTGCTGACGCCGGCCTCGCCGGAAGCGACTAGCGTGCAGGCCCCACCCGAGTTGATACGTAGCTGGATCGAGAAGCTTCGCGCCGGCGATGTGGAAGCCGGCGGGCGCGCGGCATCGATGTACATCCTGGACAACGAGCCTTCTCTATGGAGCTCCACTCACCGCGACGTACACCCAGAACCGGTCGGATACGACGAGCTATTGGATAGAACGATCCGTTACGGTTCGGCGATTCGACAAGCCGACCCCGACGCCGTCATCGCGGGTCCCGCGGAATGGGGTTGGACTGGCTATTTCTATTCGGCTGTGGATAACGCGGCTAGCTTCGGGCTCAAGCCGGACCGCCTCGCCCACGGCGGCATTGCGCTATTGCCCTGGTACCTTCGGAAGCTCGCAAGCTATGAGCACGACAAGGGGGTGCACATACTAGACGTGCTCGACGTCCACTTCTATCCGCAGGGGTCCGGGCTTTTTGGGGGCGACGCAAAGACCGACGCAGACGCTTCGGAGCGTCGCATCCGGTCCACGCGAGCGCTTTGGGATCCCTCTTACGTAGACGAGTCTTGGATCAAAGATCGGATCAATCTGATCCCGCGCATGCAGGCATGGATCGCTGAAAATTACCCCGGTCGAGGCGTATCGCTCGGCGAATGGAGCTTTGGTGCCGATACCCATATCAGCGGCGGGCTGGCGATCGCCGAAGCACTCGGCCGCTTCGGAGAGAGCGGGCTTACATCCGCTTACTATTGGGGTACCCTCGAGCCGGGCACGCCGGGGTATTTGGGTTTTCAAGCGTTTAGAAATTTCGATGGCAAGGGGGCGCATTTTCTAGAGCGCTCGATTCCAGCGACCGGCGCTCACAATGTCTCACTGTTTGCGTCACGAAACATGGACTCGACCAAGGTCGTCGCGGTCCTGATCAACCTCAACGCCGAGAGGGACATTTCGGCCTCCATTACGCTCGGAGCCTGCGGCGGCGTAACGTCGGTGCGCGTCTTCGGCTTTGGTCCTGGTTCCAAGAAATCCGAAGAGCTTGCGAACGAGGGCCGTGGCACGGACACCGTCCGGGAGGTCTTCGTTCCGCCCTATTCGGTGCGCGTCGTCGCTTTTGAGCTCGAGCCGAAACCTTGACGCCGCTCGCGGGGATACTCCGCGGAACGAACTGACCCCCGCTCATCGGCACCGCTCGGGTCGTTTGCCGGCGTTGCTCGGCGGTGCTAATCTTCAATGAGGCGTAGTTGCGCGCTTATCTCCGTACCAGCCGTGCCGCATGTACTCAGGAGCATCACGGTACCCGATGAACAATGGCACGTCGCTCCTCTGCCTAGCGCTCGCTGGGCTCTTCCTCGCTGCCTGCGGCAAAGCCGGCGAGACCAAAGAGGTCGTAGCGGCTGGTGGCACTCCTAATTCTGACGGAGGCCGGGTTAGCCCGGAGCCATTGCCCACGTTCAGCGATGCACAATGGGTCGTGCTTCGCTCGCTATCGCCGGCCACCTTGCCGCCTGTGCCCGCTGACGTAAGCAATTCGTTCGCCGAGGACGAAGTCGCGGCGAGGCTCGGACAGACGCTGTTTTTTGACAATGGGTTCTCTGGAAAGCTTTTGGATGCCGACAACGACGGCGGGCCCAACACGCTTGGAAGCCGGGGTGACTCTGGGAAAGTTTCCTGTGCGGGCTGCCACGTGGCGGCGTCCGGGTTTTCGGATACTCGCTCGACCTTTCAGCAGATCTCGCTCGGCACGGGCTGGACGCGGCGACGCACGCCGTCGCTTTTGGATGTAGGGCAGGCGAAAATCGTGATGTGGGGGGGGCGATATTCGACGTTGTGGTCACAACCTTTCGGGCCCCTGGAGAACCCGCTGGAGATGAACAGTTCGCGCCTATTCGTCGCAGAGCGCGTGGCGAGTCTGTACGGGCAGGCCTACGAGAAGATATTCGGGGCCGGGTCGCTCGGAGACCTCGCCACTTCGAGCCGCTTTCCGACACTGACCAGCGACACCACTGGCTGCAAGTTGACGACCGACATCGCGCGGCCACGTGCCATGGCTCCGGATGCAATCTACGAATGTCACGGCGTCCCCGGGGATCATGCCGAGTACGATGGGCTAGCGACCGCCGATCAGACGCTGGTGAATCGAATCGCAGTGAATTTCGGCAAGGCACTTGCGGCGTACGAACGCAAGCTCACCTGCGGTCAAAGTCGCTTCGATGCCTGGGTAAATGGCAGCACAGAGTCGTTGAGCGCATCGGAGCAACGTGGCGCTATGCTTTTCATCGAGAAGGGCGAATGCGCATCGTGCCATTCCGGACCCTACTTCTCAGACCAAAAGTTTCACAACGTGGGCTTCAACGTCGAGCCCACGAAGGAAGGCATCTTCAACGGCAACGACGTGGGCGCCAGCGTCGACCTAGCGCAGGCAATCGCCGACCCCATTGGAATCGTCGGGCCATACAGCGACGGAGACGATGGTCGGCTGCCGAAATCAGTGGATCGAAGTTTCGAGGGGGCCTTTCGAACGCCCACCCTGCGATGTGTGAGCGCTCGCCCATCCTTCATGCATTCCGGCACGGTCAGTGGCCTCGAGTCCGTGGTCGGATTCTTCTCTACGGGCGGCAATTCGTCGGGAAATAATGGGACTAATGAAATCAAAGCCCTCGAGCTCATACCAAGCGAGATTGTCGACTTGACGGCATTCTTGAAAGCGCTCGATGGCTCGGGCCCCGCGCCGGATCTTCTGGGTCCGCCCAGCTGACTTTGCAAACTTCGTTTTCCGCTTCAGCTTTTTCGGCAGCGCGCTCCAACACAAGTCGATGCCCTGAATTCGCTGCGCACGCTCGAACCTGGCTACTCAGTGTGAGATGTCGTGGTCGAGTTGTCAGGTCATCAGTCGCGAGCGGTATCTTGACTTCGTTTAGAGAGCGGCCCACGCTCGAATCAACATGTCTGTGACGGTCACGGTCTCGATCCCCACCGTGCGCCCGGGGACCCTCGGGGCCGCGATTGATTCCGTCCGCCGTCAATCATTTTCTGATTGGGAGCTGATCGTCGTGGGCCAAGGACCCGACCCGGGGTTACGTCAGGTCACCGAAGCTCACGCTCGCGAGGACTCGCGTATTCGTTACCTCCATCTGGACCAGATGGGCGTTAGCTCCGCCCGAAACGCCGCCATCGGCGCGGCTCGTGGCCGGATCATCGCGTTCACGGACGATGATTGCGAGGCGGATAAGAGCTGGCTTGCAACCGTGGTGAAGTGCTTCGAGGACGATCCTCAGCTGGGGTTCCTGAGCGGGGCCCTCATCGCGCCGGATATTAGCGGTCACTGGTTTGCCGTCTGCCCGAACATCCACCCCGACGAGCTCACCTACGACCCAGTGCGTGACGCCGACAGGCGCCCGGCCCGGTATGACTTTGCAGGGGCAAATTTCGCGGTGCGCTCGGACGCGGCTCAAAGGATAGGAGGCTTCGATGAGTGCCTGGGAGGAGGCGCACCTTTTGAGTCGTCCGAGGACTTAGACTACATGTTGCGTGCGGAGGCAGAGGGCATTCGACTGCGGTCGACGCCGACCGTCATCGTTCACCATACGTCGGGCGCCCGCTACGGGATGAAGGCCGTCTTCAAGCATCGGCGAAGCTATGCGGTGGGACAAGGTGCCTTGGCGGCGAAGATGACTCTGCGTGGTGATCCGCGAGGCCGGGAGTGGATGGGCGTGTTTTGGAACGATTTCGTTTCGACGTTCAAAAACGGTCGCTTGTCCCGATCACCGAATGCGCTCGTTCGATATCTTTACGTCCGCAAAGCTTACCGAGACTGCTTGCAGCACGACGAGCTGGACATAGCGACTGGTCGCTATAAGCCCAGACCCGCGGCGCGGGCGTGAGGCGCAGCCCGTGGTGTCGAACGGCGGCTCGGGATCAATGGTCCGGGCCATCTAAGCTTGGCTGGGCGAGGTGAGAACGTGTCCGGCCATTCTGGATGGTCTCTGCGAAGCTTGAGGCTCCGCCGCGAGCTTGTTCTTGAACAACTCGGCCATTGTCGCATACCCTGCCGCCTGTGTTCAAACCGACATCGCGGTCTCAGTGGAGCAAAATACGCGCGGCTGGGTTTCGTCGCGTAGCGCGTCTTTCGACGTGCATGTGTTTCCTCACGGTCCTGATTGTGGGCTGTGCCGATCACGGGTCGTTCGTTTGGTTCTCCAAGTATCCTCGAGGGCAGTGGGCACCGAGCTTTAGCGAATATCTACTCGTGGCGGGCGATACAGTGACGGTCAGGGTCTTCGGTCAAGAGGCGGTCGCAACTCCGACGCGTATAAGAACCGACGGCAAGATTACATTGCCGTTTGCTGGCGAAATCGTGGCCGCGGGCAAGTCCCCGGTAGAGCTCGGTAAAGAAATCGAAGTGCGGCTAAAAGAATTCATCGTGAGCCCGCGCGTATCTGTGGTCCTCGAGCAGCCTGGCCCGGTCACGGTCAGCATGCTCGGCGAGATCGGCAACACGGGCACGCTCACCCTCGACCCCCCCGTAGGGCTATTGCAGGCTCTGGCGCAGGCTGGGGGGCTCTCGGACTTCGCCGACAGATCGGCCATATTCGTGCTGCGGCGCACGCCGGTTTTCACTCGCATTCGTTTCACCTACGATTCACTCCTCAAGAATGAAGACGGCGCGTCGGCTTTTCAATTGAGAAGAGGGGACGTCGTCGTCGTCGAATGAGGCCGCGGATCGCGCCTTTGCCGCAGGGGTCAGGTGTAAACCAATCGATGCGCCCGACCTGACTGTTCGGCCCGCGTTGTCATCTCGCACTGGCGGGCGCACGGTCGATGGCTCTGAGCTCTTGGCCTCGTGATCGTGGACACCCAACGAATGCCGAGCTAGAGAAACCTGCGTTGATTGCCGCAACCTCCTTCGCAATCGAGCGCGCGACGCGCCTCTTCGGCTCAGTGCGACTCGAAGCGGTCGAGCGAGTCCTCGGCCTTTTTCCACCATTCGTTGCTTCTCGCGTGTTGACGGCCGCGCTCAGGGCGACGGGCGTGCAGATTGGTCGCTCGTCGATATTTTGGGGTCTGCCGACGCTCACCGGTGAGGGTGATATCTGCCCGCGGCTAAAAATCGGAGCAGGCTGCGGGTTCAACTTTGGATGCCACTTCGAGTTGGACGACGAAATCGCCTTTGGCGAGCACGTATCGGTGGGGCATGAAGTGATGTTCCTGACCCGCACACACACGACGTCGAACCCAGTGCGGCGTGCCGGGGCCCCTGGGCACGCGCCAATCTCAGTGGGGTCTGGCGCCTGGCTCGGCTCTCGCAGCATCGTGCTCGCGGGCGTCACCATCGGTGCTGGTGCAGTCATCGGCGCGTCAGTGGTCGTATCCAAAGACGTGCCGCCGGATATTCTCGTCACGGGGTCTCGGAGAATATCGCTCGCCAAGTGGGGCTAGACACGGCCATGGGCGTGACTGAAGCGTTTCAATCTTGGGCCCGAGGTAGACTAAATCCTCTGCAATGAGCATCAAACAGTCCGACGTGTACCGGCGCTGGCAACGCCTCAAGGATCTGTTCCTTCTGGAAACGGCATCGCTTCAACCGCGTTTGCATGCTCTTCAAGGCTTGACCGCGGTACTGCCGCGGCGAACCTCATCGGCGATGCGCGCTCGGTGCTTTCAGCTCGCGGGTTTTAGTGTTGGAGAGGGCACGCTGATCGCCAGCGGGCTCCGCATTACCGGCGACGGCGACTTATTCGCGCGGCTGATCATCGGCGCCGGCTGTTCAATCGAGGCTGACTGCGTATTCGATCTAGCGGAGCAAATCACGATCGGTAACCAGGTAACGCTCGGACCGGCGACGATGTTGTTGACGAGCACCCACGAGCTCGGCGGGTCGCGTTACCGAGCCGGTGCTCTCAGTCGCGCCCCGGTGTCGCTGGGGGCCGGCGCGTGGCTTGGCGCGCGGTCGGTCGTTCTACCGGGGGTGCACGTCGGCGCGGGCGCGGTCGTGGAACCCGGGTCAGTCGTCAACAAAGCGGTGGCAGATAATACCCGAGTAGGCGGAAACCCAGCAGTCAAGTTGGGCGTCTTGAGCGCGAGCCAACCCTGAGGTCAACGTGGCGGCCTATTTCAACGAAGCGCCACCCGTTCATTTCTTGAGCAACTGGCCGGCGATGATTCGTAAAAATTGCGGATCGCGCAGCAAATAACGACGGGCTAGGCGGCGAGGATCCTGCGCCAAGCGGTATGCCCACTCCAGGCCCGCATTCGACATCCAACGGGGGGCGCGGCGCAGGCTGCCAGCGATGAAGTCCAGGCTTGCCCCGAGGCCCAAGGCCACCGCCGTTCCCAGCTGCTCACGATGCTCCGAGCTCCAGATTTCTTGCTTTGGCGCTCCGAGCGCCACAATCAGCAGGTCGGGACGCGCCGCTGCGATTCGCTCGAGGATCGGCCTCTGTATCTCGGCTGAGCCGTTCATATCGACTCGGCTCGAGTCCGTGCCGACCACCTGGAGCGCCGGTAGCTGTTGTTGCAGCTTCTGCCGGGCAAGCTCAGCGGAGCCGGGCGCTCCGCCGAGGAAGTACACGCGGCGCCCACGCTCGGCGGCGAGCCTCATCAGCGGCCAGATCAGATCCGAGCCTGAAACTTTCTCGGGCAGCGGAGTCTTGAGCAGGCGCGCGGCCCACAACAGCGGCATGCCGTCTGCGAGCGAAAGGCTGACGTCCGAGTACGCCGCCCTGAGACGCGCATCGTGCTCGCCTTGGACGACGTGGTCTACGTTCGGCGTAAACACCCGCCCACCGCGCTTGTCGACCACTAGGTCGTCGATCCGGTCGAGCGCCGCCTGCATGTCGATCACGTCGACTGGTAGCGAGCCGATGAAAATTCGCGCTGGCAAACCCACACGGGTCACGTGCCGGTCCCTCCGAATACGACCGGCACCGTCCTCGCGAGCACGTACAGATCCAGCCAGGGCGACCAGCTTCGCACGTACTCCACGTCCAGCTTTACCCGCTGTTCGAAGGTCGACGCATTCCTTTCCGTCACTTGCCAGATGCCGGTGATGCCGGGTCGAACGCGCAAGATAACGGCCTCCTGCCCATCCATCTCCGGGATCTCCCGCTCGAGGTAAGGCCTCGGCCCAACTAAGCTCATATCTCCAACCAATACGCTCCAGATCTGCGGCAGCTCGTCCAAACTGTACTTGCGGAGAATGCGCCCGATTCGGGTCACGCGCGGATCCACCGCGAGCTTGTGAAATTCCTCGTATTCAGCCCTCAGCTTCGGGTCACGTTCGAGCACCTCTTTGAGGCGATGCTCGCCGTCGCCGTACATGGTGCGAAACTTATAGGCGACGAACCGGACTCCGTCTTGTCCGAGCCTTTTCTGTCGGTAAAAAACCGAGCCCTCGGAGTCGAGCTTGATCAGGAGGCAGACCAGCGCGACGAACGGCAGGATCGGAAGCCCGCCAAGCGTGGTGAGCACGACGTCCATCAGACGCTTTGCCAAGCGCGGGCCTGAAAGCAACAGCTGCCGGCGGACCTCGATGCCTAGAACACCGCCCAAGCTATGAGTCGGCGTGCCGAAATGGGCAACATTGAAAAGATCTGGGATCACCAGCACGCTCGAATAACCTTCGGCGTAGCGTTCGATGACCCCGAGCAGCGTTGCGGAATCGAGCTTCGGCATCGCAATCACGGCGGAATGTATGCCGAGCCTCTGCGCGAGGATGGGCGCGAGCTCTAGGCCGCCGACGATCGGTACTCCATCGACCTCGGCGAACTGCTCCAGCGCCGAACGAGCCGACGGGGTTTCGAGATCGTCTTTGACAAAGGAGTTGGAGTCGGGGCCTTGCCGAACGGATTGGACCATGAGGTCGTCCTCGCCCCAAGTGGCCCGCACGGTACCGTGCTTCGTCGGGTCGTCGTCCAAAATGGCGACCGGCTTCAGGCCGAGCTGGGGCCTTCGCTGCAACGTACTGACCACGGCGCGCCCGACCTTGCCGGCGCCGAACACGACCACTGGCTGACCCCACCAACTGCGCGTCGCAAGCTCGGTTCGCAGTAGACCGCGGCCGATTGGAACGAGCGCGACGGAGGCAATCCAGCCCGCGACCCAGGCCCCGTGCGGCATGTCGTGGAAGGCGCCGCTGCGAGCCACGGCGACCACCCAGGACCCGAGGTAGACGAGCGAAATGATGAGGGTGCAGCGGCGGATTTCCTCCGAGGGGCTGGGCGGGGTCAAGCCGTACATTTGCACTGCGGTCAGGGCAACGATGCACATTGGCACTAGCGCGAGGAGACTGAAGCGCTGAACGCCCGATAACGAGTCATTGGCAACGATCAGCCCGACCATGGCCGCTGATAGACCCAGTGTCAGAAGGTCGGTCAAAAGCAGCAGCGCGCGCGTCAGCCCCGGTCGGCAAGCAACCTTGAGCCCGACAATCGAGGGATTCTGCCGAGCGCGATGGGCCAGCCCCACGCCCTTGTGGCGGGCGATGTTGACTTGCTCGATGAGCGCGTCAGCTATCGCTCGTGCGTCGCAGGCGCCCGTCCGCCTCAGAATCTCGCCGACGTGACCGCCTGTTTCAGACTGGATTCTCAGCGCCTGCCGAAGCTGTTCGGGGGTGATGATACCGTTCCGAATCAGCACCTGACCGATCTCGTTGTTACGTTTGCGACGCCGCTTGTAAAATGCAGGCGCGCGTTTGCCAGCCCCCCCGGGTGGGCTAGCAATCGACCCCGGCTTACTTTCCCGACTCATTCATACGCGCCGATTACTCAAGTCCCAATCGTCCCATCCAGCTCGTTTTCGCTCCCTGAATTGCCACGCGCGCGATCTCTTGCACTACGGCCGAGTCCTCACCATCGGGGGTTACGGTGATCGTCGGGCCATTTGAAAAAGCCCCAACCTGCACGTCGTCCAAGATACGCACTACGCTGTAACGACCGCGCCGGAGACGCACGATCCGGTAGGTAATGCCGGCGACCTGAACCATTCCTTTTACGATGGGTTGCACGTTCGCTCCTCGGACGGAATTCAGCTAACCTCATAACGCTATTGCGCACAACTGTGAAGCGGATCGCAGCTTAGAAGATGGCCGTCACCTACGATATCATCAATGTTCCCGGGCTTTTTGGCTCAAGCTCGAAACGCGCGCTCGCTATTTCGGTAGCGCCTTGGCCAGCGAGGGAACGAGGTGCGGGGTTACACTCGGAGCAAGCGCTTGCGTATCAAAAAAATTCCCAACCGATCGGCTATCGTTCGACGCTTGGAACGGTCGTATGGGCCAACAGCATGCACCAAAACGCCGAACTGATTCCCGCGGCCAGATGAAAGCCCCCGCCCCGCTTGCGCTGAGAGATCAAGCGCCCATCGAGCCGTGGCGCGACGCCGAGTGGCAAAAGTTGTGGTTGGCCGTGCAGGCACGTTCTTGGAACTGCCTTGCCATTTGCCCAGCCGCGGCAGGGTCAGCGCCCGACTTTGCACTCACGGTGGCGGTTGCCCTGGCGCGCACTGGCATGACGCACTTAGGCACGCCGATCCAGGTCGCGGACGCGACTCGAATTCAGTTGTCCAATGTGCGAGGTTTCAAGGAAGAGGTACAGCGCTACCGTGAACAGGGTGACCTCGTGCTGCTAGCGCTCGCGCCGGTGAGCCAGTCGACGGTCAGCATTTCCTTGGCACAATCTGCAGACTATGCCGTTCTGTGCGTGCTCCTCGAGCACATGTCCTCAGCGGGCGCGCGAGAGACAGTCACGAAAATCGGCAAGGAACACTTTTTAGGCACGGCGGTCTTTCGAGCCGATATGT
This sequence comes from Myxococcales bacterium, assembly GCA_903642325.1. Taxonomy (GTDB): domain Bacteria; phylum Myxococcota_A; class Polyangia; order Polyangiales; family Polyangiaceae; genus PMG-095. The sequence continues at coordinate 59,686 of CAHJWM010000013.1, read as the reverse complement.
TACCGGTCAGCGTCTGACGCTCGGCTACGCCGCGCGTCGCAGGCCATTCGGCCTTGCACTTTACTTGGGCTTTGCTTTGGCTTTCGCCTTTGCTTGGGATCCAAATATCTTGTAATCCGGCCCCGTAAAGGTAACGAGGGCGAAGGCTCCCCATTGCAGTGGATAACTACCGCCGTTTGCTTGAGGTAGCGTCTCGACGGCAGTGCGTGCCCCGACTTGCAGTTGTAGAGCCCTGTTCGGCGCGTACCCGGCCAAGACGTTGGCGGTAATCGCACGAGTGGCGTTCGGGCCGCTTTCGGAAAGTGTCTGGGCCGCACCCACGAAGCCCCCAGCATTGAATCGCCCGCGCAACCAGTTTGCTCCAGCCGCCTCGGAGAGCTGCTCGGTGTAGGTCCCGAGCACTGGGTTGTAAAGTACACCCAAGCGCGTGCCGGCAATCAGCGAGAGAAGGGCACCGTCGTTCAAGTGAATGGTATGGATGAGACTTGCGTCCGCGGTGGGCAAAAGCGAGCCCTTATTTTCGGCAGCGACCGCATTGCGCGTGCGCAGGTACGCAACGCCGATACCGGCTACGCCTTGAGTCGCAGCCGACCACGCATGAGCCCAACCTTCACGGGCACCGACGAGCGTGAAGGTGGAGTCGGGCGGAGTCACTTTGGCGTAAAAGCCGTTCACGCCACTCGATAATAGGTCGTGTGGCGTCGCGGCATAGGTTAGCTGTAGCGTTGCGTCGGGACCACGGGTGAGCGGAGTGACGTTCCTCGACTCGGCGCCTAGTCCGCCCGCGATTTGATAACCGACCGCGGCTCCCACCGCCGCCCTTCGAGTCAAGCGGTAGCTCGCTCCGAGGCTCGTTCGCGATGTAACGTAAGTCACGTACGTCGCGTTGGCGACGTAGGCGGTCTGGCCGGCGTTCGTGCCACCGCCCCCCGGAGTGCCCGTCCCAGCCGGAGTGCCCGTCCCAGCCGGAGTGCCCGTCCCAGCCGGAGTGCCCGTCCCAGCCGGAGTGCCCGTCCCAGCCGGAGTGGTTCCGCGGTCCATCACGTTGGTGCCTAGGGTGGGCACGAGGGCGAACGCGCGCTGCCGACCGACCGAGGCGTCTTCCGAGAGCGTGAGCGACCAACGCTTTCCGAACCAGCTCGCCTGCGCCCGGCCGGCGTTCGTGAGCATCAATGCGGGGTCGCCAAAGACGTCGAAGTAACCGAAGCTCAGGCTGTAAGCGAGCGAGTAGCGCGAGTGTTTGCGAGTCACATCGAAACGCATCAGGCCGGCAATGCCCAAATCCAGCGCGTTCGTATTGTTGGTCACTTGGTAGATGGCTTGCGCGCGATCGCCAACGGTGAGAGTGACGTCACCGAATAACTTCCCTATCAGCACGAGGCCGACTACTGGGATCACGCGCCCACTCGTTCTTGATGCCGCGCGCTCGTCGAGCTCTGCGGGCCGAGCCTTGAATGAGCCCACTCCGCCGCTTGCAACGCACGGCTTTGCTTTGTCGCAGGTTTGAGCACGAGCAGATCAGGCCCCGATAGCCAAATGAGTCGTACTACCGCCACCCTATCCGGAGCAAGCGGCCGCGCCGACGGTGGCGAGGCGCCGCGCGAACCGAGACCAAGGGCTAGACCGCGAACGCTTTTTTCAGCCATATCGTGAAACCAGAAGAGCGCGGGAACCGTTGGACCGACGAGCCACCCGCGGGCCCTTACCGCATGCGCCGTCAGCAGCGCGATCGCACGAACTCGAAGAGCTGCCTCGCGTTCTCGCGAGTCGAAAAACGCTTCAATGCCTCAGCTCGGCAATTTTGGCTCATGGCGCGCCTCGAGTCGGGGTTCGCGATCAATGCTTCCAGGCTGTCGCCCAAGCGGTCTCCATCGTCGACGTCCATCAAGTAGCCTGTCTCCCCTTCGCGAACCATGTCGGCGAGACCGCCGACACGCGTGGTCACTAAGGGGAGCCCGGCGGCTAGCGCCTCCATGCAGACGAGCGCGTAGCAGTCCGCGCGGGTGGGAAGCACGAAAATGTCGGAAGTACGGTACAGCTCGTGAAGCTCAGGTGATATCGAAGACAAGTTTCGATGCACTCGAACGCCGGGCTCATCGGCAACTTCAGCCGGAGTCACCAGGCTGAGCTCGGCTTTCCCTTTGAGCCGACGGCGAAACACGTCGAGCAGGAGGTCGCCACCCTTGCGACGAAAATCGCCCCCGACGAATAGAATGCGAGGGATCTCGTGCTCACGCTCGCCAACCGAGAACTGGGTCAGATCGATGCCGGGCGGAATGACGGCCACGTCCTCTTCGCGACAGCCGTAATCTTCGACGAATGACTGTTTTGTCCAGCTGGACCAGGCGACGAAGCCGGTGCAAGGCGCAAATAGCTCTCGAAAGAGACGCTGTTTGGCTTGCCGAGCGAGCCTGCCCTCTGGCTTCAGCCCGTAGGCCTCGCGCATCATGCGCTTGTTGAGCGGCGTGCCATCGCTAGAAATAACCGTCGGCTTACGGCGAAAATAATCGAACGAGAGCGGGGCCAGTGTGGTCGTGTGCACGAAAATGCCGTCGATCTGCGTGAGCAACGGGCGCAAGGCACGGCGTGCGAGCGCGCTTCCGGTCACGGTCCAAGGCATTTTGCTCGGGCGATATTCGATCGGTAGCCAACGCGGACGGTCGTTCGGCACGACGTCATCTTCGCGTCGCAAGTTTTTATAGTGGGTGACGCTGCCGAGCGTCTGCTCCATCACGTAGGCAATCGGTCGGTTGCTCATTTGGCGACGTCGGGAAGATTCACGGGTTATGCTAACCCGTCGCTGGCTCGCACATCAAGGATCAGCTCCTCAAACACGCCAGCGGGCGACCATGTCTATAACTGCACTACCGAAGCAGGCCTCGAGAGCGCCGTCGTCTTGGTCACGCCGCTGGCTTCGCTCGGCCGTCAGCGCGTGCGCGTTCCTCTACCTAACCCTCCTCGCGGTCTCGTGTGCCGCGCTTTACTACATTGGCGAAAGCTGGTGGGTCACCGCCGCCGCTCTCTACGTCCCACGCGTCGCACTGGCCCTGCCGCTGCCCTTCCTCGCCGGCCTGCTTTGGTTATTCGGCCCGCATCGTTTACTTTGGACGCAGGTCGCGGCGGCGATCTTGGTGGTGTTTCCGCTGATGGGGTTCGTCGCGCCGTGGCCGTCAGCGCCGCTCGGACACACGATTCGCGTCCTTACCTTGAACGTGAATTCGGGATATTCCGGCGCGCGCGCGATCCTCGAGAAGGTGACGGGGTTCTCGCCCGACGTCGTACTTTTGGAAGAGGCGCCATGGGGCGGTGAGCTGCCGGATTTATTGCGAGCTCGCTTTCGGTTCGTCGAAGCGTCTACGCAGTTCATCGTCGCTAGCAAATTTCGCATTGCTGCCGTCACCGACCCGGATCGAGTGCCTTTCTACGGTCGGGTGCGGTCGCCTCGGTTCATGCGCTACGTGCTCGAGACTCCGCTTGGTTCCGTGGCTGTTTACTGCGTGCATCCGCTCTCCCCGCGAGGCGTACTTCACTTGCATCGGTTCCGGGAAGCGTTCCATCAGCTTCGTACTGGGCAGCTGTTGGCCGGCGATCCAGAAGCCGAAGTCGGAAGCAACGCCACACTTCGCTCGCTGCAGATCGCCGAGGCCGCGGGCGGCGCGGCCCGCGAACAGCTCCCGGTGCTAATCGCCGGCGACACTAATCTTCCGGGCTTGAGTGCCGTTTATCGTAAGTGGCTCTCCAAGTATCAAGATGGGTTTCAAGCCGCAAGTTCGGGTTTTGGCTACACTTTTCCGGGCGACCATCCGTTCCTACGTCTCGACCGCATCTTAGTTAGTGATCAACTCCGGTTCGCATCCTTTCAAATCGGCTGCGCCGGTGTTTCTGATCATCTTTGCGTGGTCGCTGATATCGGAGTGCGGCAGTGAATGTCTTTCTAAACTACATTTTGCTCCTGCTGAGCGTTCCGGTGACGCTAATGACAGGCTATCTGTTATTGGCTACTTTGCTGTCCGGGAAGTTGCCGGTACCCGTCGAGTCGGCCCCCCTCCATCGGCGCTTTCGCTTCGTGGTTCCGGCGCACAACGAGAGTGTTTGCATCGCGGCGACCGTCCAAAGTCTGCTTCAGGCCGACTATCCTCGGTCGCTCTTCGATGTGGTGGTCGTCGCCGACAACTGTGAAGACGACACCGCCGAGCGAGCCCGCTCGGCGGGAGCCATCGTGATGGAGCGCAAGGACGCCGAACGACGGGGCAAAGGCTATGCTCTGCACCTCGCTTTTTCGTCGCTTCCGTCGGAGGTGGACGCGGTAATCGTAGTCGACGCCGACACGCTGATCTCCCCGAACCTAGTGCGCGCGTTCGCCGCGCGGCGGGACCTGGGAGCGAACGCAGTGCAAGCGGACTACGCCGTCCGCAATCCCAACGCTTCTTGGCGAACACGGCTCATCTCGATCGCCTTTGGGTCTTTCCATATCGTGCGCTCGAGGGCTCGCGAGCGCCTATCATTGTCCTGTGGCCTACGGGGCAACGGTATGTGCTTCAGCGCCTCGCTTTTAGCCAAAGTTCCACATGAGGCCTATTCGATCGTGGAAGACGTCGAATACGGCCTGCGCTTGGGGGAAGCAGGTGAGCGAGTCTTTTATACTGACGAAGCCCACGTTTACGGCGAAATGGTGTCGAGCGCCTCAGCCGCAACTTCGCAACGTCGGCGCTGGGAAGAAGGCCGAAGAGCCCTCGTGCGAGGGAACGCTACTCGTTTGCTTCGCAAAGGGTGTGCGCATCGAGATCGGGTGTTGATCGACCTTGCGCTCGATCTTTTGATTCCGCCGCTGTCGCGCGTCGCCGTTCTATCCGTGCTGGGCCTACTATGTGCCGGGATGTTGTCCTTTTGGTCCGAGCGACTCGCCCCTGCGGCCGGCCCCTTTTCATTCTGTGTCTTGGCCGTCATCCTGTACGTTCTACGCGGTTGGACCGTATCCAGGACCGGGCTACGCGGCCTGCTCGACCTTGGCCTCGCGCCGGCCTACGTCGGTTGGAAGGCGACACTGCGCTTTCGACGCCCCGCTCGCCCGACCTCTAGTTGGGTTCGCACGGAACGTGAAGGGCCATCCGAGTGACGGACGGGTCGGCTAGGGCCTGTTTTCCCGAGCGATCTGATTCAATAGTGCGAGTAGCTCGTTGGCGTTGGAGGATGCGTTGAAATGTTGCTCGACTCGCTGCCGCCCGCGTTGGCCGAGCGCGAGGCGGCGTTCGTCGTCTCCAATCAATGACTCGAGCGCTTCCCGTAAAGCGCCGCCGTCATCGGGCTTGATCAGATATCCGGTTTGACTCTGTTCGACGATCTCGGAAATGCCCCCCACGTCGCAAACGACGACAGGCAGGCCCATCGCCATTGCCTCCAATGAGGCAATGGAAAAGCAGTCTCCCCGCGTCGGCAACACGAACACGCTTGCTCCCGAATACAACGAGAGTAGCTCGGCGCCGCCCGCCATGAGGCCTCGGTGAACCTTGACCCCTCGCTCTTCGGCAAGCGGATCTCGGGTCACGACGTCTAGCTCGCATTTGTCCCGGAGGTGCTCACGGAAGACTTTGAGCAGCAGCTTCCCGCCTTTGCGCTCGAAATCACCGCCAACGAACAGTAACCGCGGCAAACCGCGGCGAGCGCGGTCCTCGGGGATTCGCCATCGAGTAAGATCGATGCCCGGGGGTACGACCGCCGTTCGTTCACGCGGCACGCCATAGTGCTCGATGAACGAACCGCGAGCCCACTCCGACCAGCCAACGCAGAGCTTGGCGCGCTGAAAGGTGCGCTTGACGAGTCCCTGCTTCGCGAAACGGGCTAGCCGTGACTTGTCGACGGCGTGAGCATACTGGTCGGCCTGCGCGTCGAGTAGCGCTGGCGTAACGTCGGTCCAGAGCAGCGTTGGCGTGCGGGCCAACGCACGTTGTTGCAGTACTGCAGGGTTGTGAGTCAAAAAGAACAAGGCGTCGTATGGGCCGCTTCGTAGAGCAGCGGTCGACTGTAGAAAGCCGCGCAGTGTTCCTCCGACTCGACCGGGGAGCGGAATCTTTTCGATCAGACCGCCAGCCTTGACGTAGGTGATGTCCGCCCACGTGACCTCGGGTTTGGCCTTCAGATAAGGCTCGAGTGCCGCAGCGGCGCTCCCGATCCCCACTTGGCGCTCCATCAAGAAGCAGACCTTGGCGCTCACGCTTGGTAAGGCGGGATGCCAATGCCCTGATAACGCATGCCTGCCTTGACGATGTCCTGCGGGCGCCAGATATTGCGCGAATCCAGGAGCAGGGGTAGCTGCTCCGAGGACCGCATGCGACGCTTGATCTCACCGAAGTTCGGCGCGCGGTAGCTGCGCCATTCCGTCAATAGGATCAAGGCGTCGGCACCTTCCAAGGCGTCGTAGTCGGCCTCCGTGACCCTCACTCGGTCGCCAAAATGCGCGGCGAAGTTTGCGCTGCCTTCGGGATCATGGCCGACGACCTTTGCGCCCTTGGAGAGCAGCGCTTCCGTCACCTTGATCGACGGTGATTCGCGCACGTCGTCCGTCTCCGGCTTGAACGAAAGGCCCCAGAGCGCAACGGTGCGACCGGCGAGATTGCCGCCCAGACCTTCTTCGACGAGCGACATCAAAAAGACAGCCTGGGCCTCGTTTACGCGGTGGGTGGACTCGGCGAGCACCATCTCGACGCCATGCGAACGCCCGAGCATGGCGAGCGCTTGCACGTCCTTCGGGAAGCAAGAACCGCCGTAACCTGGGCCCGCATATAGAAAGCGGCGGCCGATGCGTGAGTCGGAGCCCATCCCAGAGCGCACAGCATGGATATCCGCGCCGGTCGCGTGACACAGGCGCGATAGCTCGTTCATGAACGACACGCGCATGGCCAAGGCCGTGTTGGAGGCATACTTGATGAGCTCACTGGAGCGAGGGTCGGTGATCACCATGCGGTCCCCGGAAAGCTGGAGCGGCGCGTACAGCTCGCGCAGCTTTTGCTTGGCTTCTTCACTGCGCGCGCCGACGACGATGCGGTCCGGCTTGAAAAAGTCTTCCACCGCCGTGCCCTCTTTCAAGAACTCGGGGTTGGACACGACTTCTAGCCGCACTTTGGCGTTATCCAAGATCGCTTGCACTTTGTCGCAGGTGCCGACCGGTACCGTGCTCTTCATGGCAACTAAAGCGGGACGCTTTGCTATCTCGACTATCTTGTTCGCGACGGCGAAGACGGCGCTGACGTCCGCTGAGCCGTCCTCGCCCGGCGGCGTTCCGACGGCGATGAAATAAACGTCGGCTTCGTTGTACGGCGCGTCGACTTGGGTCTCGAACGTGAGCCGTTTGCTCGTCACGTTGCGACGCACCAGGTCGGACAGACCTGGCTCGTAGATCGGAATCTTCCCCTTATGGAGATCCGCAACGCGCTGAGCGTTCACGTCTACACACAGGACATCGTGGCCGAGCTCACTCAGCCCCGTACCGGTAACCAAACCCACGTAGCCGACTCCGAACGCTACCAACCTCATGCTAAATTAATTACCGGACTCTCATTCGGATTGCAACAATGCTCAATCGGGAGAGGGACGGTCGCTTCACGCCGCGAGGACGCGCCGGAAATACGAAATCGTCTCTTTCAGTCCGTCGTCCAACTGGACCTGCGGCTGCCAGCCGAGCTTCGATTGCGCGAGCCCAATGTCGGGCTTCCGCTGACGCGGATCATCTTGAGGCAGAGGCCGATGCACGATTTTGGATTTGGTGTCGACGAACTGAATCACCTTCTCGGCCAGCTCCAGCATCGTAAACTCACCTGGATTACCGATGTTCACCGGGCCCGTGAACCCGCTTTCGGTATCCATCAACCGCAGCATGCCTTCGACGAGGTCGTCGACGTAGCAGAACGAACGAGTCTGCTTGCCATCGCCATAGATGGTGATGTCTTCGCCACGAATGGCTTGCACGATGAAGTTCGAAACTACGCGCCCGTCGTTCGGATTCATGCGCGGACCATACGTGTTGAAAATGCGCATCACTTTGATGTCGACTTGGTGCTGACGATTGTAGTCGAAAAATAGGGTCTCGGCGCAGCGTTTGCCCTCGTCGTAGCAGCTGCGGATGCCGATTGGATTGACCTTGCCCCAGTACGACTCCGGCTGCGGGTGAACCTCAGGGTCCCCGTAAACTTCGGAAGTAGATGCTTGCAGGATGCGCGCTTTGACGCGCTTGGCCAAGCCGAGCATGTTGATCGCGCCGTGGACGCTGGTCTTGGTCGTCTGAACGGGATCGAACTGGTAATGCACGGGAGACGCCGGGCATGCCAGATTGAAGATGCGTTGAACCTCGACGTACAACGGGATCGTCACGTCGTGACGCACGACCTCGAACAGTGGATTGTCGAGTAGATGTGCGACGTTCTTCTTCGAGCCGGTGAAGTAGTTGTCTACGCACAAGACATCTTGGCCGGCGTTCACGAGGCGTTCACATAGATGAGAACCGATGAAGCCTGCGCCGCCAGTGACTAGGATTTTATTGGTCATGAAGGCCGCTTCTATAGCCAGTACAACACAAGCGAGTGCGCCGTCAAACTGCGGCCGAAGTCCTTTGCTCGATCGAGCGCCGGCGTGTGTTGCTCGAAGACGAGCATTTCAGAAGCATTTCAGCGAGGCGAGCAGGAGTCCGCTAACCGTTACGTAAGGCGAGCGTGCTCTCAGCGAGGGCCTTCACGCGCCGCGCGCCGCGTACCCACGAGGGTGGTGCTCGAACCAGCGCCACGCGCTTTCGATCATGGCTCTGATGTCGGTGCGTTGAGCGACCCATCCGACATCGCGCTCGATCTTGCTAGCGTCTGCGTAAAGCTTGGGTGGATCCCCCGGGCGTCGGGGCCCGGAATCTACGCGGAACTCACCGATGACGCTCCGTGCGACTTCCACGATCTGCTTGACACTATAGCCTCGCCCAATGCCGAGGTTGTACACGAGCTTTGCTCCCGGCTCGAGCACAGCCGCGACTTGCACGTGCGCTTCCACCAAGTCTTCGACGTGTATGTAGTCGCGGACGCAGGTCCCGTCGTCCGTTGGGTAGTCTTCGCCGAAGATGGTGACCTTTTCCCGTAGGCCCAGCTTCGTCTGCAGAATAACCGGGATCAAATGAGTCTCCGGGTGGTGATCTTCGCCGATGGCGCCGTCTGCCGAGCAGCCCGCAACGTTGAAGTAGCGCAGTGCGGCGAATGCAAACGTTGGTTTCGAAGCGGCATAGTCGAACAACATGCGTTCCGAAAAGAGCTTGGACCAGCCGTATGGGTTGATCGGCTGCTGTGCAGTCTGCTCGTGAATCGGCATGGTCTCGGGTTCGCCGTACGTCGCGCAGGTGGAGCTGAACACGAGGCGTCGAACGCCCACCCGGTCCAGCGCCTGCAACAAGCTCAGCGTACCGCGTGTGTTGTTGTCGTAATAGACCAGCGGCTGTTCGACCGACTCGCCGACGTAGGCGAAGGCTGCGAAGTGCATCACGCATTCGATGGAGTGCTGCTTGAGGGCATCCGCCAGTGCGTCGGTGTCCCGAATGTCGAGCTTCACGAAAGGAACTCCAGCCGGAAGTGATTCATGATGTCCGCGGCTCAGGTTATCGAGCGCGATTGGGCGATGCCCCGCCTTCAGCAGGCAGCGCACCGCGTGCGAGCCGATGTATCCGCAAGCTCCCGTGACGAGCACGTTCATGAATCAATCTCCTTTTCCCAGTTGCAGCCAGACGCAACGAACTTTGCGCGCAGCCACGTAAGCCGTCAACGGGGCGGGCGCGCCGCACCTGCGCAAGGCCGGGGCGAGCCGCGCCGGAGCTTGGCGCCTGCGCGCGTCTCGGCGACGGCGGGAATTAACGACCGAGACCGACGTGACGGTAGGTGACGAGTCGGTTGGCCGCGTAGTTCCAAAACAACGCTACGCCGACAGCGGTGGCCTGGGCGAAATACAGCGCGACGGCGGGCGAAACAAAAGGGCGCGCGAGTCGATCGGCTCGACCGAAAACGAGTAAATTGATGGCAAGCCCTACGAGGCTCACCAACACGAACAGCGCCACCTGTGCGAGCGCTGGCCGTGACCTCGATTCTGGATACGTCCAAAACCGGTTCCATAGGAAATTGTTCACCACGGCGATCGAGAATGCGATGCCCTTCGCCAACACGCGATCGAAGGAAAAGGCGAATACCAGCAGGCTCAGACAACCCGTGTCAATCACGAATCCCACGCCGCCGACGACCAGAAACTTGAAAAAGCGACGGGTCTCGCGCCGCGCTGCTTCTGCCCGAGCCAGCCTAGATACACTGATGTTCGAGTCGTTCATGGAGCTCTTCGAGGAGCCGCACGTTTAGCGTCGCTTGGCGCGCCCGTCTATGTCGTGCATGAGCGCTCTGCGGCAACGTCTCACCGTCGACGGCGGCGCACCCTGCCGGAACGTTCGTGCGCGCTGGCCGTGTATGACCTGGCTTCTCCCCAAGGCGCCGGACGGATTTGATTGGCTGAGCGCAAACGTCGACGGCCGCTCGCAAGCAGCCGTCGAGGTTCGATCTTCGTGGAGCCGACCGGGATCGAACCGGTGACCTCCTGACTGCCAGTCAGGCGCTCTCCCAGCTGAGCTACGGCCCCGGGAGGTGCGGGTACTTACACATAAACTTGTGTGCTGGCGAGCGCTTTCGCGCTCAATCGGCCGACGGCACTTGAAGAGCGGGCCGCCCGGCCGGGTCGAACCGGTTGCCTGAGGCCGCGGCAGCAGGAGGATTCCCCCCGCCTGTTTCCCCAGAGCCACTCTCGCCGCCGAACACTACGAGGACGAAGATTGCAGCCAAAAACAAGGCGCCACCCAAGAGCGGCAGCCATCCGGGCGACCTGGGCTCGTCGTCTGGGAAGTCGTCCGAGGTCGTCTCCGGCTCGTGCAAGTCGTGACTGCCGTGATCCCCGTCCGCATCGTCGTGACCGTGACCGCTCATTGGCCGCTTATGTCGTGCTTTTTGGCGCGAAGCAAGCGAGCGCGCCAGCGCGGGCAAGCGTGAAGTTTGGGGGCTCGGCCCCGAGCTAGTATTGTCACTTGGACCCGCATGGCTCAGCAACAGCAGCGCTACAGAGTGCTCGAGAAAATTGCCTCCGGCGGTATGGCCGAGGTCTTTCGCGCCGAAAGCGCCGGGCTCGAGGGGTTCAAGAAGACCGTCGCCATCAAGCGCGTTCTCCCGCATTTGTCCGAGAAGAAGCAATTCATCGGCATGTTTTTGGACGAGGCCCGAGTCAGTGCTCAGCTTTCTCATTCGAACTGCGTGCAAGTCTTCGATATCGGCGTCGGTGACAACACCTACTTCATCGTCATGGAGTACGTCGACGGCGCCGATTTGAAGGGCGTCATCGAGCATCGCAAAAAGTCGGGCACGCCCTTTCCTGTCGAAGAAGCTTGCCTAATTTGCGTGCGCATCTGCGAGGGGCTCTCGTACGCGCACGAGCTCACTGACAACAATGGCGACAGCCTGCATATCGTGCACCGCGACATGTCGCCGCCCAACGTGCTCATCACGCGCTTCGGCGAAGTCAAGATCGTGGACTTCGGGTTGGCGAAAGCCAACAGCCAGCTCGAGAAGAGCGAGCCGGGCATCATCAAGGGCAAATTCAGTTACTTGTCTCCGGAGGCGGCGCAAGGCCTGCCGGTCGACGCCAAGACCGACATCTTCGCCGTCGGCATCATCTTGTGGGAGCTCCTCGCTGGCCGTCGCTTGTTCATGGGCGACACCGATCTCGAGACGGTGCGCATGGTTCAGCAGGCCAAGGTGCCCTCGATTCGTCAGATCAATCCGAAAGTGTCGACCGAGCTCGAACGAGTGCTCTTGCGTTCCTTGGCCGGCGACCCGGCGGCTCGTTATCAGACCGCCCGCGACTTCGGCCGGGATTTGAACAATATGCTGTTCCATACTGGCCGCGCCGTTTCGTCCTTCGACATCGCGCAGCTCGTCGAGCCGATCCGGCTCGAACGAGAGGACAAAAAGCGCCGTGTCACCTACGATCGCGGGTCGATCATCGGCTTGCTGATCGACCAAGCGCTGTTCGAGTTCACCTCACTGGAGGAAGAGGCAGCGGCGGCCGCTGCCGCGTCCGGGCTAGCCTCCACGCCGGGCCAGGGGTCCGCGCCGCTCCACCTCGGGTCTTTTCAAAGTGTACAAGGCTGGGCCGACGACTTCGGCGAGCTGGGAAAGGGCGCGGCTCAAAGCGCGCCTTCGGGCGACTCCTTCGAGCTCGGTAACTTAGCGGCGCTCGAAGATGACTCGCTCTCCGGGCGACACCGTTCGGAGTTTCCAGCCGCGACTTCGAGCACGCCAATCGCCACCCCGCGACTCGACCCGCTTGCTACGCGCCCGCAGCCATCGGGGCCCGCGATCGCCGAAGAACAATACCCAACGGGTGCAAACAAGAACGGCTTGATCGCGGTGGTCGTGCTGCTGGTCGTCGTCGCCGGTGCCATTAGCGCTTACATCGGCGGCATCATTCCACACTGAGCGACGCGCCCCGCGCGCCGCCCAGTACGACGCGCCGGCGCGTCAGCGGCGAGGCGCTAGGCCTTTCCGCCAGTCGATTTCTTGTCGGCAGACTTGGCGCTCGGGGCCTTGGCCTCGGTGGCTTTGGCTACAGCGCCGGGCTTGCTTTCGATGGCGGGCTTACTTTCGACGGCGGGCTTGCTTTCGACGGGCTTGCTTTCGGCGGGCTTGCTTTCGACGGCGGGCTTACTCTCGATGGCAGGCTTACTTTCGATGGCAGGCTTACTTTCGATGGCAGGCTTGCTTTCGACGGCGGGCTCGCCGGCCTCAGGAGCTTGGACCTCGCCCTCCGCGTCGTCATCGTCATCGTCGTCATCGTCATCGTCGTCCGGCTCGTGCAAGGCCTCTTCTTCGAAGTTGAGATTCTGCGTCGAGTGCACGTCGCCACGGTCGTCCGGCTTCTTGTCGCGTTGCAAGGCGGCCAAGCGCTGAAAGACGACCGGCTTTGGTGCCACCAGCAGCGCCATAGTGCGGGCCTCCATCGCGGGGCGCTGCTCGACGTTGGCCAGATCATCGATTTTCGAGACGATCAGCTCGAGCTGCATCTGCGCGCGCTGCGGGTGCATGATCTCTCGCCCACGAAAGCGGCACGTGACCTTGACCTTATTTCCAGACTCGATGAAGCGACGGATGGCGCGAATCTTAACGGCAATGTCGTGGTCATCCGTCTTCGGGCGGATCTTGATCTCTTTGACCTCGACCACGGTCTGCTTGCGCTTGGCTTCGCCCTGCTTCTTCTTTTCCTCGTACTTGTATTTGCCGAAGTCGAGGATCTTGCATACTGGCGGATTGCTCTTCGGATTGACCTCGACTAGGTCGAGTCCGACCTCGCGGGCGCGGCGCAAAGCTTGGTCCGTCGTCAAGACGCCCAAATTCGAGCCGTCCTCCGCGACCACGCGCACCTCGGGCACGCGAATCCGGTGGTTGATTCGAATCTGGGGGCCGCGCGGCTCCCTGCTGAAGCGCCGACCGCCGCCTAATGCCATGTAATTTTCACTTTTTCGTGCTCCTTTGGGATCTTGTTTCGTCCGTAATCAGTGTTGGGTTGCGCGCTCTAGGCGCGGCGGCTTGGCTTCTTCGAACAGCCGCTCGCTGAAGTCTGCCACGCTCATCGAGCCGAGCTCGCCACCGGTGCTCGATCGCACGCTCAGCGTGTTGGCGGCCGCCTCTGCCTCGCCCACCACGCCGATGTAGGGGTAGCGGAGGTTTCGAGCGTTGCGGATCTTGGCGCCCAATTTGTCGGCGCTCAGATCCACGTGCACGCGCAGACCGCGCGCTTTGAGCGCGGCCTGGAGCCCTTCGACGAACGCGGTTTGACTCTCGGTCACGGTGACCAAAATGGCTTGCTCCGGCGCGATCCAGACTGGAAACTTGCCCGCGCAATGCTCTAGGTAAATGCCGTAAAACCGTTCGACGGAGCCCAAAATCGCGCGGTGGAGCATGACCGGCCGGTGATTGATGCCGTCCTTGCCGGTATATTCCAGATCGAAGCGCTCCGGCAGGCCGTAATCCAACTGTATCGTGCCCAGCTGCCAACTGCGCTTGAGCGCATCCACCACGTGGAACTCGAGCTTAGGACCGTAGAACGCGCCTTCGCCCGGCAATTCTTGGAAGGCCACCTCGCTCGCTTGGAGCGCGCGGCGCAAGGCACCTTCAGCGCGGTCCCATAGCTCGTCCGAGCCGATGCGCTTCTCCGGGCGCAGCGCGAGCTTGACGGCTACGTCCTTGAAGTCGAACGCCGCGTACACCTCGAAGAGCAGGCGGTTGAAGTTCAAGATCTCCTGCTCGACCTGATCCTCGGTGCAGAAAATGTGCGCGTCGTCTTGGCTGAAGCTCCGCACCCGAGCAAGCCCATGCACCACGCCGGCGCGCTCGTGACGGTGCAAGCGACCAAAGTCGGCCATACGCCAGGGCAGCTCACGGTAGCTGCGGCGGCGGTGCGCGAAGATCAAGCAATGACTCGGGCAGTTCATGGGCTTGGAGCAGGTGTGCTCGACCTTCTCGTGCACGTCTGCCAAGTACGCCGCCCGATCTTGCTCCGGCGTTGGAAGGTCGATGGCGTCGACCCGATCTTCCGTAGTCGCAAAAAACATGTTCTCGCGATAGTTTGCCAAGTGGCCGCTGGTTTCGAACAAGCGCTTATCGAAAATCTGCGGAGTGATGACCTCCTCGTAACCGTATTCGAGATACAAGCCGCGGATGTACTCGACCAGGCGGTGATACACGCTCGCGCCGCGCGGTAAAAAGAACGGCATCGCTGGCGCGTACTCGTGGAACATGAAGAGCTCGAGCTCCTTGCCGAGCTTTCTGTGGTCACGAGCTCGCGCTTCCTCTAAAAGCCGGAGGTGCTCCGCTAGCTCTTCTTCGTTGCGGAACGCCGTGCCGTAAACCCGTTGCAGCATCGGGTTTTTCTCGTCACCGCGCCAATACGCCCCCGCCACGCTGGTGAGCTTGATCGCGCCGATGACCTTCGAATTCGGCACGTGCGGCCCGCGGCACAAATCCACCCAGGTTCCCTGCGGACTCTTGGCATGGCCATGGCGATACAAGGAGATGACATCGCCCGGCGGTAGCGAATCCAAGATTTGGAGCTTGAACGTCTCGCCCAGCTTTTCGAACAGCTCGCGCGCTTGCTGGCGCGTGACTTCTTCCCGTGTGAAAGGCCGCTTGTCCTTGATGATGCGGCGCATCTCTTTTTCGATGGCCTGCAGGTCCTTGTCGGAGAAGCGCTCGCCCTCCGGCCGGGCGAAGTCGTAATAGAATCCCGACTCGATCGCGGGACCGATGGTGACCTGCGTGCCGGGGAACAGGCGCTGCACGGCGTCCGCCATCACGTGGGCGGCAGAGTGACGAATCACGTGCAGGCCGTCAGGCTCACTGGCGCGCACTGGCTCGAGGACCGCGTCGCTCTCGACCGGCGTGAGCAAATCCACGATTCGCCCCCCGGTACGGACGGCAATCACGTCGTCGGCGAGCTCTCCGCGTTGCTTGAGAAGCTCACCCGGCGTCTGGCGCGCGGGCTCCGTCATGGACGTTATGCCGTCGTCGGTCGACCGACGAGCGAGGCCAGGCCAGCGGTTTGAGCGGGTTCGACTGCGTTTGTAGGCGCGGGCAGGATTGAACTGTCGACCCCTACCGTGTCAAGGTAGTGCTCTACCACTGAGCTACGCGCCTCTGGTTCGATGAAGCGGGCTTCACCGGCAAACTGTGTTTTCCGACTCTCCAAAATCAGGGCAGACCCCCACTACAACTCGCTAACCGGGCTGTCAAGGCGCAGGTCCGAGCCAGGCTGTATCGCGCGCTCGAACGCCGCACGCCAGTCAAATCCGGTGTTGGTTGCGCGGGGTATGGAATCTGGGTATAGGCCCGGCCCTCTCGACGCTGCGGGCCGCCGTTTTCACGGCATGACCCAGGCGCCCTGTGGGGCTCTCGATTCACGAGCCACCCCGTCCGCGGAGGACCCCTTGCTCGCGTTGTTGTCCTTTCAGAATGTCCCTCCGGCTCCGGGCCGGGAAACCAGTGCCACTACGGTTGCCCCTTCGACGCCAGGCACGTCGCCAGCAGTTGGGGCGAAGCCCGAAAGTCCTGGTGGCTTGGCCGGTATCGCGCCCATGTTGCTCATGGTGGTGCCGCTAGTCCTGCTGATGGTCTTCACCAACCGCTCGCAAGCAAAGAAGCAGGGAAAAGTCCTCGCGTCCCTGCAAAAGGGCGACAAGGTCATCCTGTCCGGCGGGCTCATGGGCAAGCTGCTCGAGGTGGGTGATCGCGTCGCCAAGGTCGAGCTTGCGCCCGGCATGAAGATCGACGTGCTGAAGTCCGGCATTCTCGGTAAGGACGACGCCGAGACGGCCGCCCTGGCCGAGAAAAAGTGAAAGCGCGCCAGAGCCGTGGTCAATACCGTTTTAACCTCGATTTTTGGCGGGCTGACCGCGCTGTTCGTGCTGTGCGGCTTCGCTTTCAGGGCCGAACGATGGTCGCTGTGGGCGGCCGCTCTGTTTGCCGCTGGAGCTGCCGCCGCCGCTCACAACGACGCATTCTGGCCCATGGTCCTGGTCGGCGTGCTGAGCTTGTGCGTCGCGTTCGCATCGGTGGACGTGATGGATGTGGGTTGGCGCGCGCGTGCCGGGCTCACGGTCAGCGCCTGTCTCTTCGGGTTTTTGGTGTTGTGGCCCACGCTGCCCACCTGGAGCTCGAAGATCGGCTGTCCGGCGTACATCCGTGATCACGTCTCGTTCCGCTTGATCGCAGGTCTCGACCTCCGCGGCGGTCTACGGCTCGTCTATACGGTGGACGTCGACGAAGCGATCAAAGACAAGCGGGACCATTACTACGAGGACATGCGCCTCGAGCTGGCCAAGATCTTCGGCCTGCACACGGGAGACGAGCTCCCTGGCGAAGAGGTCTTTCAAAAGCTTCGCGACAAGGTCGTCGTCGAATCGCCGCGCAGGCCCGTCGACGAAATTCGCGTGCAGGTCAAAGAGGCCACCGACCCGAGCAAGCTCGACGAACGTTTCCTCGAGAAATTTCGGACCGAGATGTCGTTCACGCGCAGTCCGGATCAACGCACGCTCGTCTTCAAGATGCGCTCCACGGTCGGCTCACAGATCCGAGAGCGCGCGGTGAGCCAGGCCAAGGACATCATCGGCCGGCGCGTCGATGAGCTCGGCCTGCGTGAGGCGGCCGTTTCGTCGCGGGACGAAGACATCATCGTCGAAGTGCCGGGCGAGGACGAAAAGAGCTTCTCGACCATTCGCGAAATCATCAGTCAGACCGCTCGCCTCGAGTTCAAGTTGCTCGACGACGACACGGATTTTTTCGGTGAAGTACAAAAGGCCGCCAAAGACGCCAGCTTGCCGGACGGTTTGGAGTTTCAAGCCGAGAACGCTCCGGTTGGCAAGGACGCCGAGGGGGAAAACCGCAGCAAGCAGAACACCTACGCCCTCTTGCGCAAGCTGCCTAAAGAGACGACCACGCAGTGCCTGCAACGGATGCGCGAGTGGGTGAGCACCTTGGACGTGCCGGCAGACCGAGAGGTCGGCTTTCACGTTGAATCGCGCGTGGTGGACGAGGTTACGCTGAAGGAAGAAGAAGTGGGTGTGCGCACCTACTTCCTCAAGAGCCGCGCCGAAATCACCGGTGACATGATCCGCGAAGCCGTGGCTCAGCCCGAACAAAGCTCGGGCGGAATGGGCGGATGGCACGTGTCGATTACGTTTACGGATGCGGGCGGTCGCATCTTCGAGCGTATTACGGGCGCCAACATCAAGCGTCGTTTTGCCATTATTTTGGACGGACGGATCAGTAGCGCGCCGGTCATCCAGAGCCGTATCGCGGGCGGCCATGGTCAGATCACGATGGGCTCGGGAGACCCAGAAGCGCAACTCAGGGACTCTAAAAACCTCGAGCTCGTGCTGCGCTCCGGCGCACTGCCTGCGCCCATTTCTCCTTCCAATGAGCAGCGCATCGGGCCCTCGCTCGGTCAAGACGCAATCAAGCTCGGCATTCAAGGCGCGCTCGGCGGCATCGCCCTCGTGCTCCTGTTCATGATGGTTTATTACCAGCGGGCCGGGTTCATCGCGGATATCGCGGTGATCATGAACTTGTTCCTCCAGCTCGCCATCTTGTCCTCGTTCGGCGCGTCGATGACGCTGCCCGGCATCGCTGGGTTGGCCCTCACCGTCGGCATGGCGGTAGACAGCAACATCATCATCAACGAGCGCATCCGTGAGGAGCTCGGGCTCGGCAAGAGCCCGCGCGCAGCGGTGGAAGTCGGTTATCGGCGCGCATTGAACGCCATTATCGACGGCCACGTGACGACGGTCATCGCTGGTCTGGTACTGGCGCAGTACGGGACGGGGCCGCTCAAGGGCTTCGCCGTCACGCTAATGGTGGGCGTGATCTGCAACATCTTCACGGGCGTCATCGTCAGCCGGCTCATGGTCGACTGGTGGGTCAAGAATCTGGGGCGCGGCGCCCAGCTAGATTTGGGTTGAGCCATGCATCTGTTCAAGTCCGGCAAAATCTACAACTTCATGTCGGTTCGGTGGTACTTCATCGGACTGAGCTTGTTCCTGACCTTCGGCGCGGCCGTCTTGCTGCTCATGGGAAAGGCCCGGCTCGGGACCGATTTCACCGGCGGTACGGAAGTCGAGATCGCCTTCAAGAAGCCGGTCAGCGCCGGTAATCTGCGCGCCGCCGTAGAAAAGGCAGGCTTTCAGGAGCCGGGCGTTATCCGCGTCGATGATCCGAAGAACCCGAATCGTTACTTGATACGGGTCGAAGAAGTGTCGACCATCTCGAGCGCAGAGCAAGCCGAGATCGAGAAGTCGCTTTGCTTGAGCGCGGGTCCAGCCACCGATGCTTGTCCGGCGGATCGGCAGGCGACGGAGGTCAAGTTCAGCCCCGGGGGTGACAAGATCAGCGTGCGCTACCGAAACTCTCCTGACCTCGATGCGATCAAGGAGCGCGTCTCGGCCGTAAAGGGCATTCTGCTCCGCCCCGGTGCCCACAACCCGATACTTCAGAACGCGCGTGACAACAAGGTCGAGATCCAGCTGATGAGCAAGGGCGACCAGCTCATGACGGGCCTGCGCCAGGGGCTAGGCGCAGACTTCGTGCCGGACTCCGCCTTGCGAACGGAATGGATCGGCCCGCGCGCGGGCGCTCAGCTTCGCGACAGCGCCGTGAAGAGCATCGCCATCTCGATCGTGTTCATCATGGTCTACATCGCGTTCCGCTTCGACCTTCGCTTTGCTCCCGGCGGAGTCGTTGCGCTCACTCACGACGCGCTCGGAACGATCGGTATCTTGATCTGCCTCGGCAAGGAGATCAATTTGACGACCATCGCCGCCGCGCTCACCATCGTGGGCTACTCCGTCAACGACACGGTGATCGTGTACGACCGCGTGCGCGAAAATTTGGGCAAGCTTCGCGGCACGAGCTTCTTCCAGTTGATCAATATCAGCACCTCGGAAATGCTCGGCCGCACCCTGCTCACGAGCAGCACGGTGGTGATCGCCTTGCTCGGCTTCTTCATTTGGGGCACGGGCGAGCTGAAAGACTTTTCACTCGCCCTGGTGATCGGCGTCATACTGGGGACGTACTCGTCGATTTACGTCGCCTTGCCCCTGACCGAGTGGCTCGATCACACGCTCTTTTCCAAAGTTGGCGTGAAAAAGCCGGTCGGCGCGCCCAAGCCGGCCGCGGTCTGAGAATCAGGCCTGAGCGGCACAGGCCCGCGCCGGCGTGTTTAGGGGGATCGAAGTGGCCCGGTCCGGCCGCCGTGGTTGACACCCCTGGTTGCGTCCTTATGTTCTTCTCATGTTTGCCGCATTGAAGTCCCAGATGGCTGCTTTGCCCCCGGTGAATGGTTTACCCCTCACCATCCCCGAGGAGCTTTGGTCGAAGATTGCTCCGGATCAGCAAGCTCGCTGCCTGAACGCCCAGCGCGTCTTGGCGGCCTTCGCGGGCGACCGCGATCTCGACTTGACCGACCTGGCGGAACGCTTGGAAGCGGAGCCCGAGGACGTGCTCGGTGGCCTCCACGTGCTTGACGCCATGGCTCTCGTTACCACCGAAGAGTCGGATGATGGGCCTCGCTTCCACCTGCGCGCCATGCCGGATGAGCACGTTCGTTTCGTTGGGCCGAATGGGCGCATCCAATGGTTGTTCGTGGCGCGCCCGCTCGACCCACCAGACGTGGCTTCGGAAAGCCTGAACTGACGCCGCGCTGGCCGCGGCTGCAGCTCTGACTTACGGGCCGCACCTTAAAACGCCTCCTCACCGGAGGCGTTTTGTTATTTGTGCGAGCGCATGCGGGGCGCCCCCGCCGCGCAGGGGTCGGCGTCTGGGCGGACATTTCCTGGTGGGGCAGGAGGCTACGCTGGGCATGGATTGACAGCTTTCATGAGCCATGTTGGAAGTCGTGCCTTGACTGCATCGCACGCGCACTCGACCGAATCAGAGAGCGTGCACGTTCGCTCGCTGCCCAGCGCCCGCGCCCGCGAGCTCGCGCTAGGCCTCGGCGTCTCCGTCACGATGGGTGAGCTGCTGGAGCGGCGTGGGCACCGCGACATCGAGCTCACGCGCCGGTTCCTCAATCCGCGACTATCGGAGCTCACCGCACCGCATGCCATGGCCGACCGGTCCTTGGCCGCGGAACGCTTGGCGACGGCCATTCGCGCTGGCGAGCGCATTGCGGTATTCGGCGACTACGATTGCGACGGCATGACCTCGGCCGCCATCATGAGTGAGATCATCGAGGCGTTGGGGGGAACGGTGGAGACCTTCATCGCCAGCCGTTTCGAGGGCGGTTATGGAGTTTCTTCGGAAGCGGTAGAGAAAATCCTGGCCAGTGGCGCAGAGCTGCTGGTGACCTGCGACTGCGGCTCGTCCGACCATTCGTCACTTGCTCGTTTTCGTGATGCGGGCGTCGACTGCGTGGTCATCGACCATCATTTGGTCCCGGAAGAGGCCCTACCGGCCCTGGCATTTTTGAATCCCCATCGTCCAGAGTGCGGCTTTCCGTACAAGGGCATGGCCTCTTGTGGCTTGGCCTTGTCGATCGGTGCCGCGCTGCGCGGTGCGCTTGGCCGCGAGCTCGATTTGCGGCGTTGGCTCGATCTGGTGGCCATCGGCACGATCGCCGACGTAGCACCCCTCGACGGCGACAACCGCGCGCTCGTGCGCGCGGGGCTGCGCGTGCTGGGCGAAGCTCGGCGCCCCGGCATTCGCGCGCTGTTCGAGCTCGCGAAGCTCGACGGACACACGCCAATTACGGCCGAAGACGTTGCGTTTCGCATCGCCCCCCGCCTGAACGCGCCAGGCCGTTTGGGCTCCGCCGAGATCGCGGTCCGGCTGCTAATGGCCAAGACTTACGAAGAAGCGTCCGCGCTGGCCGCGGAAATCGAGCAGAGATCCAGCGAACGAAAGCTGATCCAGGAGCGCATGATCGAGGAGGCCTTGGCCGAAATAGAGAGCGAAGGCTGGGCGGAACGCCCTGCGATCGTGATCGGTCGTGAGGGTTGGAACCACGGCATCGTGGGCATCGTGGCCGGGCGCCTCGCGGACCGTTTCAAGCGCCCGATCGTTGCCATCGGTTTCAGCAATGGGCATGGGCGGGCATCCGTGCGCGGTCCGGCGGGCTCACGCTTATTCGACGTGCTGAGCGCGGCGAAGCACATTTTGATCCGTTTCGGTGGCCACCAGGCCGCAGCGGGGGCGGAAGTACAGATCCTGCGCCTGGCGGAGCTGCGGGCTTGCCTCGAAGCTGCCTGCGCAGCTCAGCTCCCACAACCAGCACCAAGTGAAGCAGAGGCAGGCCTTACCGTATCTTGGCTTGCAACGGGGGACGACCCTTCACGCGTGCTGAGCGAGCTCTACCTCCTCGAACCGTGCGGCGCCGGCAACGAATCAGCCAGTTTGGCCGTGGAAGCGAAAGTGCTGTCTGCGCGCCAGGTCAATGGCGGTCACTTGAAGCTCGAGCTGGAGCTCGAAGGTGGAACGCGCCTCGGCGCATTCGGCATCGCCATGGGCGAGCATGCGGCGGCCCTCGCCGGCAAGATCACCGTGCTCGGTAAGCTCAGGCCCGATCGTTATCGTGGCGGCACCGCGATCGAGCTCAAGCTCGAAAAGATCCTGCGTTTCGGTCCGTGAACGCGAACGGGCGGGCCCGAGTAGCGATCATCGATCAAAGGAATGATCGAGAGCTGCCAGCGATAAATCGGAAATTGTCGCGCTAGGCCTGAAAAGGCGACGGCGCCGGGAACGACTGGATAACCAAGCAAATCTGGGAATAAAGCACCGTCGAGCGGAACGACGTGTGGCCGCCAGCGAACGCTGAAATAGGCCGAACGGCGAGCTATACTGGCGGCATGCGAATTCTTCCGCGCCTTGGTCGGGCGCTGGTAGTGCTGTCCGTGTTTGCGCTGGCGTCCTACTTTGCGCTGCAGTTCGGCACGGGGGGTTTGTGGCGCGGTTTGGAAGTGGCGCACGCCGTCACTAGCCCTGGCCAGCCGAAGGCGCCCTATGATCTGACGCAGCTCGTCGCCGTCAACGAGACGCTGAACACCATCCGTACCAAGTACGTGGACCCGAGTCGCGTCAAGCCCCGGCAGATGTTCTTGAGCGCGGTGAACGAGATTCAGAAAGAAGTCGCGCAAGTGATCGTCTTGCACGACGACAAGTCGAACACCGTGAAGGTGCAGGTCGACACCGAATCGGCTTCATTTCATATCGACAACGTGCAAGGCCCCTGGGATGTAGCTGCGCGCCTGCGCGAAGTATTTGCGTTCTTGCAGGCGAACCTCAAGGACACGGAGGTCGACCTCCGTGATGTCGAGTACGCCGCGTGCAACGGGATCTTACGCACCCTCGACCCGCACAGCACGTTTCTGAGCCCCGAAGCGTATCGAGAGATGAACCTGTCCACGTCCGGCCATTTCGGTGGTCTCGGCATCGTGATCTCCGTGCGCGACCAGATGCTGACGGTGATGCGCCCCATGCCGGGCACCCCCGCCGGGCGGGCCAACTTGAAGCGGCTCGACCGCATCACCAAAATCAACAACGAGTCGACCCTGAATATGCCTCTAGACGACGCGGTCAACCGTCTGCGCGGTAATCCTGGTTCGAAGGTCACGATTTGGGTGCATCGTGACGCCGCGGAGGGTTGGACAGGGTCCCGCCCGTTCGAGCTCGTACGCGAAGAAATTCAAGTCAAATCGGTCGACTACCGGGGACTAGGCAACGGCGTTGGCTACGTGCGCTTGAAGCAATTTCAAGCCAGTACCTCGGACGAGTTGGACGAAGCCCTCGCTGATCTGCACAAGAAAGAGAAGCTCAGGGCTTTGGTCTTGGATTTGCGCGGCAACCCCGGGGGCCTCCTCGATCAAGCGGCGCGCGTCGCCGATCGATTTCTGGACGACGGCGTGATCGTGGCCACGGTCGGCGCGTCCGAGGGCCGCGAGGAGAAGCGTGCCGTGCGCAAGGGCACCGAGCCGAACTACCCGATCGTCGTGCTCGTCAACGGCTCCTCGGCCAGTGCCAGCGAGATCGTGGCTGGCGCGCTCAAGAATTTGGATCGAGCGGTGATTGTGGGTCAGACCACGTTCGGAAAGGGCAGCGTGCAGTTGGTGTTCCCACACGTGACGCCGGAGAACGCGGCGCTGAAGTTGACGATCGCGCAATATCTGACGCCAGGCGACGTGTCGATTCAGGGGGTTGGCGTGGCGCCGGATATCGAGCTCGATCCGATGACGGCCGATACGGTCGAGATGGATCTCTATCGCAACGCCCATGGTTTGCGCGAGCGCGACTTGACCAAGAGCTTGTCCAACACCGCAACTCGCGCGAACGATCAGCCCACCGTGCGCTTGCGCTACAACCTGCCGGAGAAAGAGCGCGCCGAGATACGCGAGCGCGGCGGAGATATGGAAGACGAGTTCGAGCTCGATTTTCCGATCAAGATCGCGCGCGACTTGGTCGGTCGTTTGAGCCCCGGCAAGCGCCTCGACGAGGTGCACAGCGCCAAGGACTTTTTGGACAAGCTCCAGCAGACCGAGGTCGAGGCCGTGGGCACGGACCTTGGCAAGCTCGGTGTCGATTGGACGGCGCCGCCCAAGGATTATGCGACTCCGCCAAAGGCCAGCGATTACGAGGTCAAGGTCGGCACAGACAAGCCGAGCGACACATTCGCCGCTGGCGACCAAGTGATGCTCAAAGTCTCGGTCAGGAACAAGGGCTCGAGCCCGGCGTATCAGGTGCGCGCCAGCACCAAGAGTGACGGCGCGTACTACGACGAGAAGGAGTTCGCGTTCGGCAAGATCCTGCCAGGTGAAACCAAGACGGCGAGCGCGCCGCTCGGCTTCTGTGACGTCGACGGGCACAAACCGGGCTCGAGTGCCCCCACGCCGAACGACGCCAAGCGCGTGTGCAAAGTACCGCTGGAAGCCGACGCCCGCGCCGACGTGGTGAAAGTGCGCTTCTTCGCGGAAGGCGGCGAAGCGCCGCCCGACGCCGAGCTACGTCCTACCCTGAACGCGCTGCCGCAGCCGATTTTTGCGTACAATTACCAAATCGTCGACAATCGTCCGGGCAATGGCGACGGCCAGCTCGCCAAGGGCGAGGGTGCCACGGTGTATTTGGCCGTGAAGAACGTAGGCAAGGGCCGCTCGTACGACACGCAGGCCAATATCCGCAACCTGACCGGTGACGGCCTATTGATCCACAACGGTCGGTTCGACATTTCCAATATGAAGCCCAATGAGGTGAAGAATGTCGCCTTCACGTTCGACGTTCTCGATCAGCTCAGTGAAAGTAACGTGAATTTCGAGCTCAGTGTCGCCGATCGCGAGCTACGCGTGGTGTCGACCGAGAAGGTCACGTTGCCGCTGGCCAAGAGCCCGCTAACGATCAGCAAAGCGCAGGGCAAAGTCTCGTTTTCAGGGGCAGCGCCGGTGCGCAGTCAGCCACTTGCTGCCGCCGCGGTGGTCGGAGAGGTCGACAAGGGTAGCCTGCTCGAAAAGCTAGGTACGTTCGGGGCCTTCACCAAGGTGAATCTGGGGGAGGAGCGTTTTGGTTTCGTCGAAACGCGCACGGTCAAAGACAGCGCCCAGGTCGCCGACAAAGTCGGTTATCACGCCCATCTTTCGCACTCTCCACCGCTCTTGGAAGTGACGCCGGCGAAGCTCGCCACACGTGAGGACAAAGTGCATATCGAGGGACAGGCCACCGACGGCGACCGCGTGCTCGATGCATTCATCTTCGTGGGTCCGCGCAAGGTTTTTTACCAGTCGAACCGCAAGGCCGCCGATCCGACCAAGCTCAAGTTCTCAATCGATACCGAGCTTCAACCAGGCATCAACGTGATCACCGTCGTTGCCCGTGAGAGCGATGACAGCGCCACCCGCACGACCATGATCGTGCGCCGCGACGGCCCGAGCGGTGAACCTCTGCCGAGCCCGAAGGGCGAGTCCGCCAGTGAGGATTGGAGTATCTCGGGCGACGGCGACTGAGCTTCTAATCGGGTGGGCGAGAGGGCGCGCTTGCGTTGCCTGACCCTGCTTTGCTCGAAAGCTCAAACAGGGTAAGAAGTACTGAGAATGGCAGCTATTGGCTTATTCGAAAAAGTCGTGCGCGGCATGTCGCGCGACAAAGACGTAGCGCTTCACCTTCGGGTGAGGCGCGGCATCACGTTACTCTCTGAAACTGCGACGGCCCAGCTCGCGCTCCGCACTTGCACGCAGGTAGGGCCCGGCGCTCGCGTCAACGGATCTTTGCGCGTGGAAAATGCCGGCGCAATTCGCATCGGGGGCGGGTTTTCGGCGCTCGCCAGGTACTTGCCCACGGAGCTCCTGACCACGCCCGGCGGCAGCATCGAGCTCGGGGACGATGTGTGGATCAATTTCGGCAGCGTCATTTCTGCGGCGCGCTCGGTTCGGATTGGATCGCACGTGATGATCGGTCAGCACTGCATCATCAGTGATACTTCGCTACCCGGTGAGGGCGTGGGCGCAGAACCACAGCCGATCGAGATCGGCGACAACGCGTGGCTCGCCGGTCGCGTAACCGTGGCGCCGGGGGTGAAGATCGGCGCTGGTGCCGTGATCACGGCCGGCAGCGTGGTCAGCAGCGATATCCCAGCCAACGCGGTGGCCGGCGGTATCCCGGCGCGCGTGCTGCGCTGGGTGGACGGGCATGGCCCGCCAGCAAACTCTGATGCGGGCGCCCAGGGCAACGGCCACGTCCCCGGCGCGGCAGCGGCCGTACCAGCGCCGGTCGAGCTGCCTGCGCATCGCGGCACG
Organism: Myxococcales bacterium; assembly: GCA_903642325.1. GTDB lineage: Bacteria > Myxococcota_A > Polyangia > Polyangiales > Polyangiaceae > PMG-095. Next base: position 33,321 of record CAHJWM010000013.1, on the reverse strand, counting down.
CTCATTTCCGACTTCACCGTGGATGAGCTTGTGGACGAGCTTTTATCACCCATCGGGCTACCGCCGCTGGCCGCGGAGGTCGCGCCTTATGGGCAGGTCATGCAGTCGCTGATGCACCCGCCAGCCAATGACGCTTCGGATTTCGTGGTTGTTTGGACGCGGCCCGAAGTTTCGGTCCCGTCTTTTGCCCGTGTAATCGGGTACGAAGACGTGAACCCGGCCGAGCTTGCCGCCGAGCTCGCGCAGTTTGCAACCTTGATTCTGCGTGCAGCGGCTGGTTACAAGGCCGTGTTCGTGCCCACCTGGGTTCAGCCCGGCTGGCTCCGCGGTCGCGGCATGGCCGACAGTCGTCCGAACGGCGTGACACGCGTACTGACGTCTTTGAACCTGCAGTTGATGGAAGCTCTCGAGGCGGCGCCGAACGTCTTCGTGTTGGACGCCCAGCGCTGGCTGCTCGGCGCCGGGCGCACGGGTCATAACCCGCGCGGCTGGTACCTCGGCAAGGTCGCGCTGCCACGAAGCGTCATGCGCGAAGCCGCGGCCGACATTCGTGCAGCGTTCATGGGCTTGCGCGGCGCCGCGAAGAAGCTTCTAGTTCTCGATCTCGACGATACGCTGTGGGGCGGCATCGTGGGCGATGCAGGGTGGGAAAACCTTCGCCTGGGCGGGCCCGACCCGCAGGGCGAGTCCTTCGCCGACTTTCAGCGCGCGATCAAGAACTTGAAGCGGCGCGGCGTGGTCCTAGCGCTCGTCAGCAAAAATGAAGAGTCCGTCGCAATCGAGGCCATCCGCAGTCATCCCGAAATGGTGCTCAAGGAAGAAGACTTCGTCGGCTGGCGGATCAACTGGTCGGACAAGGCGCAAAATATCGTGGAATTGGCCAAGGATCTGAACTTGGGCCTGCAGTCGGTGGTCTTCATCGACGATAATCCGGTGGAGCGGGCACGGGTCCGAGAAGCGCTGCCAGAGGTGTTCGTTCCCGAATGGCCCGAGGACAAGTTGCTCTATGCCAGCGCATTCGGTCAGCTGCGCTGCTTCGATGCACCTTCCATCAGTCAGGAAGATCTCGACCGCACTCGCATGTACGCGGAGGAACGCCAGCGGGACGATCTGCAGAAGCAAGTCGGGTCGATTGACGAATGGCTGATGAGCCTCGGCATCAAGGTCCGCGCCGAGAAGCTCGGCCCCTCCAACTTGCCGCGCGCGACCCAGCTTTTGAATAAGACCAACCAGTTGAACCTGTCCACGCGCCGCCTCAACGAAGCCGAGCTGACGGCCTGGGCCGCGGCGCCGAACCACAAGTTGTGGGTAGTGAGCGTGTCCGACCGCTTTGGCGACGCGGGTCTCACTGGGATCGTCAGTATCGAGAGCGAAGGGGGCTCGGCCCGCATCGTCGACTACGTACTGAGCTGCCGCGTCATGGGTCGAAAAGTCGAAGAGACGTTGCTCCACTTGGCGGTCACGGGCGCGCTCGACTCGGGCGCGACAAAGGTCGAAGCGCTGTACGTGAAAACGGCCAAGAACAAGCCGTGTTTGAGCGCATTTTGCCGCAGCGGCTTTCAAAACTACGATGATGAGCTGTTCCGCTGGGACGGTCCGGTAGGCTACGCGCTTCCGGATGTCGTCGAGCTGATTTGGGATCGCTGATGTCGTCGCTTTCGAGCATTTTGGAACGGCTACGGGCGGCTCGAACGAATCTCCTGCTGCGTGATGCGGACCGCGTCGGCCGTTCACCGAAGCTCATCGGCCAGCCCAACATCGTGAACGGAGGCCGGCTTGAAATCGGCGACGATTTTTCGTTCAGCGCGCGTCCGGCGCCATCGCATTTGATCGCGGCGGCGGGCGGTCGGATCATGATTGGTGATCGCGTGCGCATCTCGTACGGCGCCGCGATCTCGGCACGGCTCGAGGTGAAGCTCGGTGACGACGTGGCAATCGGCCCCTATGCCGTCATCATGGACAGCGATTACCATGTCGTGGGCGATCGCTCGGCCATCGATGCGCCGCTCGCGGTGAGCATAGAGGCTGGCGCAAAGCTGGGGGCGCGCGTGACGGTGCTTCGCGGTTCGGTGATTGGCGCCGGCGCCGTGGTGCAGGGGGGCAGCGTCGTGTCAGGCCGAGTGGCGGCAGGCTCGGTGGTTGGCGGCGTGCCAGCGCGCGCCCTTCGCGCCTCGCCCGAGGTCGGCGCAATCGACGAGGAAGCGAGCGAAGTCCCGAAGCTCATCATGAGCGTGCTCGGTCTGTCGACGCCGCCCGGCCCCGATGACGGACCGCTGCAGATCCGTGAATGGGATTCACTCGGCTCTCTCAAAATCGTGCTGGCAGTCGAAGAGGCGTACGGGCTGGCGCTGAGCGAGCAGGAAATCAAATCGACGCAGACGGTCGGTGAGCTAGTTCGTGTCGTTGCCGCGTCGCGCGCTCAGCTCGCAGTCGCTTGAGCCTTGGCTTTCACTCGAATGGTAGAAACTGGGGTCGCGCCGCATCGGTGTGAGCATGGCCCGTGTGCCCGCCTGAACGTGCGGGAAACTGCCTGAGCCCAGGTGGGAGCGTCGCCGCGTCGGGAAGTCATCTCGGGCTTGATTGACCTGCGAATGGTGACAGTATCCGCGCCATGTCTGAGCTCGAGTTTGCGAATGTGAAAGCGGTCGCCAAAGCCAACGTCTACTTCGACGGCAAAGTCGTGAGCCATACGATTTTGCTCGCGGGCGGCCGGAAGAAGACGCTCGGGCTGATCTATCCTGGCGAATTTCACTTCGGCACGGATGCTCCGGAACGCATGGACATCGTCGCCGGCCGGTGCCGCGTGCGGCTCTCCGGCGCGGACGGTTGGCAGGAGTACGAGGCGGGAACATCCTTCGCGGTACCCGGCAAATCCGGATTCGACATCAGCGTCGCGAGCGGTATCGCCGAATACGTGTGCTCATTCGAGTGACGTCACGCGCGGTCGAAGCGCGCAACCGTTTCGACGTGTTCGGTGAACGGAAGCAGGTTGAACGCGCTCAAACCACGAAGGCGCAATACGCCGCTGGCGGTGAGCCGCTGCGCGTCACTCAAAAACGAATCGAGCCCACAGCTCACGTACACAAAGCGCTCCGGCGGGTTCGCGATCAAATAATCCGTCAGTGCGCGGTCGAGACCCCGGCGCGGCGGGTCGGCGATCACGACGTGCGCGCCCCGAGCGCGTTCACGAGCTTCGCCAGCGGTAGCGCGCGCGACCGAGATCTTGGCGCGGTCGACCTCGTCGAGCTCAGCCAAACCGAGCTCGAGCCCGGCCAAGGATTGCGGGCTGACCTCGTTCAGGCAGAGTGCGCTCGAACGCTCGTGAATCGACAAACCGATGGCGCCCACGCCGGCGTAAAACTCGCAAACGCGCGCGCCCAGCGGAACTTCCGCGCGCACATGTTCGATGATGCGCTCCGCGATATTCAAGTTGTTTTGCCCGAACGCGCCCGGCGGATAGTGGACGGCCGCCCCGCCGAAATGCTCGACCACACTCTTCGGACCGTATACGTGCTGCCAAGCGTCACCCAAAATGGTATTCGAGCGCTCGCGGTTGCCGTTCCACCACAGGCTATGCAGATCATTCCCGAGCCGCTCACGGATCAGCTCGAAGCAGGTCGAGAAGGGCTCCGAGCTCGAGCTATTGGCGATCAGGACGACCTGCGCGGTTTGCGAGGTGCGCTCGACTACCACCTGCAAGTAGCGAGCGAGCCCAGCGTGGGCGGCGTCGGAGTAGCAGGTGAGCTCGGTGTCCACCAGTGCCCGACGAACGACCGAAGCCACGCGGTTGATCAGCGGGTGGTGCACCACGCACGCCGGAATATGCACGACACGGTGCGTGCCAAGCTCGAACAGCCCGAGCTTGGGCGAGCCCAACCGGCCCCGAATGGCGAGCCTCGCCCGCTGGCGAAAGCCGCTCATTTCACCCGCGATCATCGATACACCGGGCAGATCGTGGGCGGCGGCCAAATCTTGCAAGCGGCGCGCGGCGAGGGGCGCGATGCCCGGCTCGGCAAAGCGTGGGCAACCCGGACACGGCGGGCGATGCGAGCAGGCAGCCAGTTTCAACGCGCGACAGGCTTAGCATGAAGCAACTCCGTCTGGTCACCGGGGTGGTGGTGGGTGTGGCTGCAGTGATCGCTGTCGTCATGTTGCTTCGCTCCCCCGAACCGCGCCCCTCGTCGCCAGTGGTGCGGCCCTCGACTAATGCCCCAGCGACGTCGGCGCCGAGCGCACCCGCTCCGCCAGTGACGCCGGCACCAGAGCGACGCGACCCGCCGCCCTATCTGGACACCGTGGCTCTGACCTTGGCCGAACAGCGAAGCGCGCTGTTCACCAACATGCAAAACCAGCTGGATCTACCCGCGGGGGTGCTGGACATGATCGAGACGATTTTTGCTGCGTCCGATCACTTGGGCCAAGGTGAGCCGAAGATCACGAAGCACCCCATGACTCGAGCCGAGTGTCGCGCGATTCGCGACGCGCACCCAGACTCGCATCCCGCTGACGCTCGCTGCGGGGCGCCCAATATGGTGCCACTGTTCGACCCAGCCCGCGGCGAAAGCGCGGCCTCGGCCGCCGTGTGCATGGATCAATTCGAATTCCCGAACATCCCCTGCGAGTATCCGGTCACCTGGGTGCGATCGAGCGAGGCGTACGATCTGTGTGCCGCAGAGGGCAAGCGCCTCTGCGATGCCCATGAGTGGGAGGGCGCCTGCGCGGGCGCTTTGCACACGCCAGAGGTGGATTACACCTGGGGCGAGCGCCGCATCATGCAGGAGTACCTGCACAACAAGACGCGTGAGCTGGTCTGGGCGTATGGGCCCAAGGTGGACGAGCGGAAATGCGCGACCATGGGACACAAGAGCGCCGAGTGCTACACGCCGGATTGGGGCATCTGCGGGTCCAACACTTATCCGGCCGGCGCTTTCCCGGAATGCGTCAGCTCGCTTGGCGTGTTCGATCAACACGGCAATGCCGCTGAGCATATGAATTTGCCAGTCAAGCCCGAACAGCTAGGTAAAAACGGGGGGGTCGGTGAGACGGAGATGAAGGGCAGCTGGTTCATCTTCGCCAGCGAGGCCGTGCATCCAGACGACTGTCGCTGGCGCGCGCTGATGTGGCACGCCGGGCCGATCCGCGCGCCCGATAGCCACCGCAACTACCATCTGGGCTTCCGCTGTTGTAAAGATATCGCACCAAGCGGGGCGCCAGGCCGCGATGGTGGGACCCCATGATTCGCCTCAACATCAACATCGATCACGTTGCCACGCTTCGTAACGCGAGGGGCACGCTCTATCCGGATCCCGTCACCGCTGCCGCGTTGTGTGAGCTCGCCGGAGCGGACGGCATCACTGCGCATTTGCGCGAGGACCGCCGTCACATCAAGGACGACGACATTTCGAGGCTGCGGGCCGCCCTGACTACGGTGCTCAACCTCGAAATGGCCGCCACGGACGAGATGTGCGGTATCGCCGATCGCGTCGGTCCCGACGTGGTGACGCTCGTACCCGAGCGCCGCGCCGAGCTCACGACCGAGGGTGGCCTGGATCTCATGGCCACGCGCGTCGCCATCGAAAAGATTTCTCGTGTCTGCCAGCGCCGCAGCATCAAGCTCAGTTTCTTCATCGGGCCGGACGAACCGCAGGTTCGCTTGGCGTCGGAGCTAGGCGCGGCTCAGGTCGAATTTCACACCGGTGAGTACTGCCACAAGAGCGGCAGCGAACGCGCGGCAGAGCTCGTTCGTCTGCAGCGCGCCGCTGCCCTCGCCCACGGTCTAGGCTTGGAAGTCGCCGCGGGGCATGGTCTGACACGTTTCAACGTGCTCGAGATTGCGGCCATCCCGGAGCTCGTCGAGCTGAATATCGGCCACTCGGTGATCGGTGACGCCGTGCTCGTCGGTATGGATCGCGCCGTGCGCGATCTGCGCGCCGCCGTTCACCGCGGATTGGCAGAGCGGCGGCCCCGGGCTTGAACGGCCGATGATCGTCGGCCTGGGCATCGACGTGGCGTCGGTCGAGCGCATTCGGCACGCGCTCGAGCGCTTCGGGGATCGCCTTTGGGAGCGCGTTTTGACCGAAAATGAGCGCGCTGATCTGGCCAGCCGAGCGGATCGCGCGTTGGTGCTCGCGGGTCGCTTTGCGGCCAAAGAAGCGGCGGCAAAGGCGCTGGGTGGACAGCCGGACGTGTGGTGGCAACACGTTGAAATTCTTCCGGATGCGCGGGGCGCTCCGCAGCTCGAGTTTTTGGGCGCCGGTCGGGCCCACGCCGAGCGCTTGGGCGTGCGTCGCATTTTGGTCTCGATCACCCACGACGCAGGCGTGGCCGCCGCCGTCGTCGTACTCGACGGCGAGTACCCGTGATTGGCAGTATGCTGAGCGAATGATTCCGGTGTTGTCGCGCGCAGAAATGCGCGCCTTCGATGCGCACGCCAGCGCGGCCTGCCAGGTTCCGAGCCTGCTCCTCATGGAGAACGCCGGGCGTGGCGCTGCCGATCTGATCGCGGCGCGGCTCGAACGCGGGGCACGCGTCGCGGTCGTGTGCGGAGCCGGCAACAACGGCGGAGACGGTTTCGTCGTCGCGCGTCGCCTGCTGACGCTCGGCTGCGATCCGCGCGTGTACTCGTTGGTGCCGCGCGATCGCCTGACGGGCGACGCGCTCGCCAACCAGCGCTCGTTCGTGGGCGTGGGCGGGAGCGTAGTGGAGGTCGAACCGAGCCAGGCACACGAGCTAGGCGCAGGCCTAGACGCTGCCGAAGCCGTTGTGGATGCGATCTTTGGCACGGGGCTAGATCGGGAAATCACCGGCTTTTTTCGACAGGCAATCGAGCTGATCAATGGCGCGCGCGGTCGAATAATCGCGCTCGATGTTCCCTCGGGCATCGATGCCGACACCGGCGCCGTGCTCGGCGTGGCCATTCGCGCACACACCACCATCACCTTTGCGCATCCCAAGCTGGGCCTTTGGACGCCGTCGGGGCTAGAGCACGCAGGCAAAGTCGAGGTCGTCGACATCGGCGTGCCCAATCAGGAAGTCGCGCGAGTCGGCCATCACGCCGAGATCGTCGAGGCCAGCGACGTGCGCGGCGCGATCGGCACGCGCGGCGTGAAAACGCACAAGGTGTCGGCCGGGCGAGTGCTCGTGATCGCGGGCTCGCCGGGCAAAATCGGCGCCGCGCTCTTGGCGGCGCGTGGCGCGCTCCGCGCCGGGGCCGGCTTGGTGACGATAGCCGGGTTTCCAGAGACCACCGCCTTGTTGGACCAGCGGGTGCTCGAGATCATGACCGCCCGCATCGATCCAGATAAAATCGAAGAATCACTCGATCAACTGCTGGAGCGTGCCGACGCCGTGGCCATCGGCCCCGGTCTCGGCCTCGGGGATCAGGCGCGGCGTATCGTCGACCATGTGGTGCTGCACGCTGAAAAGCTCAAGGTGGTCGATGCGGATGCGATCACGCACTTCTCGGGGCGCGCGGAACAGCTGCGAGGCGTGCCCGGTGCGGTCGTCCTCACTCCGCATTCGGGAGAAATGGCACGCATCCTCTCGGGCACCGCAGCCGAGGTCGAAGCCGACCGCTTTGCCGCCGTCGCCCGCGCCGTCGCGCTGACCGGCAGCGTGGTGCTGCTCAAAGGGCACCGCACCTTGATCGGCGCTCCCGACGAGCGCGTCGCGGTCAACCCGACGGGGGGGAGCGCGCTGGCCACGGGCGGCTCGGGGGACGTGCTCACCGGCATGCTGGCTGCGTTTGGTACCCAGCTCACTGCGCGCCGCGCTGCCTACACTGCCGCCTACGTGCACGGCAGCGCAGGCGAACGGCGCTCGGCGCAAGGCGTCGATCGCGGAGTCTTGGCCCACGAGATTGCGGATGAAGTTCCGCTCGCGATTGGCGCGCTGCGTTTGTCGCCCTGACAGGCCGAGCGGCGTCAATGCCAGTTTGACAGGCGGGAGCGCGGCTTGCCGCTGGTGAAGAGACCACGAAACGCGGAGATTTGCCGGTCGCACGAGCTTGGCACATGGCTTGCGATGCATGCCGTTCGTGGAGGCCACATGTCAGAGCTACCAACCGTCGATACACAAAACGAAGCATTTACCGCGGAGCTGCGGCGCAAATTACCCGCGCTTTTGCCAGGGCTCAATGCCCGAGCCTTGTCGCTGTGCAAGCGCCGGAGCGACGCCAACGACCTCGTGCAAGACACGGTGTTGCGTGCGTTGTGCTTCGAGTCCGGCTATCAATGCGACACCAATCTGCGCGGCTGGCTGCAGCAGATCATGTTCAGCGTTTTCATCACACGCTGCCGTAAATCGAGCCGCGAGCGTCGTGCCCTGGACGCTCTGGCCTGCGACCCGTGCGCGTGGACGCTGCGCGACGCCCCGCCACTGAGGCAATCGCTGACTCGCCCCGTGAGCTGCGCGCTCGACGCGCTGCCCGCCCAGTTCTCGGCCGTCGTGCGCCTGGTTGATTTGGAAGAACGCAGTTACAAGGACACAGCGGTCGAGCTTTCGGTACCGGTGGGCACGGTGATGAGCCGGCTGTTTCGGGGCCGCCGTCTGTTGGCGGAGGCGCTGGCTGAGCGCGCGCCGCTGCCCCGAGCGGCGTAGTCGGAGCTCGATCCGACAGGTGTCCGTCGTCGGAGCGCAAGTCTCGCCTCTCCGGTCCCGTCCACCGCCCGCGCCCGCGGCAAGGCCGACGAGGACATTGCCAGTATGCTGTTCAAACCAGCTCGACGGTTCCCGACGAGAGCGCGTGCATCTCACCGGCGTCGTCCTCGAGCCGCAGCCGCCCGTGCTCATCGAGGCCGCGCGCGGCGCCGGTCACGGCGTCGACACGGACGCGCTTATCGCGCAGCGCGTCCGCGGCGTTGAGCTCCGGCAAGATTGCGGCGATGCCGCCCGCTTCGTAGCCAAGGACGCGCGTCGAGATCGCGTCCAGAACATCCCCGAGCAGCGTTTCGCGCTCGAGTCTCGTCGCACCGAGCAGTGCCAGCGACGTCGCGCGTGCCGCGATTTCTTCGGGGAATTCTCGACTGGACACGTTCAGGCCCACGCCCACTACGACCGCTTGCAAGCGGTCGCCTTGCAGCTGCGATTCCACCAAGACGCCGGCCAGCTTTTTGCCGGCCACGAGCACATCATTGGGCCACTTGATCGAGGCGGCAGAGCTGATGATGGGCGCGATTGCGTCTCGCAGCGCGAGCCCAATTGCGAGCGTCAGCGCGCTGGTCTGGGCGAGGTCGAGCGCGGGTCTGAGTAATACCGAGAACAGCAGGCCTTCGCCGGGCCGCGCGAGCCAGGCATGACCACGCCGCCCGCGCCCGGCAGTTTGAACGTCGGCTACGAACACGGCGCCGTGCGGCGCCCCCGCCCGCGCGGCCGCCAGCGCATCGTCGTTGGTGGAACCGGTCACGTCCTGCCAGACGATGGGCTGACCGAGCTTCGACTTGCGAGCGCTGGCTCGCGCGCGGAAGCGTTCGACGTCGAAGGCCATCAGATGCTTTCGAGGTCGAGCCCGATGTCGGCCGCCGGAGCCGAGTGGGTCAAGGCTCCAACGCTGATCACATCCACCCCGGCCTCGGCCAAGGCGTGAACGCGGTCCAGACCGACGCCTCCCGAAACCTCGACCACGGCTCGGCCATGGGCGCGCTCGACGGCCGCGGCGATCTGGCTGGACGCGAAATTATCCAGCATCACCACGTGAGCGCCCGCTTCCAGAGCTTCGTCCAGCATTTCCAGAGACTCGACCTCGATCTCGATGCGGCTCGAGTGCGGGGCGTGGGCGAAAGCGCGCTCGATGGCCTCACGCACGCCGCCAGCCGCCACGATGTGGTTGTCCTTGATCAGCACGGCTGAGCCGAGATCATTTCGATGATTGAAACCACCGCCCGTACGCACCGCGTAGCGCTCGAGAAAGCGCAGTCCGGGTGTGGTTTTGCGGGTATCGACGATGCGCGTCCGCGAATTGGCCGGCAGCGCGTCCACGTAACGGCGGGTAAGCGTCGCCGTGCCGCTCATACGCTGGGCGAAATTCAAGGCCGTGCGCTCCGCCATCAGCAGCGAGCGGGTGGCGCCCTCGACGATCCAAAGTACGTCGCCCGGTCGGGCGCGCTCGCCGTCCAACGCGCGTCGTTCGACCCGAACGCCCGGGTCTACCCGATAAAACACGCGCGCGAACACGTCGCCGCCGCACACCGTGAGCGGAGAATGGGCAATGGCACGGGCGATCGCGCGGTCACTCGTCGCCACCGTGGCTTCGCTCGTGATGTCGCCCCCGGCTAAGTCCTCGTTCAGCGCGAGCTCGACCAGTTGATCGATCAGATAAGAAGGTATCACCGCGGAAAACCGTAGCTCTGGCCGAGGTACGAAGCAAAGAGGTTACACAGCGCATGAAATACGATGCCTGCGCCCACGCCACGCGTGCGCGCGCGGAGCCAACCAAAGACCAAGGACGGAAAGAATACCGCCAGTCTACCGGCGTCGAGCTCAGTGCATAGATGACCTGCCGCAAACAACGCGCTCGTCAGCAAAATGCTCGGGCCTAGCTGAGCGCCGAGCACGCGCCAGCGCGGAGGCCAGGCGTCGTCGAGGGCCGACTGCAGGTAGCCTCGAAAAAATGCTTCTTCCGGCAGCGCGATGACCAGCAACTGCCCTGAAAATTCCGTGCTCAAAGAAGCGAGTCGCGCGCCATGAAATGGCGTGCGCACGTGCCACCACCACGTGAAACCGCGCCAGAATGGCGGCAGAAAAATCGCCGCCATGCCGAGCGCCCAGAGCAGTGCGAGCGCGCTCTCGCGCAGCATGCGAGTGAGCGACAGCGGTTCCGGATCGAACAGGCCCCCGAAGGACAACCCGTAGTGCGCGGTGTACGCGTCATCGTCCTTGCGCAGCACGAGCCCGTAGGTGACGGCCAAAAAGCCGAAGCCCACCGCGCTGGCCGAGATGCTGTCCGGCAAACGCGACAGCAGCGCGACGACCAGCGTGGTGCCGACCGTGACCGCCACCGGTAGCAGCCACGCCGAGCGTCGAGGCAGGGCGCTCGTCCCCCGCATCAAATGGCGCGCCCCGCCGCAACTGGGCGCCGGTTTCGATGGCGGAGGGCGCGCAAATCAAAGCTTTGACGCAAGTTTCCAGTGCGATTCGAACCGCGCGCGCGGACTCGGCATTCGGATCTCTCCCCCCTTTTTTCCGCTTGGGCTAAGTTCGCGGGCTGCTGCAATTGCACCGATCGTGCCCTAGGGCGGTCGCGCTCACTAGCACCGCGTTTAGCGGGAGGATCCATGCTCGATTCGAACCCTTCGAAGATATCCCCGGCGCCCAAGCCCCCGCCCCTGCCGGTCGTCATGGCCGCCAAGTGGCCACCCGACGACATGCCCGCGGCTCCGCGCGCGCCCGGTGGTGGCGTCCCCGCGGGCTTCGATTCGGGCGATGGCAACTTCAAAAAGGGCCGCTTCGCGCCGATGGCAATATTGGTGGGAGTGCTCGCAGTGGCGGGCTTCGCGGCGTTCATGTTGATCGGGGGCAAGCAAGAGGCCGGCAAGCTCACGATAGAGCAAGGCGAGGACACGAAGAAGGCCATCTTCGTGTTGCCCAAGCAAGAGCAGGTGCCCAAGTGGCGCGAGTGGGCGGCGAGCGACAAGAGCGAAGAGGTCCGCGCCGAAGCCTTGAGGCAATTGGCGTTCGCCAAGGATCCCGAAGGCGTCAAGTTGGCCGCCGACGCGCTCGCCGTACCGTCCGAGCCGTTACAAGGCATGGCCGCACTCGCACTTGCCGAGTACGGGCGCCCGCTCGGTGAGCCCGCTCGCGAGGCCCTGCTGGCTGCGCTGAAGAAGGCCGGGCCCGGCGCTAAACCGCAAATTGCGTGGGCGCTCGTCGTGCTCGGCGAACCGCGCGCTTTCGACGACATCATGGTCCTATACCGCGCCGGTGATCTGTCCCAGGTGCAGCGCTTGAACGGGGGCGCGGCCTTCGATCCCAATCGCATCGTTCAGCTCGTCAGCCTCGACAAGCTTGCCAGTATGGCTGGCGACGCGAGCCCGGCGGTGCGACAGCTCGTCGCCACGGTTCTGTCACAAAATGCCGAGCCCAAGTGGACAGACACGCTGATCAAGCTGGTCCAAGACAAAGATCCGGAAGTGGCCCGGCAAGCGGCGCCCGGCCTGGGCAAAATCGGCGAGCCTCGCGCGCGCGAGCCACTCGTCGCGGCGCTGAAGACGGCCGACAAAGACAGTCGCAATAAATTTTTGGAGGCGCTCCGCGACGGTATTGGCACCGACGGCTTGGTGCTCGCCCTGAGCTCCATCGTGACCGAAGATCCGACGCTTGCTTTTTACCAGAAGAAGCAAATCTTCGACATGATCGACAAGCTCAATGATCCGCGCGGCGGCAATGCGCTGTTCGAGTACCTGTCGAGTAAGCCGCACATGCATTTTCAAACGCGCGCGGCCGTCGCGCTCGCGCAAATCGGCGATATTCGCGGTGTTCCGACCCTTGCTAAACGACTGCGCATGGATCCGCTGAAGCTATACACGGATCAAAACGACTGGGAGATGATGCTCAAGCGCGACGACAACGAGCGTGTCGTGTCGGCCCGCATGATCGCCGATCTCGCCGTATTGAACCCAGACAAGCGCCGAGTCATTGCAACGCAAGCCGAAGACGGCGTGATCTTCTGGATCCACGAGATGCCGTCACCGCACGCGAACGGCCTGCGCGCGCTGGCTGCCATGGAGTCGGTGAAGGACATCGGCGCTTTGCGTAGATGGTCGAACCCGAACGAGCCGTTGCCCAAAGAAGGACAACAGCCGCCGATGCCCGAAGAGTGGGTGGTGGCGCAGAGTGCGCTCCGCTACGTAGGTTGGCTCAAAGATCAGCCCTCTTGGGGCGTGCTCATCAAGTCGCTCACGCGCCGTCCCAAGGACGAGGACGTCACGATGGAAGGCCTCTTGCAGGGCGGCGTCGCGATCTTGGGTATGAGCCTCCGCGCCATCGGCGTGGGGGCGGCCGATGGACTTTCCGAGTGGCGGGATCAGAAAGCATTCAAGCCGCTGCTCGATTACATCGAGGATCCGAAGAACAACGAGCAATCGCGGGGCAGCGCGTGCGCGGCTCTGGCTTGGGTCGCCGAAAAGGACGATTTTTTGCAGATCGCACGCAAAATTTCCGAATACAAAGGCAACGATAAGCCCGACGAAGTTCGCCGCGCGTGCCTGCTCGAGGCACTGATCCAACGCCCGGTACCGGGCACCGCCGGCGCGCTGATCTCGCTCATGACTCCACAATCTGCAGTCGAAACTCGGCATCAAGTAGCCCGCGCGATCGCCAAGGGCGGCTTCGATTCGAGCGTGGAGACTCAGCTCTTCGCCCTGATGAGCGACGAGGCGATGATGAACGACGCGGCGCTCGCGCTCATCCTGGGCGGCTCACCCGAGACGGCCAAGCGCACGGTGGCCATGTACGCAAATAAGCGCAAGGACGCGCTCCAAGAGCTCGGTGACCTCTGGTACCAAAGCTTTGGCTACTGGTCGCAGGAAGACCTCGAGTCTGGCTTACTCTTCAAGTACGTGGACAACGCCGAGGCCATCGGGCAGCTCACGGTCAACAAGACCACGCAAGACTGGGCCCGGGTCATGCTGATGAAGCAGTTCGACAACTTGATCTTCGACAACGGCCCGCATTCGTTCACGCGCGTGGTGCTGCGCTCGCGGCTTTATGCGATGGCCAAAGGCGATGACGCGCAGAAGCGCGCGGGTGCCATTCGCGCGCTCAAATTCATGTCCGAACAGGGCGTCCTGCTGGCGTTGCGCGATGAAAGTGGTCCGGCGGGCCAGCAGGCTCGCGATGCCTACTTCGAGCTCTTGAACCCGAAGTCGGTTTCGGGTGTGAACATCCCTGACGATCAGAAGAAGTGAGCGTCGAGTGGCCGCGCCCCTGCGCCCGTCTCTACTGGCGCTAGCTCTGGCTGGGCTCGGCGCTTGCGCTCGTCCGTTGCCGGTCGCGGTGGACGAGACAGCGGGGGTCGATGTGCTCGGCACCGTTCCCCCGTTCGTGGCTCGTCAGGCGTGTGCGCCGAGCGGACCCGAGCTGTGCTTCAATGCGACCGACGACAACTGCAACGGTATCATCGACGAAGGTTGCGGGTTACGGACGGGTTTGGTGCAGTTCGCGATTGCCTGGGACGAAGCCAAGTCCGACGTGGATCTGCGCGTCTTCGACCCGAGCGGCGAGCTCGTGGAAGTGGGGCGCCCAGCTCGCAGCGGATTGGTCAAAGAGCGCGACTGCCCCGGTCGAAATAACGACTGTCACGGGCAAAATCTCGAAAACGTATACTTGAGCGATGGGGATCCGCTGCGGGGGGAATACCGCGTGCGCATTCGGTTGGAGGCGCTCGGGGGAGAGAATCCGCCCATTCACGTGTCATTCGGAGCGCGCGTCGGGCCAAAAACCTATGCTCTCGCCGTATCGCTCGCGGCGCCCGAGGCGGAGCAGGAGCTCGTCTTTCGCTTATGAAAGCGCCGCGTTTCCGGGCCCACGCGCTGGCTTGCCCTAGCGCCAGTGCTATTGTACTGGGGTGACTCTGCCGCAGTAGCCGCGGCACGAAATCGAGCAAAGCCATGGGATCTTTCAGCCCCGTTCATTGGGTCATCGTTCTAATCATCGTCCTTTTGCTGTTCGGCCCGGGCCGGCTTGCCGGCGTCGGCAAAGGCTTGGGCGAGGGCATCCGCTCCTTCAAGAAAGGCCTGAACGAAGACGCGGACGAGCATCCTCCCACCGCGCCGAAAGTTGCGGAAGAAACCAAGCACCTGCCGGAGAACCGCAGCGGCTGATCTTCGTCGCGTCATCCGAGCTGCGGCAAAAGGCCGGTCGAGTCGACCGGCCTTTTTGCGTCGCGCCGCCCGTTCGCAAGACTGCCTCCTCGACCGCGTCTTCGAGCTCTTCCGTGAGCGCGCGGCGCCAAGATAGAGATGACCTGGGTTGATGGTCGCAGACAGTGGACCGAGAGCACCCAGCCTTCGGCGTCGCGACCGCCAGCATCAGAGTTTGCCGCCGAGCCTACGGCTCGACGTCGCGCGCCGCACCGTGCGCGACCGCCGCTTGGCTAGAATGCGGCCCATGCGAACGGCACTGTTACTCGGGGCGACGGGTTTGGTGGGCGCGGCACTGCTCGAGCGCTTGGCGGGCGACACCGAGTATGAACGAGTGACGTCATTGATACGCCGCCCTGCGAGCGCGCCATCGGCGAAGGTGCAAATGGTCGTTGTCGATTACGACTAGGCAGCCAGCTACCGCAGTCAACTGGCGGTCGACGACGTATTCTACTGTCTGGGAACGACCATCAAGCAAGCCGGCTCGCAGGCAGCTTTTCGCCGCGTGGACCAACAGATCCCACTTTCGATCGCCAAGAAAACTTGGCGGTTGGGGCCAAGCAGTTCCTCGTCATCACGGCCCTCGGCTCGAACGCGAAGAGCGCGATCTTCTACAGCCGCGTCAAAGGCGAGCTCGAAGACGAGCTGCGCCGGCTGCCGTGCCCCGGTGGCGTCAAGATCTTTTGCCCCTCGCTCTTGACCGGAGCGCGCGCGCGGCCGCGCCGCAGCGAGAAGCTCGCCGCAGTAGTGCTCGGTGCAATCCAGCCGCTCCTGCCCGCTCGCTACCGCGCCATCAACGCGCAACAAGTCGCTCACGCCACGATCAACGCCGCCAAAAACCCGTGACCCGAACACGCACGTATACGAGGGCGCGCAGCTGTTTGAATCCGCCGCGCTCTGAGCGTCAGAGAAGCGGTCGTCTCTGTTCAGCTGGCGGCTTTGGCGCGCTGCAGTCTAGCGCGTTGGCGCAAGTACTCGATCACGGCGGGCAGCAGGCTGAGCGCGACGATGGCCAGCACGACGAGCTCGAAGTGCTTGTGCACGAAAGCGATGTTGCCAAACAGGTAACCGGCGCCGATGGTCAGCAAGATCCAAGCGACGGCGCCGACCAAGTTGAAGGACAAAAAGCGCCGGTACTGCATTTTGCCGACGCCGGCGACGAAGGGCGCGAAGGTGCGCACGATCGGAATGAAGCGCGCGATGATGATCGTCTTACCGCCGTAGCGGTCGTAGAAGTCCTGGGTGCGCAGCAGGTGCTTACGATTCAACAGCTTGGAGGTTTGACTAACGAACACCTTGGGGCCCACCGCGCGACCTACCGAGTAATTCAGCGCGTCGCCCAACACCGCGGCCACCAGCAACAACGTTACGGAGAGCTTGAAATCGAGCACATGACCGGGACATAGGGCGCCGACCGCGAACAACAACGTGTCGCCCGGTAGGATAGGCAAAAAGACGAGTCCCGTTTCGCAGAAGATGATTGCGAACAAGATGACGTACACCCACGGCCCCATCGAGGCGGCCCAACTGGCCAGGTGCGTATCGAGGTGAGTGATGATTTGCCAAAGGCCAAGCAACTGTTCCAAGCAAGCACTCCTTGGGCAACCCTACGTGCCCAGACCGGCCCGGATGGGTACGGTGTAACCGGTCTTGGAGCAAGCCAGTCGCGAGGCACGTGCCGCCTCGGGCTTATTTCGCGCTAGTCTATCGAGCAGTGTCCGAAATCCTGGCTCGAGTCACGCCGCGCACTCTAGACGTCCCGCGCGGCGTGGATGTGGTGCACCGCATCCGCGTGCCGCGGGCCTGGCTCGAATGCGGAGCGGCTCTGGAGCTCACCTTGCCGCGCCACCTGACCTGTGCGGCATGCGAGGGGGGCGGCTGCGATTCGTGTCAGCGAGCCGGTGCCATCACTTTGCGGGAGCGGGACGAGCTGGCCGAAATCGTGTGCATGACCTTGCCGGCGCGCGGCAAAGAGCCCGACGGCATCGCACGCGGCGTCGTGATCCGCATTCCTGAACAAGGCGGGTTTCCGCCCGCGAGCGAGCAGCTCCTCCCGCGCGGCTTGCTCTTGCTGCGCGTCGATCCAGCCGAAACCGCCGACGCCGGCGTCGCGCGTGTGCTGCCTCCAGCAACGACGCTGGCGCGTCGCATCGCCCTGTCACTGCATTCGATCTCGGCGCGCGCAAGGCGAGCGCCCTGGCTCAATCTGTGGCTCGTCGTGGCGCTGCTCGGAGCGCTCGCATTGCTCGCATTTCGCTGGCTTCGTGGGCTAGGTTAAGCGCCATGAATCCCGTGGTCATGGCCCTCATCATCGTCAGTCTAAACGCGGTGTTTGCGGTCAGCGCTTGGCGCCGCTTCAACCTGCTCCGGGTGGGCACGGGAACGTGGGAAAGCCGGCTCACGGACATCCCACGGCGGCTGGGCTTGGTCTGGGTGTTCGCGTTTTATCAAAAGAAAATGCGCTATTACCTGGCCGCGGGCCTCGCGCATCAATTCATCTTTCTGGGCTTCGTGGTGTTGCTCCTGCGCACGCTCGTGCTGTGGGGGCGCGGTTTTTCCCCGAGCTTCAACCTGTTCGTCCTCGGCCCAGAGCCCGTGCTCAGCGTGCCATTCGGTGCAATCTACGGCTTTCTGAAGGACGTATTTGCGAGCTTGGTGCTGCTGGGAGTTGCGGTATTCGTCTATTACCGCGTCGTTCGTCCGCAAAAGCGTATGACGCTCGGGGTCGAGGGGCTGGTCATTTTGGGCATCATCGCCACGATGATGCTCGCCGACCTCACGTACGACGGTGCGAGCTTGGTTTTGCTCAGCCGCTTTGGCCGCGAGTGCAAAGCGGGCGCCGGGGAGTTTCCGTGCCGCGCCATGGCTACCTTGGTCGCTCCGCTCGCAACCAGCGCAGGCGCGCTCAGTTGGCACCTGGCGGAGCCGGCCGGGTCGCTGTCGGCGCTGCTGCTGTCTGGTCTCGGCTCGAGCGTGCTCGTGGTCCTGGCTCACATCGGTTTTTGGACGCACTCGACGCTGGTCTTGGTGTTCCTCAATCTGCTTCCTTATACGAAGCACTTTCACATCATCACCGCGATCCCGAACGTGTTCTTGGGCGACACCACCCCGCGCGGCCGTCTGCGCCCGCTCGCCCCCTCGACCGAGGCGCTGATGGCGGCGGTCGAGAAGGCCACCGAAAGCGAGGACCTGTTGAGCGCGCGCATCGGTTACGCGCGCATCGAGCACTTCACGTGGAAGGACATGCTCGATTTTTACACCTGCACGGAGTGCGGCCGTTGCTCGGACAATTGCCCCGCGTTCACGACCGGCAAAGTCCTCAGCCCCAAGCAATTCACGCTCGATTTGCGCAATCACTTGTACGGTCGGCAAGAGGAGTTATTGGCCGTGGGTCCGACGGCCGTGCAGCACGCAACCGCGCCCGCCCCGAGCGAGCCACGCGCCGAGCCTACGGAGGCACCCCCAGAAGCCGACCCGCAAGGCGCAAAAAGCGCGAGCGAGGCCGCCATTGCGCCGCCGGCGGCGCAATCTGCCGTCTATCGCCCCATTGATCTAGTGCCCGGCGTGATCCACGAGGACGTGCTGTGGGGCTGCACGACGTGCCGCGCCTGCGAAGAGCAATGCCCGGTGAACATCACGTACGTCGATAAAATCGTGCAGATGCGGCGGAACTTGGTGGTGATCAAGGGCGAGTTCCCGAGCCAGCTCGGCAAGCCCTTCGAGGGCATGGAGGGCAACGGCAATCCGTGGAACCTCGCGCGTGTCGACCGCGGCAGCTGGTCGGAGGGTCTCGGCGTGAAGAGCTGCGCCGAAAAGCCCGACGCGGAGGTTTTATTTTGGGTCGGCTGCGCGGCGAGCTATGACGACCGAGCCAAGAAGATTGCCCGCAGTACGGCGCAACTGCTGCTCGCGGCCGGCGTGGACTTTGCCATTTTGGCCGAGGAAGAGACGTGCACCGGCGACCCTGCGCGCCGAGCCGGCAACGAGTACCTGTTCATGATGTTGGCGGAGACCAACGTCGCCACGTTGAACGGTTACAAGGAAAAGGGCGGCGTAAAGAAGATCATCACCACCTGCCCCCATTGCTTCAACACGCTGAAGAACGAATATCCCGACTTCGGTGCGAAGTTCGAGGTCGTGCATCACACGGACTACATGCTCGAGCTGGTGGCGCTGAAAAAGCTCACGCCGAGCAAGCCCGTGCGCGCGAAGGTCGCCTATCACGACTCCTGCTACCTCGGGCGTTACAATGATATCTACGAGTCACCGCGTCGCATTTTGAAGGGTATCCCGGGCGTCGAGCTGGTCGAGGTCGAGGGCGCGAGCGGCAAGAAGGGCCTGTGTTGCGGAGCGGGCGGGGCGCAAATGTGG
Source organism: Myxococcales bacterium (assembly GCA_903642325.1). GTDB lineage: Bacteria > Myxococcota_A > Polyangia > Polyangiales > Polyangiaceae > PMG-095. Next base: position 14,095 of record CAHJWM010000013.1, on the reverse strand, counting down.
ATGGAGGAGCAGAACAACCAGCGCGTGAATGTGAAACGCACGCTGCAGTTGCTCGATACGGGAGCCACCACCATCGCGAGCGCGTGCCCGTTCTGCATGACCATGTTGACCGACGGCGTGAAATCGCAGTCGAAGGAAGAGCTCGTCAAAAATATGGACGTGGTGGAAATGCTGGCGATTTCGTGCGGCGTTTCCGACACGCCCGGCACCCCGGCCGGTGACGCTACTGCGGCGGCGGCCGAGTAGGGTCAGGCGGGCATCGAAGTGCTATGCTCCCAGCACGAATGGCCATCAAGCCCACAGAGACCCAAGTTCGAGCCGAATCCGAGGCTGAGCACAGTCCGCCATCGCCCGGCGAGGTTCGGCGTTTGCAAGGCTTCGACTGCGACTTTTGCGAGCAACACTTCGAAGGGGCGCCCGCAGGCTCGGGCTTATTTCTGTGGTCCCGCGGCGATGAATACCGTTTCGAGGAGCCACCGTTGTGTGAAAGCTGCGCCCTGCGCATCAGCGTTGGCGCGGTGCTGAAGTGGGAAAGCGAAGAAGAAGAGGGCTGAGACCGGCTTGATTCGAAGCTCCCATCACTGGAGCGTAGGGCTGGGCGCCTGCGATTCACGCAGCGGCGGCAAGCGTTCCAAGAGCTCGAGCGCGGCGCTGCGCAGCACGGGTGAGGACTCCGAATGGTGTAACACCGCCGAGAGCTCGCTTCGCGTGCAGACGGCCAGGAGCGGCATCGCGATTGCGGATGGGGAGCCGGGATTGAACAGAAGGGTCAGGCGAACGCGTGGCCGGCTCAGCCAGCGACCCTGTCGCGCGATAGCCGTCAAGACCTCCAGCCGGGCCGGGCGGCGCGCGGTCATGCGCACGACGTCGTCCTCGGTCAGCCGCGGATTTTCGAGCAACTGAGCGATCACCAGCGGATGCGGATCTCCGAGCAGCTTTTCGAAGGCACGCCGGTTGGGGCGGCGAGCCAGGCTTTTTCGTTCACCGACGCTGAGCTCGCGGCCCGTGCCGTAGTCCGGCACGGGCAGCTCGTGCGCGGGTCGGTCATGAACCAGAGACGGCGGGGCGCGCCGCACCAGACGCGACAAGCTGAGCAGATGCCTCGCGTCTGACTCTTCGCGCAAGCGCTCGAGCAGGTCCGACTCGCCCGAGGCGGCGAGTAAGACGGCCACCACCAAAATGGCTTCACGCGCTTGCGGGTCGCCGCGCTCGTTGTCCTCGCACAGGGCGTTGAGCACATTTGCGCTTTCGGGCGACGAATGCGTAGCAAGGAAATCCCGCAGCCAGCTGGTGCGCAGCGCGAGATCGGGCAGCGACAACAGAACTCGCTTGAGCCGTTCGACCTGCATGCGCGCGCTCCTGCTCCGTTACTTGCAAGGATGGGGCACATTTTTCGGTTTGTCACGAGCTGGGAGACCGTTTGGCGGCCGGGCGCTGCTAAGCTTTGCCGACCTTGGCAGCCGCGCCGCTTTCGACCGAACGCTTATCCGTGGCGTTCCAGAAGCACCGACGCTCGCCCGCGCGCTGGTTGTCCTTTTGGGTGTTGTTTGCGTGCCTGATCGGCGCGGGCCTCCTGGCCCGTTCCGGCACGCCCTGGGCGCGCTCGGCAGCCGCGCTGCTTGCTCTATTGGCACTGTTGCAACTGTTCGCGCTGCGACTTCGCGACAATCGTGATTTCCGTGATCCGCGGCGTACCATTCGCCGCGTGCTGCTGCCGGTCGATCGCGGCTTGGGGGAGCGGGCGCTGCGCGCGGCAGATTTAGCGGAGCGCGCCGAGCACGACTCGCTCGTGGGCTCGCCGGAGCTCGCCCGGCTGCACTTTCAGCGTCAACTAGAGCGGGTGCCGCTCGCCGACGTAGAACGTCACGCGGTCCGGCGCGCCCGCGGCTTGCGCTGGCTCGCTTTTCTGCTGGTGCTCGGCGCCGGTCTGGCTACGTTGCGCGACCCGGCGCGGGTGTCGGAGGGCGCGGACGTGCTCTTCGCGCGGCGCGGCGTTGCGCCGGTGACCATGTCCTGGCTTGATCTAGTGCGGGTGACGGTGCAGCCGCCGGCGTATCTGCGCGCCGCTGATCGGGCCATTTTCCCTGGTCTCGGCAGCGTAGAAGCGCAGGGCAGCATCGTCTCGGTGCGCGGCGTGCCGCTCGCGAATGGCCGACGCTTGGTGCTGAGTGACGGCACGCGTGAAGTGCCGTTCGTGGACGACGGCTCGGGCGGTGTGGTTGCACGCTATGCCTTGACCCAGAACGCCGAGCTGCGCGTGGCGGCGCGCTTCGGCGACGTGATTATCCCCGAATCAGAGATCGTGAGGCTCGAAGCGGTACCGGACTCCGCGCCCGAGGTGTTGCTCGAAGGGGCCCCCCAACGCATCGCGCTGCGTGACTTCGACCGACGTGAGCTGCGCTATGAAGCCAGCGACGACCATGGCCTCCGAGAAATCGATCTCGTGCTTCGCGCCGGTGGCCGAGAGGACCGCCGTGCCCTGACCAGGCTCGATGGCGACTCCAAGCTCGAGCGCGGCGCCTACGCCATCGAATCGAGCGATCCATTCCTGCGGCGCACGTTTCTGCCGGTCGAGGTCGTCGTCGAAGCCCGTGATAACGACGCTACAGCCGGGGTGAAATGGGGGAGAAGCGCGGCATTCACCCTGCTGCCCGTGCCGGTGGGGGAGCCGGAAGCGGAGCGTTACGGCGCGCTGCTCGTGGTGCGGGACGCGCTGACAGACTTACTTTCGGACGAGCTCGCACGCGAGGGCGATGACAAAGACGGTGAGCGCCACAAGGGCGATGCTGCCGGCACGGCTCTGGTCGCGCAGCGGCTGCACGCGGTCTTGGAGCAGCGCTTTGCGGGGCTCACCATGACTCCGGGCCTCAAAGCGTTTTTGGGCGGGCAGGCGCGCGTGCTGGAGCGGCGCTTGCCCACGCCGGCGTCCTCGATGCGTCGCACCGAGGACGTGCTGCTCGCCCTTGATGCCGCGCTCCGAGGTCTCGGCAATCGCGACGCTGAATCGGTCGCGAAGCACCTGGGTGACGCGGCCGAGGAGGTCGCCGAAGGCGCCAAAGAGGCGCTCGAAAGCGAGCGCCGACAAGCAGGCATGCGCCGGATCGAGGAAGCGCTTGCCGTGCTGGATCCCGGTGCGGCACACTTGCAGGTTTTGGGACCACTCGGGCGCGATGTCGGCAGTGTCGCCCTAGCGGAAGTCCGGCGCGTCAAACGGGCGCGGGACAGCGGAAACCTGCTGGCGACCGAGCTCGCGGCGCGCCACTTGGCTGCTCGCTTGCGGCGCCCCAACGCTTCCTTCAGCAGCGCCGGCGGCGGGGCGGTCGAGTCGGGCGCCGGTTCGCAGGGCGCGGAAAACGGCCAGCCTTCTGATGCCGACAAAAAGTTCGATGAGCTGGTGGGCGAGCTCGAGCGGCTGGCCGAAGAGCATCAGCAAGAGCTCGACCGCGTCGATCACAACTTGGCCGAATCGCAAAAGTCCGTTGACCTCGGCGACTTGAAGCAAGAGGCCGCCGAGCGTGCCGCGGCGTTACGGGAGAAGATCGCGCCGCTGCCGCAGTTCTCCGACGATCCGAATTCGGCCCGCGCCGGCGCCGCGCTGGCCCGGGAGCACTCGGAGTCCATGGCCCAAAGCTTGGGTCGCATGGCTCTAGCGGACGCTGTTGCAAGTGGTCGGCACGCGCGCTCGGAGCTGACGGAAGCCGCCAAACGCGCGAGCGCCAATTTCGAGGGGCTCGATGACGCTGCGCTTTCGGCCGCTCGCGGGGAGCTGGAGCGCGAGCTGGCTTGGGCCGAGCAAAGCCTTGCTCGGGCGCAAAAGAGCGCCGCCGAAAAAGCCCAGGCCGGGCTGCAAGAGTCATCGGGCCGTGAGCGCGGGCTTGCAGAACGCGCCGCCAACTTAGCCGGTCGTGGCAACCACGGCGAAATTGCCCTGCCGCAGGATTTGGCCGACGCGCTCGGCAAGGCCGAGGGCTTGATGCGCGACGCCGCCAAGGAGCTCGGCGCAGGCCACGGGGAGCAGGGTCTGATGCTGCAGAGGGACGCGCAGCGTCTGTTGGAGCAGACGAACAGCGGCCAGAGCGGCTCGGGTGAGAGTGATGGGAAAGAGCAATCGCACCAGCAAGCGCCGAACGACTCGTCGAGCTCCAAAGGCAAGCAGATGCGCACTGACGCGGATGTGCCGAAAGCGGACGCTAGCAATCACGCCGATGATTTCCGGCGTCGAGTCTTAGATGGCTTGAGCAAGCAGAAGAGCGGGCGCCTGTCGGAGGCCGTGCGCCGCTACGCGGAGGGGCTGTTGCAATGAAGCTCGGAGCATTGGTTGCGATCGCGGCGTGCAGCGGCGCGCTGGTGGGAGCGGCGGCCGCGTTCGATTTCGGGCTAGGCAATCCCGTCGAGCAGGTCGCCAACGCCATCACCGAAATCGACACGCGGCGCGCCACCGAGCTTCTGGAGCACACGCATTCCGACTCGCTGGCTTTGACATTGGAGCGCGCGCGGCTGGCCGTTTACCTGGGCGAATGCGACCGAGCCGAGGCCATTTTATCGAACCCCGCGCTGACCGAGTCGCATGAAGGCGGCTCACTCGCAGAGCTCGCCAAGAGCTGCGCGCGGGCCACGGCGGCCGGGTTCGTCATGGAAGATCCACTGCGCGGGATCTGGCTACGCCTTCAGGACGATTCCGATCGCGCGCTCGCGCCCTTCATCTTCGAAGTCGCGGCGCAAGCGCGCGACACTGTCTCGAAAGAAGTCGGCATCGATTTACCGCGCCCGCTACGCATCGACCTGGTTCGGGATTTGTTTTCGCTGTCTGCCGTGTCCGGGCTACCGCTGAAAGCGGCCGAGACGACCGGCACGTTGGCCGTCGCGCGCTGGGGGCGCGTGATCATGCTCTCTCCGCGCGCGCCGGTTCAGGGCTACCCATGGCAAGATACCCTGGCGCACGAGATCACTCATCTGCTGGTCACGCGCGCCACGCGCGATTTTGCCCCGCTCTGGATGCAAGAAGGTTTGGCCAAGCGCTTCGAAGTGCGTTGGCGTCCGGTACGGCCCTTCGATCACCCGGAGTGGGCCGACACCGCCGCCCGCAACGCCGCGCTCGACGGGCGCTCGGTGGGCATCGACAAGCTCGGGCCGTCTATTGCCATGTTGCCCACGCCCGAAGCAGCGGGCGTAGCCTTCGCCGAGGTCACGAGCTTCATGCACTTTTTCATCGATAAAAATGGGGAGCCAGCGCTCCGACTACTGCTCGCCGACCTGCGTGGCAATGGCTCCGCCGGTGCCGACGCGGCCCTGATCAGCGTTACTGGCTACGGACTGCCAGCATGGAACGCTCGCTGGCAGCGGTTTTTGCGGACGCCGCTCGAGCCTTCGCCCGATGCCGCCAATCGCGCCTCGCCGCCGGTACATGCTCAGGCCGATGCAGGTCGGCGGGCTCGGCTTGCGGACTTGCTTGCTGGCCGCGGTCATGGTCGGGCGTCAGCGGCTGAGGTCGAGCCGTTGCTCGCTACGCTCGCACGCTTGCCGCAAATCCGGGAGCGCGTCGCGGCCGGGCTGTACGCTGCCGGTGACGACCAGGGTGCGGAGCGCGCGCTCGGTACAGAGGCGGAAATTGACGGTTTATACGGACCCTGGTTCGCGCTGGCCGGCCGAGGCTTCGCTCGACGTGGCCGGCCGAGTGATGCGGAGCGGGCCTTCACCCTCGGGCTATCAGCCGATCCGCTCTCCGACGTCGTGGCATGCGAGGGAGCCCCCGGCGCGCGGCCTCGAATCAACGGCCTCGACGGCGGCGTGACAGAACCACCCTTGCCCACACGTGCCCCTTGGCGCGATCTCTGTAAAGCAGCGCGAAGCGTGCCGCGTGATTGACCGCAGCGGCCCCGGGCGCCTAGGATAATCAGCGCGAATCTTTGCGAAGTTTAAAGGATTTCTCGTGGGTCTGGCAACGTACGCTGCAGCTCAGCTCTTGCGCGCGCTCCCGCGCGTCCGAATCAGTCGGGCCGTTGGGCAACTATGCGAGCTCCCGCTCTCGCCGCCCATCTCGCGCGCGATCATGGGCGTCTACGCGCGCGCGTATCGCGTAAACATGGCCGAGGCCGTGCCCGAGCCCGGACCGTACGCGAGCTTCGACGCGTTCTTCACGCGGCCGTTGAAAGAGGGCGCGCGGCAGATCAGCTTGGATGCGCTCGTCGCGCCCGCGGACGGCAGATTGTCCTCGTGCGGTCGGGTCGATTCGGGCTCTCGGATTTTCGTCAAAGGCCAGCACTACGACGTGGGCGAGCTGATCGGCGACGCGCGCGATGCGGCGCGCTACAGCGGAGGTGAGTTCGCGGTCGTTTACCTCGCGCCCGGCGACTACCACCGCGTGCACTCACCGGTGGATGGCGAAGTCACGCTCGTGCGAGGCATGCCGGGGGATCTGTTTCCGGTCAACTCGATCGGCGAGCGGCACATTCCGCAGCTCTTCGTGCGCAACCATCGCGCGGCGATCGTCATCGATACGCGCGGCCTGGGCCGTGTTACGGTGGTCATGGTTGGGGCGGTCATCGTCGGCCGGATTACGATCTCGGCATTGCCCGGTCGAAACGCGGCCGAGCCAGGGCTGCATCCGGTCAATCCTGCCGAGCGCGTGGCGAAAGGCCAGGAAATCGGGATGTTTCATCTGGGCTCGACGGCGGTCGTGCTGCTCGAGCCTGGCGTCAGTGTGGGGCGGCCGCTCGGCACGGTGCGCTTCGGTGAATCTCTGTTGAGCGCCGGATGAATAGCAACGACCGGGAAGCCAAGCCAGCGAGCGGAGAGGATCCGGCAGAGGTGCAAGCCCCGGAGCGCGCTTCCGCGCCCGAGGAGTCGACCGATCCGATGATCCGGATCGACGTCGAGCCGCCCGTGTTCGCCGCTACGCACGAACCGCACGCCGCTGACCCGCTCAGCGATTCGTCGCCGCCGCTGTCGCGTAGGTTGGCTCCGCCGCCGAAGCCGCGCCGCGAATCGGGCGTTGCCTCGCGCCCGCCCCCAGCCGGCCCCGCTGGCGAGCTCGGTGATCCGCTCGCGTTCTCAAGCGCGCTGAAATCGCCACTCACGCCCAACATATCGTATTCCGGCTTGGCCGATGTGGCCCCGACGAGCCGCGCGGCAATCGATGCGCCCTCATCCACGCTGGCCAATCCGACATCTGCGTCGAGCTCGTCGCCGCCTCTGCCACCGCTTCGTTCGAGCCCCGCGCCGGGCGAAGAAACCGAGATCACGTCCGTGATGGATCGCGCGCCGTCCGAGCGCTCGCACGGCGCTGTCGACCCTCCGCCCGCAGGGGCTTTGGCGCGCGCAGTTTCGCCGTCGGCGACGCCTCCGTCGTCCACAGCGATTTTTGCGATGCGCATCATCGCCGTGGGCGATCCGAGCCACCCGGCGCCGGTTACGAGTGAGCTTGCCGCAGATAGCGATCCGGAAGCGTATCCCTTGCGCCTTGGCACTGGTGTGCGACGAAGCTCGCGACCGAAGATGGCCTCGGTGCGGGTCCCCGACGCGCCGCCGGACGGCCCGCTTGCGCTCGAGCCTCCCGATATTCCGCTTTCCGCCAGACCCGCGAGCCTTGCTCCCGAGCAAGCCTCGCGTCCAAACTCATCGCCGTTGGCCGTGGCTTTGCCGCACGACGAGGGAGCGGAAGAGCTGTCGGATGACGACGTCTCACCCGATTCGCAAGCGAAGGAAGCCGCGAACGCCGAGGTGGATGAGCCGGAACGGCCCGAAGCGATCTCGGTGCCTCCCGAAGAGCTGTCCGCGCTTCAAATCGACGCCAAATCCGATCCCGGCAAGCCGCCGCCTCCGCCCAAGCGGGCCGCCGGAGCTCCGCCAGCAACACCCCTTACGCCCGAGCCCGGGAGCATTGGCAGCGTCGCCCCGACGCCCGACCTCGCTGCCGCCAAAGCCGCGCAGCGGAAGAGCACGCGCGCGCCTTGGTGGGAGGACCTGTTCAATGAAGATTTCATGCGCGCAAGCTCGCGCGTATCGGACGCACAGGTCCGTCGCGAGGTCACGTTCATCGAAGATTCACTGGGCGTTGCCGCGGGCGGAGTCGTGCTCGATTTGGGCTGTGGCGCCGGCCACCACGCGGTCGAGCTCGCCAGCCGTGGCTACGGGGTCGTCGGCTATGACCTTTCATTGTATCAGTTGGCGCTCGCGGCCGACGTTGCCCAAGAGCGGAGTCAGAAGATCAATTTCTTGCAGGGCGACATGCGCGAGATGGCCTTCGAAGAGATGTTCGATGGCGTGTTCTGCTGGAACACGAGCTTCGGTTACTTCGAAGAGGACAAGAATCTGGCGGTGGCCCAGCGCGTATTCAAGGCGTTGCGCCCCGGCGGAATGTTTTTGATCGACGTGCTGAACCGAGATTTCGCGGCCGCCTCGGCGCCGTGCACGGTCTGGTACGAAGGCGATTCGTGCGTGTGCATGGACGACATGAGCGTCGACTACATTTCGAGTCGACTACGGGTCAAACGCTCGATCATTCTCGACGACGGGCGCACCAAGGAGTCGCTGTTTTCTCTGCGCCTTTACTCACTGCACGAGCTCGGCAAGCTGCTCCACGAAGTCGGTTTTCGGGTGACCGAGGCGAGCGGCCATCTTGCGACCCCGGGCGTGTTTTTCGGCCCGAATTCGCCCCGAATCATCATCTTGGCGCAGCGCCCGTAGCCCTTTTCTACTTGCAGCTCAGGTGCAGGCCGCCGGCTCGTTCGCCGCATGCGCAGTCTTGTCCGAAGGTACGGCTCAAGCACTCGCAGCTCGGCTTTTGCGCGCATTGCGGCAGCCAGCCGCAAGCAGGGCCGCCGGGCGCGGACTCGTCGCAGTACCAGCCGGTGGGGCACAGGCCGCTGCCGCACACGCCGCACGTGCCGTCGTCACAGGTCGCAGCGCTAGGCGTTGCTCGTGCGGCCGGTTCGCTCTCGTCGCTCCCTTCGGCGCGGGTCGGCGGCTCGGCATGCGCGGCGGCGTCGGCTGTATTCGGCGCGCTCGGGGAACCGCCGCAGCCCACGAGTGAAGCACACGAAAGGCTCGCCAAGGCGAGGCCGTACCCTTTTTTCCACGCGCCGCGAGCCCGCGCTCCGCGAGGCGGGGCCCAAGCTCGCATCGAGCGAATGACAGGAAGGCTCACGCCGTCCACGTATACGTCTCTGCGTACGCGCGCTACAAGCCCCTCCGTGGACCTCGCGTCGGCTCTCGCTCTCCGTCTACCTGGCGTGCGAGTCAGCGGCTCGAGCGCGGATCTTGCGGCGGCCGCTCGAGACTTGTGGCCACGCGCTTTGGTCGACATTCAAAGCGGTCACTTGCCGTCGAATCGTCCGGCGGCGGTAGTTTGGCCCGAGCACGCCGAGCAGATCTGCCAGTTGATCGAAGTGGCACGTGCCGAGGGTTTTTCCGTCGTGCCGTTCGGAGCCGGCAGTGGGGTGTGCGGTGCGGTCTTACCTGATGACCGCACCATCGTCGTAGATTCGAAACGTTTGCTCGAATTCAACGTCGATCCGGATGCGCCCGTCGTGCACGCAGGCGCAGGCCTCCTCGGCGTGACGCTCGAGGACCGGCTTGCGAAGCTCGGTTATACAGCCGGCCACTTTCCGTCGAGCATCATCTGCTCCACCGTTGGCGGCTGGGTTGCGGCACGCGGCGCGGGCCAGTGCTCGAGCCGTTACGGCAAAATCGAAGACATGGTTGCGGCCGTCGATTGCGTGCTCGGTACGGGCGATTTCGTCGCCATGCAGCGCCGTCGCTCTGGTCCGGATTTGGTGCCGTTGGTCACGGGTAGCGAGGGCACGCTCGGCTTCATCACCCGCGTCACGTTGCGTCTCCACCCTGCGCCGCGGGTGCGGCGCTTCTTGGCTTACTCGTGCTCGAACATCGAGAGCGGCTTCGACGTGCTGCGAACACTCATGCAAGCCGGGCTTCGACCCGAAGTCGCTCGGCTCTATGATCCGATCGACTCGGTCCTGCTGGCGCAAAGCTCGAACGGCGCCAAATCACCGAAAAAGCGCAGCGAGCGCGGGGGGCACTGGTGGGGCTTGGCCGCGCGCCTGGCGTTGGCCAAGCCCCGTGCCTTCCAGCGCGCAGTCGAGGCATTGGAGGGCAATCTGCTGGGGGGCGCAACGTTACTTTTGATCTTCGAAGGCGCGGCGGAAGAGGTTGAGCAAGATGCGGCGCGCGCCCAAGTGGTGTGTGCGCGGGCCGGAGCACGCTCACTTGGGGAAGGGCCGGCGCGCCGCTGGCTTGCCCATCGCTACGCGGTGAGCTTCCGCCAATCTTCGTCATTTCGCCTGGGTGCATTCACGGACACGATGGAAGTGGCGGCTCCTTGGTCGAAGCTCCAAGCCGTGTACGATGCCGTGCGCCGAGCGCTTTCGGAGCACGCACTGGTCATGGCTCACCTCAGTCACGCTTACCCAGACGGGTGTGGCTTGTACTTTACGTTCGCAGCCCTAGGCGGCGCCGCTGACGCGACGGCCCGCTACGATGCCGCGTGGCGCGCCGGTTTGAGCGCGGCGCTTTCGGCCGGCGCTAGCTTGAGCCACCATCATGGTGTCGGTCGTAGCAAGGCGGCGCGGCTGGCAGCCGAGCTTGGGCAAGGTACCGAGCTGCTGCGACGGTTGCGCAGGGCTTGGGATCCGGCAAACCTGTTCAACCCGGGGGCACTGAAAGCGCTCGGCGTTTTGCCGGGCCTCCGCCCGGACGAGGGGAGGCCTGCATTCGCCCTCGATGAAAAGTCGAGGCTCGCCGAGGTCGACGCAGGGCTTGCGCTGGGAGCAGTGGAAGGCTTTCTTTCACGCACGGGTCTGACGCTCGGACTCGCGTCGAGCGTGGACTGGTCCCGGTCGATCCGCGATTGGGTGGGCGCGGGTTACCCGGGCGCTCGCGACGCGTGGTCAGATCCGGTCGCCGCTCGCGTAACGGGCTTCGAAGCAAGTGCGAGCGGTGTGCAGGTACGCGTGCACGCCGCGCCGCGCCGCGCCACGGGGCCCGACCTACTCGCGCTGTTTGCCGGGACGCAAGGCGCGATCGGGGAGATCCGACGCGTGACCCTCGCGGCCCAGCCGATCGACGCTGCGCCCGTACGCACCCAGCCATTCTCCTGGGAGCGCGATCCGGCGCCGACTAGCAGCGAACGGGCCGCCTTCGAGCGGGTCAAGCGCAGCCTTTGCGCCCCGTGACGTCCGCCGGCGACCGGAAGCAGCCCCGACAGACGGTCTGCGCTGGGCACGGCGTGGAACGCCACGACTCAGTCTCGAGAGTCGAGTGCGGAGTCCTGCACGGGCACCAAGAGGCCTTCGGGCAGGGCTAGATTTTTGCTCAGACGCTCGAGGGCACTTTCCACGAGCTCTCGGTCTGCGGCCTCGACGTTGCCGACTCCCGCGCGAAAAAGCGCGAATCTCAGCGTGGCCGCTTCCAGTCGGGAGAGCGCGGCGGTGCGTGAAAACCCGATCTCCTCCACTCGGTAGCGCAGCAGCACTTGGCCGTCATCGAGCACCTGCTCGCCGAGGATTTCGGCTTTGACGCGCCCCGTACCGCACAACTGACGAATGATGCCGCGCACGCGTGAAGCGCGGCGGCGCACCTTGAGCGCCGCCGCATTTTCGAACAAATTGAAGAAGCGATTGCGGGCGAACGCGGTCGGAACCAGCGTGAGCGCGCAGAGCAGCGCATCGAGATCGACGCGCGGGCTCGGGCCACCGCCCGAGACGCCGCTCACGGCCCGCCCGGGCTGCCGTGCTCGGAGGTTTGATTGGCCTGCAAGAGAGCGGCCTGATGATACGAGCCGACGGCGTCCAGCAGCTCGGTCAGATCTCCATCCATGACGCGGTCGAGCTTGTACAAGGTGAGACCGACGCGGTGGTCGGTCAAACGGTTTTGAGGGAAGTTGTAGGTTCGAATCTTATCGGAGCGGTCTCCGCTCTTGACCATGCCGCGTCGCTCGTCGCGAATTGCCGAATCGTGCTTTTCCTGCTCGATTTCCAGCAAGCGACTGCGCAAGATCTTGAGGCCTTTGGCCTTGTTCTTGATTTGACTGCGCTCGTCCTGGCAGCGCACGATCATGCCCGTGGGCAGATGGGTGATTTGCACCGAGCTATTCGTGGTGTTCACGCCCTGGCCGCCCGGGCCGCCCGAGGCGGCGATGTCGAAGCGGAGATCCTTATCGTCAATCACGAGCTCCACTTCATCGGCTTCTGGCAGCACGGCGATCGTGGCGGTCGAAGTGTGAATGCGACCCTGCGCTTCCGTCGCGGGCACGCGCTGGACCCGATGCACGCCGCCCTCGAACTTCAAGCTCGAAAATACGCGGGTGCCCGTGACCAATAAGATCGCCTCTTTGACGCCACCAGCGGCCGCGTCGCTGCTCGACAAAAGCTCGATCTTCCAGCCGCGCGTCTCGGCGTAACGGGTGTACATGCGCAATAGATCCGCGGCGAACAGGGCCGCTTCTTCCCCGCCCGTGCCGGCGCGGATTTCGAGCAGCGTGTTCTTTTCGTCGTTCGGATCCTTCGGCAACAGCAGAACGAAAATGCGCTGCTCGAGCAGGGCGAGCTTTTCTTCGAGCTCGGGCAGCTCCTGTTTGACGAGTGGCCCGAGCTCCGGATCGCTCAACGCCTCCCGGTCTTCCGCAACATGCTTGTCGACCGTGCGCCATTCATTGAACGCATCGACGATGTTCGAGATATTGCTGCGTTCGCGGTTCAGCGCGTTCAGCTTTTGCTGATCGCCGAACACCTTTGGATCGCACAGGAGTTGATCGAGCTCGGCGTAACGCCGAACCATGGACTCGAGCTTGCCGACCGGAATCATGTAACTGCAGGAGCGCCGCGCGTCAGAGTCGAGAAGTCCTCGAACCGGCGCTCGTTGGATAGCTCCGGCGCGCTCCCCGCACGCTCGCGCTCGAGCGTCACCATCAGCGCAGACAGCGCTACCTCGAGCTGGCGATCGTCCGGCTCGATGGTGGTGATTTTCTGCACCAAGAAGCCCGGCCAAAGCAAAGCTTGAAGCGGGCCGCGCGTGGCGTGCTTGGCCAGCAGCCGTTGAAGCTCGAACGTGAGCGCGGCAATGAAGGGCAGAAACGGTAGCTTGAAGGCGAAGAACAAAACATTGTCGGCAAGCTTGCCCGCGCCTAGGTGCGGTAAGAGCGGGCCGAGCGCGCTGAACACGAAGATAGAAACAAGCGCCACCATTACGATGAATGTCGTGCCACAGCGGGGGTGGAGCGTGCTCTTCGGACGCGCATTGTCGACGGTGAGGGCTAAGCCCGACTCATAGGTGTAAATCGATTTGTGCTCGGCCCCATGATATTGGAACACCCGGTAGATCTCGGGCAAGCGTCGGATCAGCAGCATGTAGCCCACTAAAATCGTGAGCTTGGCGGCGGCGGTCAGCAGCTGGAAGCGGACGTCACGCACGTCCAAGTCGAGGCGGAGCAAGCTGCTAGCGCCCGCGGCAAAGGCCTGCGGTAACGCGACGAACACGCCTATGGCAAACACAGCAGACAGCACGCCCAAAAAGCTCTTCTTGGGCTCCGCCTGGCCGGGCCTGAAGCCCGGTTCCAGGTCGCGTGGCGAGGCCGTTAAAAGCGCGAGGATGGGTAACGAGATCAACGCCAACGTGCTCGGGCCTACGTTTCGCGGAGCTTGATTGGGGTTCTCCGGCCCGCCTAAATCTTGCTCGAACTGATCGGCCGAGAACCGAAGCGCGGCGCTGCCGAGCTTCAACGCTTCCACCAGCGCCGCCACCCCGCGCACCAGCGGCCAGGTGAGCTTGCCGCTTCTCGGGTCCAGCATCGGGGTTTCGCGAACGACCAGCGCGCCGTCTTTGCGCCGCACCACCGCAGAAAAGCAATGTGGTGAGCGCATCATCACGCCCTCGATCAGCGCCTGACCACCGATGTAAGGGCGAGCCACGCCATCGGGGCCGAGCACGGCTGGTTGGTTCGACATCGTGCTTAGTATAACCATCAACCAGCGCGCAGCCCCGGTTTTCAGCGAACGCGGAGTGATTCCGAGCGCTACTTCATTTGTTGGCTTCGGCGGTCGCCGCGGCGGCGGCGGCGGCGGCCGCACCGGCCACGCCGGCG
>CAHJWM010000012.1 GCA_903642325.1 Myxococcales bacterium | reverse complement strand
GGCGATGCCATTCGCCCCGCCGGCGCCACCCAGCCCATCAGCGCCACCCGAGCCAGCGGCGCCGACCCCCGCCGTGCCGGTCACTGCAGCGGCGCCGCTCGACCCGCCGGCGCCGCCGGAAGCTGCCGCGCCTGCTCTTCCGAACGTGGGTGACGTGCCGGCCGACCCAGCGCCACCCCCCTCGCTCGGGTCATCTTCCGGCGAAGACCGGTCGGAGCTGCAAGCGACGACGGGCAGTGCCCCGCACAGCGCCAGGAGAGCGGGTAGATGGCACGAGCGAACCCAGCAAAGTACGTTGTTCACGGTAATGGCCAATTCTTGACCGCGCCGCGCCGGTGCGCAACCGGTTGAAAGACGGCAAATAGCGCGGACATCAAGAAGCGGCGCCGTGGGCGGCACTCGATGTCTGGTCGCGGCTCCCAGTTTCGTGGGTTCCCCCTCGTGACACAACACAGCCCCGCGAGCCGCGCCGCGTCCCTGCGGCTTCCGTACGCGGGCGCCAGAAGCCCCCTTGCCGCTGCGAAACACAGCAATCCGTGCGCGCCAGGGCTTGTTTCGTCCGCCCGCGTAACCGGGCATGGGCGTGCTCGATAACGTTCAGCGACCTCGCCGCGCGCTTCCCGCGTAGCTTGCCCGGGCGGCGCACGGGGAGCGCTAACCTATCGTTGCTGGTGCGGACGCTCATGAGCACACGAACCATGACCCGGCGGACAAGCCGTCTTTACATCGCTCAGCGCGCTTAAGTCGCGCGCGAGGTGGGCGAAGGCCGGGCGCTCGCCGGCGCGGGCGGGCACTTACACTCGCGCCGCCACGTAGCGGCTGCGATGCGCCGGGGCATGGTTAGCCGTTTGCGCGTGGCCCGAAGCGTTTGATGTTCCGGGCGCGACCTTTGGCGCGTTCTGTCTCGCGGTCGCGTGGGGGGGCGTTGCTCACCAGGGTCTCGACTAGCTGTCGCGTGGCGTGCGCAATTTGTTCGACGGCGCGGTCGAACTCTGCCTGGTTAGTTTGCGACGGCTTGGCTACGCCGCTCACCTTGCGCACGTATTGCAGGGAGGCCGCGCGGATTTCTTCTTCCGTCGCGGGCGGCGCAAAATTGAACAGTGGCCTAATGTTGCGACACATCCGGCAAGTGTGCCATTGGCGGCCGTGATTTCAATGGGAACACGGCTGCGCGCGGGTTGCGCGGCGGGACTGCGAGCGCCCCCGCTCTTACTCTCGTCGCTCGCTTTCGGGTCCGCGTTTCGTGCGCGGCGGCGTGAGCTTCAGCGTTTGCTGTCCTCGCCATGTTTCTCTAGGAAATCGTCGTAGGTGCCGCGCCAGTCGATCAGGCCTTTGCTCGTGAACGCGAGGATGCGGTTGGCGAAGCTCGCCACCAGGTCGCGGTCGTGAGTGACGACGAAGGCCGTGCCCTCGTATTTGGTCAGCGCGTCGCCGAGAGCGATGATCGACTCGAGGTCCAAGTGATTGGTTGGCTCGTCCAGCACGAGCACGTTGTCCTTGGCGAGCATCAGCTTGGAGAAGATCATGCGCACGGCCTCGCCACCGGAGAGCGCGTCGGTAGGCTTCATGCCCTCTTCACCCTTGAATAACATCTTGCCGAGTAGGCCGCGGATGTCTTGCTGGGTCGCGAGCGGGTCGAAGGAGTGTAACCAAGCGCTGACCGTGGTGCCGTTCGGGATGCTCTCGCGATGATCCTGCGCCAAGTAACCGACGCTCACCTGGTGACCCCAAGTGATCGATCCTGAATCGGGCTTCAAACCATCAGCGAGCAGCTTGCAGAGCGTGGTTTTGCCCATGCCACTCTTGCCGATGATCGCGATTTTCTCGCCCTTCGTGACGATGGTCGAGAAATTCTCACACACCGTGACGTCTGGCCAGATCTTGGTCAGATTCTCGATCGTTACCGTCTGCTTGCCAGAGGGCTTTTTGACCAGAAATTGGATGAAGGGCCGCTCGATGTTGGACCGTTTCAAGTCCGTGAGCTGCAGCCGCTCGATCTGCTTTTTTCTGCTCTGCACCTGCGTCGCGCGCGTGCCGGCGGCAAAGCGGGCCACGAAATCTTGAAGCTGAGCGACCTTCTTCTGTCGCTCTTGGTTGTCCTGCTCGATCTTGCCGCGCACCTGACCCTTGGCGATGATCATTTCGTCGTAGCCGCCGGTGTAGGTGATGATCGTCTCGTAATCGATATCGGCAATGTGGGTGCAGATCTCGTTTAGGAAGTGGCGATCGTGGGAGATGGTGACCAGCACGCCGCGGTAGTTGCACAAAAACTTTTCGAGCCAGCGGATGCTATCGATGTCCAGATTGTTCGTCGGCTCGTCGAGCAGCAGCGCATCGGGATGACCGAACAGCGCTTGCGCCAAGAGCACGCGAAGTTTGAAGCCGCCGGGCAGCTCGCGCATTTGTTTTTCGTGCTCGCTCTCTGGAATGCCGAGACCGGCTAGCAACTCAGCGGCGTCTGACTCGGCGGAGTAGCCGTCTTCTTCCGCGATCACTCCCTCCAGCTCGCCGAGCAGCTCCCCTTGCTTGTCGGTCAGGGTCTCTTTAGCGAGCAGCTCTTCTTTCTCCTGCATCGCCGCCCACAGGCGCTGATTGCCCATGAGCACGACCGAGAGCACGATCATCTTCTCGAAGCCGAACTGATCCTGCTTCAAGACGCCGGTGCGCTCGGGCTTGTGGACATGACCCGAGTCCGCCTCGATATCGCCGGACACGATCTTCAAAAAAGTGGACTTGCCGGCGCCGTTCGGGCCGGTCAGGCCATAGCGCTTACCCTCACTGAACTCGACCGATACCTCTTGGAACAGGCGCTTTTTGCCGTAGGCCTTGCTCACGTCGTTGATTTGAATCGAAGGCATGCGCGCCCCTCCTAGCAGTTTTTGGGCGGACCGTGGCCGGGCCCGGCGGGAGCCGAGAATTTGCCGGATAATCCTAGGCCTGTCGGTCCGCCGGTTCAGCCTGAACGGAACGCCGGATTAGGGGCGCTCGGCCCTCGTCCGCCGCTAGCCGAGCACGAGCTGACCGCAGGCGGCGCCGACGTCGCGGCCGCGCGATCGGCGCACGGTGAGCACGCTCCGGCGTTCGGCGAGCAGCGCGCGCGCAAAGGCGTCGACGGCGGCTTCACTGGGCGCACGAAATTCCGTATTGCGATGCTCATTGAATGGAATCAAATTAATGTGGTGCGGAAAAGACGCGCAGAACGCGGATAAGCGGCGCGCGTCGGCGGCGCTGTCGTTGATGCCGGCAAGCAATACGTACTCGACCGTAATGCGCTCGCGCGAGCGGAGCGGGAAACGCTCGAGCGCAGAGCGTAACACCGACAGCGGATAGCGACGGCCGATCGGCATCAACGCCGAGCGCTGCTCGTCCGTCGTGGCATTGATACTGATGGCGAGCAGCGGCCGCGGCTCGAGCGCGCCGAGCTCGGCGATCTCGGGCACCAAGCCCGAGGTGGAGACAGTGATGCGACGAGCAGATAAGCCCAGGCCCGCTGGGTCGCACAACAAGCCCAGCGCGCGCGCCACTTCGCCCAAATTGTGTAGCGGCTCACCCATGCCCATGAACACCAAGGTGAGGTCGCCCGGGTGACGCGGACCGAGCGCGTGGACGGATGTCAACACTTGACCCACGATTTCGTGGGCCAGCAGGTGCCGGCCGAAGCCCATGCTCGCGGTGGCGCAGAAGGTGCAGCCCATGGCGCAACCGACTTGGCTCGAGACGCACAGCGTGACGCGGCCGCCACTTACGGCGCGTGGCATGTGCACGGCTTCCACGCGATCGCCCGCGTCCACTTCGACGAGCAGCTTGGTTGCGCCGTCCCTCGCGGTATGTTGCGTAAGCAATCGGGGCGGGTTCAGCGAGAAGGTCGCCCGCGCGCGATCTTCACGGCCGAGGGCGGGCGCGCCGGCCGCCCACAACCACGGTCGCTGAATCCGCGCAAAGGCGTGCAGTGGATTGCGGAAGCCGCGCGCGGCAAGGCTGCTCGGTGACTCGGAAAAGGCCGATTGAGCGCGCACCTGAGCCCGGAGCGAGCGTTCGAGGGCGGGTACGACGGGTAACGAAGTGGACAACGGGCGGGAGCGTAGCTCAGCTGTCCGTGCTCTGCACTCCCGCCAGGCGAGCCGGATCACGGCTGGCGAAGAGCGCGATATTTCTGGGTGTGACCGCGCGCTCGAACAGTGTTGCCACGCGCACGGCGTAACCGCGTTCGACGAGGAGAGCGGCACGATCCAGCACCACGGCGAGCTCGATCACGCGCGCGAGCATGTCACGCGGGAGCGACAAGCGGCGGATTTTGGCGAAATCACAGGCGGCGCGCTGCTGAGTTTCAGAGAGCTCGGCGGCGCTCGGCGGTGGCAAGCCGCGCAGCATCAGCGCCCGCCCCGCGATCGATGCAAGGCCAGTGTGCGCTTGGCGGCGATTGATGCCGTGCATTTCCGCGCCTGGCTCGACGTGAAGACCGCGAGCGTTGAGCAAGTGTCGGAGCGCGTAGCGGGCCTGCCGCGCCTGCATGGTGCGTTCGATGGTGGTCTCGACACCGGATGCTTGCGAGCTCAGATTACTCAAGCCGAGGGTTTCTTTGCGCAGCGACAGGCCCCGGGCTGCGTCGGAAAGCGGCAACCGACAGGGCGCGCCGATCTTTTGCAAGCAGCACGAGACGAGAACCAAGTCGGCGCCCTGGGTAGCCACCGCGCCCACCAGCGCGTCGCCCAGCTCGCCGCAGGCGTGCAGGCCGATCGCGAGGTCATCGTCGCGCAAGTCGATGCCGTCGCGCACGGCATCGACGACGCTGTATCGCGCCGCGAACCGCTGGCCGTCGTCGTCTTGCTCGCGCGCGTAGGCGCGTGTCACGCGGGCGGGGTCCCGTTCCAGCCCCAAAGTGTCGCGCCGGAAATGGCGCGCGGAAAGGCGGGTGAAGTGGCCGCTGCCCGCGCCCACGTCGACGATGCGCTTGGCTCGCGCGACGAGCGGCGGAATGGCCGCAAGCAGCGCGGCCAGTTGTTGCTGCTTGCGCCGTGCTACGCCTCGGAAGTCTGGTTCGACGCTCGCCGGCAGCAGGGTGAGCGCGGGCAGGGCGCACAGCTCGCGCACCCGCGAAGCGAGCTCGATGAGCCCGTCCGGGACGTTGCGCAATGACGTCGCGACGACGGCCAGGCCCTCCGCCTCGCAGTGCTGCAAATCTTGCTCGCTCAGGCCGAGCAGGTACGCGGCCCAGCCGCGCTCCTCGCACCACGCGGGCACGGACGCGTCATCGACCCGCTGCGCCACGATATCGAGAGCCGGCAACAGCGTAGCGAGCGCACGCTCGAGCGCGAGCGGGATAGAAAATGGCATTAGCGTTTAGCGGCAGCGTCGATGTAGCGCTGGGCGAGCCGACGAAAGGCGCGCTCGCGCTGGACGATCGGGCGGAGCCCGCTGCAGGGACCGGGGGCCAGCCGCTCGGGGCAAGATCGGCAAGGACCACGGTCGGGACCACGCTGACGATAGAGCCACGAGAACCCTAAACCGAAGGCCACGAGCGAGATGGCAAGCAGATGCAGCCCGCGCTCCGACGAAAGCAAGCAGCCCACACCGGTACAGCTCACTACGGCAAAACCGGCGGCGCGGCCCAACCACTTCGGTAACCGCATCACGAGCGAAGTTAGGAGCACAGTTACGCCCAGGGCGCCGGCCGCGAACACGGTGCTCGGCGCGGGGCGCATGCCCAACGCGCAGCATGCGCCGGCGAGCGCTCCGAGCGCCGCGCTCGCGCAACCCCGGCACACGCGCGTGCGGCGCCCGAGCGGAATGAGCTCAGCCGCATAGCGTTGGCATAGCGGATGATGAGCGAAGCGATGAAAAGCGTGCGCCCGGCGCGCAAGGCGATCGACGAGGCGCGCCGTGGGCAAGGGAAGCGCACGTGTCATGGCTCAGCCGATATTCGGCGCGATCACCACGGCGGTGCCGTAGGCCACGATCTCGTTGGTATTTTGCATGAGCTCGCCTGAATCGAAGCGCATGCCGAGGACGGCGTTGGCACCCTGGGCTCGGGCATGCTGCTCGAGGCGCTGCATCGCGACATTGCGCGACTCCGTAGCCAGCTCGGTCAGCGCCGAGATCTCGCCGCCGAAGATTTGCTGACAGCCGGCGCATGCCGTTCCGATCACGCTGCGCGAGCGCACGGTGATACCCCAACACGCGCCCACCACGCGCACGATGCTGTAGCCCGGTGGCGCATCGAAAGTCGTCAGCACCGGAATGGCATGGATATGCAACTGCATGATTGCCCATTCTACACGGAAAAAGCTTTCGGCGAGGGGCGGGGCCGACCGACCCGAGCTGGCGATGAAGACGGCGCGCGCTCGGCTTCCTGCGACGCTCAGTAATGCGGAGGCTTCTCGTGCTCGAGTGGCTCTTCTTGTCCGGTCACGCGGCTGCGTAAGGCCGTCAGCTGCTGCTCGATCAAGCCGAGCGCCTTTTGTTGCTCGAAGACGACCTGATTCAGCTCAGCGAGTTGGCGCTCGAGATGGGCGTAACGAATCTCCAAATCGACGACGCGTGGGTCCATGGCGGAGCCGTAGCATGGTGGACGCGTAAGAGTTATTCGTAACCCAGGCCACTCGGGGGCTCGGCAACGGGAGCCGCGCTGCGCGCGCTGGCCTCGGGCGTGGCCAAGTGAGGTCCAACGCCGCGATCCGTGGTGCCTGGGGCGGCGGCGTGGCCAACTGGCCGCGGGCTCGGCCTATTCACGTTGGCCACCCGTTCCCTCGTTTTGGGCAGCGCTTTCGGGGAAGCGACGACGAAGCGTGGATCACTGACAGGGTCACAGCCCGGTCCAAAGCCGGCGGCGTCGAACTGAGTTTTGTAGGAGCCTACGCTCGTCTTACCTTTCGCATCACGAGTAGTTACCTCGAGCCGGACCTCATGCGTGCCGGCGCGCGAAGGAGAGCAATACGACACGAGGTAATCGCGGGCGTAATCGTCGTCGACCGCGCGGGCGACGTTCGCCAGAGGGGAGCTCATGGTGCTGATCGAGGCGGCCCGGGCGGCGCGGTTTTTGTCCAACGAAAACGTGATTTTCTCACTCGGCCAGGGCCCGACGGTGAGCAAAAAATAGTGGTGTGGTGAGCTCGCGATGAATGCGCGAGCCTGCTCGTCGTGTGCACCCTCGGCCAAGTCCGGATTCATGGCGACCACCACCATAGTGCCGGCGCGAATCGCGCGACCCTCGGCCGCGAGCGCCGCGCTCAGCCTTTCAGCGCCGTCCATCACGGCGGTGTACAAGCTTCCCGAGGCGTCCCGCCGGTGGGGTCCGCGCACGCGATCCAAGCTCGCGTCGTTTTCGTCGGGCTCGGCGTGCGCGTCTTGCGTATATTCGACAAGGGGTCGCGCCTTTGCCGTGCCGTCGAAGGCGTACACAC
Organism: Myxococcales bacterium; assembly: GCA_903642325.1. Classification (GTDB taxonomy): domain Bacteria; phylum Myxococcota_A; class Polyangia; order Polyangiales; family Polyangiaceae; genus PMG-095. The sequence goes on along the minus strand of CAHJWM010000012.1, from coordinate 111,220 downwards.
TAACGGCTTGAGTCTGGCGCAGCTTGGCGATGAACGGACGAAGAGCCGCGTTCAGTGCCTTGCGCTCGTCTGGGCTGAGCGGCTTGCTCATGTCGACGAGCAACGCGACGTGGCGCGCTGCCGCCGTTGCCGTCGGAAGCAAGGTGAGCTGGACCTGTTGGCTGTCGAGTCGAACCCCATTCTCGAACACACTGAACGCTTCTGAGTGAAGGCCGGCGACAGCCGCCCCATGCTGGCTCACCGCCACGTAAATAGCGACATTGCTTGGCTTTTGCGTGCTGACGGCAACTGGCTCGACGTTGATGTTGGCCGCCGTGCACCCGCTCAGCATGAGCCAGACGAGCGGTAGCGCTGGCCGCAGCGAGGCGCCAATCATGGCTTGCTTCCCGCGCTCAGCCGGGCGACCGCGTGGCCTAGGGCGGGGTCGCCCGTCAAGCACGAATTGCAGGCGCCGTCGGAGCTCGACGCACAGCCCGGTGCGCGAGACAAGCGTTCGAGCGTGGCCAACGTTCGCTTGCCACCTTCACGCTCTGCGCGCGCGAGCAAACTCTTTTTGGAGTTGCAGTCCGGGGCCAGCAGCAGGGCCGTTGCTGCGCGCGTGTCCGGGCTGGCGTCGAAGGCGAGGTAATTCATGAGCTCTGCCTTGGCTCGCTCACGCACGACTTCGCGCACGCTCGGCGTGCTCGCCAAATCGAAGGTGATGTCACTGCCGCGGGCGCCAAGCTTGCGCAGGCAAAGGAACGTTTGCTCTGAGGCTAACGACTGCGCGGCGCGCCACAAGATGCTCATCACCTTGCCATTTTGCGTGCTGCTCGGGTCGATCTCGGCGGCGTGCTGAACCGTTGCTACTGCGGCTTCGAAACGTTGTGCTTGCGCTTGCTGGCTCGCGAGCGCGATGGCGACTTGTGCGTCACCGGGGTATTTTTCGAGCAGCCTCTCTAGAGCCGGTAGGCCCTGGGTGAGTGAGCGGATCAGCTCTGCCGAGTCGGCTATCGCGGCGGGCGTTGCGACGGGGGCGGTGCGATCCGGGGCTCTGGCTGATGTCGTCGGAACCGGTGGCGCGATCGCACTCGGCGACGCGGCGGCTGGCGTGGCGATGACCGACGGCGTGGCGACCGTTGCGCGAGGTGACTCGGCAGGCCGATGGTGGCCCGCCACTGCGTGCCCGAGCCAGATCGCAAACAGCGCGATGAAAGGCGCGGCAACGAGCAACGCCCGCGGCGCGGCGCGCAGCGTCCTTTGCCGCCAATCGCGCGCGCGCGGCAGCCACTCTCGCCCTCTGCCCTGCCCATGCTCGACCGCTTGCAAGGCGCGTTCATCTACGCCTGGGGCGGGACTTTCGAGCACGACCGGCATCACGGAGCCCGACGAGCTGAACGACGCCACCTGTGGCTCTGGTTCGCTGACGGGCTCTGGTTCGCTGAGTGATTCCTGCGCGGCGACAGGTTCTTGCGCGGTGACAGGTTCCTGCGCGGTGACAGGTTCTTGCGCGGTGACAGGTTCGTGCGCGGTGACAGGTTCGTGCGCGGTGACCGGTTCGTGCGCGGTGACCGGTTCGTGCGCGGTGACCGGTTCCTGCGCGGTGACCGGTTCTTGCGCGGTGACCGGTTCCTGCGCGGTGACCGGTTCTTGCGCGGTGACCGGTTCTTGCGCGGTGACAGGTTCTTGCGCGGCGACCGGTTCCTGCGCGGTGACCGGTTCTTGCGCGGTGACAGGTTCGTGCGCGGTGACAGGTTCTTGCGCGCTGGCTGCTTCCTGCGTGGTAACAGGTTCCTGCGCGCTGGCTGCTTCCTGCGTGGTAACACGTTCCTGCGTGGTGACAGGTTCTTGCGCGGTGACCGGTTCCTGCGCGGTGACCGGTTCCTGCGTGGAAACAGGTTCCTGCGCGCTGGCCGCTTCCTGCGCTGTAACAGGTTCTTGCGCGATGACAGGTTCCTGCGCGCTGAGTGTTGCCGGGATATCTGCAAGTGCGGCTGGATCAGCCGCGATTGATTCTGCGGCCGTGGGCGTGACCGGTTGAACTGATTGCGGCAGAGGCGGCGGCAGGCTGGGCGTCTTGAACGCCGCGAGCGAGGGGGGTACCCGAAGAGGCACGCTCGGCCATCGGGAGCTGGGCGGGGGGGGTGGCATGCTGCTCAACGCGCCCGGCGCCCGGCTGCGTTTGGGTGGCGGCGGGGGCTCGTGGCGCGGCGCGCGAGCGGTAATCGGAAGGGGAGGCGCGGGCACGGAACGCTGCGCACCCACTGGCGGCGCGGGCTTGCGGCGAACGGGCGGCGGAGGCGGTGCAGATCGCATGCTGCGCGGGCGGTCGTCGTCAGTCATGGCGCGATTTGCATAACCCGTCACCTGCGCGGCGCAAATCGCACAGCGCAGAAAAAGCCTCCGAAAACCGTACTATTGGCTCAAATCCGGCCGTCACGACCAGCCCTGGCTACGGAGGCGGTAGTATTCCGTTGAGAGAATTACGACGCCGGGGCTTCCACCGCGTTTCCAATTGGTGAGCTCGACACGCGGTCGGCGACCCGGTCGGCGCGTTGGCGCTCGGGCTCCCACGTTCGCCCGGACGCGGGTTCGAGGCGGCTGATGATTCGCGATCGTGACGTGGCACGGTTCGCATCACTGCCGTAAGTGACAACAGCATGACGGACGTCGAGATTCCGCAAGGCGAGGAGCGCGTGTTCGATGGACAGGTGCGCGTCTACTACGACGGCTATTGGATTAAAGCTTACGAGGTGCCAGCGGACTCGCTCTTGGCGAAGAAGCGGCTGATCGACGCCCTGACGCGTCGCTTATTCAACCACGTCGAGTACGGGCTGAACGTCCCGGGCATTCGCTTGGCGGAGGCGCGTCGCGCCTTTTTAGACGAGACCAATCAGGCTAAGAAACGCGTCAAAGGCGGCATGTTAGCGGGCGCGCTGTTCAACCGCGCGGCAGACATCTTTACCAACCTCGTCGAGCTGCAGGCATGCGGCGTCGAGATTCAGTCGGACAACGCGTTGATGCGACAATGCGGTGAACACCTGCAGGAATCGCTCGCGCTCGGTCAGATGGTGCTCCATCGCAGCGGCGACGAAGGAATCGACGAGCTCTGGGGCGAGCCGTTCAAGGCGTTCTGTTATCCAATCCAAGAATTTTACAAAAGTCGGTACGTGAAAATCGCGCTGACGATGCGCGCGATAGACGCGATTGGTGCCGTACTGCACGGTATGGTTTCGCCGCTGCCCTCGTTCGCTCCGCTCGTACCGGTGATCGACGAATTCGTCGTTGCGGCCAAGCGCAAGACCGAGACCCTGCGCACGGATCCCGACGTGTTCGAGGTTTGGTCGTCTTTCGTGGTCGCCCGCGAGACACTTTCGGGCTTCCAGCCGCTCCTGACCCCGGGCGCGGATGCGCACTTGTGCGTTCAGTTTTGTGATGTCTTGCGGGCCGGTGCCGACTTGGTGTCATGGATGGCGCGAGCGCGTGTACCCATGCCCAAAAGTACGCAAGCCTTCATCGAGCGCTGCGAAACGTTGCAACAAGCGGCGCGCGCGAAGAAAGAGCCCGCCTCGCGGCCCGCCCTCACTTCGCCCGTTCCGCTTCGTTGAGCTCATTCTGTTCGGCGGTGATCCGCGCGTTCATCTTGCCCACAGCGTCTCTGGCGTCGTCGATCAGTGCGCCCGGGGTCGCCATGGTGTCGCGCGAAGATCCGGTCGCGCGGCGCACCCACCCCAGATAGGCGCCAGCAAGGAGCGCTAGGACCCCGCCGATGATGGCAAAGCGCAGCGCGAGTCGCATCGTGCCGGGCAGGCGGCGAAACACGAGCGCGATCAGCAGCGCCGCCGTGAAGCCCAAGCCAAACGTTTGCCAGAAGGTGAGCGAGCGAGGGAGCGGCACACCGCTCGCCGCTGGCTCCACCTGATACTCGATTCGCTGCGCTCGCGCGCGCCACGAAAGCGGCACGGAATCGAGCGAATCGACCAGGTGAATTCGCCCATTCGCATCTTCGAAGCGGTAGTAGACCGCCCGAGGTGCCCGCTCTCTGGCCTCGGCCATGCGCATATATTGGCACAGGTCGGCCCTTCGCGCTCCGACCTCGATGCGAGCGCCGCCCAAGGTACGAAGCCTGACATCGAGTCTGCATACACGATTCCGCAATCACGCCGCCGAGCGCCACGCCGCCCGGGCCGGCCGTGCCGTGGCCAACCACGCCGCCGAGCGCCACGCCGCCCGGGCCGGGCGTGCCGTGGCGAGCTCCACATTTGCAGCTTTCTTTGCGGGTTCGAGCGGCCACAAGCAACGAGGTTGTGGCAATCGTCGCAGAGCAGTAGCGGAAGCTAGTGTCTGCGAGCGTGTGGTCAGAACGGTTCCAGGCTTGGAGCACAGGCTTCAACGCTCAAGATTGGACGTTGCTCGGTGCCATCGCCTGCGAACAGGCCTTGCCCGTGAGTGTGCTCGAGTCGCTCAGCCCCGCGCCAGCCATTCCCGCCCGCGCCTGGCTCGAGCGTGCGCAGGTGTCGGGTTGGGTCGTGGCCTCGGGTCGGCTCCGCTCGCCATCGCTGAAGCCGCACTTTTCGGTCCCACCAGACTTCGAGCAACTCCTGCTGCGTCGGCTTTCCGCTACGGGCGAGCTCGGCCGAATCGCCCAGGTTACGCGGGGCCTGCTCAGCGTGCGCTCGGTTAGTGACCTCAGCGTGGCGCTGCAAAGCGGCGAGCTAGCGGAGTTTCAGCGGCGCTACTCGGCGCGCAAGCAGCCACCGGAGGCAGGGCCTAGCACGCGCGCCGAGTGGCTCAGGCGATCACTGTGCGAGCCGTTCGATTCCGATTGGCTGGAGCGGGCCTGGGGAACAGAAGCAGTGCGCGTGGCGACGGTCAGCCTCGAGGAATGTTTGATCGCGCCCAGCGCCTGCGACGAGCTCTATGCCTGGCTAGCGGCGCGCCGCGCTGTAGAGCACGGCGCCGAACAGATCTGCGCCGTGCTTTATCAGCACGCCATCCTACGCGCCGCATCAGAGCGGCTGGCGCCGCTGGCGGCGGGTTTGTCCAGCCGCAACGCGCGCGCTTACTCGGTTGCGGCACTCTTTGCGGAAGGCAATCTGGCGGACGCCCAGAGCCGACTGGATCAGCTGCTCGGGTCCGCGCGCGAACGCGATGCTCTTGCCGAGTGCGGCGCGCTTGGCCCGCTGTACGCGCTCATGCTTTGCGCGCGCGACGATGATGCAAGTCGCGTTGCTGCCAAACGTGTGTTGAGCGTCGGCGGTGACGAGCTGAGCCGCGGCGCTTTGCGCGCCCTCCGCATCCTGCTCAAGCACTTGTCGCAGCCACCGGAAGAGCAACGCCGTCTAGATGTTCACCAACTGTCACAGGACGTGACTGGTTGGGAAATGTTGATCTTGGCCCTCACCGTGCACCTGCACTCGTTCGACAAATGGGCGCGCGCCAATTGGTGCCGAGAGCTCTTGCGGCGGGCGAGCGCGTGGCACGCCGCCGGCTACCACTGGTTTGCGCGCCAGGCATTTTTTCTCGCCGAAACGATGAATCAAGAGCAGTTTGCGAGCGACCTGCCGAGGCTTTTGCCAGAGCTCGTGCCAGGGCCGTCCCGGTCCGCCAAGGAGCTGTTGCTTTGCGATCTGATCTCGGCAAAGCCGGAGTGGCAAAAAGCGCTCGACGCATTATCGCTGATCAGTGACAGCCTGCCCGAGTCGAGCCCACATGGCTATCGCGCGGCTTGGTTCGTGGATATGGTGCGCGGCGAGCTGAGCCGCCCCGCGCTCCAGGAGTGTCGCGCCAGCGAGGGCTGGACCGATGGTCGGCGCGTCGGGCTCGCCGAGTTGTGGGCGGTTTACGCCGAGCTGCCCAGCGAAGACCAGCGTGTCCTGGACTGCACACGCGAGCACCATCTTGGGTCTCGAGAATTCACGCCCGACGCCGCCGAGGCGCTGATCGGTCATCCGCGCGTCATCAACGCCCTGCAAGCGCGCGCGCCGGTGGAAGTCGTGCGCGGCACGCCGCGCGTGGAGACACGTGAGGAGCGTGGTTATGTGCAAGTCTTCGTCGAGCCCGCGGGGGCCGAATTGGGCGTGAACACGGTGCCGCAGGGCGAAAAGCAGCTGATTGTCTACCGTGTGTCGCCCGCTCTGAAGCGCGTGATCGACGCGCTGCATGGCGGCGCCCGCATTCCCGCGAGTCATCAACAGCGACTTTTGGCCGTACTCGGAAAATTGTCCGAAAGCGTCGATGTTCGAAGCCCCGCGCTCGGGAGCGAACGAACGGCGCAAGCGGACGCAACGCCGTGCTTGCGTTTTGCCTCGCATGCGGGAGCGTGGCTCGTGCAGCTCGGCGTGCGGCCATTCGCAGAACGAGGTCGTTTCTTCTTGGCCGGTGTGGGGCGATCGAGCCTCAGCGCATACCTCGGGGGACAACGGCTGCGCTGCGAGCGCGACCTCCCGCACGAGCGACAGCGGCAACAGGAGCTGCGAAGCGCTTGCCCGACACTAGCCCGACCGCAAGACCCAGAAGGTCAGTCCCCTCTAGACACTCCCGACAGTTGGACTCTGAGCCAGGAAAGGGTTCTCACCCTATTGTGCGAGCTACGGGACGCCAACGTGCAGTGCGCGCTCGAGTGGCCCGAATCCGGCGCTTTGAAGCTGGCCGCGAGCGGCGCGTCGAAATCCCTGCACGGTCGCTTGCGCAGCGACAAAGGCTGGTACCTGGTGACCGGCGGCCTACGTTTGAACGAGCTCACGGAGCTTTCCCTGAGTCAGCTGCTGACCGCGCCGGCCCTGGCCAATGGCCGTTTCATACGGCTGGACAACGGCGATTTTCTCGAGCTCGAGGCTCGCATTCGGCGCGTGCTTTCAGCGCTTGCGGCCGTGAATAGTCAAACGCGCGCCGGCGCCGAGCTGCGCTTGCCGAAGAGCGCTCTCTTTCCCCTCACCGAGCTGGCTCGGTCAGAGGTCGGCTTCGAGCTCGACACCGAAAGCGCTGACTGGCTGCAGCGAGTAGCTCTCCTAGGCCAGCGAGAATTTCTAGTACCTGCAGCCTTGCGCGCCAGCTTGCGTCCGTATCAAGTCGAGGGCTTTCGGTGGCTCGCTCAGCTCAGCGAGCTCGGCCTGGGAGCCTGCTTGGCGGACGATATGGGTTTGGGCAAGACGATCCAGATCTTGGCGCTGCTGATCGCGCGTGCCTTCGAGCGCCAGGGGCCGGCGCTGGTCGTGGCGCCGACCTCGGTCTGTGGCAACTGGGTCGCAGAGATCGCGCGCTTTGCTCCGTCGCTGTGCGCGCTTGAATACGTGGGCAACGCTCGTTCGTCCGTGCTGGCTAGACTGGCAAGCGAAGAAGGACAGGGTGTCGTGCTCGTTTGTAGTTATACCGTCCTGCAACAAGATCAATCACCCCTCTCGCGCATCGCGTGGGGTACGGTCGTATTGGACGAGGCGCAATTCATCAAGAACTCCGAATCTCTGCGGGCCAAAGCCGCCTATTCGTTATCCGCCAAACAGCGTATCGCCGCGACGGGTACACCCGTTGAAAATAACTTGGGGGATTTGTGGGGAATTTTTCAATTCTTGAATCCCGGTCTCCTCGGGGACTGGGCGCACTTCAAACGGACGTTCCTGATGCCCGTCGAACGCGACGGTGGACGCGAATCGACGGAGCTTTTGCGGGCATTGATCAAGCCGTTCTTGTTGCGGCGGTTGAAGCGTGACGTTGCGCTCGACTTGCCGCCGATCACCGAGGTTCAGCATGATGTTCGTTGGTCCGAGGACGAAGCCGTGCGCTACGCACTGCTTCGTAAGCAGATCCACGAGAAGCTCTATACGGCTCATGGCAAACGCAACAACAAGCTCGAGGTGTTGGCCGAGATCATGCGTCTTCGGCGTTTCTGTTGTCACCCCGCCTTGGTCTTTCCGGATGCGCCCAGAGAATGTTCGAAAGTCGACGTCTTTTTGGAGCTCGTCGAAGAGCTCCGCCAAAACCAGCATCGCGCGTTGGTGTTCAGCCAGTTCGTCGATTTTTTGAGCCTGGTGCGCGAGCACTTGGACGAGCGGGGTATCCGTTACGAGTATCTCGACGGCAGCACCCCGCAAGCTGACCGCCAAGCGCGCGTCGGCAACTTTCAAGCCGGGGACGCCCCATTGTTTCTCATCAGCCTAAAAGCGGGCGGTTTCGGGCTTAATTTGACCGCCGCTGACTATGTAATCCACCTTGACCCGTGGTGGAACCCGGCGGTGCAAGCGCAGGCCACGGACCGAGCGCACCGCATCGGACAAGAGCGCCCAGTTACCGTGTACCGGTTGATCACGAAGCACAGCATCGAAGAAAGCATCGTGCGCCTGCACGAGAACAAAAGGCAGGTCGCGGGTAGCCTGCTCGAGGACGGCGACGCCGTCGCCAGCCTAAGCACCGACGAGCTGCGGCGCATGATTGGCGAATCGTTGAGCAGCGCCGGCTCTTAACGTGGCAAGCTGACGTTCATGCCCAGCTTCACGCGCGGTACGACGACGATCTTCTACGAGTCCTACGGCGTGGGTCCCGCGGTCTTGTGCTTCGCACCGGGCGGTATGCGTTCAGCGATAGCGCTCTGGTCACGCTCACCTTGGCACCCGGTGAACGAGCTCAGCGACCAATTTCGCGTAATCACGATGGATCAGCGAAACGCAGGCGGGTCGCTCGCAGCGATCAGCGCCGAGGACGGCTGGCAGTCTTACACCGAAGACCACCTGGCCCTGCTCGACGAGCTAAAAATCGAGCAGTGTCGGCTGATCGGTGCATGCATCGGCGGCGCCTTTGCGCTGGCGTTGGCGTTGCGCGCCCCTGAGCGCGTCAACGCCGCGGTGCTACAGCAGCCCATTGGCTATGACGGCACGAATCGCGCCGTGTTTTTGGAGTTGTTCGACACCTGGGCGCTGGAGCTTACGCAGCCGCGCGGAGACACCGACCGCGAAGCCTTGAGGGCCTTTCGCGAACGCATGTTCGGCGGGGAGTTCGTGTTCAGCGCCACACGCGAAGCAACCGCATCCTGTCAGCCGCCGCTTCTCGTGCTGCGAGGCAACGACGTCTACCATCCAGCGTCGATCTCGGAGGAGATCACGCGCATCGCACCACACGCCGAGCTGGTGCGTGATTGGAAGACCGGAGAGGATTTGCCGCGTGCCGTGGCACGAGTGCGCAAGTTTTTGTCCGAGCCCTGACCTCACTCAGCGCTTGCGCGCGACGAGTAACATCTGCTCGCCCCAGTAGTTGCGATTCAGATAAAACAGTGGCTTCAGCGCGCGCCCCAAGCCGGCGTAGCCTGTGCCTAGGACGGCACTGATCCGGGCGCCTTTGCCGGCTGCCGCTTCGGATGCTTCGGCCGCGACTCCGGGCCGCCGCAGGCTCACCCGCGAAACCAAGCGCACCAGAGAGCGATACAAATTCTGGAACGGAAAGCCCCAAGCCAAAACGTCGACCAGGTCGAGATTGGCATGCTCCGCGAGCTCTCGTAAGCGTTTCGCGGAGTAGTGTCGATGATGACCGATCAGCTGGTCGAAACGCGACATCTTGCCCCCCGGCACGGTCAAAACCAAGGTTCCGCCCGGCGCAAGGAGGCGCGCAACGCGCTCGACGGCCAGGCAGTCATCAGGGATGTGCTCCACCACCTCCGAGCAGGTGATGAGCTCGAACCGCGCCATGTCTCGAGCGTGCCGGACATTGAAATCCTGCGCGCTCAAGTCCATATGCACGACCTCTAGTGAAGGATTCAGGCGCTGGGCCTCGCGCACGGAGGCCAACGAGACATCGGAGGCACACACCGTTGCTTGCGGGAAGCGCAGCGTGAGCTCCCGCAGCAGCTCACCCCGACCGCAGCCTGCGTCGAGCACCTGGCGCGCGCCTGCCGCGTGGCGCGTGCACAAGTCGATGACCAACCGACGCCGGTGAAATGCGGCGGGGCTTGCCGCGTCCAATTTGCCGTACCGCTCCCACACGTCGTCGTAGAATTCGCCAGCAGCGTTGGCGGGCTGCGACTCCGGTGCAGACACGGCAAGCTCGATACCACGTTTTAGCGGGCCGGCGCGCGGTGTTTTCTTGCTCCTCGCGGTGCTTCGCGCTACCGCGGCAACCATGGCGGATGCCCCGTCCAACCGCGACGCGGCGCCGCTCCGCCGCACACTCCTCGTGTGCCTGGCGTTTGGTGCACCGTGCGCGGTGATCGCGCTCAGCATCTTTTTCATCGTCAAAGCGGGAGGCGGCTCGAGCGCGGCGCTGGCCAGGGTTAGCGCGACGCCGAACGATGGTGGTACGCCACCGTTGGCCGCCGCACTGGCCAGTAATGCTCCCTTACTAGAACAGGGGGAGGGCACGTTGTCGGTGGGAGCGGTCGGCGACGCCGGCGCGCTCGAGGACGGCGACGATGAAGAGCCGAGCTCGGCCAAACGCCCGCCCGCTCCCCCGAAGCATTTTGGGACCGTAGAGCAGGCCGCCGCGGGCAGTTGTTCGACCGAGAGCGTCGAGGGCCTCAGCCGCCAGATCATCGAGCAGGCGCGCTGCATCAAGCCGAATGACTTCGCGGCGTTGCCCAAGAGGCCAAACTTGGCGCTCACCGCGCACGTCTTCCCCTACTTGGAGCTGGGAGCTCGCGATCACTTGCTCAAAGCCTTGGACGCGCACTCGTCTGCAACGATGACGATCAATAGCTGCCTCAGAACGGTAGCCCAGCAGTATCTGGTGTGGCACTGGGCCGCGACGAAGACGTGTGGCGTGCAGCTCGCCACGCCCCCGGGTGAAAGCAATCACGAGATCGGCACTGCCCTGGACATTGCAGAAGCGGCCAAGTGGCGGCCCGCTCTGGAAGCACAAGATTTCCGCTGGTTAGGCAGCTCCGACCGCGTTCATTTCGACTACAAGGGCGATCCCGCGCCGCACACCGCGACTGATGTGCTTGCGTTTCAAAAGCTATGGAATCGTAATCACCCGGAGGACGGCATCACGGAGAATGGCCGCTATGGACCCACTGTCGAGCAGCGTCTCAAGAAGGCGCCCACCGGTGGATTTCCAATCGGCGCGAGCTGCACTAGGTCCGCTCCAAAGCGCTGATCGAGCGGGGGCCGCCCGGCTTCGAGCGGGCCGGCACGCTGGCGTCTGGGCGCGCCAATCGCTACTTGATCCAGCGCACGCTGAGGCCCGCCGCACCAGGGGCCGCCATCAGCGCGAGTGACAGTGGGCTGCTTGCCGCCACCGCCGTCTCGTCGTGCGCGGACCACAGCCAATAACCCGCGCCTGCCAACGCGATCAGCGATACACCCAAGGAGACGTCGGCGAGCAAGTACCGGGTGCGTACCCGCTGCACGTCGTCCGGAAGGCAGTACGGCTTGCAGCGTTGCAAATCCCCGAGCTTGGAATGGCCGCTCAGCGCAAAATAGCCGAAGCTTGCCGCGCCGAGGGCGGCTACGCCGCCGAGCACGTAGGCCGGCGCCCTCGAGCGCTGGGCCCTCAACACCGGAGGGGTCAGGTTCCTCACCGCGCGCGCGGTGCGCCGGGTTCGCAGCACCATTTCGATGCGCCGATTCGTGTCTTTTTCGATCGCCAGCACCTGCAAATGCAGACTTTTTACGCCGCTAGTCGCGGTTAGCTCATGAGCGCCGGGATCGACCTCGAGCGCGGAGCCGTCGAGGGCGACCGCTTTGCCGTCTAGCAGCAGGGTCGCGCCCGACAAATCGTGACCGCGCTCGTCCAAGACGGAAACGAGCAGCGTCGGGACGGCGGTGCGCAGCTCCTCCAGAGCGGCATCGCACTCCGAGCGGATTATCGCCGGGCAATCCGGCTCCGCGGTGCAGGCGCGATAAGCCTGGCGCGCGGCGAGCATGCGACGCTGATCGCGCAGGTCGGCGCCGTCGTTGTTTTGCTGCACGCATTGTTTGGCGTCGGCGCTGGCTCGAGCCGGCGCAAGCATGACGCAACTGATGGCGAGCGCGGCCAACCCTTTGCGCGACATGCTCAGAAACACTCCGGCTTGAATCGCTTACGACCTTGCGAATCGAGCACGTAAGGGGGCTTACAGTTGTCGGTGAGAGCGCTCGGCTTTCGCACCGTTCTTCTGATCACCCGCGCGGGCTCGGTCTTCGGCCCGGGCTTCGCCGGGGTGACGATCTCGGCGGGCAAACCGCTGGCCGGCGCCGGCTTGGGCTCCGCCGTCGCCGCGCTAGGGGCAAGCTCGACCGGAGCTGACGGGCTCGGGGCCGGCCCGCGGGTGGAGGCGACCTTGGTGGGCCATAGCGCCAGCAGAGCCCACGGCGAGCCCAGGCCGAGCGCACCGACAGCAAGACGCACTAACCAAGGCCATGCGCGACGCGGCGGCGCCCAAGTCAACGCCTCGGCGCGCCCGGCCACCTCTTGGGTGAGAGTCGGTGAGGACATACCAGCGCTCGAGTGCGGTTGTAGCGAGCCGTCGATCAGGCGCCGCTGTAGGCCCGCGGCGTCCACCACTGCGTTCACGCCCGTGCTCTCTTCCGCTTCGCGCAGGCGCTGCGCCCGCTCCTTGAGTGAATCACCCGCCACGCTTTCAACCCAAGCGCCCACTTTCAAGCTGCTCGCAGGCGGAACGCAACCTTCCAGGGCAACGGCCATGTCGCGCGCGCTGGCAAAGCGGTCCTCACGGATCGGGGCGAGTGCCTTCATGACCAAGGCGTCGAGCGCTGGGGTGACCTCCGCGCGATGCGTGCTGGGCGGCTTGACGAAACCAGATAGCACGGCATTGACGGTTGCTCCCGGGTCCCCGCGGGCAAACAGGCGCTGGCCCGTAATCAGCTCCCAGAGCACGATTCCAGCGGCGAACACGTCCACACGGCGATCGAGATCCGAGCCGCGTAGCTGCTCGGGGGCCATATAGGTGAGCTTGCCTTTGATTTGCCCGTTCTCGGTGGTGTGCACGCGGGACGCGGCCTTGGCCACACCAAAGTCCAAAATGTGCGACGAGCCATCGACGCCCACCAGCATGTTTTGAGGCGACACGTCCCGATGCACGATCTCGAGCCGGTGCCCGTTTTCGGTCGTTGCCTCGTGCGCAGCGTGGAGTCCGAGCAAAACCTGCACCAGAATGGCGCTGCCGATGGCCAGGGGAACCGGCTCGGTCGCCATGCGCAGCAAACGCGAGAGCGGCTCGCCTTCCACGAACTCCATGATCACGAACAGCTCGCCATCACGCACGACCACATCGAGGACGGACACCACGTTTGGGTGCCGAATGCGGGCGGTGAGCTGCGCCTCGTCCAAAAACTGCGCGACGAACTCGGGAGATTTCGCAAACTGGGGATGGAGCTGCTTGATCGCGACGGCGCGCGAGAAGCCAACGGCGCCAACCAGCCTACCGAAATAGACCGTCGCCATACCGCCCGAGGCGATCTCGCCGAAGAGTGCATAGCGCCCGATGCGGCGCGCGGGCGGTCCGCGGCCAATGGCTTCTGCGCTCGCTTCCACGAGTGTCAAACTTATCACGTGGCCGCCGACGCAACCAAGGACGCACGCGGAACGAACCCACGTTTACCGCCTTCCACCTACATCGAATGCGCCCGCCGACTGGCGACCCTCTTCACCCGCCCGCCTAGTACGTTTGGCAATCACCGCGCCCGTGTAATCGGATGCGCGGTTCCGTCATCGATAACCCTCGGCTTGCAACTGGAACATGCGCGCGTATTTGCCGCCCTCCGCTAGCAAGCTCTCGTGCGAGCCATGCTCCACGACCTGTCCATGTTCGAGCACGATGATGTTTTTTGCCATGCGCACGGTCGGAAAGCGGTGCGAGATCACGATCGTGGTACGCCCTTTCGCGAGCTCGCGAAAACGTTCGAAGACGGCGTGCTCGGATTCGGCATCGAGCGCGGCCGTGGGCTCGTCCAGCACCAGAATGTCTGCCTCTTCGCGCATGAAGGCGCGGGCCAGAGCGACCTTCTGCCACTGCCCGCCGGACAGCTCACTGCCTTTTTCGAACCAGTGCCCGAGCGCGGCATCCAGGCCCCCGGGGAGGGTTGCGAGTAGCTCGCCGGCGCCGCCGCGCTCGGCCGCGCGCTCGATGCGCGGCTGATCCGCCAAGTGCTCGACGCTACCCAGACCAATGTTCTCGCGCAGCTTGAGCTGGTACTTATTGAAGTCTTGGAACAAGACGCCAAACCGCTTACGAAGCAGATCCGGATCCCAGCTGGAGAGGTCCCTGCCGTCCAGAATGATACGGCCTTCGCTTGGCTCGTACAGCCCCGCCAGTAGCTTCACGAACGTGGTTTTGCCCGCGCCATTTTCGCCCACCAGGGCAATGCTATCGCCCGGCGCGATCTGCAGATCGATGTGGCGGAGCGCCCAAGCTTCTTTGCCCGGGTAGCAAAAGCCGACGTCCTCGAAACGAATGCCGGCCTCGTCAGCTAGCGGAGCGCCCAGGCGCCTCTCCGCCCGCTCACGCTGCACGCGCTCGCTGTTCTGCGACAGCTCGATGTAACTAAAAAGATTCGACATGTACAAATTGTGTTCGTACAAATTGCCGATGCCGCTCAGCACTGATTGAAAAGACTGCTGACCTTGCCGGAGCGAGACGACGTACAGGGTCAAGTTGCCGAGGGTGATCCGCGCGGCCGCCGCGGCCACCGCCATCGCCGCGTACGTCGCGTAGAACGCGACCGTGCCAATCAGGCTGAAGGCATGCGTCAGCATTGCGCGCCGGATTGCTAGCCGCTTGTCCTCCTCGAAGAATGATTCGGCTAAAACGCGATAACGGTCCAACAGGTGCGGCCCGATGCCGAACAGTTTCACTTCTTTCACGTGCTCGTCGTTGGCGAGCACGTATTCCAAATACAGTAGCTTGCGCGATTCCGGTGAACGCCAGTTCCGGATCCGAAACGCAATCTTCGAATAGCGCATCTCGGATAAGGTCGCGGGCAACGTCGCCACCAGCAATCCGAGCACGATCCAGCCGCTGAAGCGCGCCAGCATGACGGCGTAGCCGAACAGCGTGACCACGTTCTGCACCAGCGCGAAGCTCTCGCTGATCAACGCGACTGGCCGGGAGGATGCCTCACGGCGTGCACGCGTGAGCTTGTCGTAAAACTCCGCATCCTCGAAAAACGACAGGTCCAGGCGCAACGCCTTGTCCAAAATCTGCACGTTCACGTCCGTCCCCAGGCGCGCGCCCAGCAGGGAGCGCACTAGGCCCTGCCCGCGCTGCGTAGCCGCGAGCAACACGACGAAGAACAGCTCGAACGCCACCCAATTCAGAGTGAGTGGCCGGTTGCGCAAGACCACGGCATCGATGATGCGTTTGCCCGCGTAGGCGACGAACAGCGGCAGGAGTGCCCCGCACAAGCCGAGGGCCGACATGTACACCAAAAGCGATGGCGATGATGCCCACACCAAGCTCAGCGTGCGCTGCGTATGGCCGAACAACTCTTTAGTCGCGCGCAGCCCGGGTTTGCCGAGCTTCGCCGCGGGCGGGGGATGATGAACCTCCAAGGCCCGCACGTTAGCAGCGCTTCCGCCGTCATGCAGTCGTCAGAGCATTTCCCCGAGCTCCAAACTGTGACATCTGACTCGTTAGGAGCGCTCGTGGACTCAATCATCTCGGTTAAGAATCTGACCAAGACCTATGCGTCGGGGTTCCAGGCGCTGAAAAACGTGAATCTCGAAATTCGGCGCGGTGAGATCTTCGCGTTGCTTGGGCCGAACGGAGCGGGCAAGACGACGCTCATCGGAGTGGTCTGCGGCACGGTGAACCCGAGCTCGGGCGCGGTGCTCGCGGACGGCCACGACATCATCGCGGACTACCGCGCCGCCCGCTCGAAAATTGGGCTCGTGCCGCAGGAGCTCTCGACCGACATGTTCGAAACGGTATGGGACACGGTCTGCTTCAGCCGCGGCTTGTTCGGCAAACCGAAAAACTCCGCGCATATCGAGAAAGTGTTGCGCGAGCTTTCCCTGTGGGACAAACGCGCCAGCAAGATCATGACGCTCTCGGGGGGCATGAAGCGGCGGGTGCTGATCGCCAAGGCCCTTTCGCACGAACCGCAGATTCTTTTTTTGGACGAGCCCACGGCAGGCGTCGATGTCGACCTGCGCCGAGACATGTGGCACATGGTGCGCGCGCTGCGCGAAACCGGCGTCACCATCATCCTGACCACGCACTACATCGAAGAGGCCGAGCAGATGGCCGATCGCATTGGCGTGATCAACAAAGGTGAAATCGTGCTCGTCGAGGAAAAGAGCGTACTCATGGAAAAGCTCGGCAAAAAAGAATTGATCCTACAGCTCGAGTCACCGCTGAAGGTCATCCCCCCGTCGCTCGCCCAGTACGAGCTTGCCCTGTCCAAGGAGGGCGCGCAGCTCACCTTCACGTTCCACGCCGCGCGTGAACGCGCGAAGATGGCGACGCTGCTCCACGACCTCGCCGAGCTTGGAATCGGCTTCACGGATCTGCAAACCCGCGAGAGCTCACTAGAAGAAATCTTCGTCAGCTTGGTTAGGCCTCAGTCGTGAATGGTCATGCAATCCGCGCCATTTATTCGTTCGAGATGGCACGCACCTGGCGTACCCTGTCGCAGAGCATTGCCGGCCCCGTGATTTCGACGTCGCTTTACTTCGTCGTGTTCGGTTCGGCCATCGGCTCACGCATGACTGCCATCGGCGGTGTCAGCTATGCCGCCTTCATCATCCCCGGGCTGACCATGCTCTCGTTATTGAACGAGAGCATCTCCAACGCCTCCTTCGGCATCTACATGCCCAAGTTCTCCGGCACCATTTACGAAGTGCTGTCGGCTCCCATTTCTTACCTCGAGATCGTGCTGGGTTACGTGGGCGCGGCGGCCTCGAAATCAATCGTTTTGGGCACGGTCATCCTGCTCACCGCTCGCGTTTTCGTCGACTACCACATCGCTCACCCTTTCTGGATGTTCGCCTTTCTGGTGCTCACGGCCATTACCTTTAGCCTGTTCGGCTTCATCATTGGCCTTTGGGCAGACGGCTTCCAAAAACTGCAGCTCGTGCCGATGCTGATCGTCACGCCGCTCACCTTCCTCGGGGGTAGCTTCTACTCTATCAAAATGCTGCCGCCCTTTTGGCAGCACGTCACTCTTTTCAACCCCGTAGTCTACTTGATCAGCGGTTTCCGCTGGAGCTTCTACGGCGCATCTGACGTGAGCGTTGGCGTGAGCATGACCATGACTCTCGTCTTCCTCGCGCTCTGTCTCGGCGTCGCTCGCTGGTTACTCAAGAGCGGCTACCATTTGAAAGCGTGATTTCGCCGGCCTTGGTCACGCCGCAGCGGGGCCAGGGCGCGCGGATGGGCGAGTGCGCCCGCCGCTCCGGGATTGCCAATCCAATGTTGGGCGTGGCTCGAGCTTGAAACGGGGCGCCCGAGCTCCAGCCCTGCACCTCGAAGCGGAGCCTCGTACCCGCGCTTTGCGCAGAGCTCACTACTTATGGCAGAAGGCCGACTCACCTTCGTCACACAGGCCCTGTTGCGTGCGCTTGACCGCGGAGTCGATATCTCTCAACGCGCGCACTTTGAGCTTCTGCACGAACGCATCGTCCTCCTCTTCACTCACGTCGCGATGGGCCGCGTCGAGCGCTTCGAGGGCATGGTGCAGGCGTCCCGGGCGGTTGAGTGTTGCATCGACGGGCGGATGGTCGGAAAGGTTTTTTCCGTCGTCGTAGGCAGCCTCCCTTATTTTTTTGATGGCGCTGTCGACGTCGGCGATCGCGTGTTTCTCGTCCCACTTGGCCTGACTGTCGCCGCCGGCTCGCTGCAAGTTAGCGCGCGCAAAACGAAGATCCGACAAGGCGTGAAGAAACGCGGGATGTTCGCCTTCCCGGCCTTGCTTGTGCTTTTTCGTAGGTTCGTCTGCGGATGCATGTCCCGCCGCGAGGGCTGTGAACGCGATCGCGCCGGTCAGAAGGGTTCGGAAAAACGCTTTCATGGTCGCAATCGTATAGCCGCCGCCCGTGATTCGCAAAATGGCGCGGTCTTTGCGCGGGATATCGGTGTAGCCCCAAGCCCCGACGTAGCGGCTAGCGTGGCCAAACTATCGCCGCTAAACTCAATTAATTCCGAGCTACGCACCGCCATGGGGCAAGCCCGTTTTTACCGCCCCGGCCACCGCACCAACTTTCCCGCCCACTGCGCGACCAACTTCTACCACTGACGCGAGCGGCGTTTCTTCAACGGCGAGTCGACACGGCGCCCGATTGCGCGAGGCATGTGTCCAAGTCTTCGGGCGCGACTTCACGACCGCGAAAGAATGACTTTGTGGCGAGCCGCAAAAGCGCGAGATCCTCGCGAGTGTCGCCGTAAGCGTAGATCTCCGAGTAGTCACTGAGTCTGTAACGGTCTGCCACGCGCCGCGCCTTCTCCGCGCCAGTGCAGTCGGCGGCAAGGTAGCGACCGGTCAACACCCCCGCTCGGGCCTCTAGCGCGGTGCATATCAAGTCCAGATCGAACGTCGCGCACCAGCACCGCAGATACGGCGCTAGCGATGCGGACACGATTGCGACTCGGTGCCCTTGCTCCAAGTGCCAGTGAATCTTTTCCATCGCTTCGGGGCGAACGATGCTCGAAAGCGTTTCGGCATAGCGGCGACCGAGCTCGTCGACATGCGCTTCCTTTCGACCCTTGAAGCACACGTAGGCCAAGGCCGCGCGAATTTTAGGCGTCGGGAGTAGCCCCAGCTTGTAACCAAGAATTAGTGGGCTCAGAACAACGCTGCCCCCGAGTAGGCGAGTCCAACCGGCACTGAAGCGGATAAACGGCGTGAACGAATCCGCGAAGGTGACGGTTCCGTCGAAGTCAAATAGTGCGAGCTCCATGCTTTCCTGGAAAGCCGAGACTTCACTCGCCCGAAGCGAAGAGGCTTTCGTGTGCAACGCTCGGCGTCAATGGCTCTCCAGACTAGTCGGCGTTTCACAGTGAGGTATGGGCGGCGGCGCGTCGAGCGATCCACTGTGGAGGCGACACGGGCTACCTGGCATGCAGAGCCAGCAGGCCATGCGGCAGGGTCGGCGCAGGGTGGGAGGCGGTTCCCGTTAAACGTCGGCAATCGTCTTCGAAATGCGCATCGCTTCCCAGAGTCTCGTCACCGCAGCAGCGTCGTCGGGCCACGTCGCATCGATAGTTTGCCCCGCTGCCCGCGGCCGCTCGTTGGACGCAGACCTCGCTACGCTGCTGGCAACACAGGTCCCTCCCGATTCCTTCACTGCGTTGGCGAATCCGACGAGGACGTTAGCGTGAGATTCAGCAAGATAGAATTGTATGTGCATTGTTCTCGATACCACCCCGACGGAGCAAGCAGTGGGTGTCATTTTGATGGACGACGATGGGCTCAGAATTATTCTGCTTTTTTGCAGGTGGGAGATTTCCATACGTTGTCAAACTTGCTCAACATCGTCGCGCCTTCGTTGAAGCCCCGGCTTGTCGGCAGTTCATAGGCGCCGCCACTGCGCGGCGCACCTCATCTACGGCAACGCGCGCGCATGGATCGGTTGCGATAGGTTGCCGTACTTCACGGCGAAGCGCGGCGTCGTCACCCTGACGAGAACAAGACCGACGACCCCAGGGCCTGGGCACTCAACCCGGGTGTGACGCGCGCCTTGGCATCGTGGCAGACGCTACACGGCGCTGTGGCAGCCGATCGGGTGGTTGTCGACCAATCTGACCGTCCGCTGGCGGACCAGAGCCTGGCGCCCAAGCTGCGTCGGGATATCCCGGCGGCCGGCATCGACCGCAAGGAGCTGCTGACCGTGGGCACCAACCGGCAACCCTTGCGCGTACACGATCTACGCGGGCCTTCGTGACGCTGAGCTTGGCTAAACGCGGGGCGGAGGCCTGGGCTATCCGCCAATGGAAAGAGTCGGGAGATTCTGAAAGAACCGCCTAACTCTTTGAATCTAAAGGGCACGCCCGAAGGGACTCGAACCCCTGACCGGCGGGTTAGAAACCCGCTGCTCTATCCGACTGAGCTACGAGCGCGTGCTGAAATGAAATGGACGCCCGGAGCGGCCCGGGACTCGAGGCGGCGGGATCCTTTCGATCACGGGCCGGGTTGTCAAGCCAGCGTGAAGGGCGGGGGCGCACGCGGCGAACGGCCCCCGCAAACGGGCGGAAACCGTGGATCCGCCGGGTTCGGGCTCGCCGAACGCCAAAATCGTGGTTGGCGGCAGCGCGGTGAACGTATCGCCGGCGGATACATTTGCTTGTCTGGAAGCGGACTATGCGCTCGGGGGCGAGGGCGAGGAGGCACTGGCTAACTTCTTGCGCGCGCTGGCTGAGGCCACGCCGCTTGCGCGCGTGCATGGCTGCTCGAGCCCGGCAAGGGCAGCGCGACGGCGCTGCCCGTTTTGGACACGGGTCGACTCGCGCGCGCGGAGCCACCCGCAGGTCGCGCACTGGTGCATGATTGCGCGCACTCTCCTCGCCGCGACGCCTGGCGTTGAGTAGGACTTCGTCAGTCTGCAAATCGGATGGCCATCAATCCCGAACTTCACCGTGTATTAGAGTGCGCTCATGGCGAACATCGAAGGCCTGGGCGTATTTTACCTGGGCAAAGGCTATGACCTAGCTTCTCAGAAGACGACGGAGGAGGTCATCCTTTACGATTCGCGCCGAATGACCACGCATGCGGTGTGCGTGGGCATGACGGGCAGCGGCAAGACGGGCCTGTGCGTCGGGCTTTTGGAAGAAGCCGCGCTCGACGGGATACCGGCGATCGCCATCGACCCCAAAGGCGACATTTCGAATCTACTCTTGAGTTTCCCGGATCTTTTGCCGAGCGACTTTCGACCGTTCGTCGACGAAGGCGAGGCGGAGCGCCAGGGGCTCACGGTCGACGCGCTCGCCGAACGCGCGGCGGCCGCGCAGCGTGACGGCCTCGTGGCTTGGGGCGAAGACGGTGCGCGCATTCGACGCTTTCGCGATGCCTGTGAGCTCGCTCTCTACACGCCCGGCAGTGAAGCGGGGCTACCGCTGTCACTTTTGCGCTCGTTCTCGCTGCCCGATTCCACGGTGCTCGACGACGCAGAGCTGCTCGCCGGGCAGATCGAGGGCACCGTCTCCGGGTTGCTCGGCCTCATCGGTATCGACGCCGAGCCGCTGCGGAGCCGCGAGCACGTGCTCTTGTCACAAATTCTCGGCGCGGCCTGGACCGCGCGGAAGGGGCTCGATCTCGCAGGCTTGATCCAATCGGTGCAAACTCCGCCTTTCGCCCGCATCGGGGTGATCGAGCTGGACACGTTTTATCCCAGAAGCGAGCGAACGGCGCTCGCCATCGCCCTCAACTCGCTCTTGGCGTCGCCCTCGGCGAGCGCGTGGGCACAGGGGGAACCGCTCGACATCCAGAGGTTGCTGTACGGCGCGCAAGGTAAGCCGAAGATCTCGATCTTATCGATTGCGCATCTGTCTGACGCGCAGCGCATGTTTTTCGTCACCGCTCTGCTCGACGCGCTGGTTGCGTGGATGCGGCAGCAATCGGGGACATCGAGCCTGCGCGCGCTGCTCTATATGGACGAAATTTTCGGGTATTTCCCGCCTACGGCCGCGCCGCCGTCGAAGCGGCCCATGCTGCTTCTGCTGAAGCAAGCGCGCGCTTTTGGCCTGGGCGTCGTGCTTGCCACGCAGAATCCGGTCGATCTCGATTACAAGGGATTGGCCAATTGCGGTACTTGGTTCCTCGGTCGTCTGCAGACCGAGCGCGACAAGCTACGCGTGCTGGAGGGTCTCGAAAGTGCGTCCGGGCAAGCTTCGGGCGGCGGCTTCGATCGCGCGGCGCTAGACCATGCCCTGTCGACCTTGGGCAGCCGCGTGTTCGTCATGAATGACGTGCGCGAGGCCGCACCCATCGTGTTCCAGACCCGTCAGACGTTGTCATTCTTGCGCGGACCGCTGTCACGCGAGCAGATCAAGGCGCTGATGGCCGGCAAAAAAGCCGAGGTTTCCGCCAGCCTGCCTCAGAGCCGTGAAGTATCTGCCGCCGCGACGTTGAAGCCCGCACCCGCCGACGGCCTGAGCGAAATCTTCGTCGCCGCGCTGCCCGGAGCCGGCACGCTGCTCTATAAGCCGGCCTTTTGGGCGGTGACCAAGCTGCACTACGTGGACGCCAAGTCGGCGACCGACGTCTGGGTGAAGATGGCCTTCGTCGCGGCCTTGGACGCCAGCGACGTCGAGCTCGACTGGAGCAAAGCAAGCCTAGCGGCGGCGGACTTCGCGACGCGCGCTACTGGCGAACGCGCGCCAGAAGCTACGTTCTTGCCTTTGACCAAGCTAGCGAGCGAGGCGAAGCCGCTTGCCGGCAGCAAAAAAACGCTCCTCTCGCATTTGTACGAGAACTGCCCGCTCACGCTGAGTGACTGCAAGGTGTTGCGACTCACCTCTGCAGCGGGGGAGGACTCCGCTGCCTTCCGCGCACGCGTGTCGCTGGCGGCTCGCGAAGCGCGCGATGGTGCGCTCGCACAGGTGAAGCAAAAGTACGACGCCAAGTTCGCGAAGCTTCGCGCAGACTGGGATGGCGCGGAGGCTAAAGTCAGCAAAGAGCGCGCGGAAGCCAAAGCCAGCCAAGTCGACGCACTGGCGCAAGTAGGCTCGACGGTGCTCGGTGCGCTGCTCGGTCGGTCGCCCTTCACCGCCAGCACCGTGCGGAGAGGCGCGTCGGTCGTGAAGAGTGCAGGCCGGGCGTCCAAGCAGCACAACGACGTTGCGCGGGCCGAGGCCAAGCAAGCGGAGCTCAGCGCGACCTGGAGCGCGCTGCAGGCCGAAGCCAACGCGGCGTTGCAGGCCGTGCAACTGGCCTGGGATCCCGCAAAGCTCGAGCTTCAGAGCACTCGCATCGCCGCGCGTAAGTCGGATATCGAGGTCGTGAGCTTCAACCTGCTCTGGCTCCCATTCCGTCGTGAGCGCGAGGGAACGCCAGTGCCGGCGTTCGCCTGGCCTTGATACTCCGTTGACACCCGCGCGGCCCTAGTCGTGATGCGCCGTGCACGTTACACGGTTGGGCAGGCGTGGCTGCTGCGGCTCGCTGAGATGGCCGCGCGGCCTCACGGGTTTAGCGCCGCAGGTCGCGCCCGTTCCTGCGAGGCCACCCAACTAAGGACCACTCTGTTTTCCGCGCTGTCTAACTCTGCTTGCGCTCAAACGCCGAGGCTCACTTGGGCGGCGGCGGGACGGGTGGGATTTCGAACTCGTCCCAGGCGGGGGTGAGGTTCGTGCTCATGGAGCCTTGATTCCAAAGGTACGCGCCGTCGAAGGTTTGGAGTTGGTGGGTGACCATGTCCTCGACCACGCCGGTCATGTACAGCTGCGACGAACGATGATCCCCCGCGCCCGCGCCGGGCAGCACGAATTGCCCGGGGTACGCGCGCGCGGAGGAGAAGATCAGCCAATAGTAGTTTTTCGTGCCGTCGCTCTTTACGTCGGGCGACCACTTGGGCCAGCTGTTCAACACGCCTGGGCTTTTCTCTTTGCCACACGCAACGGGGTCATTGGCGGCAAGGCGCATTGCGCTACCACCGGCCGCCGGAATGACGTTGATTTCGCCGTCGGGGCGATAATACATGTCCGCCGCATCGACCTTGGCGACGCGGTTGAAGGCGACCAGGCTGTCGTCCGCGCTGAGAGCTGGGTAATACTCGGCGACGCCGGGCTGTGACGCGCCTGCAAGCGGAGTGACCACGCCGCCTGCGCCGTCGTTGAACGGGACGACGTGAATGTTTACGTCGGTGTTGTTGGCCCCGATGCGCCCGTCTTGCTCGTGATTGGCCGAGGTGTAGTAGATGCTTTTGCCGTCGTGACTGAAGGCGGGCGAGATCGCCGACGCAGTTTCACCGGTCATGGTCAAGCGGCCCCAAGCCGTTTTCTC
This sequence comes from Myxococcales bacterium, assembly GCA_903642325.1. Lineage (GTDB taxonomy): Bacteria > Myxococcota_A > Polyangia > Polyangiales > Polyangiaceae > PMG-095. Next base: position 87,389 of record CAHJWM010000012.1, on the reverse strand, counting down.
CGCCGCGGCAATGGCGCTGTTGGTGGGGCCCGGAGCGTTCGCGGTCCACGGGATGCTCGCCGGGGTGTCCAAATTGAACCAAGCGAGCGTCGTCGGTTTGGTGCTCATTGGTGGCAAGCTGAAGCCAATCGTGGACGTGCGGTCCGTGTACGTGGACACGACCATGTGCGCGCCGTCCGACCAATGCGCCTTGGAGAAGGTGAGCATGCCCAAGAAAGGCTGGTTGATGAGCGTGGCCGCGCCCGGCGTCACGTAGCCAGGTTGCTGACCGATGGTTGCCGCCTCGATGGAAGCGATGACGCCGTTCCACGGCCACAGATCCGTGAAGCCCACCGATTTGCCATCTGGCGTGGAGGTATGGCAACCGATGCACTGCACGGCACCGGGCGGATCCTTGATCGCGCCGGGATCGGGCGAGACGCGGAGCGCGGTGGCATCGACGTTGATCACTTGACGCTGCACTTGCTTGATCGTGAGCGCGTCGATCACGCCCTCGTCCCCCACGCGAAAGCCGACCAACTTGCTCGTCTCCGGACCGACCGCGGGTGACGTGCTCGCCCAATACACGAGCGTGCCGCCCGCAAACACGGGAGCGATTTGAAATGTACCTTTGGTGCCCGAAGGCGTGCCCGGGCTCGCACTGTTGAGGCCGCGGATGGTCACCGTGATCGGCGCCATATGAACGTTCGACGCAAGCGCGAGCCATACGTCTTTGGGCATGGCGTAGCTGGTTGCGGTCGTGTAGGCGACGAAATCATTCGCCTCAGCATCGGCGTGCACGCGAATCTCCCATAGGTCTTCACCGGCGAGCGGTTGGAAGCGGAAGCGTGGGCGTAGCCAATTAGCAGGAAACAGCGTGCCCGGGTCGCTGCCTTGGGCGAGCTGCGGTTCGAAAACGCAGGGACCGGATGTGCCCATGTTGGTCGGCCCGCCAAAGAGCGATGCCGCGTTCGCAGGCACGGGCGTGGCGCCGCTGGTATCCACCACGGCGGCGGCGGGAAGGTCTTTACAGGCAGTCGTGCAATTGACGACCGGGTACTCACCCTCGGTCAGGGGCGACGACGGACCGCCGTCGGTGTTCAGGCTCGGCCCAGTGCTCGCATCCGACAGATTCGGCCCTTTGCCGGCGCTTCCGGTAGTGCCGGCGCCCGGCGGAGGCACGGTGACGCCCCCGGGCGCTTTGTTTGAGTGGCTTGCAGAGCAGCAGATCGCGATGACACTGCCCAAGACTAGCCCTGCTAACGGATAGACGCGCATGCACGGCGGGTGTGTCCTGATTACCGACAGCTGATCACGAATCAAGCGTCGCCGCTCGACGAGCTGCTCAATCGCTCGATCGGCGGAACTTTAAAGCCGCGGCGGCCAGTGCTTGTCGTGGCCTCCGGCGCAGGGCAATGTCGAGTCCGCCGCCAAACTCGCACCCCATCGCGCCGGAATGACGCCAGCGCGCGTGACCTAACCGAGCCATGCCTGCCGCTGTTCGCCCGCCGCCCGCTCCGCCGCCTTGGGCCCAGTCCTTAGTTACGGTTGGGGTAACGGGTACCAACGGCAAAACCTCGACGACGGCCATGATCGCCGCATTGCTAGCCGAGCTTGCCCAGCCCGTCGCGCGGGTCACCACGGTCGGTTGCTTCTTGGATGGCGAGCAGCTCGACGTCCCCGAACACTACGCGGGCTTCTTAGAGACCATGCGACGCGGCCTGGCCGCTGGCGGAAAGTTCGCAGCCGTGGAGTTCACGAGTGAAGCGCTGGCGCTCGGGTTCGCGCAGGCGTGGCCGTGCCGCGTCGCCACGTTTACCAATCTGAGCTTGGATCACTCCGATGCGCACCCTTCGGCCGAGCACTACTTGGCCAGCAAAGCCCAACTGTTCATGGCGCTTCGCCCCGGTGGGTGCGCCGTGTTGAACGCGCGCGACGCCGCGGCGGCACTCCTCGAGGAAGTGCTACCAAGGGGCGTAGAGGTCGTGCACTACGGCGTTCCTAGTCGCGGTGAACCGTGGGCCGCCGCCGAAATCTCAGCGCGCTCGCTGCAGGTGAGCTTGGCTGGCACGCGCGCCGACCTCGAGCCGTCGGCGCGCTTTCCCGATTTGCCGCCCGTGCTCACGATCCGCGCAGTCGGAGAAATATTTCTCGAAAACGCGCTGGCGGCGCTGGCTTCCGCGCTGGTGTGCGGCGTGCCGACGGCGGCCGCGATCGCAACTTTAGCGCGCGCCGAGCCGCCTCCGGGGCGGTTTCAGCTCGTTCATGAACGCCCTTATGTCGTGATCGACTATGCGCACACGCCCGACGCGCTCACCCGAACCTTGGCGACCGCGCGCGCCTTGTGCCAGGGTCGGGTGAGCGTCGTGTTTGGCGCGGGCGGGGAGCGGGACCTCGTCAAACGGCCGCTGCTCGGCGCGTCTGCGAGCGCCGCCGATCGGGTGTGGCTGACCTCCGACAATCCCCGGCAAGAAAACCCCTCAGCCATCATCGAACAAGTCGCAAGCGGGCTATCAGGCCACCCTAGCGTGAAGCACGAGGCGGATCGCGCGCGCGCTATCGAGTGCGCGTTGCGCGAATGTGAAGCGACAGATCTATTGTTGATTGCCGGCAAAGGCCATGAGCGGGAGCAGCAGGTCGGGAATCGGCGCGCTCCCTTCTCCGACGAGGCGATCGTGCGTGCCATGTGCGGATCTGACAATGGAACCGTGAGATAACGCGCAAAGGTAAGCGATTCCTGGTTTGATCAGGGTGGCATGGCGCGTGCTTTTCCGCCGGCATGGTCATTGAACGGTCTGGGTTTCTACTTCTGGCGGGTACGCTGGCAGCGGGCGGCGTGGGCGGCTGGCTAGCGCATGACTCGAAGTCTCAGCGTGAACGCGCCGTCGTGGCCCCCGTCGCGGAGCCTCCACTGCCGGTCGCCGCGCCCTCGGCACCAGTGGCGGTGGTGGAGCACGCCCCGTCAACCCCAGGCTGCGACGACAGCGCCGGGATGCCGGAGGATTGTCCAGCGGTGGGCCCTGCCGATGAAGGAGTGTGCAGCAACGTGGCCGCCAAGCGCTGCGCCGACTTCAAAGCCGCGTTCAAGCCGAGGGTGGCGCAAGCCGCGGTAGCTTGCCTTCGCCATTTGAAGCCGAACGAGATGTGTGATCCGAGTCGCGTGAATCTTTGTGGGCACAGCGCGTTGATGGCGGCCTGTCCGGACGCCGCGTCCGGTCAATCTGGCGCGCCGCTCGAAGCGCCCGGCAACGCGACCCCGGTCAGCATCGCCTGCGACGCCATCCTCAAGGGCTGCGTGGGTGTTCCGCTAGGGCCGACCAGCAATGACTGTAGACAGACGCTCTCCGGCATGACCGACGCCGGGCGTGCCAGCATGGTTGCGTGCTTGGCGACCCACTGCGCCGACAAGGGATTGCTCGGCTGCGAAGGCTTGAAGACGGCGCCCCCCGCGCGCCCTCAGTGATCTAGCGCCGCGCTCACCGACTCGGCAAGGCACCGATACGGTATAAGTTGCCCTGGGCGTTCGAGCCGGAGGAGCGCTTGAGCGGCACTGTGCCGTTGTCACTCGACACATACAGAGCGCCGTCCACCGGTGAGACGGCAACGCCCACTGGGCGCACGGGGGACTCGCCGAGCTCACCTTGCGCCCACGACCACGCGCCGTCCCGCGCCTCCCCGTTCGAGCCACCGCCGAACACGACCTCGTAAGGGTAGCTCGTTGCCTGGGTGGTCGAGCTTGGCATGGGCGCCTTGCCGTTCTCATCGAATGGCACCCAAATCACTTTATACCCCGTGCTGGGGTTTCGGTCCCAGGAGCCATGCAGCGCGACGAACGCGCCACCGAAAAAGCGCGCGGGCAAGGCCCCCTGCGGGCCTTCGAAAAAAGCGATGCCGAGCGGCGATGAGTGCGCCTGCATGAACGTGAGCGGCAGGTCCGCGTGAGCCTTGCACCAGGCGTCGTCGGTCACGCTATCATTCACGGACGCCAGCGGATTTTGACTGGCCCACGACGCGCGCAGTTTACTGCCGGGCGGCACCACGCCAGCCGCGGTGAGGATACGCGCCGCAGCGAAACAGAAGGGGTAGCCGTAAGCTTTGCCGTGTTCCAGGGCAACGATTTCTTCACCCGGATTGTCAGCGTGCACGTCTTTACCCTGATAGCGAAGGTCGTCCATGCCGCTCAGTACGCCGACCATGCGTCCCGCGGCGGTGCGGGTGAAGCCCGTAACGTTGCGTACGCCGCTGACGAACACCTCTCCGTCTTTCCACTGAAACGGCTTGCCGGGGGCGAGCTTGGCCAAATCGAAGCGCTTCACGACCGATCGCTCGCTGTCGTAGACGGGCGGATCGGGTCGGATTGCATTGTGCTCGGAGCCCGAGTCCACGTACATGAAGCCGTCATAGACGTGGACGGGGTGGAACGGGTGATTGCCGCCCCCGGGCTGCCCGACCATGACGTCTTCGCCCGGACCGCCACGCTCGATGTCTGCCGCGTACTTCCAGCGCTTCACTCCGTCCTTCGTGCCGGCGTAGAGGTAGCCGCCTCGCGCGTCGATGTCGCAGTTGTTACCGTTTTCATTGCCGGTGTTGGCCCACTCGATGATTTCGTTATCCTCGAAGACACCATTGTCATTGGTGTCTCGGTAACGGCGAATGACGCCGGGTATGGTCACGCCGAACAGATCCCCATTGGGCGCGAAGGTGATTTGGCGAAGCTCCCCTTGTCGGCTGGCCACGAGGCGCGCGCAGAGCCCCGGTGCGACGAAGTGCTGGTTCCCCGGTAACGGCACGCCGCGGCAGGGATCCGGAAGGGTGCTCACGACGGCCGGCCGGGCCGCGGCATGTCTCTCGATCGGCGCGGCACCGGGTGCCCCCGGGCCGCGTGCAAAGTGCTCACAGCCGCCGCCGTGCAGGCCGACCAACGCGACGGCAGGGAAAACTAGCCAGCGATGAGGCGCCTCAATCACGCTGATACGTGCCAACGAGCTCGCCCCAAGCCAGCACGTGGCCCTTCACCAGATCCACCACGTCCTTGCGAGTCGCGCCAGCTGGCAAGCTAACCGCCTGGTCGAGCGCAAAGAGCTGAAAGTGATAATGATGCACTCCGTGACCGGGCGGCGGCGCGGCCGGTGTGAAGGCCGGCTCGGATTTGCTGTTTTCGCCGAGCCGGTAGCTGTGCTGCGAGTGCGCATCGAGCTCCTGAGTGGCGCCGGGCATGCCGTACACGAGCCAATGCAAAAAGGGCTCGAGTGCCGGAGCATCTGGATCTTCACACAGCAAAACCAACGATTTCGTAGATTCTGGGACGCCTTGCCAGCGGAGCGGAGGAGGCGCACCGACGCCGTCTACGCTGCACGAGATGGGCAGCGCAGCGCCGGATACGAACGCGATGCTGCTGAGCTCGATGGCCGGAGGCAGCCCCTCTGCGAGCTTATGTAAGGCGAGCTTTTCCGAGCCCGCGTGAACGCCTGAAAGCACGTGACCTGCGGCCACGGCTACGTCGTGTGCAATTCCCATGGCGACCCCTGTGCAGGATTTGTACCCGCCCGTCAGCCTGTGAGACAGCGCTCGCGAAGGCGCGTCTCGTCCGACACCCGGCGCGTTTCGCCGCATTGTGGCGAAACTCGAACGCTGCGTCTGATTCGTATGTTGCGGGCGGCCTCGGGCCTTGTCCGCGGTGTCGGCTCTTCCGTAGTGAAGCCTGCGCCCACGACGGATCCGTCGCCGAGTAGCTCCTCATTCAATCGATCGCAGCGGCGCCGGCGTACCGCGACGGTCCTCCGAATCGCGCGCCCAGTGCCCTACAGAATTCGATATTGCTCGGCCGCGGCCAACGTTTTGCACTGACGCCTTCGCCAAAGGGTGCCGTAACCGCCTACTCGCCGTGCTAACCTCGGCGAGCTCCAAATCGTCGTTTCGAAATGCAAAAACCTCGCCCAAACCCCGCCCTCTTACGCTGCTTGGTCGCTCTACTGATGGCGGCTTGCTTCACGGCTGGGTGTAACGGTGGGCCGAACAAGGTCATGGCCGAGCTGAGCGAAGCCAATCGCCTGTCCGCCGACCTTCGCGCTCGCTTCAGTCAGTCGGCCAACGCTTCGAATCGAGCCGTCATGGCCGACACCGATGAAGCGTCCGTCGCCTTCGCGCGCGAGGCAGAGCAGAGCTTTAGCGCTGTCGAACGCGACGTGGCCGCGTTGAAGCCGCTGCTCACGGAGCTCGGCGTTTCAGAAGAAGTCGAGCTCGTGGGCCAATTCGAAGAACGCTACGCAGCGTATCGAAAGGTCGACAATGACGTGCTTTCGCTCGCCGTCGAGAACACCAACCTCAAGGCTCAAAGCCTCTCCTTCGGTGAAGAGCGCGAGGCCGCAGATCGGTTCAAGGCCGCACTCTCGGCCGCCTTGCCGAGCTTGAAGGGGGACGAACATTGCCGAGCCGACGCCTTGGTGGCCAAGGCCGTCGTGGCAGTGCGCGAGCTACAAACTCTGCAAGGCCCCCACATCGCCTCCGCCGACGACGCCGCCATGTCAGTCATGGAAAAGGATATCGCCGCACTCCAGACGACTGCGGCAGATGCCTTGCGCGAGCTATCCGGCTTGGTTGACCCGAGCGGGTTGGCGGCCGCGCATACTGCATTCGATCAGTTCGTGAACATCGGCGGTCAGATCATCGCGCTGTCTCGCCGCAACAGTAACGTTCGTTCGTTGGACCTCGCGCTCCGCGCCTTGCCGTCACTGTCTGCAGCTTGCGACGACACGCTGCGAGCGCTAGAGCAGGTGTTGGCCAAGGTGGGCACTAAAGCGACGCGGTAACGGTTGCCGCCGCTCGAGGGCTCACGAGTCGCCGAGCGACCGCTCATTCGGCGAGGGCCTCCGGCGCCGCGGTCGCGGTCGGACAGAAGCGCAATAGCAGGGTCAGAGTGCAGAGTGAGTCGACGACAGCGCTCCTCGCGCCGATTGCACGACGCCGAAGGCTCCGACGAACCCAACGCGGCGCGTGACCATTAAAACCCAAGAATCGGGCGCTTGAACTTTTTTGTGATGGTCACGGGGAGCGCCGTAGAGCGCTCAGCCTTCGGCGGCGCGGCCCGCGCGCACGCGTTGTTCGACCCGCGCTCAGCTCACTGAGCAGCACGGTCGCTGAGTACGCCCGGGAGCGATAGGCGAAAGGTGCTGCCCTTTCCGACTTCGGTCTCGACCGTCAATTCGCCGCCGTGCCGTGAAGCAATGTCTTGGGCGATCGCCAAACCGAGGCCGTGTCGGCCTTTGAGCGTGGACGGCTCCGAGCCGCTCCAGTGCCGTTCGAAGATGCGCGGCAGCTGTTGCGGTGCGATTCCGTCGCCGTCGTCCCGCACCGCGAATACCTGATTTGCGCCTTGCATGTAGGCGTTAAGCCAAACGTGCCCCGCTTCAGGGGTGTGACGAATGGCGTTCGACACCAAGTTGCTGAGCACAATCGTAATTTGCTCGGCGTCGATCTCGACGGGCGCGCCTCGATTGCCGGGCTCGATCTCGAGCGTGACGTGTTTCAGTTTTGCCATCGGCAAATGCGCTGACAACACCTCTTGGAGCAATGCGGTCGGGCTCACCGGGGCGCGCTTCAGCGCCCCCGCCTCGCGTTCGATACGCACGAGATCCAAGAGCTCGTTCACCGTGCTTTGCAGGCGTTCGGTCTCGTCGCGCGCTGTGATCGCGAGCTCGCGCTGAATGCTTCGAAGTGGGCCGGTGGAGTCTTCTAAGAGCATATGGGTCGCGAGGCGGAGTGAGGTGAGCGGGGTCTTTAGCTCGTGGCTCACGGTCGCGACCACATCGCTCTTCAGTGCGTCGATGCGCCGAAAGCGAGTCACGTCCTGCGCGACGACGATCACGCCGGCCCCGCTCGCGTCATCGCTGCTGAGCGGCGAGCCACGAACCAGAAAATACTTCTCTCCGTCCTCCGTAATCCAGCGCATGGCCTCGGCCAAGCTTTGCGGCAGGAGCGGTTGGCCGTGCGCCAACACCGCATCTCGCGCAACGGCAATGGGTTCGGGGATCTCGATGCCGCCCCGACGCAGCAAATCCGCGTCTCCGGAGACGATCCCGAACGTCGCCTCCGCCGCCGCATTCGCCAAGAGCACCTCCGCGTGCGTGCTAAACACGATCACCGGGTCAACCATAGAGGCGATGGTGGCGCGCGACAGATCTTTGGCGGCTAGGAGCTCGCCCAGGGAGCTATCGCGATAAGCGCGCAGCTTCTCCTGCATGCGGTTCAGCGCTTCACCGAGCGCGCTCAGCTCGGAGACTTCCGGCACGGGCACCGACGTGTCGAGCTTACCTTCGCCGATTTTTTTTGCGTGTTTGGTGAAGGATAAGATTGGCTCGAGCACGGTCTTCGGTATTTCGAGCGCGAACCAGATGGCCAAGGTCAGCGCAAACACCGTGAAGAGTACGGCGAGCTCGAGCGTTCGATGAGCGACGCGCCTGGCTTCCTTGTCGGCTTCCTCCATATTTTTCTGATTGATCAGCCGGATCGCCGTCACTTCACGGCGAACGGCGTTGAAACGCGGGAGCAGGCTTTTGAAGTAGCCGTCGACGCGCGCCTCCCTCGGCTGCAGAAGCACTTGGTCGACTTGCGACGCGTACTCTCGATACAAGGTATCGACCCTTCGAACCCGCGCGCCTTCGCCGGGCAGCGTGATGTTGGCCGCCTCCCGCGCAAACGCTTTGGCGAAGCCCGCGCGGTGCTCCCTGAGCATCGGTTCTGCGATATCGCTGCGCCCGCTGGTCGCGAACAGAACGGCGGAGTCTTGCCGCTCGAGCTCCTCGTTCATTTCCTGACAGGAGAGAACGGAAACGTAGTTTTCACGCAGGATCAGCCCGAGCACGCCCCCCAAACGGGTCACCGCAGCCATCGATAATACGCACAATAGGACGAGCGTCGCGCCCACCACGGCGAGCGCGCGGAACAGCCGAGAGCGCAGGGAGCTGCGGCTATTGTGCGGCGCGCGAGGTGGAGGGAAGGACGTCATCTAAGCCCGTAGCGCTCGCGCTTCCGATACAAAGTCGAAGGGTCGATGCCCAGCGCTCTCGCCGCCGTGTCGAGCGTGGGGTGTCTGGCGACCACCGCGGCGACGTGACGGCGCTCCGCCGCCTCGAGCGATTCGTCGCCGTCGACCAGCGGAGACACCGGGCGCGCGCTCGCTCGCACTTCTTCGGGTAACAGGTCCGGTGTGAGCACGTCGCCATTGGCGAGCAGCCCCGCGCGCTCGAGGACATTCGACAGCTCGCGGATATTGCCGGGCCAATCGTAGGCGACGAGGGCGGCCATGGCTTCCGGCGAAACCGTCATCTTGGCCCGACCGGACTGTGAAACCGGCTTCAGGAATGAGCTCACCAAAGCTGGGATGTCTTCTCGCCGTTGGCGCAGCGCAGGTAAACGAATCGTGACCACGTTCAGCCGGTAAAACAGGTCGTCGCGGAAAGACCCTTGCGCGACGGCAGTTTTCAAATCGCGATGCGTCGCCGCGATGATTCGCGCATCGGATCGGCGAGGTTCGGTGTCACCCACGCGCACGTACTCGCGTTCCTCGAGCAAACGCAGAAATTTGCCCTGCGTCTCCTTACCCAGGTCGCCCACTTCGTCCACGAAGATGCTGCCGTTCTTGGCCGCTTCCACATAGCCGGCGCGCGGTTGGTCCGCGCCGGTGAAGGCGCCCTTGGCATGACCGAAGAGCTCATTTTCGATCAGGTTGCTGCTGATGGTCGCGCAATTGACGGTCACGAACGGGCGCGAGGCGCGCGGTGAACGCTGATGCACGTGGCGCGCGAGCAGACTTTTCCCCGTACCCGTTTCGCCCAGCAGGAGCACCGTTGCTTCGCTGCCGGCGACGCGCTCTGCGAGCGTGTAGGCTTCGATGACTCCGGGGCTGCTGCTTTTGACCGGCGCGCGGCGAGCGTGCCGCTCGACCTCGGCCAGCTCCTGCTTCATGCGCGCCGAATCGAGCACCCGCGCCACCACGTGCTTCACGGCCGCCGGCGTGAAGGGCTTGGCCAGGTAGTCGGATGCGCCGGCGCGCATCGCCTCGACCGCGTTGTCGATGGTGGCGTAGGCGGTCATGATCACCACCTGCGCGCCCGGCGCCTCTTGGGCGAGCGCGCGTGTAACCGCCAGCCCGTCCATGCCCCCCAATCGCAGGTCGACGATCGCCAGATCGGGCGGCTGCTTCTTGGCCAAGGCCAGCCCGGCCTCCCCGCTCGCCGCCATCGACACCGCGTAATCTCCTGATTCCAGGCACAAGCGCAGCGTGCGCCGAATGGACTCGTCGTCGTCGATCACCAAGATGTGCGGTTTCACTGCCCACTCCTCATTTCGCGGCTCCTCGCTCGTTTCCTGGCGCTAGACTCTGCGGGTTTGTCGCCATTCGCGCCAGGGTCTCGGGGTGGGCCGCGAGCGTCGGCTGGTCGAAGGAGTGGGCAATGCGTAGCACCAAGCGCTCGCTCGTGGCGCTGGTTGCGATCAAAAAGGCGCGTTTATCCGGGGCCACGCGCGCATAGAGCGCGCCGGTCTCGGTCGCGATGAGCCCGAGCGCGAAAACGATCACCTCCGGCTTGGCTTTGCCCGCAGGCCCTAGCGCGAGCTCGCTCACCGCATCCGATATGATCCAAAGGTTGTGCCGTCCGTGGTGCTCGAAGCTCGGCACCACCCGCGCGCCTCCGTACGCGCGCAACCGGGCCAAGCCATCGGCCGGTAGAACGTCCTCGGTGACGCGCTCGCCCCCGAGCGCGAGCGCGGCGCGATACGCGCGGTCGGCGTCGCGATCGCGGCCGAGCAGCTCCGACATCAGGCCGAACAGCGTCATGGCTTCGCCGTCGAGCGGGGAAACCGCACGAGCGCGCGTCAAGGGAGCGTCTGCATCCCGCGGCCGCCCTTCCACGATCGCCCGCCGCGCGTTGGCCATCGCCGCCGCGTACTCCAAGGCGCCATTGTGTCGGGTGCGAGCGCTCCCCAAAACACGCTCGACCGCAGCCACTATCTCGCGTGGCGTGAAGGGCTTGGGCACCACGTCGTCCACGCGGGCTCGAATCAGCTCCTGCATCACACGCGGGGTCAGCAAGCTGCCGGTCACCACCAGGGGAAGCTCCGGATAGTCGGCGCGCAGTGCGCGGACGCCGTCCGTTCCTTCCGCGTTCGTCGCGCGCAGCTCTAAAACGGCCGCGTCCATCGGAGTGCCGTCGAGGAGCGCGCGTGATGCCTCCACGGTCGGCGTACTGGTGGGCGCAAAGCCGGCCGCCGAAAGGGTGTATTCCAACATGCGCCGAATGGTCGCGTCGGGTTCGATCACGAGCACGCGGCGGTTCATGGCTCGAGAATCCCGGCCTCTTCTTCGCGTCGCTCGCCGACCACGAGCACGTCGACCTCGGGCACCGCGCGCATGAATTCGGCTAGAATCGAGCCGCGGAGGCGCTCTTTCATGCGGCTTTGCCCAGTGCGGCCGAAGACCGCGTGCGTGATGCCCTTGGACCGGGCGAAGTCGGCGAGCGCCCCCACCACGTCCGTGCCCTCGAGCCTCACGACCTCCGCCCCCAGCTCCTTGGCCAACCGAATGTTTTCGGTGAGCGAGCGCAGGCTGATGGCGTCGATGCGCTCGACCGCTTCGTTCGACGTGCGCACGTAGACCACGAACCAGCGGCTATTCAGGCCGCCTGCCAAGCGCGCGCCATGCCTCAGCAAGTGCCGGGTCGCGCTCGGTCGCGACGACATGGACACCATGACTCGCTCGGCATCGACCGGATGCGAGTTGAACCCGACGTGCAGCTCGTCCTGACGAGTCGGGTCTCGCCGGCCACGCTGTTCGACGGCGTTGGCGACTTCTCTCAGCGCGAGTTGGCGAAGGGCGGCTAGATTTTTACTGGTGAAGAAGCGGCGTAAGGCGTGCTCGACCTTCTCCGCGGGATAGACTTTGCCTTCGCGCAATCGCTCTTGCAATTCGCTCGGTGGCAAATCGATCACCACCACTTCGTCCGCGCTCGATACGATGCGGTCTGGAATGCGCTCGCGCACGTCCACCCCGGTTTCGCGCATCACGATTTCGTGCAGACTTTCTAAATGTTGGATATTGAGCGTTGCCATGACGCTGATCCCGGCGCCAAGCAGCTCTTCCACGTCTTGCCAGCGCTTTTCGTTTTTCGAGCCTCCGACATTGGTGTGCGCGAGCTCGTCAACGAGGGCCACGGCAGGTCGGCGGGCGAGCACGGCCTCCAGGTCCATCTCTTCCAGTGGAACATTGCGATAAATCAGCGTCTTGCGTGGAGTGAGCTCGATGCCCTGAGTCTCGGAGGCAGTCCCCGCGCGCCCGTGGGTTTCGACGATCGCGCACACCACGTCCACGCCCTCGCCAATCAGGCGCTTGCCTTCTTTGAGCATGGCGACGGTCTTGCCGACGCCGGCCGCCATGCCCAGGTAGATCTTGAGCGGCGCTCTGCGGTGCGCTTTTAAAACTGCGAGAAAATCATCGGCCACCGCTCACTCCGCCCATTTACATTATTTGGCGGGCGCCGCGCTGGCCGCCGGCGGGGGAGCAGCATAAGGCGCTTGCCGGTCGAGGTCGACGTTGACGAGAAGCACGTTCACCCGCGGCTCCCCCAAGAAGCCGAATGTGCTCTGTTCGGTATGACTCGTGATCGAATCGCGGACCTTCGATGCCGCGATCTTTCGCGTGGCGGCGATGCGCGGGATTTGAAGCTCGGCCGCCGCCGGGGAAATGTGCGGATCGAGCCCGCTCGCGCTCTTCGTGACGAGGTCCGCAGGGATGGGCCCGTTGACGCCCGAGCCGCGTAGCAGAAGGAGACGCGCTTTCACTTCGTCCAACAAGGCGCCGTTCATCGGACCATAGTTGCTGCCGGACGAGTAGGTGATGTTCGTGGCGGAGTCGTTGCTCGCGGCCGATGGCCGCCCCCAGAGGTACTCCGGATGGGCCGCCCAGTCCGCAATCGACTGCCCGATCAGGGCCGAGCCCAGCACCTTCCCGTCGCGCGAGACGAGGCTGCCGTTCGCCTGGTCACGAAACAGGGCTTGGGCCCCGACGGTGACGACGCCGGGGTAAACCAGGCAGCACAAAAATAAGAGCGCGGCGGTGATCACGAAACAAGGTCGAAGCATGTTCATGGGGCCTCAGGCGAGATGGAGGACGTTCACGACGATATCGATGAGCTTGATGCCAACGAATGGCAGGACCACGCCGCCACCGCCGTACACGAGCAAATTGCGGCGCAGGATGCGTTCCACGCCCATCGGTCGATATTTGACGCCACGGAGCGCGAGCGGAATGAGGGCAATGATGATCAGAGCATTGAAAATGACCGCGCTGAGCACCGCGCTCGACGGCGTTCCGAGCCGCATGACGTTCAGAGTCCAAAAGGCCGAGGAATGTGGGTCGCCCTTGATCACCTGAAACGCGGCGATCCCCGTGAGCATGGCCGGTAAAATGGTGAAGTATTTCGCCAAATCATTGGCCACGGAGAACGTGGTTAGTGCGCCGCGTGTCATGAGCAGCTGTTTGCCGATCTCGACGATCTCGATGAGCTTCGTGGGGTCGGAGTCGAGGTCGACCATGTTGCCGGCCTCTTTGGCGGCCTGCGTTCCGGTATTCATGGCGACGCCGACATCCGCGCGGGCCAACGCGGGAGCGTCGTTGGTTCCGTCGCCGGTCATCGCTACTAGTCGGCCGCCCTCTTGCATCTGCTCGATGTACGCCATCTTCGTTTCTGGCGTGGCTTCCGCGAGGAAGTCGTCGACGCCCGCCTCCTCGGCGATCTTTTTGGCCGTGAGCGGGTTATCACCGGTGATCATCACCGTTTTGATGCCCATGGCGCGAAGTCGCTCGAAGCGGTCACGCATGCCGGGCTTCACCGTGTCCTTCAGATACACGACCCCGAGCGCACGAGACCCTTCCGACACGACCAGTGGCGTGCCGCCCTCGTTGGCGATGCGCCTCACTTCGGTATGCAGGTCTTCGCCCACCACGCCGCCAAGCCCCGTCACGTGCTTAACGACGGCGTCGGTCGCTCCCTTGCGCAGCACCCGAGCTCCGATGTCGAGGCCGCTCATGCGGGTTTGCGCGGTGAACGGCACGGGGGTTCCGTCGGCGGCGTCCACCCGCTTACCGAGCGTCTTCTCCGCCAAAACGACGATGCTTTTGCCTTCCGGGGTTTCATCGGCCAGCGAAGACAGCATCGCGACCTCGGCGAGGAGCGTAGCGTCCACGCCTTTGGCGGCGACTATTTCGAACGCCTGACGTGAGCCGTAGGTGATGGTGCCCGTCTTATCCAACATCAAAACGTCGATATCACCGGCGGCTTCCACCGCGCGCCCGGACGTCGCGATGACGTTGTATTGCACCAGTCGATCCATCCCCGCGATGCCGATGGCCGAGAGCAGCGCGCCGATCGTGGTGGGAATCAAGCACACCAGCAGCGAAACCAGCAGCAAGATGCTGATGTCACCCGCGAAGAAACGCGCGCTCGGGACCAAGCCGGCGGTTGCGGCCAAAAAGATGATGGTGAGGCCCGCCAACAGAATGGTGAGTGCGATCTCATTCGGAGTCTTCTGGCGCTGAGCGCCCTCCACGAGCGCGATCATGCGGTCGATGAAGCCGCCTCCAGGATCTTGCCGGACCTCGATCACCAGCCAGTCGGAAAGAACGCGCGTGCCGCCGGTGACGGCGCTGCGGTCTCCGCCACCCTCTCGTACGACGGGCGCGCTCTCGCCGGTGATGGCGCTCTCGTCGACGGATGCGACGCCCTCGATGATCTCGCCGTCGGCTGGGACGAGCTCGCCGGCCGTGACGTAAATGCGGTCGCCCTTCTTGAGATCGGTCGCGGAAATAATCTCGCCGCGAGCGCGCCCCTCACCAGTGGAGACGGGGGGAAGGACGCCGCCTGCGCGCAGCGTGCGGAATGCGTTGGTCGTGGTGCGCATCTTGCGGAGGCTCGCGGCCTGCGCCTTGCCGCGACCCTCCGCCACCGCTTCCGCGAAGTTTGCAAAGAGCACCGTGAACCACAGCCAGATGATGAGCTGCAGGGTCAGTTTCGAGTCGACGGCTCGACCGCGTGCGAAGTCGGCAATGTAAAGCACGCTGACGAGCGCCGTGCCCACCTCCACCACGAACATGACGGGGTTTTTCATCATGTCGCGCGGATTCAATTTTTTGAATGACGCGCCGACGGCGGGCTTGAGGATGGCCGGATCGAGAAGCGAACGCGCGTTTTCTTTAGACTTTACCATGGCAAACTCGAACTCAATTCAATGAGCAACAGAAGCAGCGGCGGCGAGCTGGAAGTGCTCGACGATTGGGCCAAAGGAGAGCATCGGGAAGAAGGTGAGCGCGCCGACCAATAGGATTGTGCCGGTGAGCAGCGCAACGAAGAGCCCGCCGCCGACTGGAAAGCTAGACGGGCTCGGCGGCACACGCTTCTTCTTCGCCATGTTGCCGGCAATTGCCAACACCGCGACGATCGGCAAAAAGCGTCCGAACATCATGCCAATGGCGAGCGTGACCGAGTAGAACGCCGGGTGATCGCTCGCATATGCGGTGAGCCCGGCAAATGCACTGCCGTTATTGCCCGCGGCGGAGCTGAACGCGTAAAGAATTTCCGCGAAGCCGTGGGGATGCGGCTTCCACGGCGCGCCCGAGATCTCCGTTGCGGCCGTGTTCAGAATGCCGGCTCGGCCGGCCTCCGTCATGAGCCCGATCGAGGTCGTGGATAGAATCAAGACCGCCATGACCAAGATGTAAAAGCTTGCAAAACGCACATCCCGGCTGTCTAGCTTCTTCCCGACGTACTCCGGGGTTCGGCCGATCATCAGCCCGGACAAGAAGATGGCCAAAATCACGAAGATGAGCATGCCGTACATGCCAGAGCCCACGCCGCCGAAGACGATCTCGCCCAATTCGATGTTGAGCAAGGGGACCAGGCCGGCGATCGGCGTCAGGCTATCGTGCATGGTGTTCACGGCGCCGCAGGAAGCATCGGTCGTGACCACCGTGAATACGGATGAGTCTGCTATTCCGAAGCGCAGCTCCTTGCCCTCCATATTTCCACCGGGCTGAGTGGCACTCACGGTTTGGTCCACGCCCATTTTCGAGAGCAGCGGATTGCCCTGAGCTTCGAAGTGATTGACCACGAGGATCGCGGCGACCGAGAGCAGCGTCATGGTCGCGAACACCGCCCACCCGTGGCGGCGATTGCCGACCATTTCACCCAAGGTCACGCACAGCGCGCCGCCGATCGCGAAGATTGACACGAGCTGTATCAAATTGGAGAGCGGGGTCGGATTTTCGAAAGGGTGTGCACTGTTGGCGTTGAAGTAGCCGCCGCCGTTCGTGCCGAGCATCTTGATCGCTTCCTGAGATGCCACTGGCCCCTGCACGAGGGTCTGGGTGGCTCCGTCCAGCGTTCCCCAGGTCGTGGGGTGTAAGAAGTTTTGGATGACGCCCTGCGACACTAGAAACAGCGCGTAGAACAGGCACAGAGGCAGGAGCACGTACAGGTGCACGCGCACGAGATCCACCCAGAAATTGCCGATTTTATCGGTTTCGTGACGAGCAATCCCGCGGATCATCGCGATCGCTACGACGATGCCAACCCCGGCCGAGAAGAAATTGTGAGAAGTGAGCGCCACCGCCTGGGACAGATAGCTCATCGTCGTTTCGCCACCGTACGACTGCCAATTGGTATTTGTCGTGAAGCTCGTGGCGGTATTGAACGCGAGCCACGGGGCGACCGCGCCGAGCTTTGCGGGGTTCAACGGCAACGTGTCCTGCAGGCGTAGGAGCACGTACGTAATGAGCTGGGTGAGGAGCGAAAAGCCCAGCACCGCCATCACGTAGCCTTTCCAGGTGTGCTCCCGATTCGGGTCGACGCCGGCCCAGCGGTACAGCACACGCTCGAGCGGCCAGCCCACTTTTCGGCTGCCGTTATTGGTGCCGGCAAACACGCGTGCCATGAACCGCCCGAGCGGCCACGCGACGGATGCGACCAACGCGAAGAAAACGATCAGCAGGATGTAAAAGCGTGCGGACATGCTCAGAAGCGCTCCGGTCGCGCAAGGACGTAAAACAGGTAAACGGCGAGCCCGATCGCGCTCGCAACCGTCAGCAGAAGATCGAAGGACATGGTTCAGATCCGATCACAGATGCGCACGAACAGCGTGCACACCGCGTAGAAGACGATGGCGATGCCAACGGTGAGTATTTCGGTGCCCATGGTTGAGTCCTGGTTGAGAGCGTAGGCCGGCGAATGCACCGCTCGTGCCGAGCAGGTTTATGCAGACTTCGTGTTAGGCATGGGTGAACTCCGTGCCTCCCTGCACGGTCGTGCGCGGCCCGTCGTGCATCGACGCATGGCTGAGCTCGAGACCGAACGGGCACAGGGCTCGTGGAGAACGGCGGGCTCGGGTCGCCGCGCTATCCACAACCAAGCCCCTGGGCCGGGAGCCCTAGGGAAGTGTCTTCGAAACAATAGTGAAACCGCCGCTCCAGCCTTGTAGACTGCGCCGGAAAAAAAATCTGATGGAGGAGCCGATGACGATGGTGCGGGGTTCTACAGCGCGTTTTGCATGGCTGCGCTGGTCGTTTATTGCGTTGTGTTGCATCGCGCTGGTCGCGAAATGGGCTCCCAGTGCAAAAGGTGCAGAGCCGGTTCCTGATAAGACCGGCGCGTTTCAAAGCACGCCCACGCCAGCGTCGGTTCCCGGCTACACCAAGCTCGACCCGCAGAAGATGACGGCGGAGCAGGTCGCGGGAGGAATCGATGCGGTCGCCAAATCTTCTTCGCACAACTTCTACGCCATCAATTTCGTGTGGGTACTGGTCGCCGGCTTTCTGGTGATCTTCATGCAAGCCGGTTTCGCCCTGGTGGAGACGGGCTTGTGCCGCGCCAAGAACGCCGCCCACACCATGTCCATGAACTTCCTAGTCTACGCGCTAGGCATGTTCGGCTTCTTCGTGTCGGGCTTTGCGTTGATGTGCGGCGGCCTCAACGGCACGGTCATCGGTGGCCCCGTGACGCTCGGCGGAACGCCGACCCTCTCGCATATGTTTACGGTCGGCAGCGCGGTGGGCGGGGATCATGGCTGGGGTCTATTTGGTACGACCGGCTTCTTCTTGAGTGGCAATGGCTACGACGCCTGCGCCATCGTCCTGTTCTTGTTCATGATGGCGTTCATGGACACGACCGCTACCATCGTTACTGGCGCGTGTGCGGAGCGCTGGCGGTTCAAAAGCTTTTTCATCTTCAGTATATTCGTGGGTGGTTTCACTTACCCGATCTTTGGATCATGGGTTTGGGGTGGCGGCTGGCTTGCGCAAATGGGGTATCGCCTCGGCTTCGGCCACGGCGCAGTGGACTATGCAGGCTCCGGCGTTGTGCACCTGCAGGGCGGCGCGCTGGCGTTGATCACGGCAAAGATGTTGGGCCCGCGCATCGGCAAGTATATCAATGGCCAACCTCAAGCCATTTTGCCGCACCACATTCCGATGGTGCAGCTCGGCACGTTCATTCTCGCTTTTGGCTGGTTCGGTTTCAACGCCGGCAGCTCGCTCGCCGGCACGGACGGGCGCATCGGCATCGTGGCGGCGAACACCATGATCGCGGGTATGGCAGCCAGCTTGAGCGGAGTGGTTTACATGTGGAACGTGTACGGCAAACCGGATCCGTCGATGATGTGCAACAGCATGCTCGCGGGGCTGGTTGCCATCACGTCCCCCTGCGCTTTCGTGACACCAGTGGGCGCGTTCATCATCGGCGCGGTCGCTGGCGTGCTCGTGGTCTGGAGCGTCTTCTTCATCGAGCGGCTGGGCATCGATGACCCGGTAGGGGCGATCAGTGTCCACGGCGCCAACGGGGTCTGGGGTCTGATCTCGGTTGGGCTCTTTTCGGATGGCAGCTATGGGCAGGGCTGGAGCAATGTCGGCGCCACCAGTTACATGGGTGTCGTTGGCCGCGGGGTAACGGGGCTGTTTTACGGCGATCCGACTCAGCTCATCGCGCAACTGATCGAGGCCGGAGTTTGCATCGGTTGGAACGTCGCGTGCGGGGGCATCATTTTCTGGTTCATTGGCAAGCTGATCGGTGGCAACCGCGTGTCGCGTGAAATCGAGCTCGGCGGGTTGGACGTGCCAGAAATGGGCGTGCCTGGGTACCCCGACTTCGTGCTGCGCGAGACCGATATCCTCGAGTGAGCGAGCAGCGATGTCCGCGCGGCGAGCGAGGTAACGACTTGCTTCAGTCGCTCAACCGACTCAATCAGCGGATATGACCGCCGTTGAAGCGCAACCCTTGGCGGTCGAAGCTCTCGTTGTTCTTGTGCATGATCAGCTGATACGTAAAGGCCGAGCCCTGCTCGCCGATCAACGCAGACCAGTGCAGGAAGAAGTACCAGAGGCGGTACCACCGTTGGCCATAGGCGGCGATGATTGCCCTTTCGTTGGAAACCCAGTTGTCCCGCCAAGCACGCAGGGTAACCACGTAATGCGGGCTCATGTTCTCGACGTCGATGACTTCCCAGCCGCCGTCCTCGGCCGCGCGGATCATGCCCGACAGGGTGAGGCTCGCGTCCGCGCCCGGAAAGATATAGCGCGCCATGAACAGCGCCCAGATCAGATCCTCTGGGCGAAGCGTCGCGAGCGTCGTCACCGGATTGTGCGGGCTATACAAGGAGCGTATCCCCGTCCACTGCAGCACGAACAGTCCGTCGTCTTTCAGCAGCTCGTGCACCTTTTTGTAATAGTTGACGATGTTCTTGACACCGACGTGCTCCACCATCTCCAAGCTGACGATCTTGTCGTATTGGCCGTTGACATTTCGGTAGTCGCAGACCTCGACCTTGGCTCGATCGCTCACACCGTATTGGGCGATGCGCTCTTCACCGAAGTTCACTTGCTCTTGAGCGAGCGTCACGCCGTAGCTCTTGGCGCCGAACTCTTTGGCCGAGCGGGCCACGAACGTTCCCCAACCGCAGCCGATATCCAGCAGCGTCTCGCCCTCCTTCAGATGCAGCTTCTGGCACGCGCGGTCGATCTTTGCGTACTGCGCCTGAGCGAGCGGCACGCCCGGGTTTTCGAACCAGGCCGCGGTGTAAACCATCGCCTCGCCCAGGAACCAGGCGAAGAAGTCATTGCCGCGGTTGTAGTGCTCGCCAACGATCCGGCTGTCCTGGTCCTTGGAGTGAATGGTGACTTCGGGCAAGAAATTCGTTACCGCCCACTTCCAGTGGGAGTCGGTCAAGCTGAACGACATCGTCTCGTGGCGCGAATTGAAGAGCGGCTCCCAGTGCTCCGCTGGGATGTCGATCTGGCCTTCCATGTAGGCCTCGTACACGCGCGAGATCGGAACCTTTTTGCCGGCCCACTTCCGAGACAGAGCCGCGTCATGAAACGTTACGAAGTCGTTGATAATTTTTCTCATGAGCCTTCGGTCAATTCAGGGCTGTCGTCGTACTTGGTGCGGGCCGTCCGAGGGCGGCAGAGCGTTCATCGGGACGCGTACCGTGGCCGCCGTGACTGCGTCAAGTCTCGATTACGGCGCGCCGGTAAGGCCGAGTTTAATCAACGATCGCGTGAAACAGCGCCCGAAGCGCTGCTGGTAGGCTAATTCATGGGGGGATTGCTGTTCCTGAAATCGGTGCAACTGGCGGTCTTGCTGCTCGCCGCATCGTGCGAGGTCGGCGGAGACGCTTTGATCCGCGAGGTCTCAGGGCCAGGGCCGCTCCGCTGGTCGCGATCGGCTTTTGCATCCTCGGATCCTATGGCGTGATCCTGAATCAGATTGCGGTCGACTTTTCGAAGCTCCTTGGAGCGTACGTTGGCTGCTTTGCGCTCGCCAGCGTGCTCGCCGGCAGGCTCTTCTTCGAAGAAGCAATCGCGCCGAGCGCCTGGCTCGGGCTCGCCATCATTTTGGTCGGCAGCTCGATCATTTAGTGGCCGAGGGCGCCACCCGGCAGCGTGGGCGTCTGCGCCCATCACCCGTGATCAGCGCGCGTGGTCAGGACGACGAGAAGCTCAACGCACTCAACTCTGCGGCCGATACCTTAGCAAACCCTTCGTCACGGGTGAGCGGCTGGCCCGGATTCGCGTTGCGCTCAACCGAAGCGCCCGAAGTACTTGGTGACAGAAGCTGCAACGCCACGCGCATGAAGCCGCTCTGCGATAAGTCGGCCCGAGACGACGGATCCTGAACCACACTCCGTTGACCGGCCGAAGGACCGGAGCGCACGGTTGTCGCCGTTCCAGTTGACCGGTAAGGGGACGTAGACGAGGTCGTCGCGCGCGGCGTCCTCATCGCGGCCGATTTGAGTGCCGCTGAATCAGACATTTTCGCCACGCACCGCTGCGTGGCGCGTCGGCGCACGGGAGACAGCGCGGCGCAAATCTTCAACGACGCGAAGCGGACGCGATCACGAATGTGACGGCTCGATATGAAGCAATCCATCCCTGCGCTAGCCACTGGCGAGACCAACGACAGCCCGCTCGCGAGCGACAGCCAGCTTTCTTCCCGGGCGGCCCATGCCCGCTCCCGGCCCGCCTCGCAGCACAATGAAACTGGCCGCACGCACGGCATGCCGTTCATCTTCTGGCTCCTCGAGCAAAACGGAGGGTTGCTCCTTGCGGCTCCCACCTTGGTCGCAGCGCTAGCACTCGTCGTAAGCGGATTCGGAGCGAGCATCGCCGGCGCGCTCGTTTTCGTCGGCGCATGGCTCGCGGTGCCACTGCTCGGTGTCGTCCTGCCGTTGATGTACCTCGTGTATCGGTCGCACCAAGCCGACAGCCGCGGCGCAGATTGGAGTGCCTACTTCAGCTTCCGCGAGGAGAGCCTCGGCGTGCCTTGGATCGGCAAGAAAATCCCGATGGAGATTTTCTACGAGGCCTACATGGCCGAGCAAATCGACTTCAAACAAGACGTGTACGAAGTCATGCTGCGGCGTAACCAGCTGTTCAAGTTCTGCTTCACCTGGGGCGATGTGAAGTTCTACTTCCGCGAATTCCTAGGGCAAAACGTGACGCACAGCCAGGCCTCGGACAAGGGCGACATCGCTCACGTGTACGACCGCGGGAACGATTTTTACAACTGGTTCCTCGGTCCGTCCATGACCTACACGAGCGGCATGTTTCGCGATCCGGATGAGAGCCTTGAGGTCGCGCAAGATCGCAAATTGGAGACCATTTGCCAATACGTGCAGATGAAGCCGGGCGACCAACACTTGGACATCGGCTGCGGTTGGGGCCCCTTGGTCACGTACGCGGCCGAGCACTACGGCACGGTCAGCACCGGCATCACGCTCGCCAAAGAGCAAGCCGCTTGGGCCAACGAGCGCGCGGCAAAAGCCGGCGTTTCCGAGCGCGTGCACATCATCGTCGACGACTACCGCAATCTGCCCTCGCAGAAGTACGACAAGATCACCTGCCTAGAGATGGCCGAGCACGTGGGCATCAAGAACTTTCAAAAGTTCCTGCTCCAAGTCCGCGGCATGCTCAAAGACGATGGCATCTTCTATTTGCAGATCGCCGGCCTCCGCCGCTCTTGGCAGTTCGAAGATTTGGTCTGGGGCTTATTCATGGCCAAGTACATCTTCCCCGGAGCGGACGCGAGTTGCCCGCTCGGCTTCGTCACCTCACAAGCCGAACGCGCGGGCTTCGAAATCCACCGCGTAGAAAATTGTGGCGTGCACTACGCCGTAACCATCCACAAGTGGTACGAAAACTGGAAGAAGAACGAAGCGGCCATCGTCGCCAAATACGGCCAAAAATGGTTCCGCATGTGGATGATGTTCCTGTCCTGGTCCGTGCTCATCGGCGGCCAAGGCAGCTCCACCGTGTTCATGGTCACCATGACCAAAAACATCAAAAACGACAAATCCACCGTCGGCCCCGAAGAAGCCAAAACCATCGCTTACAGCCGCCGCGACCGCTGGATAGGCCCAAAGCCCGTCGCGACTCAACAATAAGCACCGCGGGCGGGCATCGCTGCACAGCAAAATGGCCCTCGACCCGCGACGTGCTGAACCCAAGGCTCCGACCGTCGGACCCTTGGGTTTTTTTATGGTCATGCGTCACGTCCGTGAGCGCGCAGCCTTCGGCGTCACAGCGCATGAGCAAGCACGCGGGCGGCGCGACTCTTGGCCGGCGATTGCGCGGCTAAGGCGGGCCATGCGGTCCGAACACCGACCGGTCACACACTGACCGGTGCAACCGCAACGATCGCCAAAGGCGGACAGCATCGGGATCATCGATTGCTGTATTCGGGGCCGACCCGAGCGTTGGACTCCGTTGTACCGGGGACGGAACCGTCCCGTCGGCGAATCTTGCGCTCCTCCGGGCAGCGCATGATACTCCCGCGCCGATGCCGAGCGACGGTCCTACACGTACACTGCATCGGTCGAATTTGCTCGTCGAGCCTTTGCCGGTGATCGTGGAGGCGGGTACGCAGCGGCTGCGGCTCGAGGCCGGAACTGTCTTACTTGGATCCGGCTCGCGCTGCCACCTGTCGATCGAGGACGCGACGGTGTCGCGCATGCACGCCGAGCTCAGCCTAGTGCCTGAAGGCGTTCGCGTGCGCGATTTGGAAAGCCGAAACGGTACATTCTATCAGGGCGCGCGCATCTCGAGCGCCGTCGTTGTTCCGGGCACGCGCTTGCTCTTGGGTGGCGCTGCGGTGTCGATCTCGCTCGACGAAAACCACCTTGCTCACGAAGCGACGCTGGGCGGCACCCTATTTCGCGGCATGGTCGGCAGCTCAGCTTCCATGCTGCGTTTGTTCACGACGATTTCGCGGCTCGACGGCTCGCTCCTGCCCGTATTGGTGCGCGGCGAATCCGGCGTCGGCAAAGAGCTCGTGGCGAGCGCGCTTCACGAGGGATCGCGCGCCGCCACCGGCCCCTTCGTGGCCATCAACTGCGGCGCGTTGTCGAGGGAGCTCGTGGCAAGCGCTCTGTTTGGGCATGCGCGCGGCGCTTTCACGGGCGCCATTGCGGCGCGGTCTGGCGCGTTCATGAGCGCCGACGGAGGCACGCTGTTCCTGGACGAGATTGCCGAGCTTCCGCTGGAGATACAAGTCACGCTCTTGCGCATTCTCGAGACCGGTGAAGTCACGCCAGTGGGTCAGGATTCCACGCGCCACGTGCGGGTGCGCCTGATCTCCGCCACCCATCGTGATTTGCGGGAGCGCGTACGCGCCGGCACCTTTCGGGAGGATCTCTACTTTCGCCTGGCAGTCGTGACGCTACAGGTCCCGGCGCTGGCGGAACGTCGACAAGACATTCCTGCTCTGGCCCGTACGTTCGCTCGCCAAGAAGGCGCGGCCGAGCTGGATGAAGATATCTTGGCTGAATTGCTGCGACGCGAGTTCCCCGGCAACGTGCGGGAGCTACGTAACGTGGTGCTCGCTTATCTGGCGCTCGGTAAGCTGAACGATGACGTCGATCCGAGCGCACCGCGGGTCGATCACCTGTTCGCGCCACGCTTTGATCAACCTTATCTGGAGCAACGTGACCGCCTCGTGGCTGCCTTCACGCGCCGCTATTTGGGCGACCTGCTGGAGCACACGGGCGGCAATCAATCCGAAGCCGCACGCCTTGCCTCGTTGGATCGCACCTACCTCGGTCGGTTGTTGAATCGTTTCGGGTTTGCGCGAGCCCCGCGCGGTGTTCAGTGACTATAGGGGTTCGGCGGCGCACGCTCGGGGAATGAAAAAGGCGTTGATGCAGATTGGGCCTGTGCCAGCAGGGGCGGCCGAGACGACGCGGGCTTCGATGCAGTACGCCAAGTGCGCTTCGACCGCGAGTCCGCCATCACCGACCCAGTGAGCTCTGGCGGCAGCGGCAGTGATGCCGTCGCGCTGAGCGCACCGAGTGCCGGCGCTAGTGCCGTATTCTGCGCAGGCACGGTTCGGGTCGCAGTTGCAGGCTCGCGCCTGAACGTCGCCGCTGCCGGAGCCGCGCGCTCGAGGCGGAACCGCAGCCCGCCGAGGAGCGCCGCGCTGAGCGACAGCACCGCCGCGAGGGCGATTCGGGGGTTGCGAAGGCCACGCCGTGGGTTGCTGGCCCAGCCCAAGCGTAAATTCCCGTGCGGCGAGTTCAATAAGGTCTGAGTCACTACATCGTCGCGCGGAGAGGAGGCGTGCGCGCCGTGTCGCTCGCCGTTTGAGTTCAGTGCGCGTTGACGCTCCGCGATGGCATCTTTGGCAACGCGCTCCACGAGGGCGCTGACCTCCGCGGGCGAGGCGAGGCAGTCACTGCAGCGCGCCGCGTTCTCCAACACGCCGGCGAAAATTGCCACCGAAGCGGGGCGTTGTTCGGCGTGCTGCTCGAGTGCCGAGCAAAGGACCTCGTCGAACTGCGTGAGCGCTGGCTGGATCTCGCTCAGTTTCGGCGCCCGCCCGCTCGTGATCAGGAAAATCGTCTCCATTGGCGTGGCTCCCTTGAATAGCCGTCGTCCCGCCAGGGCTTCCCAAGCAACGACACCCAAAGAAAACAAGTCGCTTTGCGCATCGAAGTGCTTCGCGCTCAAGTACTCCGGAGCAAGGTAAGCGAGCTTTCCGGACACACCGTCGCTGACGGTGGGCTCGTGCTCGAAACCGACGAACTTCGCTACGCCAAAGTCAGCCAACCGCGCGATGCCGTCGCGGCCGACGAGCACATTTTGTGGTGACACGTCGCGATGCACGACGCCAAGCAAGTGCCCCCGGGCGTCACGCAGACAGTGCACGGCATGCAGCCCGGCTGCGACGTCGAGCAACACGCGAAGCATGGCGCGGTGCGTGCGCTCGCCGGTTGCTTGCGCATGATTCATTAGGTCCTTCAGCGTGCAGCCGTCGACGTATTCCATGACCAGCATGGTTTCGCCATCGTTCTCGGCGACGTCGAGCACCGCCACTACGTTCGGGTGGTGAAGGAGCGATGCGACCTGAGCCTCGCGTTCGAATCGCTTGCGGAGCTCAGCGTTCGTGATGACGAACGAGTGAGGCTTCTTGATGGCGACGAGACGCGAGAACGTCCCAATTCCGTACCTGCGTCCCAGGTACACGGTGGCCATTCCGCCACTCGCGATGCGCGTGAGGACCTCGTACCGCGAAGGCCTTTCGGGCATCAGAAGACCACGACGGCCGCCGGTGGAAATCGAAAGCTCGCGCGCGTTCCGGCACCGCCGTTCCAGCTCGTATACAACAACCCAACCAGGGCGCTCGCCAAAGTACTCGCAAGCGTGGCTGCGAGCAAAACGTTACTTCGCGCGACTGATGCCTGCGCGCGGTCGCGAGTTTGCTCGGTTCGATTGTCCAGAAAAGCGTGACGAGTATGGACCGTGTCCGCGGCAGAAACGAACGTTGCGGCGGCAAGCGCCGTGCTGAGCGCGACGCCACCCCAAAACACCTCGCGTGGCAGGCCCGGGTGGTTCACGAGGAGCGGGGGGGCTGGAGCTTCAGGCGGCGATATTGGCGCCCCCGAAGCCGCGACCGTTTTCGGCCGCGGCGCTTCGGGCTCGTGCAGCTCCACCAGCCGACCAGTTGTAACGAGAATGGAGCTCGAGCTAACTCCGCCCTCCCCGCTGAAAGTAACTTCTAGCGTTCCCGGCGCGTAGGCCTGCTCCGCGCCCACGATGGCAGCGTGTCCCGCCACGGTGACGGTGCAGACGTGCAAGGGTACGCACGACACTCGCAAATAACCGACTCGAGAGGCGAACTGCTCGCGCGAGAGCCGGATAAGCTCCAGCATACGGGCGCTTTCTCCGCGCGCTTCGGCCCTCAGCACGAGGTTCATCGCGAGCTCGGGAAGCTCCGCGCGGACGGCGGCGACGAGCGCCAATTTCAGCACGGCCGGGTTGGGAAGAAGCTCGTCGGCAAGCGCGAAATCGGCCGCTGCCGTGGCGAAGTCTTTGGTATCGTAAGCTGCCGCTGCTTCGTCATACGCCGCATGCGCCTGCTCGTCTTTGCTTGGCGCAGCCCACGTTGAAGTCGGGACGGCCATCAGGCGCACGAGCAAGAGTAGCGAGCTTGACACCCGAGCGGGCGAACCCGCTCCGCCGTAACGGTTGAGCCACGAAGCTTGTCGTCGCAACATGATGAGGCTTGAAGCAGGAGCTCGTGAAGCATGCCGAGCGAATCGAACCCGTCAAGGGTACGCCACGGTGCTGGGTGAAATCCGCTCGGAGTGGAGTTGCCAAAGTGCTTTACCTCGGGCAAGACTCGCCGGGAAGACAGGAGTAGTTGTCGTGAAGCGAATCGCCGTGAGATCGCTGCGGTGTCGCGGCCGCGCGCTGCTTGCGGTGTTGCTGCTCGGTGCTTGCTCATACACGGATTGGCGTTTGCCGCAGTCGAATGCCCCGGTCGCCGCAGGAAATTCGGGCGACGCTGAGATCGGTGGGGCGTCCGCAACGGGTGGGCTCGCGCGGCCCGAGCTCCAGGGTGGCGCAGGCGCGGCGGGGCTCGACGAGGATGACGGTGCAGGGATAGCGGAGCCCGGGGCCGGGGCTTCCGGTCAGGCGGGGGCGCGCGGGGTCGGTGCGGGCGGTGAGCCGCAAGCCGATGCGGGAGCTGCGGGCGCGCTCCCCGACCCCGAGTGCGATTCTTCGGCGGAGTTCGGAGCGCCGACACCAGTGCCCTTCGCGAGCTTTCGGGATCGCGTCGATGGCCGGCTTTCGAGCGACGAAACGACGCTCTATTTCGGATCACTGGGCGACATTTGGGTGGCGACGCGTGCCGACCGCAAGGCCCAGTTCGATGACGAGCAGGTGCTCTTGCACGATCCATTCTTGGTTCACGTTACACCTTCGCTCACGCGCGACGGCCTGAGTCTCTACTACGCGGTGCTCCACGCCAGCGACGACGCCGATGCGAAGTTGCCGGCGGAGGGCCTTTACGTATCGAGGCGGACGACCGTGCACGACACCTTCGGCACAGGCAGTTATTTGAGCGAATTTCCCGCGGGCGCAGGCTCTTCGTTCATCACGCCCGCTGGCCGTGGGCTGTACTTCGTAATGAACGACGATCTTTTTCAAAGCACTCTGGGCCGTCTGGGGTTTGCGCAGTTCTTGCAGCTCAAGACGCTCGACGGCGGCGGAGCGTACTCGTACGAGACATTGCCACTGGTCAGTGACGACGAACGCACCATCTACTTCGCCTCGCTGCGCAATGGCATCGACTTCGACATCTGGCGGGCGACTCGCAGCGACCCAACGCGCGACTTCCTTCCACCTAGCCGAGTCGACGCCCTGAATGGCCCGACGAACGACTACCCAAACTGGATGTCGCCAGACGGATGTCGCATCTACTTGCATCGCTACGCGGACACGAGCTGGCACGGCCCGCAGCTGATGGTCGCGAGCAAGCCCAAACTCGCGTCGCACTGAGCTAGCCCGCTGCCAGCGCAATTTACGGCGGCTTACCGTGGCGGCGTGAGAATGGTCGAGGCGCCGAGCCCGAGGTGCTGCCCGCGCGCGATGCTGCCGTGCTAGCGGGCCGCAGGTGATGCTGCTCGGCCGCACTGTGTTGTGGGTCCCGATTGGACGAATCATGCCTATCCAGCGCTCACATCGACCCAATGTCGATGATTGTCGAGCAGTGTTTACATGGTACGTGGCTTGCAAACTCCAGAGTTCGTCTTGGGCGGTCTTCTTCAGCACATCCTGAGTTGAAGATTACCAATCTATGGAGGCCATTTTGAAATACGGGATTATCGAAAAAGCTCGCATCGTGTTGGGTGCAGCGGGTAGCGTGGGCATCGTTTTGGCGCTTGGCGCCTGCGGTTCAGCCGAGCAGGGGTCCGCGGAGCAGGGTGCCGTCGGATCGGCGACCGAGCAGCTAAGC
Source organism: Myxococcales bacterium (assembly GCA_903642325.1). Lineage (GTDB taxonomy): Bacteria > Myxococcota_A > Polyangia > Polyangiales > Polyangiaceae > PMG-095. Next base: position 58,581 of record CAHJWM010000012.1, on the reverse strand, counting down.
GTCTTAGAAGCAGACGAAGCGGCGGGGAAATTGCAGGTTAGGTATGAAAGCGGCGGGCGCGAGCTGATCTACGATTTGCGCTTGGGTCCGGACATGCTCACGCCGCCCAGCAAGGAAGAGCTATCAGCCGATCCCGACTTGCCGAAGAGTGAAGTCGACGCGCGTGTGCTCGACGCGAATGGAGCGGTCATTTACATGCAAATGGGCGGTGACGGCTTCATCGATCCGAGCTGGGCCATGCCACAGATCAAGGATGTCGACGAAGCCGGGCGCGTGGCAGACATCCGCTTGATGACGGCCGCAACGAGCGCCTTCCGAGGTTTGAAGACGTCGGTCCGGCTTCAAGCACTGCAGCAGACCGCCGTCCAAATCGGTAAAGGGGTGGATGCGGAGCCCGCAACTACCGCGCCGGACTCGCTCTCCGTGCCTGACGCAATTCTTGCGCGGGGTACCACCGGGGTCAAGGGTTGGGATTTCCAAGTTCGCAAACACGACCTGAAGAAGCTCGGCATCAAGTACGGCGAGCACAGCGCGGTGCTCCTACGAGGCAAAGGCACACGAGGCGTGATCGTCTTTACTGCGGTGAGCTGTAACCATGGCAACTGCGCGAACGCGTCATCGATGAGCACGCATTGCACATCTCCGCTGTTCAGCGACGACGGCTCATACAGTCGCTATTTCTATCCGGATGGTTGCACTACCCCGTACGGTTGGGACTCGACCGGGGGCAAGCACAACTGCAACGATGACAGCGAGCTTCAGGGCCGCGCCGTGACGAAGGATCGATTGCAGTCCACGACCGGCGGCAGTTGTAGCTCTGCTGGGCTGCACGACTACGCTCCGGGCTGCAACTACTGAGGCGCCCTCGATTTACATTCCTGATCACCGCGCGGGCGTTGCCGCGGGGCAAGCTGCGTGCCCATGAATTCGGCTATATCGGGCCGGCTTCGAATTGCGCGATCACGCCGTCGCGGCGCGCATCGAGTGACTCGAAGGCGGCCTCCACTTGAGCTTCGTCGTAGAGAAGCTCGCTGCGAGAACGCGACGGCGCTTTCGGTTAGTCGAGGCGGAACGCTACGAGCCGCAAGGGCGCGACGGCCTCTCGTTGCGGTTATTGGTGGTTTGTAGCGAACAAGTCAGCGGCACATATGTTGCACTGGCGCGAATGTGGACGGCGCGCGCGGTACCCGCGTTTGGGCCGTCCGCGCTGATCTCAAGAAGGTGGACGCTCTTATGCCCGCTCGACGTGGTTCCTTAATTTTTATCGGTTTGGTCGTGCTGCCTTTCATTGCGGTTGCTTGTTCCGACACGGACAGCGCAAACGCCGTTGGCTCGGGCGCTGCGGGTCGAGGCGACAACGCCGCCGGCACGAGTGCGTCGGCTGGTGACAGCGGTGAGGCGGGCTCAGGCGGTGCCGCCGACGATCTCCCCGGAGTCTCGGGCCCGGCTGACGCGGCCGTCAACGAGTTTCACCATCCGCTCGGCAAAGACTCCGACCACGGGCGCGATGTTTTCCGCGACGAGACGTTCGGCAACGAAGGCTACTGGACGCGGGTGCTCCGACTGCCGCAGGGCCTACAGGGCACGGGGTTGACGACGCTCCAGGCGCTGAGCTTAGGCATCAACTTCGACATCGACGCCGTGCCAGCGAGCCTGCGCTCCAAAATCATCGCCGAGGCCAAGACCGATCTGTCAGCGTCCAAGGCGCCTCTGCTGCACGATCCGCCGACATTCATGGCGCTGCTCGAAGCAAACGCCGTGGTCGGCTTGCCCGCGCGAAATGTGAAGGCTTTGAACGGCACACTGGACATCGACGACAGCAATGTGTTTGCAGGCGAGAGCGTTGGCATGTCTTGCGCGTTCTGTCACAGCATCACGGACGGCAGCGTGCTTTCCACGCCCCACGGCGGCGGGATAGGCAAGCGCGCGGACGGCCGCGCCAACCACGACTTGAACTTCGGCGCCACTGTCGCGCTCGGAGAAGGAACGCGTTCCTACTATCCGACGCTAGCCCTCGACTTGGTCGGCAACGGTCATCAGTCCGTGTCGAGGAAGGGCGCCGGCGTGGCATTGATCTCGAAAGCGGCCACCGAAAAAGAAGTAGACGCTTTCCTCAACGACCCCGCGCTGTATCCGATTGGTATGTTCGACGATACGCCGGACGGGGACTGCGCACCCATGCATAACGCGCCCATGTTCCGCGCTGATTTGGCGGCCCCGTGGGGCAGTGACGGCAGCATCACCCAACTCCAGAACTTCAGCAATCTGGTCTACACCGCGCTCCTCGATCCGACCGATCTGACCACTGATGGCGGGCGTCGCTTCCTCTCGGAGCGCGGGGGCGCGGCCGGCGTAGAGTTGGTCGACAACTATGTCGCCATCTTGGCGGACATGGCCATCCCCGTCGGCGGCGCCAACGGTTACCCGTTCGTCGCACGCCCCTCCAAACCGGACGTCACGATCGGCTTACCCGCCGGCGCGAAGGTCGAAGACACCTTGATCGGCATTCGCGTCGACGACACGGCATTGTTCGACATGAACACGTACTTGAGCTCACTGCCCGCGCCGGCCGGGGTGAAGACCGATCCGGCGGCCATTGCTCGCGGCAGGCAGATCTTTCGTGCTCAATGCACCTCTTGCCACAATGACGATCAGAGCCGGTTCGTCCCGACGAACATCGTGCCTTTCAACGACTCGGTGGAGTTCTTCGAAAACGCGCCGAAGCGGCCCGCCCTGTTTCCAGGATATAAGGGCGCCTTCGTCGCCGATCGCTCCGCGGCGCGCTTGGCCCCGGTTAGGAACGCGCCTGGGATCTACGATGACAAGATGGTCATCGTCGAAGCCAGCAACCGCAATCAACCGCGTGGCAATAGCATGCCGCTTCTGCTCGACCTCGCGCGAAAGCCGACATTTCTCCATGACGACTCCGCGTCGTCACTCGATAACTTGCTCGACCAAGCCCGGGGCGAAAAAGCGCCGCACCCCTTCTTCGTCGATGGTGTCAAACAGCGCCGCGATGTAGCCGCGTTTCTGGAAAGCCTGGACACAAACCAGCTTTAGGAGAAGGGACGTTGCCCCGCTCGCGGACCGGCCCGGATCTCGTTTCGGCTCCCGAAACGTCCGTCGCAGCGAAAGCGGCAATCGAGTCGACTAGCGGCCGCTTCTTCTGAATGTTGGGATCGTGGTCACCGAAACGGCGGGAACGTCAAAGCCTTCGGCGTCGAGGACCGGCTGGTTCTCGCGCCGCCTGGTGAGCTCGCGCGCTTAGCTGCCAGTAATAGGTATACGCAATTCCCTTACTGGATGCCCGTGGCGCTCAATGACCGCAAGCTCGCTCTCCCGTCCTCGAGCCCCTGCGTTACGGAGCGGACTCCGTGGCGGAACGCGCGCCGCTGCTCCGTCCGCGAGGCGAACGGGTGAGCTCACTGAGCCCGGCAAGAGTCGCTGCGCCGGGTTGGCCTTCGACATCCGGCCGGCCGTCTTCCGGGGCTTTGTGCCATCGCAGCGTTTTTGCGTCGCCACAACCCAGCGAGCCGCTTCGCATCAGATCGTAGACGAATGTCGGCCCGCATCGAGGATCGCATCGTCAAAGCTGCGGCACACGCGTGCAACATTCCCTGCACGGCGCAGCCCGCCAGCGTTGTGCCGCGGGCTGCGGCCGTCTGCGCTCACGAAGCACTCAGCGCGAGCGCTGCGACTTCCGCGTCTGTCGCCCAGCGCCAACTGCAAGCGGCGCACCCCTTGCAGGGGGCCGACGTAAAGGGAGTTACAATGGCAAAGCAACAAGCGAAACAAGCAAAGCCGCCAGTGAAACCAGTCACTGGGGATGCGTCGAAGAGTAAAAGCCCGCTCAAAGGCAGCCCAGCACCCGTTGCGAAAGACGAGGAGGTCGACGCGGAAGACGACCACGTTTATGGCTTAGCGAGCGTCCTTTATCACGCCCTAAAAGCAGCTGATGCAGCGCGGAAATATCAGGAAGACGCCCGCAAGGCCGGCGCGGAAGACCTACTCGCTTTTTTCCAAGAGTGCCAAGAGGAAGCTGCCGCCCGCGCGAAGCAAGCCAAGGCCTTGCTGATCAGCGCTTCCGACGATGGCGAGGGAGAGGACGAGGATGATGAGGACGACGAGGACGAGGAGGACGACGAGGACGACGAAACATAACGCCATAGGGTGTTCGCAGCGCCCGCACGTCGGGCGACACCGCGACTGTCATCGTCTTGTTGCGATACTCGCTGCCACGTCGGATAGAAGTGGCGGTAGGGAGCTGAGAAGCGACTCATTCATACGCTTCGCGTCGCGCTGTGTCGCGTGCAGCGTGACGCTGATGGTATAAATTTGGTTCGCCGTCTTCTCGGCCGTACAATTCATTTGGAGACTCATCAATGACTGACCCGAAGCCACCAGACGACGTCGACGCATCGCTCGGCGTGACCCTCGCTTCTGCCGAGCCGACTACCGCAGGCGTGGGCGCGGGCGTAGCTGAACCGGCTCGGGACGCACCCGCGCCGCAAGCACGCGCGAAAACCAAGGGGGTGGCGGACCTCGTGTTCGTCGTCGACGTGAGCGGCAGTATGGCGCCGTGCATCGATGCGCTGCGCAAGAACATCGAGGCGTTTATCGATTCGTTGAGTCGCGGCGACGGCAACAACGTCGCGCCGGTGCGGGATTGGCGCGCCAAAGTGGTCGGCTACCGCGACATCGAGTCGGCCGAGAGTGAAGGCTTACCTTGGATCGTAGAAAATCCCTTCGTGCGCGACGTCGCCGTGCTCAAATCGCAACTCGCTGCCTTGAAGGCTGAGGGCGGTGGCGACGAGCCGGAATCACTGCTCGATACGCTGTTCAAGGTCGCCTCCATGCCGGCTATCCCTAAAGGCTCGCAAGGTGAGGACCCCGAGAAATGGCGTTATCGAAGCGACGCGGCGCGCGTCGTGATCGTGTTTACCGATGCCTCCTTCAAAGAGACCATGAGCCTGCCGGAGGCCAAGGGTGGCTCGCTTCAGGACGTAGCGAACGTCGTCATGGCCAACCGAATCATCCTCAGCTTGTTTGCGCCCAATTTCGAGGGTTACGACCGCCTCAGCCAAATCGACAAGTCGGAGTGGGAGTCCGTCGAGTTCGAAGGCTTGAGCCCGCAGGAGGCGTTGCAAAAGTTTACAGCTGACCCGGTTAATTTCCGGAACACGCTGAAGCAGCTGGCGGCGAGCGTCTCTCGCTCGGCGGAGACGGTGGCGCTCTGAGGTCTGCGCCATTTTCGCGCTGAACCGGCATGGCAAAGAAGCTCAAAGTCGGCGACGCCATCCACGGATACCGCATCACCCAGGTGTTCGGGCCCGGGATGATGGCAATTTCTTATGCGGCGCAGGCACCGTCGGGCGAAAAAGTATTCTTCAAGCAGTACAAATCGCCCGCACCGACGGTCGTCTGGTATTCGGCGTTCGTCGCCTATCAGAAAGAGCTGGCCGCGCGGGTGCGAACTGGCAGAGCGGCCCATTTCGCGGTGCGCCAAGTGGACGCATTCGAAGAGCGGTGGGGTGGGCCCTGTTACTTTCAAGCCTTCGAGTTCGTGGCACACGGTGGAGACCTGCAACAAATGCTGGATGCCGAGCGCGAGCGGCATCGGCTGACGAAGAGAGCGCCGCCGCGCGAGCCCGAGGTCTGGGCGCGGCACGTCACCTGGGCGAAGGTGTTGAGCGCGGCCATCGCAGCGCTGCATGAAATCAACGTGGTGCACGCTGACCTGAAGCCGGCAAATGCCTACTTGATCGAGGATTCAAGCCTCGGCGCCGGCTATCAGCTGAAGCTCATCGACATGGACTTCTCCTTACTGTCTGACCGACGCGCGCCCTGGCACGGCTTTCAAGGCTATGTGGGTAGCGACAACTACCGCTCGCCCGAGCATTTGACGCGTGGCTCCGTGCCAAGCCTTGCCTCCGACGTGTTCACGTGTGGGCTGATGCTTTACGAGCTGCTCGCCGGCAATCATCCCTACTGGCGAGACGATCAGGCAGAGTATGCCGCGCTCGTGCAGGCCTATGCCGCCAAGCCCCCAGCCTTGCTCGGATCCATGCCGCTGCCGGCAAGCAATGAAGAAGTAAGCGCCGCGCTCTATCGCTGTCTCTCGCCCGATCCGACGGCACGGCCCACCGCCGCCGCGCTGCGCGACATTTTGAACGGTCGCGGCGCGAAGTCCGAGCTGCCGAAAAAGCCCTCCTCTGCGCCTTCAGCCGCTCCCGCGCCTGCCGCGCCTCTCAAAATCGGGCCCGGTGTCGCTCCCGTGCCCGCCGCGCGCCCCAAAACACTGCCCGTTGCCGCTGCCGAGGCCCCCGCTCGCGCCGCCGGGGACGCGCTCATATCGAACACGCTTCAGCTGCTCGGAAGCGGCGGCCATTCCATTCAGATCGGGATCCGGACGGAGCTTGGAAAGGCAGTCGCGCGGCAGTTCGGGCCAGACGGCGAATTCTGGGATAACCGGCAATGCATTCTCGAGCGCGCGGCTGGCGGGCAGTGGGTCGTGGCACCAATCGCCGGCACTACGAACGAGACTTTGGTCAACGGCAAAACGCTGACCGCGCCGCGCGCGCTTCACGATGGCGACGTGCTTGCCGTCGGGCGTCAAGAGAAGGGCGTAATGAAACTGCCGCTCACCGCACGCGGTCGCTGAGCTGCGAGTTGGAACATGTCGGAAATTCCTGTCGATGATCCGCGCTCTGGCGCTGCCCCGGACGGCATCCCTGAAGCACGCGTCGGGGACTCCGCGCGCGCCGCCGTGATGGCAGAGTCGGCATCCGGCCCAAGCGAGCCCTCGCCAAACGGGTGTCCGCCAGTTCCTTCGGTGACGGCCGCTTTACCGGTGGTAGCGGTGCGGGAGCTCGACTGGCGGGCGGTCGGCGAAGCCGCCAATGCCTCGGCGGTCCGGACTCGCATGCGCGTGGCGGTCGAGCGGATGGAAACCTTACTCGACCGTGCGGGCGGCCCCGGGTTGTTGTTCGACATCGATCGGGCTCACGCCTCGGACCAAGCGATCCGAGTGTCCGAGATGGACGAGGCAAGCCCGTTGTGGATCATTGGAGATCTGCACGGTGATCTGCTGGCGCTGGAGGCGGCGCTCATGCAGATACGCCTTCACGCCGCGACAGAGAGCCGGGCGCCACGCGTCATTTTTTTGGGCGACTTCATCGACGACGAAGGCTTTGGCCTGGAAGTTTTGGTGCGGATCTTCGAGCTGATCGTGGAGGCGCCGGCGCAGGTGTGTGTGATCGCAGGCAACCACGACGAAGCGCTGTCGTACGACGGCGCGCGGTTCGGCTCGAGCGTCTCGCCGTCGGACTTTGCCGACTTCTTGAATGCGAACCTGGCGCACGAATGGATCGCGCGTGTGGGCAAGCTGGCGTTGCGGCTGACTGCGCACGCGCCGCGCGCGCTCTTCTTTCCTGACGGGCTTTTGGTTGCGCACGGCGGCTTTCCGCTGGTGGATTTGCACGCGGGGCTGGAAAAGAGCGGCAATTGGAACGACCCGGCGTGCTTGTCGGACTTCGTCTGGGCGCGCATGCATCCCAAAGCGCGCCGAAAGATGCCGAATCGATTTTCACACGGCAGCCAATTTGGCTATGAGGATTTCGCAGACTTTTGCGCGCTCAGCGCGCGCATGGGCCGACCGGTGACCCACCTCGTGCGCGGCCATGACCATGTCGAAGAGCGCTACGCGATCTACCCCGCCTACCGCACGCATCCTGTACTAACCACGGTCGCGCTCTCCCGCCGCTTGAACCGCGAGCGGTTCGGCCCCTACGAACGCGCGCCGACCCTGGCCCGCGTGGTCACATGGACCTTGCCGCAGGTCTACCAGCTTTATCCGCCGAGCGATCTCATTCATGCGGTCTTTCCCGCGCCAGACGTCGATGGAGCCGGGACGGGCGCGAGTGCGGACGCGCCGGAATGAGCGTCACGCTGCGTTGCCCAAACTGCGGCACCACACGAGCAACGCCCGGCGAGTGCGACGCTTGCCATGAAGCGCAAGCTCGATATTTTTGCACGAACCACACGCCGGGCCTTTGGCTGGATGGGCGCACGTGCCCCGCGTGCGGCGCGCAGTTTGGCGATGAGAGTCGCCTCCCGTCTGCGCCGGCTCCACCCGTGCGCACGCGCGCCTCGGCCGATGAGAAAGCGATTCGCGGCTCTACATTGGCGCCCTGGCAGCAGATCCTGTCCGCTATCCTACGCGCAGGCTCCGTTGTAGCGGCGGCGACCCCGAGGCGCGAAAGGGCGGCACTTGGGCGTGGAGCAGGCGGCTGTCTCGGGCGACTGTTGCTCTTCATCGTGCTGCTAATCGTCGCGGTCGTGGTCGCAGTGGTGTGGTTCGGGCGTGCTCTGCTTCACGGCATGCAACCGTATTGACGCGGGCCCTCTGACGTGAAAGTTCGTCCCGCCCGCCGCGGGCGATAGCAGCAGCGCGACGCGGCGTTCGGCGCGCGGCAACAGGGCGGACCCGCCCGGCGTGGCGCGCACCTCCGCCAGCGCCAATTTCTGCACCCAGCGCCGAAATCCGCGCCTGATGGGCGGCATCTGGTGCTTGACCGAACGCACGGTTTGGCTTGGGCGCTACGGAGCGCCTCATCGAAAAGAGTGACCACCGCCGGTCTCACTCCGCCGCGCCGCGCTCACCGAACTGCCTCCACCGCCCGCCACGTAGACCCCAAGCGTGCGGCCGCCGCGGCGCCCAACCATAGCGGCAACGCGCAGGCGATCTCTTGCCAATTCTGCTGCGGAGCGTGCTGCACGGCGTGCACGAAAACCGCGGCGCCGGTGCATAAAACCGCGCTGCTCGTGATCCAACGCGCGGCGGCCCACGCCCACGGGCTTCCGCGCACCAGGCTCGGCCCTATCCCGACGAGGAGCAGCAGCCATGGCGGCACGAGCAAGACGTTGTAATCGGCGGCGGCGGCCGAGTGCAATGAGACGAACGTCAGGTAGCAAAGCGCGCAGCCCAGTAACCCCAACGATGCTCCGAGTAGGATGAACGCGACGGCGAGGGCCCTCCGCATGCGTAACGCGTAGTGGGCGGCGACCCCAAGGGCGGCGAGCAACGCCCCAAGCGCGGCGCCAACCCGCAGATAGTATCCGAGCCAATCCGGCGGCTCGGCGCGCGGTAAGGCGAGCGCCGCGGGCAGTAGCAACCGCTCGCGGGCCACGAGCGGCACCGTCTGACCCTCGCGGATCACCGTCGTATTGAGCATCAAATCGTGTAATCGCGCGGGCAAAAAGCCCTCGTCCCAAAAGCTTACCGGCGCATCCGTCTGCCGCCCGACCGCCAAATCTAGGGCCGCGTACAAAGGCATATCGTCGGCGACCAAGCGCAGGGTGTGGGCTCGAAAACTCATCCGCGCTGGCCGTTGCGAGAGCGCGCGGACTCGCCCACCAACGGCGCGGTCGATCGCATCGCGCACGCGCGTTGCGCAATTGTCTCGATAGTAGTCGTAGCGATAATAGCGATTGGCAGGTTTCGCATTCTCGCGCAGCGAGTCGTACAGCAGAGCTCGCTCCGCGGGAGTCAACGCGAGCTCGGATGCAAGCAATGAACGCTGTGCTTCCTCGTAGCTGCGCAGGGTACCGGCCAAGCTCTGTACGGAAAGCCAATACGGGAGCTTGCCCTGCACTGAATCGAGCAGCAGCGTCGGCGAATCGAACTCGAACGTGCCAAAGTTGTAAACTTCGTCGCGCCCGGCCTGCGCGTCATGCACCCAAATCGCCGTGTGGCCGAACTTCGTGAACGGGTGCTCGCCCGGACCCATGGTCAGGAGGGAAATGGTCAGCGCCTCGCCCGGCTCGCTCGCCTGCGCACCGCGTCCAAACAGAAGCAGCATGAGCGCAATGAGCGCGGTGAGACGGGCCCCCCAGCGCGGCAATCGGTCGACCAAGCGCTTAATCGCGCTGCGTGCCGCCATCGACATTCCGCACAAACTTAGCGCACTCGCGTCTGAACGGTAGAAGGGCCACTCGAATGAGAATTTTTGGACACTGATCCCCCTTGGCTCTCGTCACACTGGCCCATATGACGGAACGTCGCCGAGTGTCGAGCCAGGTCGCGGGTTTCTTGTTGATCGCCGTGGGCATCGTGGTGGCCTGTTCGGCGAACAAGTCTGGCGGCGGCTCCGGACCGCACGGCAACGGAGCGGGCGCCAACGCCAACGCGGGCGGCGGATTGTCTGTACCGGGGGGGACCATCGGCTTGAACACTGGCACCGGCGGCAGCGGTGGTGGGCCGGCAGTGGTGCTCACCAAGTGCAGCGCCAGCACGCCCTGCAGCAGCCCGGGCGACGTGTGCGTGAAGACGTCAGACGGCGGCGCCTGCTCGCCGAAAGGTAGCGCCTGCACGTCCGATGCGCAGTGTATGAACGATACATACTGCTGTAGTGGCGACTGTCGCACGGACGGCGCAAAGGACGGCGTGTGTGTGATCTTCGATACCAAGCCGGAAAACGCGATGTGTACGACCGCGTTCAAACTGGGCGTCTTCGCCCCCAATCTGCAGTGCCAATGGACGGGCCCCGCCGCCAACGACCCATTCCCCAAGCACTCACAGGTGCTCACCACGCCCCTCGTGGCTGATCTTCCGAACGACTCCGGAACCGCCGCGGAAATCATCTTCGTCGCATCCGACAGCCAAGCGGGCGCGGTGCAGGGAGATGGCACCGGGGGTCGCATCCGCATTTTAAATGGCCAAAACTGCGTTCAGGACGAAGTCATCAAAGCCGGCCCCGCCGTGCGTGACGCCGCCACGCCCGCGATCGGTGATCTGGACGGGGATGGCAAGCCCGAGATCGTGACCCACGAGAACTTCCCGAACAACAACAAGATCGTCGCCTTCACTTGGAAGACCGACCACTGGGACGTGCTCTGGGAGTCGACCACGGGCGCCGTCAACACCGACCCGGGCTCGTGGGACGGCGTCTCTCTGCACGACCTGAACAACGACGGCAAAGCCGAAGTCATCGGCCGCGATGGCGAGGTGTTCGACGGTGTCACCGGCAAACAAATCACCCCCGGCGGCATGCCCGTGATCCTTGCCTCTGATCCGGTGCTGGGTGATCTCGACCACGACGGCACCGTCGATCTGGTCGCGAACCAGGTCTTCTCCTGGAGCGGCTCGGGCTGGACCAAGAAGTACGCTGGTCTCAACGCAACCACGCCGGGTACGGCGGCCGCCTTTTACGGCTTCGCCGACTTCGGCACACGCGGCGCCGACGGTAAATTCGATCACACGAAGAAAGATGGCATCGCCGAAGTCGTGGCGGTCGGCCCCGTTGGCGGCTCGGAGTCCTCCGGTATGGTCGGCATCTACACCCTTCAGGGTGAAGCACTGCTACGCGTCGACTTGCCGGCGGGCCCGGCGTGTCCCGGTGGCATGGCCACCGGCGAGCGCGGCGGCGCACCGACGATCGGTGATTTCGATGGCGATGGCATGCCGGAGCTCGCCTCCGCCGGTGCCTACGCTTACCGCGTGTTCGATCTCGATTGTGCCGACGCCGGCCAGACCTGCGCCGACAAGGCCCACATGATTCGCTGGGCCCAATCGTCGCAAGACTGCACCTCCGGCACCACCGGTTCGACCATCTTCGACTTCGAGGGCGACGGCGCGGCGGAGGCCGTGTACGCGGACGAGTGCTTCGTGCGCGTGTACAACGGCAAAACCGGCGACGTGTTGTTCTCGACTTATCACAGCTCCGCCACGTGGTGGGAGCAGCCGATCGTCGCCGATCCGGATCACTCCGATCGTTCGAAATTGATCTTCGGCGGCAGCTCCAACGCCTACGCCTTTCAAACCTGCGGTACGCAAACCGCCGAACCACGCATGCCTGCCGACCCCGACTCGCGCAAGAACGGCAAAGTCGACAAATTGTACAAGGGCCTCCGCTGCCTGACGAATGAGGATTGCCCGTCGGCCAAGTGCGACACCGGCTTCTGCCGCTGCGCCACCGATCTCGAGTGCGGCAACACCTGGAACGCGCCCATCACCGACGGCAATGACGTCGAATCCGGGCTCGTGTGCACGAGCCCCATCGCGGGTACGCCGGGCACGGGCAACGTGTGTCGCATGATGCACGGCCAAGTCGACACGCGCGTGGTGGCCGACAAATACTTCACGGGCGTATTCGTATACCGCGACGCGCTCGACCGCTGGGCCTCGTCACGTTCGATGTGGAACCAGCACGCGTACAGCGTCACCAACGTGAACGACGATGGCACGATTCCGAAAACCTCCGTCTGGATGCAGAATTACTTGGACCCCAAGCTGAACAACTACCGCCAAAACCGCCAAGGCAGCACCTCCGCCAATCTCGCCGACATCACCGGCGCGCTGAACAAGACCGACGCCTGCACTCTGACCAAAGACGGCGGCGTGGTCTTCACCGGCAAAATCTGCAACCGCGGCCTGCGCGGCGTTGGCGCCAATATGCCGGCCGCTTTCTACTTGGGCGCCGCGACGACCGGCATGAGCGTTTGCCAAACCGTATCCAACGGCCCCGTGCCAGTCGGAGGCTGCGCCACCGTCAGTTGCGAAGTTTCAGCCACCACCGTCGTCGCCGGCGCGACCATCACGATGGTCGCCAACGACGCCGGCAAAGGCTCGCGCCTCGTCGACGAATGCAACTACGACAACAACACGAGCAGCGTCGTCATCGACGATTGCGCGGTAGTGAAGTAGGCGCCCGCAATTGGGGACCGCAGTCGTCTAGGGCTGCGGCGCTCCAGTGCTTCAGGGTGTTTTGATGGCCACGCGGTAGCCGGGCCGCGGCCTAACCTTCGGCGTCACTGACGCCCACCCCGCGCGAACCCCCAGCGCGCCTACCGCGCACGTGAACGGTTGGCGGTCGCGAAAAATACCGTGCGCGTGAACGGTCGGCGGTCGCGAAACATGCCGTGCGCGCGAATGAAGCTCAGTCGGCGAGGTCGATTTGATTGTCGAGAAGGATAGCGCCTTTGGAGACGACGGTCTCGCCGGGCGCGATGCCCTTGAATACGACGACGCGCTGATCCCGTACTGCACCGGCGACCACGTCGCGCTTCACGAAGCGCCCTGCCGCATTTTTGACGTACGCATACTGGCGCGAGCCATTGGATACCAGGGCGCCAGCGGCGACCTCCACGCTACCCGCGGGGGTCGTGGCTTCGAACTGCATCTTTGCGTAGGTGTTGGGCTTGAGCCGCCCGTCGGCGTTGTTCAGTAACACGCGCACCGGAACCGTGTGCCGCTCTGCATCCACCACCGCCGACACCATGTCGACCTTGCCGTCGATCACCAACCCCGGCAGCGACGTGATCGTCACCCGCGCCGGAATGCCTGGCGCTACGCCGTCGGAATCTGACTCGAACAGGTCGGCGACGACCCAGACCGTCGACAGGTCCGCCACCAGCATCAAGCCTGTTTCTGCGCCGGGCGTGAGCTCTTGGCCGGGCAGGACGTTCTTTTCGACCACGCGCCCGGCCCGGGGTGCGTGCACTACGAACTCGTTGTCGGAACGCGTCGTCACGTCGAGCGAGGCAAGCTTCGATTGCGCGACGTTGAACGAGAGCTGCGATTGGCGGAGCTGCTGGGCCGCCGCGACCGCTTCCTTTTCCGGAAGCGCGCGCGCTTCCACGATTGCCTTGGTGCGGTCGAGAATGTTCTTCGCGGCCTCGACGTCTACCTTGGCTTTGCTTTGCTCGACTTCGAGCGCGGCTAGATCCGGGCTCGCGACGGCAAACAGCGGAGCGCCCTTCTCGACCTGTTGACCGAGCTCCGCGTAGACCTGCGTCACGCGGCCGGCGAGGGGTACGCCGATGCGGGTGGCCTTGGCTTCGTCCACTTTTACGAAGGCCGGCACCGCGTCCGTCCACGTGCTGGCGATTGGTTTGGCCGTCTCGAGCTCGAGCACCTGCCACTGCGGCGCGTCTGGCGCGATGGTCACGGTTCCGTGATCGACCGTGAGCCCAGCCTGCACCGGCGCCGGCGGCAACGCCTTGCGCACGAAGCGTGACGAAGCCCACACGGTGGCCACACTGACGACGACTGCGAGCACCACGCCCACGCGCGTGGTCGGACGAAACCTAAAGCTGGGGCTCGGTGGGGGCGCGCTGTGTGAGGGCGGGATCGGGTTTTCGGCGCTGGCTTGTAACATCAACTATCCTCTCGCGGCTTCTCGCCGACTAAGCTCTGATCGACGCCGAGCGCCCGGCGCAATTCATTCTCGACGCTGAAGAGCGCAAACCGCGTGTCGGCCTCCTCGAGCAGCAGCGAGGCGCGCTCGCGCCGCGCGATCAAAAGGTCCGTCATGCTGATCTGACCGCGCTCGTAAGCAACCGAGCTCGAGTCGACGACTTCCTTGGACCGCGGTAGCGCCGCTTGTTGGATGTTCTCTAGCTTGCGCCTGAGCACCGTGCGCCGGATCAAGAGCGAACGGGCGTCGGAAGCGGCATGGCGCTGCATCGACTGCGCCTGAGCGGACAGCTCGTCCGCGTGCCGCGCGGCGGCCAGCGCTTGATACTGCCCGTGATCGAAGAACGGCAGCGGGATAGACGCCGATACGCTCAGCGAGTACGGCTGCGCCCCGGCGGCTTCGTCATAATCCCGTGTGTAGCTCACGCCCAAGGTCGGATCCGGGATGGCGTTTCGGCGGTACAAGGTTTCCTCTGCAACGGCCGCTCGTTGCTCGAGCCGTAGAGCGCGAAGATCTGGACGGCTCGCGATGACGCTCTCCAGACCCGTAGCGGGAAATTGCCCAGAGGCCGACTTCTCCGCGGAATCCAAAGTGGCACCGTCCGCTTTGCATTCGGCGAACAAGAGTGCTTCGCATTCGGAGAGCGCGTCCTGCAAATCGGAGCGGTTGTCTAGCACGTCACGCTCCACGCGCTCCGCGTCGAGCAGCAACCGCGCGTGATCGACCCCGCTCACGTCACCGCGATCGAGACGAATTTTGGTCAGCGCTGCCTGAGACTGTGCGGAGATCAACGTGTCTTCCAAGATATGCTGACGTGCGCCCAAGTAAGTCACGCGCGTCATCGCCGCGCGCGCGTCGCTGATCAAACCAAGCAACGTGTCCCGATATTCCTCGCCCGAAGCGTCTCGATGCAGCTTGGCGGCTTCGCGGCGAGGGCCGCGCTTGCCGATCTCGAAAGTCTGCGATAGGCCGACGGAATAGGACAGTGCATCTGGCCGCCGATAGCGGGGCGTCAGCCGATTCAGGCGAGCGAGCGCGATGTTATTCAACCCGAGATCGAGCGTAGGATTTTGCCACAACCCCGAGGCGCCGACCTGCGCGCCGGCCTGCGCTACCCGCGCGCTTGCCGCACGCACGTCAGGATTCATACGCTTGAGCCAGGCGACGAGCTCTCTCGGGTCGGACAACAACGTAGCGATTGGCGCCGCGGTCCCCGTCGCGGATGGCGACGCCAGCGGTGTGGCCGTCGCGGCCGGCTCCTCAGCCCACGCTGGGCGCGCCGATAGAAGGCAAAATGTTGCAGCCAAATACGCGGCTCGAGCCCGAATCGAACGGGGTGCTGACGGGAGATGCATGAACACGTGTCACTCTGGGCGTTGGCAAAAGCACGGCGCGTGCCAGTGGTACGCGGCCTGACGGCCCAGACCTTCCCTAACGGCTGTCCAATCTGCTAACCAAAGGCGGGCCTGAGCATCAAGCCGCAAGTCTCCGAAATCGTTGACCAAAGCTTTTTCGCAGGATCGGCGCTGGGCGCCTTGCTTCGAACCGGCCGGCGGCTCGCGGACGACGTGCTGCCGGCGCAACGGATGGCGTGGCCGGCAAAGGCGTTGAGTCGGCGCTTGGGGCGCGGCGGGAGGGCGAGGGGTGCGGGGGACGACCTGCAAGCTCCCTAGCTCCGCCGCACTATCGCCGCGGGAGCGTATCAATCGAGCAACGCCCGCACCAATGATTGGCTCGTTCGTCGCCCCGGCGCCGATTTCGGTGGAGCGGGGGGGACGACGCGCAGCGCCTGCTCGAGCATGAAGCGGGGTTGCGCGTCCAGCCCATCGAACTCAATCGCGAGCGCACGACTGAATTCACCGGGGCGCCGCCCATGGACCACGCGGCTCACGGTTGCATCGGCGTCGACCCACACCGTGCTGCGCGGAATTCGGAACGAGACGAGGATCCGCTCGCCGGTGAGCGCGGGGTCGGCCGGCCCAACCAGCGCGCCCGAGCTCGAAAGGTCCACGACGCGATCTGCGATCAACGTGAAATCGCGCTCACGCACCACCTGGCATTCGATTCTGACGGTATGGCGAGACGATTGGCGCGGGGACTTCGGAGCTGGGCCGAAGACTTTTCGAAGCGCGGGCGGAAAACGCATGAGCGACCTCCAGATGAAGGCCGATCTTACTCACCCAGCCCAAACATTGTCCACATTCCGGTGTATCCAGCGCGGCGGAGACGGCGGTGGCATGCACAATGCGCTGGCGCACCTGCTCGCGCGATTTCAGTCAGCTCACTCCGGCTGTGCGCGCGGCAGGAACAGTGCCCTGTACGAGCTCCGATACGCCCAGCCTAGATAAGCCTCCATGACGACCACCGCGAGTGCAACGGGAAGCCCGCTCGGCATGAGGAACGCGTGCACGCCGAAGATATTGACGACGATGGGCGCGATCACGATCAACGCCAATGGCACGAAGCGGTTCGATAGCAGCAGCACGGCCACGACGATCTCCGTCGCCTTGAGTAGTTGAAACAGGTAGCCGGACTTCATCAACCCGGTCATGAAAGCGGTGGCCGCCGCAGATGGCGGCGGATTCTGTGCGGGCATAGGCATGACGCCGAGCGCCATGAGCATGCCCGTGACTCCGCTGCCAAGAAATACGAGCCCCAGCAAGACTCGGGCGACGACGGGTAGATAGCGGGCAACCGCAGATTTGGAAGTGGGGTTCATACGTCCTGGGAGGAAGGGGGTGGCGGTCACCGTTACAGGCTGAAACCAGGCCGAGCATTAGCAGCGTTGACCGTGAGACGCCGAGCCGGTTTTCAGAAATTCACGGGATGGGGCGCCGAAGGCAAGGCCGGCGAAGGTTGGGCGGCGCGACCATCAATCCAACATCCAAAACTCCCGCGCTTACACCGCCGGGCGCGGGTGCCACCTGTTCGCCGGTTGAGCCCGAGGTATCGAAGTCCGAGCGGCGCGCTGAGCCAAGTCGCCCGGGCTCGCTATGGTCCAGCACACTCCTGTGGGCCGACCCAGGCGACGGCAGTGCGTTAGACGCGGTGGCCGCGGTAAGTGGCTTGACGCTTGGAGGGTTCGCCCGATTGCGAAGACTTGGGGCTGCCGTCGGCGACGGAAGCGCGTGGCGGCGGAACGGAAGGCGCGGGCAAGGCGGCGGCAGCATCGGCGATGAGCGGGTCGACCCGGCGCGCGGTGAGAGTGAGCGCCATCTTCAGTGCGGGCGTGTTCACCCCATTCGTCGAGAGCACGCAAAGAAAGCCGTTGGGCACGCTGCGAAGGTAAAGCTTGTGATCTGCAAAACGCATCACGCAATGGTCGAAGTCCTGCCCGCCCGCCGACAGGCCGTCGTGCAAGCGCACGATGCGGCGCCCGACCTCGGTGAGCACCGCGTCGTCGAACATAGGCGGGAGATCCTTACCGGCGAGGGCTCCCGCTCGGGTGACCACGAAGCTTCCGTGGACTCCGTCGACATCGCGCATGGCGGCTAAAATTTGGCTGATCATTGCGAACTTTCTAGCTTTGGAGGAGCTCTAAAACGAGCATCAGACGCCGAAACGCTCACGCAGTGCGCCGACTTCGGCTTCGGCCGGGACCTTCAGTCCGACCAAGTTACCGGAACGCTCGCGGTGCAAGAAAACACGCTCCTTCGGAAAACTGCACTCGAGCGAGCTGAAACCTTCCATCCCCAGCATGTTGCCGATGAGCTCGGCGAGGCGCGCGGTGTAGGCGGCCACCGGCGCCAGCTCTTCGGACTCGCCTTTGGCGCTGACGACGTTCCCCGAGGGGTCGAGCCGAACGAACGCTTGAAACTGCGCGAGCGAGAGCGACTGTGACGAGCCCGAGCTTGGTGGAGCATTGGCGGCATTCATCGAGGATTCTTCTCTCTTCGCCATTTTTGTAGTCTCGCGGAGGGGCGTCGCGCTGCGATTACTTGGGAAAGACACCAGCTTGTGGCGCCCTGACTCATCGCGCGCCTGCGCGGCCAAGAGCAACAAGTTTTGCCAAGTGGAGCGGATCGTCGGGGCGTCTGGCCAGCCCACGTTGCACGGCTCGACGGAGCCATCGCGCCACTTTAGAATGTCGAGCGCGGCCGCCTCACCGACGTGATCGCCACTCAGGGCGTGGATCATCTGGCCCTTGTTGAAAAACAAGTAACCGATGCGATGGCCGGACGTGATTCGAAAGACGCGGCTCGACATCGCCAGACATTCCATCTGGACGAAGTCCGGCAGTGTCGCTCCCTCGATGCTCACGCGAAAGCCATCGTCGTCGACGACGCCATCCTTGTCAGCAGGAAGTGACATAAACGCCGGCTCCAATCCGGGCAAAGCGGGGCAATTCCGGCGAAATCACAAGTCGATGATCTCATTCGCTGCGCTCGTAGCAAGGCATTTTTTCGTGCATCGATGCGCAAAGCCACCGAAACCGGCTCGCAATGTGGCGGAGCCCCACGAGAATTGACACCTCGGGCGCCGGCCCCGAACGAGAATGTCACCAACATTTCTGACTAAACGTCAATTCGGAAACGTCGTGAACACGATTTCTCGTGGCCCGAATCCACTTGGATTCGTTAGAAGAGGCAGGCGCGCGGGGAGGGCCACCGCCGCTGACCCGTGCCGGCCCTGCGTTGAGTTGTCGCAGGTCCCCCGTCGTTGTTTTCCCGCTGCCCGCGCGCGTCTATGATCTCTGGCGGAGCACACGGCACGTGGACGACCCGAGCTTTTGGCACCGGCTGCAGTTCGGCTTCACGATCGTTTATCATTACCTTTTTCCGCAGCTCACGATGGGCCTCGCCCTCTTCATCGTGCTCTGGAAGTGGCGCGCGCTGCGCACGTCGGAGGCGCGCTACGACCGCGCTGCGCGCTTCTGGTCGAAGATCTTCGGCGTGAATTTCGTGCTCGGCGTCGCCACCGGCGTGCCGATGGAGTTTCAATTCGGCACGAATTGGGCCCGTTTTTCGCGGTACTCGGCGGGCGTGATCGGCCAAACCTTGGCGATGGAAGGCATGTTCGCCTTCTTTCTGGAGAGCGCGTTCGTGGCGGCCTTGGTGTTCGGCGAAGCGAAGCTCAGCCGGCGCCAGCACTTCGGGGCCGCATTGGCCGTTTGGCTCGGCAGCTGGCTGTCGGGGTATTTCATCGTCACGACCAATGCCTTCATGCAACATCCCACCGGTCATGCCCTGCTCGATGGCGTGTTGGTGCTCGCTCAGCCATTCAAATTTTTGTTCAGCTCCTGGGCGATCGTCGAGTACGCGCACACGATGATGGCGAGCGTCGTGACCGCGGCCTTCGTGGTCAGCGCCGTGGGTGCACTTTACGCGCTCCGCGGTGAGCATCAGGAACAGGCGCGCCTATACCTGGTCTGGGGCACGCGCGTCGCACTTTTTGCCTGCGTTCTGGTTGCGTTCCCCACCGGGGACCGGCAAGCCAAGCTGGTCGCGGAGTATCAGCCGGTGACGTTGGCGGCGATGGAGGGTCGTTTCGAAAGCGGCGACAATGCAGAGCTGACGTTCATCGGTCAGCCCAATGTCCGGGAACGCCGGATCGACAACGCCATTCGAGCGCCGATGGTCCTGAGCATTTTGGCATACGGCACTCCCAAGCGAAGCGTGCTCGGCCTGCAGGAATTTCCCGTCGATGTTTGGCCAACGAATATCGAGCTCCTGTATTACTCGTTTCACGTGATGGCAGGTTTGGGCACGCTGTTCATCGCGCTCATGGCGCTTTGCAGCTGGTTTGCTTACCGCGACAAGTTGTCGGAAATGCGGCCGCTGCTGTGGACTTTAATGCTCGCCTTTCCGTTCCCGTACATTGCCACGACGGCGGGATGGCTGACGGCCGAGCTCGGCCGACAGCCCTGGCTCGTGTACGGCTTGTTCCGCACGGCCAGTGGCTACAGCGCGAGTGTCAGCTCTGGCAACACGCTCTTTACGTTGATTGGCTTTACCGGGTTGTACTTCGTGCTCGGCTTGATGTTTCTGTATCTGGTCGGCCGGGAGGTGGCGCACGGGCCCGAGGGCAGCGCGCATGGCTGAGCTGTGGTTTGGGCTTTTGGGCCTAGCCCTAGTGACCTATGTGGTGCTCGACGGATTTGATTTCGGCGCCGGTATTCTGCATCTATTCATCGCCAAAACCGACGCCGAGCGGCGCGCCGTGCTGTCTGCGATCGGTCCCTTTTGGGATGGGAACGAAGTGTGGCTGATAGCGGTTGGTGGCGTGCTGTTCATCGCCTTTCCAGAGCTGCTCACGACGGCGTTCCCTGCATTTTACCTCGCGCTGCATTTGGTTTTATGGTGCTTCGCTCTGCGTGGCGTAGCCATCGAGGTGCGCAGCCATGTAACGGACGCATTGTGGCAAGCGTTTTGGGACGCGGTGTTCGCACTCGCGAGCACGCTCTTGGCGCTGCTCTTCGGCGTCGCATTCGGCAACGTCGTGCGCGGCGTGCCGGTAGATGCCGCGCGCTCGTTCACGATGCCTTTTTTCACGCACTTCGGCACGACTGGCCAGGTGGGGCTCCTCGACTACTACACGCTCAGCGTGGGCGTCTTGGCGGTGACATTGCTGGCGGCTCACGGCGCCGCGTTCCTGGCGTGGCGCACTGCTGGCACCGTGCGTGACCGCTGCTTGCGGCTCGAACGCACACTGTGGCCGGCCGTTGCCGGTCTGTTCGTGCTGATCACGGCGGAGACACGCTACGTCCGACCCGATCTGATCGCCCACTTGATTGACCGCCCCGTCGCTTGGCTCGCGGTCTTCGTCGCCGCGCTGGGAGCCGCCGTGCTCATCAGCTCTCGGCGCGGGTTATTGGATGGGCGCGCATTCATGGGCTCGTGCGCGCTACTTGCCGGCGTGCTGGCTTCGGCCGGTGCCGCGCTCTTTCCGGTCTTTTTGCGCTCTACGTTGTCGCCCGCTTTCGACTTGGACGCGCTTCAGAATCCACGCGACTCGATAGCCATGAAGTTCGCGCTGGGCTGGTGGCCGTTCGCGTTCGCGTTGGCCGTTTCGTACTTCGTCAACGTGTTCCGCGCCAATCGGGCTCGAGTCAACGCGGACGATTACACGATTAGTCCGTAGCACTGCCGATCTTTGCCTCGTACACCAACGCGCCGAGCTTCGGGTCATTCACCACGATTTGATAAGCATTGGGCACGCTGAAGGTCACGCTGCTCGGCGTAAGGCCCGGCGCTGAGCCCAAGTCCTTGCCCTTGGGCTTGAGCACGACGCTGCCCGCCGTTTCCGGACTGAAGTCGACTTCGAACTTGTGGAGCGTGCGCAAGATTTTGCCTTGCGTACGAAGCGTGAGCCAATACCACTTGCCGCCTGTTTGCTTGAAGCGGTAACCGTCGACTTCGAGCCCTGTTCGCGCTTTGGCCATGCACTGGTTCATCTTCTTCGGGTCATTGCTCGAGGATGCCGTGCACTTGCTCTCGGCTGTTTGCTTGATGTCCGAAGCATTGAAGGAGAACATGAACACGACGTCGGGCGCGGTCAGTAGGTCTTGTGCGGAACGCGTCGCCTTGGGGCTGTCGTCGACCGGTTTCGCCGACGCTTGCTCAGGCTTCGCGCTGGGCTTTTCTGAAACTTCGCGGGCATTCGGCTTGGCGCCGGATTCGCCTGCCGCCCCGACCGCGTCGTCCACCGTTTTGGGAGCATCCGCAGGAGCCTTCGAGCCCCCACAGGCGCCTAACCACAGTAACCCCAGGCAAACGCCGAATTTCGACATTCGCGAACGTCTAGCACAGACCTGGGCGAGCTCGGGGAAGCGCTAAAGGCGCGTTTCCATCAAACCGGCGGTGCGTTCGACGAGGGGCTAACGGAATGGGCCGATTGCGCGCCGGCATGAAGCTCGCGCACGCGGGCCACCATCGTGAGAACGCGAAGCGCTAGGCGACGATCTCTTTGATTGTCGAGATCGGAGCCCCCGTCAAATTGTGGCCGAAGTCCGTTTGCCCCATGCCGAGCACCGAGTTCATCATCGTGAAGTGCAGGTCACGGAGCGGGCGGTTTTTCAACTGAACGTGCTGGTCTTGCTTCAACTTGCCACCACCACTGCCAATCAGGGCCGTGGGCAGACGATCGCACGAGTGGTCGCTACCGTGCATAGCGCCGCCGAAAAAGATGACGGAGTTGTCCAGAATGCTGAGCCCGTTGGCTTCTTTGATGGCGTCCATCTTCCGGCACAGGTCCGCGACTTTTCCGACGTTCCACCACGTGATGGCGGCGAAGTCGTCCTGCGTGCCGTGCTGCCCGCCACCGTGATACTCCGGGCAGGTGCCGGTGGTGGGCGTCGAGCCCATGTTCGTGAACTTGCGTTTGGTCACGTGATCGTACGTGAACTCCGAGCGTTCGTCCTCGAGCATGTACGTGATGATGCGTGTCACGTCGCACTGAAGGGCCATCACGATCAGTGCGTTCATAGCGTCCGCATGCGCGCCCTTGTTGTACGTGGCGGTGGTCTGACGAATGCCGTCCGGGGTGACGGTGGCCATGGTCGGCTTGGCGCCAATGGCACACGTCGAGCTCGTGCCCCCCAAGCCGGCGGAAACGGTAGTCGCAGTATTTTCTACGCTGCGTACCGAGTCCAAGAACTCGTCCATACGAGCCTGATCATTTATGCTCAGGCGTGAGCGCGTGCTGGTGGCGTTCTCGAGCACTGCGTCGAGCACGCTCTTCTTCATCGCAAGACGCTTGGCCACGTTGGGGTCCGTGCCCCCGCCCGTGGCACCGGTGCCCGCGCTCGCCACGTTGACGATGGCGTTGAAGACCTGTAGCGGGTCCACCATCTTGTACATTGGCTGCGTCATGGTCTTCCATGAAACGCTCCGGCTATTCGAGCACTGCTGCCCATCGCAATAACTGTACACCGTGGACAGCCCCAGCTGAAGCGAGGCCAGCGGCGTCTTGCCCTTGAACACCGCGTGCTCGGACATGATCTGATCGACCGAGACCCCGTTGGCTTCCTCCACCTTCAGCTGACTGCGCAGCACCTGCGCATCCACCGCGGTCAGCCAACCGCCGGGTTGCCGCCCGTGACTTGGCTCTACGCTGGGCAAGCCGCTGGCATTGAAGGCCGAGCCGTTCTCGAGATTCGAGATCACGTTCATCTTGGCCTTGAGCTCGGCGAATGGTTCGAGCACCGAGCCGAGATTCCAGGCGGAGCCGCTGCCGGCGCCGTTCGGAGTCCAGAACTCTGCCGCGCCGTTGGGCAAGAAGATCGGCATGTAGCGAACGGGGGCAGTGCCCGTCGCTGCGCCGGCAACCTTGGGCGCCAACGACTCCATCCACGGCAGGGCCAGGGCAACACCAGCTCCACGAAGTAACGTTCTGCGAGAAAAAAACTTATTCATGGGATCCTCACTGAGCTCACTGCGCGCTTCCGGGATTTCGATAGCGGAATGGTTCCGCGAGAGCGAGACGATGCAAAAGGCGGCCGACGCTCAGGGCGCCAGTCGTCTCCCAATCCTTCTCGATCGCGACCGCATTGTTCTTGTCATCGTTGCTGAGGCTTCGACCCAAGCCATAGGTGTACAGCTTCTCCGTGATGCACTCTTTGAACTTGGGGTCGTCGGTGACGGCCTTCTCGGCCCCGTCCAGACCCGAGAAAGAGATGCCTTGCGGGTATGTCGAGGACGGGGGCAGGAGCGTCGACGGGTCGATCGTGGAGCCGTCTGGGTACTTCGTGCGGAACTTGCCGATGCCGTCGTATTGCTCGATCGCCAGACCGAAGGGGTCCATGATTGAGTGGCAAGAAGAGCAGGCGGGCGACGCGCGATGTGCCTCTAGCACCGCGCGAATGTTGGTGTTCGTTGGGTCGCCTTTGTCCTCGAGCTTACCTGCCGTGGCGGGGGGCGCGGGGGGCGGTGAGCACAGCAAGTTCACCAGCACCCACTTGCCCCGCAGCGTCGGCGAGGAGCGACGGTCGACGGACGACACCGCCAAAAAGCCGATCAGGCCCATGAACCCCTTGCGGGCATCCGCCGTGTATTCGACCCGTGTGCTCGCCGTGCCAGTCACGTTGGGAATGCCATACAGACCGGCCAGCCCAGCATTGACGAAGTTCATATCCGCACTCAGGAACTCCGACCAGGGCCGGTCGCTGCGCAGGAACTCGTCGAAGTAGGCAAACATTTCTTTGCTGGCCGCGCTAGCGATGTCCGGCGTCCAAGCCGGGTACACGTCGGCGGCCACCGGGTGCGCCAGCACTTTCCGCGCACCGAGCCATTGCCCGGCAAAGTTTTGAACCAAGCGCGCGGACTTCTGGTCGGTGAGCATGCGATCCACAGCCGTGCCGATCGCGGCGTCGGTATTGAGATCGTTCGCGGCGGCGAGCAGAGCGTCGTCGGGCGCGCTGCTCCACAGGAAGTAGGATAGGCGCGTAGCAAGCTCATAACCGCTGATCAAGTGCTTGGTCTTGACGCCGTTATCGAACTCCATGCGGTACAAGAATTCCGCACTCGACAACAGGGACCAGAGCACGTTCTGCAGCGACCCGTTATGGTCGGCTCCTTGGGCGCGAGAAGTGGTGTAGACCTTGGTGTAGGTCGCGACCTCCGCGTCCAACAGCGGACGGCGAAACGCCTTGAGCCCCGTCTTGCTGATGATGCCCTTGACGCAGGCCATGTCGTCCGCGGTGGCGCAGGTCACGATTTTGGCGCGCAGAGCGTCCGACGCGAAGACGTCCTTGGCGATCGCCTCCGCAGCGTCCAGATACAGGCCGTATTGCGTATCATCGACGCCTAGAACGCTCGCGATATTGTCGAAGCCGTCAATCTCTCCGCCGCGCCAGTTGCCAGTCGCGGGTTGCAGCGTCGTGCCGAGGGCGTCGGCCACGGTCGCGTTGTATTCGGCGGTGTTCAGACGGTGCATGGCGCTGAGGCCGGGGTTGACGACGCCCGGGACAGTTCCGGGGCCGCCAGCGCTAGGGACTGGCGTGCTCCCCGTACCGGCGCCGTTGCTCGCGCCGCCCGCGCCCACGCCGGGTTGCCCGCTGCCCGCGGCAGGCTTGCTGGCCGTGTCCGGCCCGGTCGCCGAATTGCCGTCGCCGGACACCATGCCGCTACAGCCCGACAATGCGATGCCTAGGGCCAATATCGAGGACCACGTTACGCCGCGGCTGAGATGCATCACAGGCTCCTGCATGAACGATGAGTGTCCGGTACGGCACTCAGCTGTAGAAAACTTCTGCTCATTTCGCCACTCGAATGCATTTGTAAACACCGCGCCGTCAATTTGCAGCCTGCGTGCAGCGCAGGGACACAATGGCGGTAAATTGGTGTTAAGGCCGGAGCGAAGCTGCCCGCACCCCCAATGCGTGGGCGTGCGAACGACGACGGCGTGCGCTATCTAGAGGGGCAGAGCGTTCGCTACGGGTAGCGACTGAAACGCCCATGACGGAAAAATGAGCCAAGGTTCCGAGCAAAACTAGACGCGGCGCCTGAGCGGAATCCAAGCACACTAACCTATGCATTTGCGTTTGCGTTCCCTCCCCAGGGCCGGCCTCGTTCCGCTTGCTTGGGTGTCATCCGCACTGGTAGCCCTGTGCGCATGTGGACCCATTGGAGGAGTCGACGACTCCGCTAGCGGGGGGCGCTCGTCGACGTCGTCCAGCGCGGCCGGCGGACCTGCCGCCGTGAGCACGCCGGTCGTGCTGCCCGACCTTCCCGCATTCAAAGTCGTCGGATACCTGCCTACCTGGGCAAACAACTCTGCGGGCTTGCAGTTCAGTAAGCTGAACTTCGTCAACTACGCGTTCGCGATCGAACACGCCGATGGCTCTGTTAGTCTAACGCAGCCGACCAAGCCGCTCGTCGATCTCGTCGCGCGAGGTCATGCGGCCGGCGTGCGGGTGTTGCTCTCGGTCGGCGGTTGGAATGACGGCCACGATGAGGCGTTCAACGCGCTTGCCGCGGACCCCACCGCGCGCGCCGCGTTCGCGACCGCCATCGATGGCTACATGGATCAGTACCAACTAGACGGCGTTGATATCGACTGGGAGTTCCCCGAAGAAAATGTAGCGGCCTCGTTCCTTGCGATGATTCGCGAAGTGAGCGGGCGCTTGAAGCCCAAAGGCAGGCTGGTCACCATAGCTGGCGCGGCATTTCGAGGTGGCGCAGCCGGCGTCACGTCCGATGCGCTGCCGTATATCGACCTCGTAAACATCATGGCTTACGACGGCGACAATGGCTCGGGGCACTCGCCGTACGCCTTTGCGCAAGCTTCACTCCAGCTTTGGCTGGACAAGGGGGTGCCAGCCTCCAAAGCCATCCTTGGGATACCGTTCTACAGTCGCCCCAGCAACACGGCCTACTCAGCGCTAGTCGGCCAAAACGCTCAGGCCGCCGATTTGGATCAGTTGAACGACCAGTTCTACAACGGCATTCCGACCGTGCGGGCCAAGACCGCGCTTGCCCTCTCCTCTGCCGGCGGCATCATGGCCTGGGATTTGAGTGAGGATGCGGCCGTGACCCCCAACTCCCCAGACGTCTCGCTGGTTTCTGCGATCTATGCCGCGGGTCATCCAACTGGGACGGCGCCGTAAGCTCTCAATGCGCTGGGCTCTGCGTCACCGCCTCGTCGGCGTCTTGGCAGCAGCGAAAGCCCGTCGAGTAGTCGTGGTAGCCGGCCGCGTGAGCCTTGGTGACGTAGTCGCAACCGGGTCCATTGATTTCGGCGTCGCCGTAGAACCCGCCGCGAAAGTAACCGTGGCCGTTGAGCGCAACTTCCGACCCCCATTCGTGCAGATTCCCAACCAAGTCGAATACGCCGAAAGGGGACACAGACTCGGTGAAGGCGCCGGTTTTTGCCAAACCGCCGGCCCAATGATTGAGACGCGGGTCGTTCATGAGTAGGGAGTTGAACGGCGCCGACGGCCCAAACACTTCACTGACAGCGCTGCCTTTGCCTTCGTTGCACTTGCCAGGTTGATGGCGCGTTCCTCCGTAGGGGTAGCTGGCTTTTTCATTCGGCCCGCGACACGCAAGCGAGAACTCCGGCGCACTGCACAAACGCTTGCCCGCGCTCTGGCACGCCTCAGCCGCTTGCCGCTGCGAGATGTAACCTTGCGGCACGACGCCCCCGGCAACCTTGGCCCGCACTCGTAGCCCGTCCACCGGAGTGTACGGTGAATGCGCCGATTCGCCTCCATTCTGGTCGAGCTCGACGACGTACGCTTCGTAGCGGTCGATGCAATAACCTTTGATGCGCGCCATGCCCGGCGGACACCCCGGCGAGAGCGCGGGCGGCAAGTGCGGGGTCGAAGCCGTTGCGGCCCCGAGGCTCGACGCGGACGCGTTGCCGCCGCTCGTGCGGGTCGAATTGGCCGGGGCCAATGCGTGCGGATGTCGAGCGTCGCCCGAGCCGGACGGAGCCACGAGAAGCATGCAGCTCGCGACGGAATGACTCAGGCGCAGCGCGAAGCTCACATCGAGATTGGTACAAGCTTACCGAAGCGAGTCAAGCCCGCTGAACGCGCACGAGCCCGCTCGATCGCCGAATGCGCGAAGAGTGCGTGGATGTGCTCGCGCGCGGCTGGCATCGGTGCCGCCTTTGCCGTACATGTTCGAGCGTACGGGAATGGCCAAGCACAAGATCTTCATCGATGGGCGCGAGGGGACCACTGGCCTTCAGATCCAGGAACGCTTGCAGGCACACGCCGAGCTCGAGCTGTGCGAGCTGCCTGCCCCGATGCGCAAGGATGCGGCGGCTCGGAACACTTTGATCAACGAGGTCGACTTCGTCATCACGTGCTTGCCAGACGCGGCAGCGCGCGAGTCGGCGAGTATGATAGCGAATCCGCGCACGCGTCTGATCGACCCGAGCAGCGCGCACCGCGTTAGCCCGGGCTTCGCATACGGCTTTCCCGAGCTCAATGGCCGCCAGCGCGAGCTCATCGGTAGCTCGTCGAGGGTGAGCGTACCCGGCTGCCACGCAACCGGCGCCGTCGCCGCTTTGGCACCGCTGGTCGCACGCAATCTCGTTCCAAGAGACTATCCCGCGGTCGTTCACTCGCTGACTGGCTACAGCGGCGGCGGCAAGAGCCTAATCGCGAAGTACGAGACGGCCACGGGCCAGGCGCACGAGCCACTACGGGGCCCGAGGCCCTACGGCCTCGCCCTCAAGCACAAGCACCTACCCGAGATGCAACACGTCGTAGGTCTGGACTACGCACCCTTTTTCGAACCGGTCGTGGGAGACTTCTATCAAGGCATGCTGGTCTCGGTGCCGCTCTTCACGCGTCTGCTGCCTAAGAAGGTAACTCCGAGGGACGTACACGAGGTCCTCGCGGCGCACTATGGCGGCGAACGCTTCGTCGTCGTTCAACCGCTCGAAAGCGACGCGCTGCTCGAAGAAGGCTACTTGAGCCCTACCGCCTGCAACGGGACGAATCGCCTGGAGCTATTCGTGTTCGGCCATGAGCAGCAGATCTTGCTCGTGGCGCGCCTCGACAATCTAGGCAAGGGTGCGTCCGGCGCGGCGGTGCAGTGCTTGAACTCGATGCTCGGTTTAGACGAAGGGGTGGGCCTCGCTTGAGCCGTCCACTCGACCCAATCAGGGCTTTTTAAAGCGAATCACGAAACGGTCGGAGGTACCGCGCCGCTCGCCGGCCTCTCTAGGAGAATCGTTCCAGTCGCGTGAGTCGCTCGGGTTCCGTAAGAAAGGCGCTTCGGACTCGAATTCGAACCCAGCCTGCTCGACTTCGTCGCGCAGCGTCTTTTCTTCGATGCGGTGCACGGTCTTCACACCGCTCAAGCCCGCTCCGGCCGCAGCGCTGTGGTCGACGATTCCGTACACGCCGCCGGGTTTCAATGCGGTGAACACGGCCCGATTCATCTTTCGACGATCGACATCGAGCCAAACCGTATCGTGATAAATGAGCACGATCAGCACGGCGTCCAAGTCGGTTGCTTCGGGCGGCAACGGATCGTCGAATTCGCGGTCGGCGCGCACGACGTTTCTCAGCAGCGGTTTGGATAGACGAGCCGACCAGGGCACGTTCGCGAATTTTTCCAAGAAAAATGGCGAGTTTTGGCCGAAAACCTTGCCCGTCGGTCCGACCACGCGAGCCAAGAGCTCGCTCGTGTAGCCGCCGCCCGCGCCGATTTCCGCTACCTGCATCCCGGGCCGAATCCCGAAAAAGGTCAATAACTGGTCGGGCTTGCGACCTGCGTCGAGGGCTTTGTCGTCGGCGCTGCGGTCCGGAGCGTCCACCGCCGCGCGCACGAAGCTCGGGATGGGGCCCGCCGTGGGCGCCACGGGTGCCTCCGGGCCGGCGCTCGGCTCCACCGCCTTCGGCGGTGCCGCCGATTGGGCACAGGAGCTTAGGGCAAGGGCGAGCGCAGTGCAGCAACGAGCAAGGGAAATCCGCATGCGCGGACTATTGAGCGCCGCGCTGAGCCTGTCGAGGCCGGCGCTGCCGCGAGGTCAGCGCCGAGCGTTCTCGACCGAATTTCATGTCTCTATTGCACGGTCACGTTTAGCGTACTTACTTGATGAACAGCATCTCTTGATAGGTCGGCAGCGGCCACACGTCGTCCGCGATTAGCCCCTCGAGGCTATCTACCACCTCACGCACCTTGAGCTGCGCCGGTAAGATCGAGTCCCGGAAGTACTTTGCCTCCTCCAGCAGGCTGCTTCCGCCGTGTTGAGAGGCCGCTTTTTCGAGCCCGGCGATCGAGCCATGTAGGTCACCGACCAAGCCGGAGATCTTTTGCAGCAGCGAGGTGTCGCCATTGATACCTGCAGCTTTCAGCGCGGCGGCGTTGTTGGCAAGCTCGGTCTGGTAACGTAGCGCGGCCGGAACGATCAGCGTTTTGGCTATTTGCAGAACCAAGTTCTTCTCTACGTTGATGGCCTTGACGTATTGCTCGAGGAAAATCTCGTAACGGGCGTGAAGCTCACGCGGCGAGAGCACTTTGTACTTCTCGAAGACCGCGATCGCTTCCTTGGTCTCGTACTGCGGAAGGGCGTCGACCGACGTCTTCAGGTTCAAAAGGCCGCGCTTTTCGGCTTCCTGATGCCATTCCTCGGAATAGCCATTGCCGTTGAACACTACCCCGCCATGCTCGGTGTAAACTTCTTGCAGAACCTGCTGAACGGCCGTGTTCAGTGGCTTACCCGATCCGACCGCGGCTTCCAGCTTGGTCGCGACGAAGTCGAGCGAGTCAGCCATGATCGTGTTCAGCGTGGCGAGGGCGATCCCAGGCGCCTGACTCGAGCCAACGGCTCGAAACTCGAACCGATTGCCGGTGAAGGCAAACGGGCTCGTGCGGTTGCGGTCGCCGGCATCCCTGGGCAAATTAGGTAGGGAATCGACGCCGATCTTCAGGCTGCCCCCCGCCTTGGACGACTTGGCACCGCCCGCCTTGATCTGCTCCCAAACGTCGGCGAGCTGCTCACCCATGAAAATAGAGATGATGGCCGGCGGCGCTTCGTTGGCGCCCAGGCGATGATCGTTGCTTGCCGATGCGATGGCCGCGCGCAGCAGGCCGCCGAACTTGTGCACCGCGCGCACGACCGCGCCGCAGAACACCATGAACTGCGCGTTGTCGTGGGGCGTGGCGCCCGGGTCGAGCAGATTGCCCTGAGTGCTATTGCCGAACGAATAATTCAGGTGCTTGCCCGAGCCATTCACGCCCGCGAAGGGCTTCTCGTGCAATAGGCAAACGAGGTCGTGTTTTTCTGCGACGCTCTTCAACGTCACCATCACGAGCTGCTGGTGGTCGGCGGCAATGTTGGCGCCTTCGAACACCGGCGCGATTTCGAACTGCCCGGGGGCAACTTCGTTGTGACGAGTCGCGACCGGGATGCCGAGCACGAGCAGCTCGCGCTCGAGCTCGAACATGAACGCCTGAACTCGGCTAGGGATGACGCCGAAGTAATGATCCTCGAACTCTTGGCCCTTCGGTGGTTTCGCCCCGAACAACGTGCGCCCGGCGTTGAGCAGATCCGGGCGTGCGTAGAAAAAATTCTTGTCGATCAGGAAGTATTCCTGTTCGCAGCCAGCGTAGGAGGTGACGGCCGAAATATTCTCGTGACCGAACAGCTTGAGGACGCGGGTCGCGTGCGTGCTGAGGGCCGCCGTCGCGCGAAGCACGGGCGTCTTCGTGTCGAGCGCTTCACCGGTCCAGGACACGAACGCGGTCGGGATGCACAGCGTGATGCCGTTGGTGGTCTCAGCCAAGTAGGCTGGGCTGGTCACGTCCCAAGCGGTGTAGCCGCGCGCCTCGGACGTGACACGAATCCCTCCGCTCGGAAAACTGGACGCGTCCGGCTCACCCTGGACCAATTTTTTGCCCGTGAATTCCGCGATTGCGTTGCCCTCGCCATCCGGGCTGTAGAAGCTGTCGTGTTTCTCCGCCGTCAGGCCGGTGAGCGGGTAAAAGATGTGGGCGTAGTGGGTCGCGCCCTTGTCCAGCGCCCAGTCCTTGAGCGCCGCGGCAACGACATCCGCCGTTGCGGGATCGAGGGGTTGGTTGCCGTCGATCGTCTTTTTCAGGGACTTGTAGACGTCTTTCGGCAAGTGCGACTTCATGGCACCGAGACCGAATACATTGGCGCCAAACAGCGTGCCCGACGCAGTCTCCTTGTAATTCAAGGCTGGCGAGCTGGTCTTGAACTTCGAGATCTTGGAAATTGCCTGCTGACGGACCGTATTACCGCTCATTTTTTTTTCCTCTTGACCTGGTACGTGGCATTTTCGGCACGGAAATCACCGAAGGGGCGTTCCATCTACTGCTGCGACTCTTTCGGCGCAACCGCTGGAATGTTTCACATGCGTTTCGGAAAGCACGCTCGGTGCAGTCACAGCTCACTCGTCAGCTCGATCATCGTTTCCCTAAAACCGAGGGCGGAAAACAGCTTTCGGGCGCCTTCATTTTTAGTAGCCGTATGAAGGACTAGGCGCGGCGCGCCTTTCACTTTCAAGCGCTCCCGCACCGCCTCCACCAAGCGCCGAGCCACGCCCTGCCGGCGCGCGCTCTCCGCCACATAAATATCGTGCAGGGCGCCGCACGCATCGAGCAAATTGTTCCAGTCCCTCGGCTCGAGCCGGGCGTATGCATAGCCGACGACGTTACCCGCGAGCTCGGCGATTAGAATCAGGGTTTCGTCATGGGACAGCTCGCCTGCGAAGAAGCGCGCGTAGCCGGCCTCCACGTTCGGGACCAGCATGAACCGCGCGTCATCGAAGGCATGGTGTTGACGGACGAGCTTGCCCGCAAGCTCGGCGATCGCGGCGAGATCACGCTGTTCCGCGGCTCGAATGGTCACGGTCATGGCCCAAGCTTAGCCCGCCTACCAAACGAACACACCCGTGCCAATCAAGATCGCCAAGGCCAAACCGAACGCGAGGCAAGCAATCGACACTACCGTAATCACGGCACGGCGCTGCGCCTCGCGGCGGAACAAATCTTCGGGGTCGCCGCCGCGATGCAAGTCGGCCAAAGCGGCCAAATCCGGCGCGGAATGGCGGGCGCGAGGCCCCGCATCCAGTGCCTGTTCCAACGCCTCGACGATTCCCCGATGTGCGTCGCGGTCGGCGACACGAATACGAACCGAGATCGGCGCATCTTTCGACGTGAGCGCGCTCGGTCCCTGCACTTGCGTCGAAGCTCGCTCGAGCGCGGCCACGGCCGGCCCGGAGCCTACCTCGACCGGCTCGAGCCCGTCGCCGGACACCGTCATCGTGGAAGGCGGCTCACGGATCCAGACGCGCCGCAAAGACGTGCCCACGGAGTCCTCCTGTACCCCACGAGCAAGCAACCAGAGGGCGAGTGCTTCGCCTAGCTCGCGGATCGACGTGAAGCGGTCGCTTGGCGCCTTGGCCAAGCCGCGGGCTAAGATCTGCCAAAGGTCAGGCTCGTCCAGACCAGAGGCAGCGAGGGCCCTCGGCGCATCTTCGATGATACTGCGCAGCAGCGCATTGTAGTTGTCCGCTTCGAACGGCCGGCGCTGGGTGAGGGCTTCGTACAACACCACGCAGAAGCTCCATTGATCGGTGTGCTCGCCGCTCGTTTCGCCGCGAGCTTGTTCTGGGGACATGTAATCGGGTGTGCCGAGGGCGGTGTCTCGCACCGTCAGCCGGCGCGCGCGATCGGTCTTGCGCGAGATCCCGAAGTCCAAGAGCTTGGCTTGCACGCCGAGCTCGACGCTGGTTAAAAACACATTCTCCGGCTTGATGTCACGGTGCACGATGCCGCTGTCATGCACGGTGCTCAGGGCGTGGGCGACGGGCAGCAGCAGCGTGACGGCCTGTTCCGCTGGCAGCGGGCCGGAACGGTCGAGCCGCGTCGCCAGATCTTCGCCTTCTAGTAGCTCGAGCACGATGAAGGGATCGCCGCGCTCGGTATGGCCGAAATCGAGCGCACGAACGATGGCAGGATGCCCGAGCCTCGCCGTGTTGCGCGCTTCTTCCAGCAACCGTTCGGCGAAGCGGGTCTCCAGAGCGCCGACATCACCGATGAATTTCACGGCCACGTCGATGTCCAAGCTCAAGTGATGAGCCACCCAAATCTCGCCCATGCCGCCCGCCGCCAGGGGGCGCAGTAGCTCGTATTTATCGGCCACGATCAGGCCTGCCGCGTACGCCGGTCGGCGGCTCGACACGGGGCCCGAGTGGTCCCGCTCTTCGACCTCGATCTCCGAACCGCTCACGAAGCGCGGTGAGAACGAAGGGCTCACGGACCTGACGCGGGTGCTCCGCTCTTCAGCTCCGGCCGGGCTCTGGGCACCGATAGTCGGCTTTTCGGGCACGCGGGGCATCAGTGCAAGTGTAGCGGGCCCACGGGCCACAGACCAAAGAATCGCCGTCGCTCACCGCCGTGCGAGGCAAGCTCCCGAGGTGGCTAGGCATGTTGTGCGCGGTCGTCACATCGGATCGCTGGCACCTTGCAAGATCACCGCCGTGGGCTGGTAGCTCTTGAGGAGGTCGGCATAGCGATCGAGCAACTTGCCGCGATAATTCAGCAGATCGAGCTCGGACACGACTAGGTCCACCCTGGCGCGCTGCACCGCCAGCTGCGCTGACTGATAGTCGTTGTTGGCTTTTTGCACTTCGATCGCCAGCACGGTGCCGGCGAGAAACTTGCCTTGTACGCCTTCTGCTTGATCGTGGGAGACCTTCTCGGTGAGCAAGGCAAATTCCAGACGCCGTTTGGCGGCATTGCGTTGAGAAATAGTGAGCTCGATCGCGTGTCGGGTCTGTTGACGTAGACTCTCGATCTGTTTTTCTGCGATGTGCGTGCTGAGCAGAGCGCTCTCGATCTCCGCGTTGCGGCGCGTGCTCGTGACAGGGGTCTCGAAGGCCAGAGCAACCTGCGCGCTCACCGCCTCCAGGCGGCCGAACTGACTCAAGGCCGGGGACGCCTCGTGATTACCCAGGCCCTGCGCGGTTACGGAGGCGGTGAAGTCGAGCCGCGAGCGCAGCGCGTCGCCAGCAATCCTCGCTTGATACTGCGAAATCTGCAGATTGGCCTGCGCTTGCTTGAACTGGTACGAGGCGGCGAGCGCTTCGGTGATCGCGCGTTCGTCCACCTCGTCGATCGGCACGTCTGGTGGCGTGTCGATGGCGGTGAGCTCGGGTCCGGTGTCCTCGGCCCGGCCAATAGCTAGCGAAAGCGCGAGCGCTCTTTGCCGAACGGTGGTCACGGCCGTGTCGAGCGCGCCGTCTTGTTGGGCGGTCTGGGTCGCGAACGGCAGGGCGTCGACCTTGGCCAACGTGCCGCTTTTCACCTGTTCTTCGGCCTGTAGTTGCTGAGATTTGGCCAAATCGCGCGACGCTTCGTCGATGCGCACGGCCTCTGTCGCAAACCACAATTCCCAGTAGTCTACGAGCACGTCATGAAGAATCTGACTGCCGGTCTGCTGCGTTGCGAGAGCAGCGGCGGTGCGGTTCAAGCGCGCGACACGCAAGCTCTCGAGCCCTAACGCGCTACCTGCCCCTCGCAGGAACGGCTGCGTCAGCGCTAATTGACCAGCCAGTAAGTAAAACGGACCGAATGCGTTCGTGCCTCCGACCGAGTTGATGGGCAGTGCGCTGCGTACTTGTCGCTGACCCGACAGGCTCGCCCGTAGCACCGTGCCGGTGTAAAAACCTTTGCTGAGGCTGACGTCTGCCGCGGCCACGTCACTGCCGCTCACGGTCGTGGCGTTGGCGCCGTTCGCGCTGGGATTACGGCTATGGTTGTAGCTCACGTCGGCGCCGAAGACGGGGTCATAAAGCGCTTCCTCTGCCGTCACAGCATAGCGTGCCTGCGTCTCTTGCAGGAGAGCGATATGCAAGTCGGGGTTGTTCTTGATCGCGATCTCGACCGCGCTTTGGCTGCTGAGCGCGTTTGCTTCCTGCCCTGAAGCGCGGTTGGCGGCAGCCGTGCACAAGCACAGAGTGGCGCACCAAAGGCGCGCGCGTTTGTCTCGCAGCTCACTCATGCCGCAATGCCTCGATGGGATTGAGTTGCGCGGCTTTTCGCGCCGGCAGATAGCCGAAGAGCACGCCGACCAAAGCCGAAAAAGCGAACGCCAGCCCTACGATCTCCGGAGGGATCACGAACGGTAACGAGAGCGCACGCGCCGCGAAAAACGATCCGATCAGGCCCAACACCACACCGATGATGCCGCCCAACGTCGAGAGCACGATCGCCTCCAGCAGGAACTGCATCATGACTTCGCCCGCGAATGCGCCGATCGCCAATCGAATACCTATCTCGCGAGTGCGCTCCGTCACCGAGACCAACATGATGTTCATGATCCCGATGCCGCCGACGAGCAGGCTGACCGCGGCAATGGCACCCAAGAGAGCGGTCAGGGCCGTGGTGGTGCTCGTGACGGTGTCGGCGATCTCCGCCATGTCCCGCACGTTGAAGTCGTCATCCGAGCCGACCGGCCGGTGGCGGCGTTGGCGTAGCAAGGCACGAATGCTCTCGGCTACGATCGACGTATCTAGCCCTTCTTCGGCCGAGACCAAGATCAGAGAAATGTCGTTGTTGCCGGTGATTCGCCGCTGGAACGTCGCGAGCGGCATCAGCATCAAGTCATCTTGATCCTGACCCATGCCCGCGGTGCCTTTCGAAACCAACGTGCCGATGATTTGACACGAGATTTTACCGACTCGCACTTGTGCTCCGAGTGGGTCGGTGGTCGCGAAAAGCTCCGTCTTGACGGTGGCTCCGATCACGCACACCGGAACCCCGGATTGCGCCTCCGCCTCCGTAAATTGGCGGCCCTTTTCGATGGCGTAGCCCCGCACCTCGAAGAAGTTGTTGTCGGTGCCCGTGATCGAGGTGCTTGCGTTCTTGTTTCCGTAAATGACCTGCTGCTGACTCGAGGAACCGGGCGCTACCGCGTGCACGCCCGAAATCTCGCGGGCGATGGCCTGCATATCTGCCATATTCAGCGACTGCGCCGCGGAGGAGGCTCCGCCCTTCACCCGCGCGCCGGCGCTCACCATGAGCAGGTTTTTGCCCAGCTTGCCGATGTCCGCCGTCACCTTTTGCGTGGCGCCGCGCCCGACGGAAACCAGCGCTATCACCGCGCCCACGCCGATCACCACACCGAGCATGGTGAGCACCGAGCGCAGCGTGTTGCGACGAATTTCGCGCAGCGCCATGAGCACGGTCTGGAGAAACATCAGTGGGCTCGTCCGGGCCGGGAATCTTCCACGATCAGCCCGTCACGGAAAACCACCACGCGGTTCGCATAGGCGGCCACATCCGGCTCGTGCGTGACCATCACGATGGTGATCCCGCGTTTCCTGTTCAGGTCGACGAGTAGGTTCATGATCTCCTGGGTGCGCGCAGAATCGAGATTACCCGTCGGCTCGTCCGCGAGCAAAAGCTCCGGATCGGTGACCAGCGCGCGCGCGATGGCTACCCTCTGCTGCTGGCCGCCGGAAAGCTCCTGGGGAGTGTGGTCGGCGCGATCCGAAAGCCCGACCAGCTCGAGAGAGCGTAGCGCGGCCGTGCGCCGCTCGCGCGCGGCTACCCGCCGATACACTAGGGGGAGCTCTACATTTTCCAAAGCGCTCGTACGAGACAGCAGATTGAAGCCCTGAAATACGAATCCGATGTAGTGGCGGCGCAGCAGGGTCAGGCCGTCGCCGTGCAGATCGGTGGTGGTCACGCCGGCCAAACGATAACTGCCAGCCGTTGGCACGTCCAAGCAGCCCAATATGTTCATACAGGTCGACTTGCCCGAGCCGCTCGTCCCCATGATGGCCACGAAGTCGCCACGCGCGATGTCGAAGTCGATGCCTGCCAAAGCGCGGACCTCGGATTCGCCTTCGCCGTACACTTTTTTGACTCCTCGCAATTCGATGATGGCTTCGCCGTTCGCCGTTTGCACCGAAGGCGCGGACATCACTCGGTCTTCCTTTGGTCGATGTCCGTAACGACGTTGGTGCCCGCGCTGAGCCCACTTTTGATCTCCGTGCGTTCCCCGTCGGAGCCCGCAATCGAGACGACCGTGCGCTGCGGCTGGTTGTCCTTCAGGATGTAAACCAGACCCTGCGCATCGGCGGCGGTGATGATCTTCTTGTTCGCTGCGGTTTTCGTGCGGACGCTGGCGCCGCTGCCACCGCCCGTACGGGGCCCGCCGGGCATGCCGCCATTGATGAACGGAATGCCGGCTTTCGGCGAGGAGACAGCGGGCGGGCTGAAGCGGAGCGCCGCGTTCGGAACGAGCAGTGCGCCTTTGCGCTCGTCGGTGGTGATGGTGGCGGTCGCGGTCATGCCCGGTCGAAGCAACCGCTCGCTGTTGTCGACGGTCAGCACCGCTTGATAAGTGACGACGGTCTGCCCCGTAGTCGGTAAGTTGTGTACGGACACCACCTTCGAAGGGAAACTATGGCCGTTCCAGGCATCGACGAGGAAGGTTGCGGCCTGTCCTTCCTTGACTTTGCCCACGTCCGCTTCGTCGATATCTACGTACAGCCGAAGTTGAGTCAGGTCGCGGGCGATCGTGAACAGCACCGGCGCAGACATGGACGCGGCCACGGTCTGGCCCGGCTCGACTAGGCGCGACAGCACGATGCCGTCGATGGGTGAGCGAATCACCGCGTACGAAAGCTGGGTCTCGGCGTCCTTCAAGGACGCGCGGGCAAGCGTGGCTTGCGCCATCGCCGACGTGATGCTCGCGGCGGCGCGATCGGCGTCCGCCTTGGCGGAGTCCAAATCCTTGCTGGAGATCAGGCCCTTGGCCGACAGGTCCACGGAGCGTGCGTACTGCGCTTTGGTTTGGGCTTGCGTGGCTTTGGCCAAGGACAATGAAGCATCGGCGGCATTCACCTGTGCATGCGACTGATCGATCTTCGACTGCGCGGACGTGGTGTCGATCTCGGCGAGCACTTGGCCGACCGCGACGTGGTCGTTGAAATCGACGTAAATTTTGGTGAGCTTGCCCGAAATCTGCGCCCCCACATCCACTGAATCCAGACCCTTTAGTGTGCCCGTGGCCGTGATGGTTTCTTTCAGATCTCCGACTTTGGCCTGCGCCGTCACGTAACGCACGACTTTGCTCTTTGCGGTTCTGCCCCGCCAGAAGAGCACGGCCGCCGCCACGCCCGCGGCTAGCAGCAACAAGCCGATGACTTGGTATAATCGAGCGCGCCTCCGCCGTGATTTCGTTTCAGCCAATATGGCAGTTCCGTCGGGTCTCCCGGTCATGCTCGATTGCGTGTAGCCTAAGGCGCCGTTAATGCGTAACGGTATCTCTAATGTGTCTATTTGTGTTTGGCTCGGCCCACCCTGTGGCGGTCGTGTAAGCTCGAAGCGCATGGAAGGAGCACGGCTCAAGATTTTAGTCGTCGAAGACGACGCCAAAATCGGACGCTTGACCCGTGATTACCTCGAACAGCACGGCTTCGACGTGACGCTCGTCAGTGACGGCCTCGCTGCCACACGTGAAGCCCTTCGACCGGAATTCGACGCTGTCGTGCTCGATCTGATGTTGCCGGGTAAGAGCGGCTTCGACGTGTGTCGTGAAATCCGTGAGCATTCGCACGTGCCGATCATCGCCGTGACGGCCCGCGTCGACGTCGCCGATCGCGTGCTGGGCCTAGAGCTCGGCGCGGACGATTACGTCACGAAACCGTTTTCGGCGCGCGAGTTGCTCGCGCGCATTCAAGCGGTCGTGCGGCGCGCAGAGGGCCGCGCCGGCCCTCGCGCTCGCGAAGTCCGTGTCGGTCGCGTGCTCGTGGACAGCGCCAGCCTGCGCGCGACGCTGGACGGTCAAGTCTTGGCGCTCACTTCGTACGAGTTCGCGCTCTTGCGGGCTTTGGCGGAGAACGCCGGTAAGGTGCTGACACGCGAGCGCCTGCTCGACCTGGCCAAGGGCAACGCGGAAGAAGCGTTCGACCGCTCGGTGGACGTGCGCATCTCGCGCTTGAGGCAGAAGCTCGGCGACGACCCGCGGCATCCCCGCCTACTCAAGACCGTGCGGGGCAGCGGCTACATGCTCGTGGCCGAGGAATCGGTTTGAAGGACCGCCGTCCCCGCGAACGAGTTCCGTCGCGGATCGTGCTCCGCGTCTACCTTTACGGCGTGTTGATGATTGTGCTCGCGTCGGGCGCGGCGTTTCTCGTGGGTCGCTATTCGCTGCGGCCGGCGTTGGACGGCCCCGCACGCCCGAGCTCCACCTGGATCGCCTGGCACATGTGTGGGCTCGCCGATCATCCGGAAGAGCTCAAGGCAGAGCTCCGCGACTTGAGGAAACGCGTTGGCATCGATTTGTCGGTATATGATTCGAATTGGCGGCTATTGGCGAGCAACGGCGCGCCGCCTCTGCCGCCGGTGACGGGGCCGGACCTCGAGCGGCTGCAACGTGAGCGGAACGTATTCGGCCGCGGCTGGGGGCAGGTCATGGAGCCTGCCAACGGCAGCCGACCAGCGCGCTACGCACTGTTCCGCTACCGCGCGCCGGAGTGGCCGATTAGCTTGATGCTGAAGCAGTTCGCCGTCGCGCTGTTGGTCTTGGCCGTCGTATCGATCCCGCTCGCGCGCTCCGTAACCGCGCCGTTGGCGGGGCTGTCGAAGTTGGTACGCCGCTTTGGCGCGGGGGATTTGAGTGCTCGCGTCCGCTCTCGCCGACGGGACGAGATCGGCGCACTGGCACGTGCGTTCGACGACATGGCCGACCGCATTGCTGCGCTCCGTCGTTCGGAAAAAGAGCTGCTCGCCAACATTTCGCACGAGCTGCGCACGCCGCTAGCACGCATTCGGCTTGCGCTCGAGCTGGTGACGGACGGAGCTCACGACAAGGCCAGCAGTTACCTGACGGACATCGGAGAGGACCTCGCAGAGCTCGAGCACCTACTCGACGATGTGATGAGCGCCGCGCGCTTGGACTTGGCACGCGATTCAGCCGGGGACGCGCTCCCGCCCTTGCACTTCGAAAGCATTTCGGGTCGGACGCTGATCGAGGCTGCGGCCGCTCGATTTTTGGTACGGTACCCGGATCGCACGCTCGAGACCGACATGCCGAACGACCTGCCGGCCCTCGATGCCGACCCAGTCTTGCGTCGCGTGTTCGACAACCTGTTGGACAACGCGCGCAAGTTCTCGGAAGGCCCCGTTCTGCTGAGCGCGCGCAAAGCCGAAGACGGCGCGCACTTGGTGGTCGCCGTGAAAGACCGTGGCATCGGCATCTCGCCTCTGGATCAGCAGCGGATTTTCGAGCCATTTTTTCGGAGCGACCCGAGCCGGGCGCGCTCGACCGGCGGCGTAGGCCTAGGGCTTGCCGTGGTGCGCCGCATCGTGGAGGCCCACCACGGAACCATCGCCGTCGACAGTGAGCTCGGAGCGGGCACGCGCTTCGTAGTCACGCTTCCGTTAGCGCACCCGGGCAACATCACCGCCTCGCTCGCGTCTTGAGATCAACCGGGACGCCGAGCAACCGGGCTCGCTGCGCGCTCCGCCCGCGCTAGCCGAACGCATCTTCCGCCCTTGGCTCCCTCGAGGCGCTCGGCCGGGCCATCTTCGAGTGACGGCCGCAGCGGTTGCGGCCGTCACTCGAGCCCTCGCCTCGTTTCAGAGGCACGCCTACTTGGCAGCTTTTTCTTTCTTCTTCGCCTTTTTCTCCTTCACGGTGAGCTTGGGCTTGTTCGTCGTCTTGGATTTCTCTTGGCCTTTGGGCATCGTGCAAAACTCCCTGCGTAAGCCGAATTGTTACGCGTGGTCTAAATACTCCTTCGGGGGCGTCACCGGAAGGCCCGAAAAGTCGGCCGGATGCGTTCGCGGCTGGGCGCGGCTACAGAGATGACTGATAGGCGGCCCACAGCTGGTCCACGGTCTGCCCCGTGATGTCTTGGAAGGCCTGCGTAGTCCATTTGACGCCGCGATTCGGGTCCAGGCTCGAGTTGAGCTCGTACACGAAGTCGGGGTATCTCTGGTCTAACCAAACGAGGAAGAAACCGGTGGTCACGCCGCCGTCGTCATAGGCACCTCCGGGTTTGCGTTGGTTGTCGGGCAAGGTGCCGGCGACATGGCGCACGTAGTTTGCGACCCCCGCGACCAACCAAGAATTCGCAAAGCCGTCGTTGCCGTCGAACTGATAAGTATTGGTTGCGTGGTAGTAAAAGAGGGCGCGGACCGCGGCCCCTACGTCGGCCTGCGCGTTCGCGACCTGTTGCAGGTAGCGCGAGCTCACGCGAATCGTCGCCGCGCCATTGGCGTGGTAAGTTTCGCTGATCCCAGCGAAGTCCTCGATCAAGATCGTGATCTTGGTCGTGACGGGGATCTCAGAGGTCTTGCGATAGAGGATGTCGCACACGTCCCGCGTGATGCAGCCGAGCGCGGTCGATGGGTCGGCAATTGCTTCCGTCAACAGCGTGCCGCTACCAGCCTGGTCCCGGTCGTCCACGGTCACGGCGGGTGTGCAGCTGGCCGCAAACCTGACTGGGCAGCGGGAAGCCGTGAACGACGAACCGCCCGAGCCGCTCTGCCCTCCCTGGGGCAGTGTCGCGCCGGCCTCCCCGCCCACACCGCCATCTTCGGTCGAGCCGAAGTCCCGAATCACTCCGGCCGCACCGGCGGTCCCAGGGTGTTGCTGCAAAACCCAGCCCTCGCTGCCCTTGCCACAGGCGGCGAGCCAGCAAGATCCGAGCACGCAAAACAGCAACCGGCCGTGGCGCACCCCGGATACGTTACGGCCGGACATCGAGCGGCGCCAGGCGCCGAGTATAATCGTCAATGATTTGGACCCGCTCCGCTCACGTGAGGTCGCCCAGCCAACTGCGCGCGAGCTTTTTGAGCCGTCCGAACCAGAACGGTACATATTGGAGTCGAGCGTCCGAATGTCCGGATGCCCCACTCCAATGATCGACGGCCCCCGAAACCGCCTGCTTCGAATCGTCCCGCCGGCCGGCGACGGAGCTGAGGCGCGCCGATCGCAGCTTCCGACCTTAGCGCCCGCGCCAGATAACGAGCACGCGGTGACCGAGCCTGGGCTCGACGCGCTGTACGCGCGCTACGCCCCGTACGTTGCGGCGATCGCCACGCGCATCCTCGGTCGGCAGGCGGAGGTGGAAGATGTCGTCCAGGAGGTTTTTTCGCTCGCCGTGGGCGGCCTCAGGCGCCGGGAGGACCACCGCGAGATAAAAAGCTGGCTGGCCACGGTAACGGTACGCCGTGCCGTGCAGCAGTTGCGTCTGCGCGCCTTCTGGTCCGTGTTCGATCTCGCCGACGAGCCGAGCTACGACACGCTCGCCGACCCGGCCTCTGATTCTCAAGAGCGAGAGCTGATCGGGGACGTGTACCGCGCGTTGGATCGCGTGCCTCCGCGGCAGCGCGTGCCCTGGGTACTTCGGCACGTGGAGGGCCAGAGCCTGGAGCAGGTGGCGGAGCGCTGCGGCTGCTCCCTGGCCACCGTCAAGCGCCGCATCAGCGCCGCTCATGATCGCATTCGGAAGCAGTTAGGTGTACGTCATGCTTGATCTCGACCAACGTCTCAAACGCGGGCCGCTTCGCGTTCGCAGCACGTGGAGCGCGGAGCAAACGCGGTCCCTGACTCGTGGCGTGTTGGTCCGGCGCAGACGTCGCTTCGTGGCTCGCATAGCGCTCGGCGCGGCATGCTTGGGCGGGCTCGCGTTCGCCGCAGTGCGCCTCGTTCAGCCGTCGGTCCACGGCCCAATTGCGAGCGTCACGGCTCAGGCGAAACCGATGGCGAGCGCCGCGTTGACAGCCGTGCATTACGCGGACGGCTCGGTCGCTGAGCTCGGTGCCGCGGGCGGCGTCGTCCATCTCGATCGTCAAGATGCCGATCTCGTGAGCTCGACCGTGGTTTCTGGCAGCGCGCGATTCGATGTCGTGCCCAATCATGCGCGCACATTCGAAGTCCACGCGGGAGACGTGAGCATTCGGGTGTTGGGCACCGCCTTCATCGTCGAGCGGTCCGGGTCGGGCGCCCACGTCTCGGTCGAGCGCGGGCGAGTTCGAGTTATTTGGTCGGGAGGGGAGGCTTTGTTGGGGGTTGGTGAAGCGGGCGAGTTTCCGCCGGCGTCAGCGTTGTCGGTTTCGGCCCCGGCCGATGCGAGTGCAACTCCGACCCCGATGCCAGTCGACGCGTTGCCCTCGACGCCGCGCGTGTGGCGTGACCTCGCGCAACATGGGCGTTATGCGCAGGCGTTCGTGGCACTGCGGCAATCCAACGACGTCCGAGACGAGGCGCAAGACTTGCTGCTCGCGGCTGACGTGGCACGCCTCAGCGCTCATCCGGCACAGGCGGTCGCGCCGCTGCGCAAAGTCAGCCAACTGTACCCAAGGGACCCCCGCGCTCCCGTGGCCGCTTTTACGCTCGGTCGCGTTCTGCTCGACGATTTGGGGCGCGCGTCCGAGGCCGCTACGGCGTTCGAGCTTGCCGCGAGCTTGTGGCCGAGCGGACCACTCGCCGGTGACGCACTAGCGCGCGAGGTAGAAGCCCTAAAAAGGTCGG
Source organism: Myxococcales bacterium (assembly GCA_903642325.1). Taxonomy (GTDB): domain Bacteria; phylum Myxococcota_A; class Polyangia; order Polyangiales; family Polyangiaceae; genus PMG-095. The sequence goes on along the minus strand of CAHJWM010000012.1, from coordinate 14,464 downwards.
GACAATCGCCGCAGGCGCGCCGGGTGGCCCAAAAATACATCACGCTCCACCCAGACGGGCGCCATTCGCCAGCCCTGCGTGCGATGCTGCTCGCGGAGTGAGGGACGATTCTGCATCTATAGGCTGGGCCGCGCGGGGAACGTTCGTGGCCGTGTTTCTGGCCGCAGTGCCGCGAGCCGCGGCGGCGGCGGGCGGCGCCGAGCTGGACGTCCGCGTCGACAGCACGACGTGCCAAACTTCTCTAGTCGAGGAAACACAGCGACTCACGCTCGTGGAACTGAACAGCTCGCGGCTGGCGTTGGGCGCCGATGCGCCGCGGGTGTTTCTGAGTTGCAGAGAGAGCGTGGTTCTAATCCGCGTGTCGTTGGGCGAGCAGGTCGATACCCGGCAGCTCGACTTGGAGCAAACCGATAGCGCGCTGCGACCACGGGTACTCGCGCTCGCCAGCGCCGAGCTCGTTCGCGACATGGCGGGGTCCGAACCGCCTCCAGCGCCTCCAGCGCCTCCACCAGTTCCGCCGATCGAGCAGCATCGGGAGCCGAGCTGGAGGTCCAGCGCGTCCGCGGCGCCCCCTCGCGAAGAGGCGGAGAATCGTCTGTCGCTCTTTACCGAATCCAATAACTTTGGTTCGCATTTTCAGCCGCTCGTGGGCGGAGGGCTCGGCTTTTCGCACGGCGTGCGGCGGCTGACGTTGAGCATGGGGTCGGCGTTTTCGACATCCGATCGCCGCACGTCACTCGGCAGCGTGCGCGTGCTCGCCGGCGACCTTTCTGCGAAGATTGCCGTGCACTTTCCGAATCGCCTGATGCCGAGCGAGCTCGGGGTCGGTTACGCCTTGGGTTACGCGCGCATCCATGCCCACGGCTCCTCGACCGAAGCTACCCCCGGCCAGGTGCAGGGCGTGTGGGCTGGCCCTTTCCTGTTCGGCGCGCTCGAGTCTCCGTTGTTCTCGCGGCTATTTCTGCAGCTCGTAGCTCAAGCAGGGTTCGTGACCTTGCCTGTGCGTGGCCGCGTCGCCCAGTCGAGAGATAGCGAGCTTGCGGGCGTGTGGCTGGGTCTCAGCCTGGGTTTTGGCTGGAAGTTGTAAGTAAGGTGGTCGCATCTGGGGAGAATCCGACGCCGGTTCGTATCCGGACGAGCCGGTCTACTTTCGTCGAGCTCGGCGGCCGTTGAAACGCGTGTTCGAAGTGCTTCTGCCCGTCTCGACGCGGATACCTGACCAGCATCCCGCATTCGTCATCAGCTACTCACACTCGCCCTGAGCTCGATGGCGCGCTGGAATTGCTCGGGGTGCTTGAAAAATAGCGACATTCGTTCGATAGACAGCTCGGCGAGCGGACCCTGTTGTTTACCGAGCGCACACTGCAAGTACACGGCTTCTCGAAGCAAGGGCTCGAGGTCCACCGCGCAGCGCTTTTGCCATTCGGCGTCCGACAGAGCCTCGCGGTTAACGGAGCCCTCGAAATCGATCAGAATCAATTCCAAGGGCGTCGGGCAAACAATGAAATTGTGGAGCTCGGCGTCGCCATGCGCGAGCCCACCCGCTTGCAGAGTGAGTAGCTTGTCCAATGCTTCTTCACACAGCTTCCACAAGCCAGCGGCACCGGCCAAGGCGAGCTTTTCCGCTTCCGCTATGTTCGCGCTTGGCGGGTCGACGCCGAAGAATGGAGATAGATGACTGTAAGGCCGCCCCGGTAGCAAACAGCTGCGAAAGGTGTTGGGCGTGTGACCTATCGGTGGTGGGATGTCGATCAGGTTGCTGGCGCGAGCATGTTGAGCAAATTCGTCCTTCGTCTCACCGTGCATCTGACCGGGAAAGTAGGACTTACGAAAATGAAGAGGGTATTTGGCTGCGAGCGGAAAGCTCGAGCGCGTCTCCGCGCTGGCGATGACCAAATCTCCCGACATCAGCATCATCGCCCCGACTTGACGTTTGGCGACGGTGCGTACGACGTAATCCCTCTGCGGTGGCGTATCGACGAAAGCCAAGTATTCGCCCGACAACAACACAGCATGTCGAGGCGACACCGGGACCAGGCGCTCGTCTTCCATCTCCAAGACGTTCCAGAACGAACGCCTCGCGGCAAGTGCCCGTGGGGAGGGCGGCAGCGCCGCTGTTGCGCTAGCTAGATCGCGCGCGATTTCGGATTGCATCACAGCAGCCAACAGTGATGCGGTGTCCGTGATCACCGGTGCACCGGCCGGACACTGAGCTGCCAAACGGCAGCCGGCCTCGGCTTGCCCCAAAACGTGACAATGGAGAGACATGAGCCGGCCCGCAGGCGTATTTTTGGGAAATCATCGGTTACCCCAGTCCGAGCTCGCAGCCACTGGTCGCCTGGTGGAATCCGGCTCCGGAACCTTTTACTCCATCGAGCACGCGGAAGGCATGCGGCCGTTCCTGATGAGCGTGGTCAGCGACTCGGATCATTGGCTGTTCGTCTCGAGTAATGGAGCGCTGACCGCGGGCCGTCGAAACGTCAAGTTCGCGCTCTTCCCATACACCACCGAAGATAAGCTGACGGACAGCGCGCAGGTCTCTGGTCCGCACACGGCGCTGATTATCGAGCATGCCGGGCGCGCCAGCGGTGCTGCGGATGCCACTCCGTCACGCAGGCTGTGGGAGCCGTTTCGCGACAGTGCGGAGCGCGTGTACAGAATGTCGCGAACGCTGGAAAAGAGCACGCTCGGTAACGAGCTTTGCCTGAGCGAAACGAACGATGACTTGGGTGTTCGCTTCGGCTATCGTTGGTCGACTAGCCACGCATACGGCTTCGTCCGCGAGTGCCAGCTCGAGAACCGCGGTCAAGAATCGATTTCGGTGCAGGTCCTCGATGGTCTGCAGAATCTATTGCCCGCCGACGTCGACGACGCGATGCAACTCGGCTTCAGCTGCTTGCTCGACGCCTACAAAAAAAACGAGCGCGTAGGCAATGGCCCGCTCGCACTCTATACCCTCGCCGCCCAGGTCGTGGACCGCGCTGAACCACGCGAGTCGCTGCACGCGACGACCGTCTGGAGCCACGGCCTCGCTGGCGCAGCCATTCATTTGTCATCCGAGCACAACCAGCTTTTCGCCCACGGTGATCTGCCAGTCCCCAGCGCGGAAGTGCGCGCACGGCGCGGCGCTTACCTGCTCGAAGCTACGGTAACGCTTGGTCCGGGTGAGACAAAAACTTGGCTGATGGTGGCAGACGTCGCCCGCTCTCAGCAGGCGGTGAGCCAATTGTTGGCGTCGCTCGAAAACCCAGAAGCACTTGCGCGGCAGGTGCTGGCAGATGTGAAGCGCGGCACCGAAAATCTTCGTAGAATCGTAGCTGACACGGACGGTTTGCAACTGACCGCCGATCGCTTGTCGTCCTTTCATCACCTGGCGAACGTACTCTTCAATGATTTGCGGGGCGGCGTGTACGCTCATGGCTGCCAAGTGCCATCCGCCGATTTTGCCCGGTTCGTAAAAAATTGGAACCGCACGACGTTCGCACGCCACGAATCACTACTCACGGAGCTGCCCGCTTTGCTCTCGCGGCGCGAGCTCTCCGAACGCGCTGAGTCGACACTCGACCCGGACCTCGTGCGCTTGTCTTACGAGTATCTGCCGCTCACCTTCAGCCGTCGACACGGCGACCCGAGCCGCCCTTGGAACCGGTTCGAAATCCGAGTGCGTGATGCGGACGATCAAAAATTACTGGGTTTTCAGGGTAATTGGCGGGACATCTTCCAAAACTGGGAGGCCCTATCCCTTTCCTATCCTGACTTCATCGAAAACATCGTCGTCAAGTTCGTAAACGCTTCCACCGCCGATGGGTACAACCCCTACCGTATCACTCAGGACGGCATCGATTGGGAGGTGCCCGAGCCCGAGCACCCTTGGGCTTCCATCGGCTACTGGGGCGATCACCAAATCATTTACCTATGCAAATTGATCGAGCTCTCACGGAACCACCATCCGGATCGATTGCCGGGGCTGCTCGAGCGCGAGATCTTCGCCTATGCCGACGTTCCGTATCGCATTCGCTCCTATCGCGAGATCTTGAGCAACGTGCGGGACACGATCGAATTCGACACGGGTAAGCAAAAGTCAATCGTGCGGCGCGTGTCGGAGCTCGGATCGGACGCAAAGCTGCTCGGGAACGTGGCCGGTCTGCACCGGGTGACGCTGCTGGAAAAGCTGCTCGTCGCCGTCCTTGGTAAGCTCGGAAACTTCGTTCCCGGTGCGGGAATTTGGCTCAATACGGGCCGGCCCGAGTGGAATGACGCGAACAATGCGCTGGTCGGGTACGGCGTGTCCATGGTCACGCTCTATTATCTAGAGCGCTACTTGAGCGTCCTGGTCGAGCTCTGCGCGGGGCTGGGCGAACGGGTGAGCTTGTCGACCGAGGTCGCAACGTGGCTCGAAAAAACCGTCGCAACGTTGCGCGACCAAATCTCTTCGTTGGACGACGGCAAGCTCGACGACCAAGCGCGCCGTACGATCATGGATGCGCTGGGCGGGGCCGCCTCCGACTATCGGGAGGTTTTGTATGCCGCGGGTCTCGAGCGAAAAGTCGAGCTTGTCTCGAGCGACGTCCACGATTTGCTCGTGCTCGCGCAACGCTGGGTCAAAGACTCAATCCGTCGGAATCGACGGGTGGACGGTCTCTATCACGCGTACAATCTGCTCGTATTCCACGCCGATGGCAGTGTGGGCGTTCAACCCTTGTATGAAATGCTGGAGGGTCAAGTCGCGGCGATGAGTACGCGCAGCATGGTTGCGGAAGAGGCCGCCGCAGTTCTTGCCGCGCTGGAGAAGAGCGCCATGTACCGCGCCGATCAAAATAGCTTCACGCTCTATCCCGATCGGATTCTGCCTACTTTTTTGGGCAAGAACGTGATCGAAGCCGCGAATCTGGCCAAGTCTACGACACTCGTCGAAATGCTGGCGGGCAGCGACACGCGCATCGTGTCGCGGGACGCGCAAGGCGTCCTGCGCTTCAACTCCGATTTTTACAACGCCGACCGTTGCGCAAAAGCGCTGACGGAGCTGCAACACCCATTGCTCGGTGAGCGCGAGATTTCCGAGATTCTCGATATCTACGAGCAAACATTCGACCACCGCAGCTTCACCGGACGAAGTGGCTCGATGTTCGCTTACGAGGGCCTGGGCAGTATCTATTGGCACATGGTGGCGAAGCTACTACTGGCGGCCAGCGAGCACGTCTTTAGCGCTACGGACCGCGGTGCGCCGCGTGAGGTGGTCGACGAGCTGGTGAAGCGTTATTACGCAGTCCGCGAAGGCCTGGGCGGCTTCAACAAGTCGCCGAGCGTGTACGGGGCTTTCCCGCTGGATCCGTACTCACACACGCCGAGCCACGCCGGCGCGCGTCAACCGGGTATGACCGGGCAGGTAAAGGAAGAGGTCATGACGCGCTTTGCGGAGCTAGGTGTGCGCGTGAGTCAGGGCCGCATCGAGCTTCGGCCGCTGCTTTTGCGGAGGTCCGAGTTTTTGAGTGAGCCCGCTTGCTTCGAAACGTTCGACGCGCAAGGAAAGTCGCTTCGGGTCGAGCTTGCCAAAGCCAGCCTCGCCTTCAGTTACTGCGGCGTCCTCGTCGTCTACCACCTCGCAGAAACGCCGCGACTCGAGCTGAGTTATGCAGACGGGTCCAAGGCGGCGCAGGGCACTCTGTCTCTGAGCACGTCTCAGTCGGCGGCCGTGTTCGCTCGCACTGGGAACGTGCGGCGCATCGACGCCTGGGTGCAGACCCACCTCTAAGGCAACGCGGAACGGGAGCGCACGGCGCTTATCGAAGTGCAGCCGCGCAAGGCCGAAAATTAGCCATCCGTTCAGTATCGGTCTACTGAACACGCATGCAGATTACAATTCTAGGGCAACGTTTATTGGTGACAGTTTTGAAACTGAGCGGCTCCCGGTCCGCGCTGTCTTTTGCCCTCTTGGCGCGCGAGTCGGCGGCGGCGCACGGCGAGCTGCGTGCCGCGCTAGAGGAACTAGCTCGGCTTGGGCTGCTGGACCGGTGGCGGCTGCGTCTTACCCTGGCTGGGCTGGCAATGGCAGTTGCTATCGGCGCGCGTGAAAAATCCGCCACCCGTCGTGCGACGGGAAGCGCCCCGGCACCGGCACTGCGTCACGCCCCCATCGCTTTGTTCTCCGCCCGTGAAACGCCGCGCGCGGTTGCCTGAAGCGGATTCTGGCGATGGGACGAGCTTCGCATGGTTGCCAAGGCTTGCCGCGATAGCACGCGCCGGGTGAAGCTGTCCGGGTCCCTGGGAGATCACCATTAGCAGCCGAGTTAGCATCAGCGGTCTGAGCCACGCGTTCAGCTCGGGTGGGCCCGTGCTGCAGAACATCGACCTCGAGCTCGAGGCTGGCTCGTTCGTCGCGCTGGTTGGTCCGTCGGGCTGCGGCAAGTCGACGTTGCTGCGCTTCATCTCCGGTTTAGAAGCGCCGAGCACAGGCACGATCTCGCTCGCGCGGGGCGTCAATTCCCAGCTGATGACGCCGCCCAGGCTCGCTTTCGTATTTCAAGATGCGCAGCTGTTGCCGTGGCGCACGGTGCTCGACAATGTCGCTTTGCCGCTGGAGCTGCAAACGATGAGCCGCAAGGAGGCGCGCGAGCGCGCGAAACATCCTCTTTCGGAAGTCGAGCTCGGGGACGTCCACGATCGCTTCCCGGACCAGCTCTCCGGCGGCATGCGGATGCGCGTTTCTATCGCGCGCGCTCTGGTGACCGAGCCAGAAATCCTGCTCCTCGACGAACCATTTGCCGCCCTCGACGAGCTGACGCGCCAGCGCCTAGATGAGCGGTTGCACCGGCTCTGGCTGGCGCGAAAAATGACGGTTGTCTTCGTGACCCATGCGCTCGCCGAGGCCGTGTTTCTGGCGGAGCGTGTGCTGGTGATGTCGAAGCGCCCCGGGCGAATCGTGCTCGACCACGAGCTGGGCCTGCCGGAAAGGCGCGGCATGGAGCTTCGCACCCAGCCCGCCTTCGTTCGACAGACGGCACTCTTGTATGCTGCGCTCGCCGAGCACGGCGCGCTCGATGATCAGGAGCAGAAGACGTGAAAGAGCCTGCGTCGTGGCGAACGCTCTGGCAACATGCCTTGGCCGCGCTGCCGCCGGTGGTCACCTTTTCGATCGTAATCGCGGTCTGGGAGGGCGCCGTGCGCGCCTTTAGCGTGCCGGCGTTCTTGGTTCCGCCACCCTCTGCCGTCTTGCTGGTGGCCTGGCGCGAGCGGGTTGCGCTGGGTGGTTCGTTGATCACCACGGCGCGAGGGGCCTGCTTCGGCTTTCTGCTGAGCGTCACGGTGGGCGCCTTCGTCGGGTTCGTGTTCTCACTCTCGCGCTGGCTCGAACGAGGGCTTTACCCCTACGCCCTGTTCTTACAGACCGTCCCCATCGTCGCCGTCGCCCCGCTCCTCGTCCTATGGTTCGGTGCTGGCCTGCGCGCGGTCTCCGTGTCGGCCTTCATCGTGTCGGTGTTCCCGGTGATCGCCAATACGCTTGCTGGCTTGCGCAGCGTGGATCCGCGCCTCTCCGATCTGTTCCGGCTCTACGGGGCGAGTCTGCCCGACAGCGTGCTCAAGCTGCGTTTGCCCAGCGCGATACCGAGCGTGATGACCGGCCTCAAAGTAGCGTCGGGCTTGTCCGTCATCGGTGCGATCGTTGGCGAGTTCGTAGCGGGGTTTTCCGAGGGTAACGCCGGGCTTGGAATCACCGTCTTGAGCGCGTATCGCCAGCTACGCACCGATCTGCTATTCGCCGCGGTCTTGAGCGCATCGCTTTTGGGCTTGTCGCTGTTCGCGTTGGTCAGCGCCGTATCGGCCGTGCTGCTAGGCCGCCTGCGCGCTCGAGGCTGAGCGGCGCGTGAATGACGTTCGAACGATGTCGAAAGGCACCTTGCACTTCAGTTCGAGGCTTGGCGCGCTGTTGCTCACGGTTTGCTTCGTAGCGAGCTGCGGTAAGAAGTCCCCTCCGGAGCCGATTGAAGCGGGTGCGCGCGCCAGACCCGTGACGCTCGCGCTCGACTGGGTGCCCGAGCCCGAATTTGGCGGATTTTATGCGGGCCGCGCGGACGGCGCATACGCTCGCCACGACTTACGTCTCGAGATCCAAGGCGGCGGAGCCGGCGTGCCGGTACTGCAAATGGTTGCCACCGGTCGCGCCGACTTCGGTACGGTCGGCGCGGACGAGGTGATCATCGCGCAGGCGCGGGGGGCGGACGTGGTTGCGCTGTATGCCGTATTCCAAACCTCGCCCCAGGGCATCATGGTGCACGCCGCGCGCAAGTTGCAAAAGCTCGAGGACGTTTTTCATTCGGGCACGCTCGCACTGGAAACGGGGCTCGCTTACGCGGCGTTCCTGAAGAAGAAGTACAGCTGGGACGGGGTGAAAATCGTGCCTTACGACGGCGGCGTCGCGCGCTTTTTGAGCGACGCGAGTTTCGGTCAGCAATGCTATGTGAGCTCGGAGCCGATCGCTGCTCGGAAAAAGGGAGCCCAGCCGGCGGTGTTCCTGATCGCCGATTCGGGCTTCAACCCCTACGGAACGGTCGCGATCACGCGCCGCGCGCTCTTGGAGCAGAACCCGGCGCTCGTTGAATCATTCGTGCTGGCTACCCGGGAGGGCTGGCAAGACTACCTGGAGCACCCGAGCCCAACCAACGCGCTCCTGCACACGCTGAACCCGAGCCTCGATGAAGCCACCCTGAGCGCGGCCGCCGACGCCCAAAGGCCGCTCATCAGCAGCGAAGACCCGACCCGTGGCGGGCTCGGTAGAATGCAGAAAGCGCGCTGGCAAGTGCTCGCCGATCAACTGTTTGATCTGAAGCTCATCGATAGGCGAGCGGTCGTCGACGACTTGTTCGTGGCGCTCTAAATTACCGGCGGCCGCGCAGCACCAGCTCGAGCACGCCCCGCGCGTCTATGCGAGACGTTCTACCGAGTGTTTTGTGCTCACCACCTCATGCAGGGCGAGCCCAGACAGAAAGCCGCCGAGCAAGCCGAGCGCGTGGGCCAGCCCTGCGACTTGGGGCGTGTAGTGGTCGAAGGCAACTTGAAGAAGAACGACCGCTAATAAACGGAACAGTAGCTGTTTCGCGATGGGCGCTCGCTGCCGAAGCCAGGCACGCAGCATCACGGCGCACGACGCGCCAAGCAAACCCATGATGCAACCCGAGGCGCCCACCAAATCTTCGGGCTTAATCGCACCGTACCAGGTCAAAGCCAAATACACCGCGCTGCCCAAACCGCCGGCAACTACGTAGACGATGCAAAATCGCAAGCGGCCGAAGGCGCGCTCGACGAACGGCCCTAGCACCCAGAGGCCGCCCATGTTCATCAGCAAGTGCAAGGCGTTGGCGTGCACGAACAGGTAAGTGAAGCAGCGCCACCACTGACCGCTCAAGATCTCGGGTGCAAAGAAGGCCCAACGATCACCAAACGCTTGCTGCGTTTCCACAAGCCTCGGGTAACTCCCGTAGACGTAAATCAGCGTGTTGACCGCGACGACGCTCGTGGTCAGCAGGCGCTGCGCGCCAGGCACCGCGCGGCTAAGCAGTAGGTTTTGCTTGCTCAAATACGAACGGCCGAAGTACTGAACGATGGCCCGTGTCTGCACACTGGGCGGAAGCTCGGGCTCAGCGTGCGCTAGGCCTCTGAAGCGCTGTTCGGCCTGAACGCGGAGCTGCGCGTCGCGCGCCGTTCGCAGTTGTCCGAAGCCGAGGCGCGCCTGGACGAGGTCGCCGGCATATTGAGCGGCGACTGCAAGCCAATAGACGCGAGTTTCCTCGGCATAACCTTGGCTGGCTCCGCCCAGTACGTGGCGGGTCAGCTCTACTTCTCCGCTGAAAGCGAACAGGGCGAGCAGCGTCAATTCCAGGGCCCCGCTGGCGATCAACATCGACTCATTCGAGGCCATGAATTGCGCCATTTGTTCGGTATGACCGAGCTCCCCCAGCGCGCGCACGTACACCGCGAGCAGGGTAGGGGTCAAAGGCGTCAACGGGTCGCGGCGTTCGACCACGCTCTTGATTTCACGCCAGCGAGCGGAGATACGCAGCCGGTGTGCGAAGGCCAACGCAGCGAGCTCGTCATCCTCTCCGGCCAGGCGATCGAGCAGCGCTTCCGCATCCGCGTTCTTACCGAGATACGAGAGCTCGAGCGCTTGGAACAAGCGAGGTAAGCCGCGTCGGTCGCGGCTCGGATGCAGCAGCATGGCCGAAATTGCAAAGAAGTGTGCGCGCCCATAGCGCGACTGCTTCACCGCTCGGCTTGCCGCGTTATTGGCCCAAGTCGGCAGTAAGATGAGAATCAACGCGAGCGAGCCTGAGACGTAGCCAACAATGTTCGGGAACAGAACCCAGCCTGCGCCCGCGACTCCGAGCACCACCGTGCACACCGCCAGCCAATCCCATTGCCTGCGTGACGCGCGCGCGCTCCGCGCGAACAGACTAGAGGCCGTCAACGCGGCGTATAGGAGAGAGAGGCTGTTCAGGTCCATACGCCGACCGCGAGCGCTCGCCGGGCGAGCCTCCACAATCTAGTCTGTCGGCGCTCGCGGCGCAGAGGCGCGCGTTTTGGGGGCTTTTTCGCGGGGTTGCGGCTCAGGTGGCCGCCTCTGCGGGGAGCGCGCGCCGCGCGCCTTTCCGCAGAAAAAGCGTGGCCAAATAGAACGTCACGGGCAAGACGATCAAGGCGAGGAGGGCCGCGCTGATCGTCCCGCCGACGACGACGACGGCGATCGGGCGTTGCGTTTCGCTGCCGATGGCATGCGACATGGCGGCCGGCAGCAGACCGAGAGACGCTAACAACGCGGTCATCAACACGGCTCGTAGCCGGTCTCGAGTACCCTGTACCACCGCTGTCTCCAGCCGCTCACCGTTCGCCAGCCGGCCGCGGATCGCCGCCACTACGAGCACACCATTGAGCACGGCCTGACCCAAGAGCGCGATGAAACCGACCGCCGCCGAGACGCTGAGCGGCATGTTGGCCACGCCCAGCGCGAAGATACCTCCGACCAGCGCGAATGGTACGTTGACCATGATCAGGGTCGCGTCGAACACCGAGTTGAATGCCGAGAACAAAAGCAAAAAGGTTATCACGAGCGCCAAAGGAATCACGATCTTGAGGCGCGCCATGGCCCGCTGCTGATTTTCGAACTCGCCACCCCAGGTGAGCTCGTACCCAGCCGGTATGGATACTTGCGCGGCGACTTTCTGCTGGGCCTCGGCGACGAACGAGCCTAAATCTCGGCCACGCACGTTCATCCGCACACCGATGTAGCGCGCGCCATTTTCGCGGGTGATGGCCGCTCGCCCGGTAGACATGGTCACGTCCGCGATCGCCGACAGCGGCAGGAGCGTTCCGTCTTTCAAGGGCAGCATGATCCTGCGGATGGCCCCGATGTCCTCGCGCGTTGCCGTGGGCAGGCGCACGGTCACGTCGAAGCGCTTTTCTCCGTCCCAGAACTCGCTCGCCGTGTGCCCGCCCATCGCCGTTTCGATGTAATCCTGTACGTCGCCCAGATCGAGGTTGAAGCGGGCCAGCGCTTGCCGGTCCAGGTGAACGGCGATTTGCGGCGTACTGCCCGACTTGGTGATGCCGACGTCGACCGCGCCTGGGATCTTGGCGATCGCATCGCGCGCCTTTTCCGCGGCGGCAGACAGCTTGTCCAAATCCTCACCGTAGATCTTGAGCGCTACCTGACCTTTTTGGCCGGACACGTTCTCTTCTACGTTGTCCCGAATCGGCTGCGAAAAATTGTAATCGACACCCGGGACTTGCTGCAGGGCAAAGCTCATCTCTTCGATCAAGTCCTCCATCGTGTGCTTGTTGGAGCGCCACTCCGCCATCGGCTTCAGCTTGATGAACACCTCGAGGTTATTCGGAAGTTTGGTGTCCGTTCCGTCCTCCGGCCTTCCGAGCTGAGAGATGACCGAAACGACTTCGGGGGTGCGGCGAATCAGGCCTTCGAGCTTTGGGGTCAAGGCGCGACCGTCGCTGAGCGAGATGTTCCCTGGCAGGAGGAACGTGACATAGAGAGCGCCTTCGTTCAGGGCCGGCAAAAACTCACTTCCCAAACGCGGCATCAAGGCGACCGCCCCGCCCAGCACTCCGCCGGCCAAGATCAACACGATCAAGACATTGCGCATCGCGAACGCCATCGCCTTGTCGAACACACGTTGGGAAAACGTGAGCAGCGGCGAGTCGCGCATGACTTTTGGGTTTTTAAGCGCGATCAAACACAGCACGGGCACGAGCGTGAAGCTCACCAGCAGCGCGCCGACCAGGGCGCTGACGACGGTGTAGGCGAGCGGCGAAAAAATTCGGCCCTCGACGCGCTGTAGGGAGAAAATAGGGATGTACGCGGCGATGATGATCAACAGCGAAAACAGCGTCGGGCGTGCGACCTCCTTGGCGGCTTCCGCGATGCGTTCCGTGAGTGGGCGCGACGGATCACTCGGAGCCGGGCCGTGATTGCTCGGTGAAAGCTTGTGGAACAAGTGCTCCACCAAGATGACCGCGCCATCCACGATGATGCCGAAGTCCACGGCGCCCATGGACAGTAAATTCGCGGACATGCCGCGCGTGTATAAAAACGCAAAGGACGCGGCCAAAGCGAGCGGGATGACCGAAGCGGCGATCAGCGATGCACGCATGGACAACATGAAGGCGAACAAGACCAAGGAGACCAACGCCGCGCCCTCAGCGAGGTTCTCGAACACCGTTTTGAGCGTGGTGTTGACCAGCTCGGTTCGGTCGTAAAATGGCTTGATCGTGATGTCCGACGGTAACGTATGGCCGAGCTTCACGATGCGCGCGCGCAACGCGTCGAGCACGACCGTCGGGTTTTCGCCACGACGCATGAGGACGATGCCCTCGACCGCGTCTTGATTCGAATCACGCGTGACGACGCCCTGCCGCGGAGCGTAGCCCTCCTGGATCTTCGCGACGTCGCGGAGCTCGACCGGCCGTGTTTTGTTGTAAGCCACGCGTACGTGTTGCAGATCATCGATACTGCTAAAAATGCCCAGGCTACGGATCACGAACATCTCGGCGCCACGCTCCACGTAGCCGCCGGTAGCATTGGCGCTGGCTTTCTTCAGCGCGTCGAAGACGTCGTTCAGGTTGACGCCCAAGTCCACCATCTTGCTCACGTCGGGTTCCACGTGAACTTCGCGCACGAGGCCGCCGTACGAGACGACATCGGCGACGCCGGGCACTTGGAGTAGGCGCGGCGAGACCACCCAATCCTGCAAGGTGCGGAGTGTCATGGGGTCCGACTTGCTGCTCTCCAGCGTATAGCGATAGATCTCCCCGATCGGCGTCGCGTACGGGCCGAGCGTGGGGTGGGCCTCATCCGGCAACGAAGCGTCCGCCATGCGCTCGGTGACCTGCTGACGGGCGCGCATTGGATCGGTCGCGTCGTCGAAGGTCATGGTGACGAACGACAAACCGAAGAGCGAGATGCTGCGCAGGCGAGTGAGCCCGGGCGTTCCGTTCAGCGCGCGCTCGAGCGGTAAAGAAACGCGCCGCTCGACTTCTTCGGTTGGCTGCCCGGAAAACAGCGTAATGATTTGGACTTGGGTATCGGTCGGGTCCGGGAAAGCCTCGATGGTCAGGTTCTTGAACGCGAACAGCCCGACACCGAGGAGCACTGCAGCCAGAACGAAGGTAGCTATGCGATGAGAAAGCGAAAAATCCAGCAGGCGTTCGAGCATCTAGAGGCCCCCGAGGCACGCATCGTGCCAGTACCAAGCACGACGGCAACCGGCCGTGACGCCCCGCATCCGAGCACCTTGACCGAAATAAGGTCGTGGCACAATTCTACATGGGGCAGAAATACCCCGTTGTCGAGTCGATCCGAGCAAACCACGCCAGTACGAGCCCCGCCATTGCCGGCTAAAAGCGCCAAGCGAGCTTCATGCTCGCGGTCGCATCGAAACGGCTCACTCGGTACACCACTCCGGTTCCCATCAATACGAAGTTTGCGTCGCCGAGCAGCACGCTCGGCCCTGCATCCAAGCGCAGCGAAGCATGGGTAGCAAGCGCGAGCTGCACGCGCACGCCGAGTGACGCGGCGCCAATGTACGTCGCTGCGCTGCTCGATTGAGAAACACCATAACCGCGTGCACGCACACGATTGTCGGAAAGGGATGCGCAACCCGCAAGGCTCAGGCGGCCGGGCACGAGCGCCGCACAGGCGCGCGCGCCCGCGCTGATCAAGGCAAAGGTTCCCCCCACGCGTCCTAGAGCCAGGTCGTGATCACGATGCAGGTAATCTGCGCCGTACACCTCCAAAGAAAGGCGATTGAGCTCCACGCCGAGCGTGGCTTCCGCGCCTGCGCCGAGGGCGGGTAAAAGACCGATCTCCGTGGCCGGGCCGAGAGCAACCGTGAAGCGTTTGCGGTCGGTGGCCGCGCGCGCCGGTGGCGGCCGCGCTGGCGGCCGAGCGGGTGGCGCCGCAACC
>CAHJWM010000011.1 GCA_903642325.1 Myxococcales bacterium | reverse complement strand
GCCTCCCGCGGCGCGGGCGGCGGCGCTCCTGAATCGGCCGATCAGCGTGCCGCCGCCGTCGCTGCCACGCGCGCCCGTGCCCCCTCAGCCAAAGGCAGCGCCGCTTCCACACGCGCTGCCAATCCCTCCACAACAGGCGGCATTCGAAGCCCCCCCAATTGCGCAGCCGGGCCGCGCCGGGCGCTACCTCATGGTCGCGCTGGTCGTTCTGTTGCTAGGCGGCGCCGGTGCCGGGGCGATGTTCCTGATGCCCAAGAGGGGGTCGATGGTCCTGACCGTCGCCGGCCCGGGCAACAAGCCGGTAGACACGGTCGAGGTGTACGTGGATGGCGCCAAGAAATGCGAGGCCTCCCCGTGCCGCGTCGTGGATCTAGCGGTGGGAACGCACCTCGTTAAGGTCACCGCTGCGGGCTACCAGCCCACCGCCGACCAAGCGGTGAAAATCGCCAATGGTGATGAAGCGGTGCAGAACATCGCTCTCACGCGGGCTTCCGACGGCACGGGCATTCGCGTCACCGCAGAAGGCCGTGGCATCAAACTGTCGGTCGATGGCAAGGAAGTGGGCCCACTGCCGCAAGAGCTAAAGGACCTCGCCCCCGGGGATCATCTCGTGCATCTAGATGGGGGTGAGCGCTACGAATCATTCGAGAAGCACGTGATGGTCGAGCCCGAGCAGCTGCAGACGATCGAGCCCAAGCTACGTGTGAAGAAGGGCCTGGCGACGATCAAGCTCGGCGACAACGCCGAGGGCGCCAAGGTATTGCTCGTGAGCGGTTCCGAACGCCGACCGCTGCCTGCGCTGCCCATCACCGTCGACATCTCGGTGGACAAACCATATAGCGTGGTTGCCACCAAAAAAGGCTTCGATGACTTCGAAGAACGTATCGCCTTCGAGGACGGGCAGGCAGAGCGCACCTTCGTCGTGAATCTTGCTGCACCAGAAAGCGCGCCGCCGGCTACGCCCCTACATGCAACCGCGTCAGCACAGACGGCCGTAGCCACGCCGCACGCGGCCACTACGGCGCCCGCCGCTACTGGCGATGGCACACTCAATCTAAGCGCCATACCTGTGTCGAGCGTCCTGCTCGACGGTCGGCCCCTGGGTCAAACGCCCAAGATGGGCGTCAGCGTGGCCCCCGGTGCGCACACCGTCATGTTCGTGAATGCTGACAAGGGTCGCAAATCTCAGAGCATTACCGTCGTTTCGGGCAAGACATCGACGGTCGTAGTTCGATTCTAAGCGATGCGGGCGCTGACGCCGCTCGAGCTGGCCGTGGCCTTGTCCCTGGGGGGCACGGTGGCGGCCACCATGATTCCGACCTTCCTGCGCAACGTGCACGCCTCGCGCCTGTCCGAGCCCGTCGACGGACTCAAGCGCATCGCCGCGCGCGCTGCGCTCCGCGCCTCGGGCCTGCCCACCGAGTCGGCCTTTCCTGAAAGCGTGCCGTTCACGCCGGCGGTGACCCCGCGTGCCGATCTCGTTCTCGACCCACCGGGCACTTGGGACGCGGCGACATGGCGAGCGTTGGATTTCGAATTCGACGCGCCGCACGCTTACTCGTTCGCCTTCGAGAGCGCGAACGCCGAAGCCCGCGCTACGTTCACGGCACGCGCGCGCGGCGACTTGGATGGCGACGGCGTGACTAGCAGCTTTGCGATCTCGGGCGCGATCGAGCGCGGTGGGGAGCCTACGCTGCAACCATTGGAGATCTACCGCGAGGTCGAATAGCGTTCATGAGTCGGCGAATGTAGGGAGCAAGGCGGCGCCGTGGCCGGTCCACCCACTCGACTCTGCGTTCGGCCGACACTTCCTGTCCGTCTCGCAGAACACAATCGACAATTTTCGTCAGTCGCGACGGTGAGGAAGCGCGATTTCTATCACGAACCGTTATTTGCCCCTGAATTCATGACCGGTCTAGGCCGCTATCGAGTTGGTACGCGGTTTGCTGAGGACGAAGTGGAATGCAGCAAGGCAGGCAGAGGGCGCGACAGCGGGGCGCCGAGCTCGGCTTCACGTTGGTGGAGATGATGGTGATTGTCGTCATCGTCGGCATCCTCGCCTTACTCGGCACTTACAGCGTGCGTAAGTACGTGACGGCATCGAAAACGAGTGAAGCCACCGAAATGATCGCCACCATCAAAGCCGCGGAGGAAAGCTACAAAGACGAGACGTTCGCGTATCTCGACGTCACGGGCACGATCGACACTTACTATCCAGCAAACACCACACCGGGGCGAGCCAAGGTGCAATGGGGCGCAGGGGACGCGACGATCAGTGGCAATTGGCAAAAGCTCGGGGTGTCTGCCGCGAGCCCCGTACTATTCGTGTATTCGTGTGTCGCTGGCGCCAGCGGCAGCGCGCCGCCGGCCCCGGGCGGCAGCTCTTCGGATATTACGGTCGGCAATTGGCCCGCCACCGTGAGCAGCCCCTGGTACGTCGTCAAGGCAATGGCCGACTTCGATGGCGATGGACGCCGCACGGTGTTTGTCGGCGCGAGCTTCACCGGAGACCTGTTCGGCCAAAACTACTGAGAACCTACCGGCACCGCCGGTGAATTTAGCGAGCTAAGCGGGTTGGGTGCACCGCCGGCTCAAACCAGTCGCTGGCACCCAATACCAAAAAAGGAGACGGAGACCCATGTTGAAAAAAATTCGAAAATCCCGCGGCTTCACCCTAGTAGAGCTCATGATCGTGGTTGCCATCATCGGCATCCTCGCCGCCCTCGCGATTTATGGCGTTAAGCATTACATCACGAACGCGAAGACGGCGGAGGCACGAAACTCGCTCGGCCAAATGGGTAAGGACGCAGTGACGGCATATGCTCGTGAGGGCATGGCGACGACGGTGATGAATCTCACCGATAGCACTGCCGTCTCCAACCAACTCTGCACGACTTCCACGGCCGTCCCTTCGGACCCAACCCTGATCGCCGGCAAAAAATACCAGTCGCGACCGGGCGAGTGGAAAGGCGCCACGACGGGTCAAAACGATGGCTGGAACTGCGTGAAGTTCACCATGAACGACCCGCAGTATTATCAATACGCGTATACCGCCGTGAACGCCGCGGCTGGTGACATCACCTCGACCTTCACCTGCAAGGCGACCGGCGATCTCGACGGCGACGCCACGTACTCGACCTTCAGCATGCTCGGAGCCATCAAGTCCGACGCCAACAAGAAGGTTGCCGTGCTGGCCCCGAACATCGCCGAAGTTGCTCCCGACGAATGAGCGATGCTCGCGCGAGCGGCTGACCGCGCGCTCGTGACCGAACGGCGCCCGAGCTAAATGCTTCGGCGCCGTTCGTGTTTGTATAGGCTCCAACAATTAGCTATCACGGTGCTCGTGATGGACAGGCTGCGGCAAGGGGGTATGGCAAAGCTAACCCGAGCCAAAGACTCAGCGTCGGTGCTCATTCTGCTGGCGTTCTGCGCGCTGGCCATTGGCGGGCTGCGCGCCCCGCTGGTCGATCGGTTTAGGAGAGTCACCCAGAAAACCGACGACTACTGGCTTCCTCAAAGCGACCAGACCGTCATTGCATCGCTCGGTTATCGCTCGGCGTTGGCCGACTTGATCTATGCGCACGTGCTGGTGGCCTACGGGACTCACTTTCAAGAAAAGCACAACTTCGAGTTCGTTGGTGCGTACATCGACACCGTGAACGCGCTCGATCCAAAGTTTCGCGACCCGTACCGTTTCGCCGATACTCTTCTGACGATTCAGCCGCAGCCAATCGGCGAGAATAGGTACTACAAGGCACGAGAGATCCTGGAGCGCGGCTTGAAAGCGCTGCCTTACGATACGGAGCTTTGGTCCTCCGCCGGCCAGTTCCTCGCATACATTGCCGCGCCGAGCTTGAGTCGCAAAGAAGAAGCGGCAGCATGGCGGCTGGACGGCGCGCGCAAGTTGGCACGTGCCTGCGAGTTGATCGGCAACAACGAGAACGTGCCGTACCATTGTATCAACGCGGCGACCCTATTGAATGAAGCGGGCGAGGAAGCCGCCATGAACGAGTTTTTGCAAAAGTTTCTGCTCGTGAACGACGACCCGCAAGTGCGAGGCCTGGCGATCGCGGCCCTTCGGCGCTCTTCCGCGCAAACCAATCAGGACCTCGATCAACGACTGTCACGCTTCCAGAGCGCGTGGACGAGGGATCTCTCATTCGTGACGCGCAGTGCCCTGCTCGTGCTCGGGCCCCCGGTGAATGCCTCCGTCTGTGCCGGCTTGGTAACGCGCGGGCTCGGCTGCGCGTCCTCTTGGCGCGACTGGAACGAAATCCAGGATCGACCTTCGAACGCGGAGCCATGAGCGCTCAACCTGCTGACAGCGTGTCACCGGCGGCAACGACCGCGGGCCCACGGCCATGGCTGCTGCTGGTCGGCGTGTTGGTCGTGATTACCGCTTGCTACATCCCCGTGCTGGGCGCGCCTTTTTTATGGGACTACATGCACCTGATCGATCTGCCCTTGGTGCAGCACCTAGCGCCCATGCGCGACTACTTCGACGGCTCATTCTGGCAGCACGATGAAGCGGGTGTGGTGCATAGTTACTACCGCCCGTTGGCGATCTTGACGTTGGCCCTCGATCACCGAGTTTACGGCGACAACCCGAGCGGCTTTCACCTCACCAACTTGATCGTTCACCTGGCGGCAACGGGCGTGCTCTTCGCCCTGCTCCGGCGGGAAGGCGCCAGCGGAACCCTTGCCGCATTCTGCAGCGCATTGTGGGGCTTGCACCCGCGCTTGACCGAAGCGGCGGCCTGGGTCTCGGGGCGTACGGACGCTCTCGCCGGCTTTTTCGTGCTGAGTGCGTTGTTGTTGCAACAGTCCTCTGACAGCAAGCGGATGCGCTATTTCATAGCGCTTTTGTTGCTGCTGGGTTTGTTCTGCAAAGAGACGGCGCTAGCCGGGTTGCTCGCGGTGTGGGTCGGCGAATGGCAACGGCCCGCGCGCGCTTCAGACCTGATTGCAAAGCGAGCCTACGCCCTGCGCGTGCAGCAGTTCGTGCCTACGATTTTGATGTTCGCTGGCTACGCCGTGTTGCGGCTGCGCGCCGTCGGGCTGCCCACGAACCTGATGCACGTGTCGCCGCTTCGGCGCTCGCTTGCAGTTTTGGAGGCCATCGGCCGATACGCGTATATGTTCATGATGCCGTGGTTCCCGGACGCTCAAATAGGCAATTTGCGACGGCGACACTTGGTATTCACCCTGCTCGGCGCTTTCCTTTTCTGCGTGCTGCTGTTTGCGCTGTGGCGCTTTCGAACACGAGTAGCATTGGTTCCGAATCGCGCGCTGGTTTTGACCGCAGGCGCACTCGGGCTCGCCCTGTACGCCATTCCTTTCTCCTTCAGCGCCGTAGCGGCCGACCGCTTCCTGTACCTGCCCTGGGCGGGCGTGGTGCTAGCGGCAGCGCCCGTCATCGCACGCCGGGCCGCCGTTTTTCCGGCGATGGGGCTGGCCGCGCTGGCAATCCTGGCATCGTTTGGAGCCGCCACGTTCGCCCGCGCCAGCGCCTGGGCTGACGAGGTCGAGTTTTGGTCGAGCACGCTGCGCCATCATCCAGAAGAGCCGTCCATGGCGAGCATCGCTTTGGCAAGTGCTTATGCTCGAGAGGGGTTGTTCGACAAATCACTCGCTGTGCTCCGCCGCGCCGCACGCCCAGCGATGGACCTTCGGGAATATGCGCTGCGGAACACCGGAACCACGTTGCTCCACTCGGGAAGGTATGGGGCCGCGCGCGCCACCTTCAGCCAGCTCCTGGCCGCTCACCCAAGGGCGCCCGCGTATGCGTTCAACTTGGCGCTTGCCGAAATTAGTCTCGATCACTTCGCCGCCGCGAGCGCCGCTCTCCAAACGGGGCTGAACGTGGATCCGACGGATGTTTCCGTCCGCACACTGAGTGCTCGGCTCCAGTTGCTCGAAAGCGGGCGACAGGCGCTCGACGCTTGGCCGCGTTCGGCGCCGCTCCTGGCCCGCGCGCGGCTCGAAGAGTCTCTCGGCTTGCGCGCGGAGGCCACGCAGAGCTTCGGCCTTCTTTTAGAGGATCCCAAGATTTCGCGAGAGCAGGCCGAGGAAGCCTGTTGGTTCGTGCTGCGCAAGGGCGACGCCGCGAGACGTAGCGCCTTCTTCAGGCGGTACACGGAGCTTACGGCCGGACACACCGAGCCGCAATTGCAGCTCGCCTACGATACGCACCGGGCGAGCCTAGCCAAGCTCGAACGGGTTTGGCCAACGCTCGGGCTAGAGCCGTGAGACGGCGTAGCGAATCGAAGCCAGCGTACCCGACAGCGCGTGAGCTCCTGACGACCTACTCGCCCTCGCGCTCGCTATAAATTTCGCCGGTCATGCTGGTGCTGGCGTAATTAGCCGAGACCCTGTCGCCGTCCGCATCGCCCTGAGCTTGAATCACGTACCAGCTCTGCAGCGGGGTCGCGAACACGGGCTTGTTGATGGTCTTTAGGAGGGTGACGGGGGTGCCGGCTTGACCCGAGTTCGCTAAATAACCGAACTGCACGGTGCCATTGATTGAAGGCGCCAAGGCGAGCCAGCCCGCGGAGTCGGGATGGCTCGCCGGGCCGGGCCACGGAAAGCGCTGCGGGCTTGGCGCCGTGTTCGGGTACCAGTTGCTGCCACTCTCGGGGTTGTCACCGCCCGTCTTCGAGACATTCAGGTAGATGTGGTTTTCGGCGAGGTAGGCCTCTTCGGCGCCGCGGATGGCCTGCAAGTTGGACATGGCCTCGCCGCCCTTGGCCGAGAAGATGTACTTCCGAAACACGGCTACGCCCGCGATCGACAGGACGCCGGTGATCACGACGACCGCCATCAGCTCGATCAGCGTGAAGCCCGCCTGATACACGCGCTCGGTGGACCCTTGCTTGCTCAATGCGTCTTAAGTTAGCGCCATTTGCCACGCTCGGCTAGCTTACTCAGCCGTCTTCCGGATCCCCGCTGCTTTCGTAACGGCGGCGCGACTCGCGAGACTCGCCAGGGCCGTCCGACCCGTCCCCTCCCTCCGAGCCGTCGCTCCCGTCCAGCCCGAGCTTGGCTAAGCGGTAGCGCATCGACCGAAAGCTGATGCCGAGTAACTTCGCCGCGGCCGTGCGCACGCCGCCCGTGCGCTCTAAAGACTCCGTAAGCAACCGTCGCTCGACTTCATTGATCACCTCGTCGAGATTACAGCCAGCCTCGGGCAGATCGAGCAGCGCGCCCCCGGCGGCGCCGGCCGCCCCGCTCAGCTCTTGCGGAAAATCCCCGAGGCCAATGACGCGAGACCCTGCAAGGGCCACCGCGCGCTCGAGCATGTTTTCGAGCTCCCGGACATTGCCAGGATAAGCATAGGCTTGCAGTCCGCGGATCGCGTCCGGCGTGAAGCCGTTGACTTCTTTGCCCATCTCGTCGGCAAAGCGACGCATGAAACGTTCGGCGAGCACGGGGATGTCTTCGCGACGGTCGCGCAAAGGCGGCAATGCGATTCGAATCACGTTCAAACGGTAGTAAAGATCTTGGCGAAACTTACCGTTGCTGACGTCCGCCTCGACGTCGCGGTTGGTGGCGGCTAGCACGCGTACGTCGATGGGCGTCTCCTGCGTAGCACCGACTGCGCGCACGCTTCGCTCTTGCAGGACGCGGAGCAGCTTCACCTGCAGATTGCCGGGCAGCTCCCCCACCTCGTCCAGAAGCACACTGCCGCCGCTCGCCTCCCGAAACAGTCCCAAGTGCTTGCTGGTCGCGCCGGTAAAGGCGCCCTTCTCATGGCCGAAGAGCTCGCTCTCCATCAGCGCTTCCGGCAGTGCGCCGCAGTTGACCACCAGAAATGGCTTATCGCGACGGTCGGAAGCGTCGTGAATGGCTCGCGCCACGCGCTCCTTGCCGCTGCCGCTCTCGCCGGTGATGAGCACCGTGGTCCGCATATTGGCGATGCGCCGCACGAGGTCGAGCACGCCGCGCATCGCGCCGCTTCGACCCAAGACCTCCGTGTCCTTCAGCTCCGAGACGCGCGCGCGCAAGCTTTGGTTTTCTACCGCCAGCGCTTGCTTCTCCAATGCCTTGCCGACCAGCACGGCGAGCTCAGCGGCGTCGAACGGCTTGGCCACGAAGTCGTACGCGCCGTTGCGCATGGCGCCGATCGCGTTTTCAACCGTGGAATGTGCCGTGATCAGGATTACTTCCGTCGCGCGGTTCCGCGCCTTGGCGGCCGCCAGCACCTCCATCCCGGAGCCGTCGGGCATGGCCAAGTCGGTGAGCACTACCGGAAAGGGCTGCGGGTGTTGGTTGATGGCCTCGAGCGCCGCGCGACAGCCGGGCGCCGACACGACCGTGTAACCCTCGCGACGGAACAAGATCTCGAGCATCTGGCGCAGACCCGGCTCGTCCTCGACGATCAGCACCTTGATGGATGGGGGAACGAGCGAGGCCAAAGCCACAAAACACTAGCATTTCGGGCGGCCTTTCCCCGCTTTAGCTTGCGCTTCGGCGGGGACGCCGTAGCTTTGCAAAGCCTTTGCTCGCGATGATGCGCTTAGTTTGTCCCTTCGAGCGCACAGTCGCTCGGCTCGCCTTCGGCGTTCTTGCGTGCGCCGTGGCGCTCGCGTGTGGCTCTAGTGAAGGCCCTGCGGGCGGCGCGCCGTCGGCGGCGAGCGCAAGCGACCCGACCGACCTCGGCGCGGCCGGAGCCGCCGACAGCGAGCCCGTGCCGCAAGGCTTGCTATTTTCTCCGAGCAAGACCCTCAAGCTGAGCCCCAAGCAGAGCCGACAGCTCACCGTCACCACCGACCCCCCGGGTCGCTTCCACGTGCGGTTTGCGCTCTTGGGCTCGGGCTACGACAGCGCTCCCGCGGACGCCGTGCTGAACACGAGCGATGTGCAAACAGGTACCGATGGCGTCGCGCGCGTGAAGCTGACCGCGCCCAGCACGCCCACCACGTTTAGCGTTCGCGCATCAGTCGCCGGTAAAGTGCCGGCATTTCTCGGCGTGTCGGTGAGCTCGCTCGGCTACACGACGCTTCGTGTGATGCCTTCGTACAGCGGTCATCGCGCGGTGTCGCAGTGGACCGCCACCGCGCGCAACGGTGCCAAGTGCAGCAAGCTCGGCGGCAATCCGCCGCCTGACGGCGATCTTTCCGTCAGCGCGCCGGCGGGAGAGTCGCTGGAGCTGGAAGCTCCGATTGGGCTGGCTCTCACGGTGACGCTGCGAGCCGGCCACTACATCGGAGGCTGCGTCGATGAGCCCGCCTTGGTCGAAGGCGATGGCAACCAGGTGCTCGTGTACGCGAGCGACCGGCCGCTGAATCTCGAGGCCACCCGGCTGGATCTCAAGTTCGGCCCGAGCGACGAGCGGCCCGCATTCACGAAGCTGATGAAAAGCAGCGTGACCGCCGCCGAAGACGCGCTCGTCGGAAACTCCGCCAACGACGTCCAAGCGTTGTTGGACGCCATGCACGACGCGACGAACGCAGCGAGCCGAGACGCATTCGGGTTGGCGCGACAGGCGCAAGGCTGGGAAGCAGCGCTCACCGCCGCGTTCGGGCGCGGCGCGGTCAGCCGCTTGCGCGAGCCGACGGAGCGTTGGCTGAACGCTGGCGTTGCGAGCTTCCATTCGCCGGACACCTTTTTTGGTCAACTGAGCGACCAGGCAAGCGGCACAGAGTTCGATCTCACGAGCGTGGCCCATGTTCCGCCCGCGGACGCGGGGGTTCCAAGCACCTTCCAGAGTAGCTGGTCGGCGGACTCGAGCGACACCTTACTGGTCGGCAGCGAGCTCAGCTGGGTTCCTTCGCGCCTGGTCACCGCCCTCGCCGTCGCGCCCGCCCTGCTCGAATTCCCCACGCAGACGAGCCTGCAAGGCGCCCTAACTCAAAGCGTGGACTGCGCGCTCGTGTCCAAGACCCTGCTCGCGCATGGCACCACCCCCGGGGCGGTCGTGTATGGCAGCTGCGACGCCGCCTGCGCGCTCGCCACCTGCGCGAACGCGATCAACGGGCTCTTGCAACGCGCTCGCGACGCCTCCGGTGCCTCCGTCGCTCGGCTCAGCGTCACCGCGGCGGGTGCCGCGGAGGTTGGTGACACGGGCGAGGTCACGGGCTTGAAGGGCAGTTGGGTCGGACAGCTCGATATCGCCAGCGACAGCGCGGCCGTGTCCGGCGCGTTGAGCGCGACGGCGTCAAGCAACTGAGCAGGGCTCCGGAGGGCGCTCGCGTTCAGCGCACCCGGAGACGGTTACGCTCGTCGGACGGGCACCGGCTTCCGCAGTTTGCGAAACTAGTATTCCTGGCTGTCTTCCCGAGCGCGCACGCTACGCCAGACGGGTGAGGTCGCCGACAGCACCACGCTACCCACGCAAAGCAGCACCAAAAGCCCAGCGAGCAGCGCAAACGGCAGGTCGAGCTTTAGTTTGCGTGATTCTTTGGTGAAAGCGAAGCCAAGCACCGCACCTGTGGCGAGCCCGCCCGCATGCGCCGCGTTGTTGACCGGAAAGGCCAAGCCCAGGATCAGCAGGCTGACCGCGTTCTGAACCAGGATCTGTTTCCAGTTCGGATCGCGGCGCGCGAAGGCAACGCCCAGCACGGAGCCGAACGTACCGAAAATCGCCCCGCTCGCCCCCGCGGTGGGCGGGCTCATCCCTCCGTACCAGTGATCACTGACTACGAAGCCGAGCACGCCAGAGAGCACGAACAGCAGCACGAAGCGGGCCTTTCCGAACTGACGCTCCGCGGCCGGTCCGACCGCACGCAGCGACCAGGCATTCATGCCGACATGCAGCACATTGTAATGCACGAAGACCGCCGCCAAGTAGCGCCACGGTTGAGCCGCGCCGAGGGAGCCCACGAGCGCGCCGAAGCGCAGCGTCGTCGACATCGAAAACTGACCCGAAAAAAATGGCAGCCGGCGATCGCTCGCGAAGCAAAGTGCGAACACGACCAAACACAAGCCGATGAACAGCCGCGTCATTGGGGCTTCGCCGCCCAAGACGCCCTGCACGAGCCCCAGCGCGCCGGACGAAAGGCGGCCCGGCAGCGGCCGGCCGCACCGGTAACAGCGCGTCTCGCCACCAGAATTGAGCCCACGGCAGAAGGGGCAGAGCGTGGCCTGCGTCGGCATTTCGCGCCGGTCTTCGGCCTTCCAGCCCTGCGTTGCAAGCAATTTCGCGCACGCCGTAAGGCAGGCGCCAGGTCGCGCGTTCTCCTTCGGTGACCGGCAGCCTGAGTCTCGCCTTCGAGCCGCGGTCGTCTTTCGGGCCGCTCGCGGGCAAAAGCGCCGACGTCGGCGCGGGGCAGAAGCGGCCCGAGCACCTGTGTAAAGTGCCGGCGGTGGACGACTCGGCCGAGCTCGATGCCGAACGCGCCTTGGTCGAGCGCGCTCAGGCCGGAGAGCGCGACGCGCTCGGCACGATCCTGCGTAAACACGGGCCGCGCTTGTACCGCAGCGTTCTTTTACCGCGGCTGGGCAGCGCGGGCGCCGCCGAGGACGCCTTGTCTCGCACGTACGTCAAGGTGTTGGAGCGCTTCGAACAGTTCACCTGGCAGGCGGTCGGTGTGTATCCTTGGCTGCGTGTGGTCGCACTGCGCGTGGCACTAGACCTGATTCGATCGCGGAAACGAGAGCTTCTCTTCGAGCCAGCGGACGTGGAACACGAGCTGGAACACTCCGAACGCGATGCTCGCGAAGCCGATGAGCTCGAGCGCCACGATTTGAATTGCGCCAGAGAACGCGTGCGCGAGCTGCTCGGACGTATCAATCCGCGCTACGCGGACGCGATTCGGTTTAGGATACTCGAGGAACGCAGCCGCGAGCAGGCCGCGCTCGCGCTCGGCGTCAGCGTGGCGACCTTCGACGTGGTACTGCATCGGGCCATGGCGGCGTTGCGCAAAGCCCTCGCGGACGGAGTGAACGAGCCATGAGCGCTCGCAAAACCGACCGCGATCAGCCCGAGCTTGCCGGCCTCGACGCGCCGGATGAGCAGCGCCTGATCGAGCTGCTGCGTAACGCCCTCGCTCCGCTCGAGCTGGATCGCGCACGGCACGAGCGGCTACTGCAAGCTGCGTTCGAAGATCCTTTCGCACCTGCTAGCGCAGACGAGGTAACAGAAGGAGAGCGACTGCGGCGAGCGCTCGCAAGCGATGGCAACCATTTGGATTTGGATTTGGCGCGAGCGGTGGCCGCCGCCCATGCGCCGAACGCTGTCGCTCGCAAGCCCGCCCCTCCGGCCGCCCTTCCGTCTGCGCAAAGCGGGGGGAGGACGTCGAGGTGGAGCTACATTCGCTTTGGCGGCGCGCTTGCCGGCTTCGCCGCTGCCGCCGCGCTGGTGTTGGCGGTGACCGCGCGCCGGTCGCGAGCCCCCGCGCCCGACCTGCCGGCCCTGGCTTTGGCCCAGTCCCGCAGTACCGCGCCCCTCTTTCGAGCTGCATTTGCCGAGCCAGCTTCGGCGCGGATCGATCGCATCGCCGGCTTGCGTGCCCGCGAGCTGCGGGATAACCGGTACGCTTTGTGGGGCGTGCGATGAAGTGCGCGTGGGCCGCCTGCCGCGTTGCGCTCGGCTGCGCTCTCGTGCTCGGTTGCAACCGAGCCGCGCCGAGCGACAGCGAGCGCTGCAGCGCGCAAGCTGCGGGCGCCCCAATCGATCCGGTATTGCTCGCCTTTCTGAGCCGGGCGCGCGCCGCTCACCATCTGGCCGACGCCCACGAGAGCGAAGGCGATCTCGCTGCCGCGGTTTCGCCTCTGGCGGAGCTCGTCACCGGCCCACGACCGAAGGCGCCCGCGCCGGGCGGCCTCGCGCCCGAAGTCCGCGAGGTGCTCGCGGATACCCGCGCGCGGTTGGCGGACCTGCGGAGTCGGCTGGGCGCGTTCGATCAAGCCGTGGCCGACGTGGAGGCGGGCCTAGAGAACGCGCGGGACGCCACGTACTTCCGCGGTCACTTGTTGGAGACCGAGGGGCTAGTCGAAGAGCGGCGAGCCAAAGCCCTGGAGGCAACCCACGCCGGCGGGGTGGAAGCGGCCAAGCAGCGCGCCATCGTATTGCTCGAACAGGCCATGGCTATACAGTCCGTGGTGCTTGAAAATAGCGCTCCTCCGCCGGTAGATGCCGGAAAAGCCATCCCGGGACCGGCTGCCTCGAGCCCGCCCTAACGCGCCGCGTTATGAATCTATTCGTTCATTGCAGAAAAAACCAAGGGGCAGATACACTTGCGGCCGTTCCAGTAGGGGATTCACGTGCCCATGACCCCTCTTCAAAAGCGCGTGCCTCGCCTGGTAGACGGCATCGACCTGCGCGCCTTGCCGATTGGGCCGGCGGAGGCCTTTGTCCTGTCGCGCGTGGATGGGCTCACGACGGAGCTCGAAATCGCTGAGGCGGCCGGGTTAGAGGAAAGCGCGGTCTCGTCCACCCTGACCGCGCTCACGCGCCTCGGCGCCGTCCACTTCGATCCACCGCGCCTCGGCGAATCGATGCGCGCCCCACGTCCCGCACCGACCGTTTCGCTCCCGCTCCGGCTCGGCCCCATCATCGAATCGAGCGGCGAGGCCGAACCGCACCATCCGGCGGCCGCGCTGTACGAGCTCCAGGAGCTCGACGAGGCGGTGGACCTGAGCGTCGAGCGCAAGCGCGTCATCTTGGAGGCTTTCCATCACCTCGACAGCCTGAGCCACTATCAGCTCCTGAAGGTCGATCCGCGCGCCGACAAGAAAGCGATCAAGAACGCGTATTACGAAGTGGTGAACGTCTTTCACCCCGACCGCTACTTCGGGAAAAATCTCGGTTCCTTCAAGCCGAAGCTGGAGAGAGTGTTCGCGCGCCTGACGGAAGCTTACGATGCCATCACGCGTGCAGGCCCGCGCGCCGAATATGACGCTTACTTGGCCTCGCTCGACAAGACCCGCGAGCTCGACCCGAGCCACGCAGCTGCGGCGGTGCAGGCCCGTGTCCAGGCCATCCAACGTCAGATCGAAGACGAAGCGCGCGCGGCGGAGCAGGCAAGCCTGGCCCCCGGCCCACGCCGCAATTCGCCCGCGCCGGGGTCCCTCGTTCCTGGGCCCATTTCGGGCTGGGAGCCGCGCGTGCCGTCGCTCGACCCCGAGGCGCGCAAGCGCGCGCTCGCCAGAAAATTGGGCGGACGTCACGTATCGGGCGCGGCGCCCGCGCGTTCGTCGATCGCTCCCACGGTTCCGCCGCCGCCGATCAGCGTGGACGCCCGCGAGCGCGCCGGGGACGGGCTGAAGCGACGCTACGAGCAGCGTATCACGCGGGCGCGTGAGCAGCGCGCCGAGCGCTACCTGCTCGATGCTCGCGTTTCACTCTCGAACAAGGACCCGCTGTCCGCGGTCAATGGTTTGCGCATCGCGACAAGCCTGGTCCCCGACAACGCCGAGATCAGCGCACGCCTGCAGGAAGCACAAACCGAAGCCACGGTCCTGCTCGCCGATCATTACCTCGCTCAAGCCCAATACGAAGAGCGCGAGGGGCGCTTGGCAGACGCCGCACGCTCGTACGGGCGAGCGACACTCGGCAGCCCCCACGCCCGAACCTTCGAACGCGCTGCCTACTGCACGATGATGGCCCAGGGCGACTTGCGAATCGCGGGAGATTACGCGCGAAAGGCGGTGGCGCTGGTCGGGCAAGCGAGCCTTAGCCGAGACCCGTCGTGCGATGAAGCCCAAGCGCGGGTGACGCTGGCTCGAATCTACGTGGCCGCGGGCATGAAGCAGAGTGGGCTCGCCGAGTTCGAGCGCGCCGCGACGCTGGCGCCCAAGGATGATACTATCCGAGACTGGATACGTCGGCTCAAACGCGGCGAGGCTTGAAGCTCGACTGCCCGGTGATGAGAAAGGCTCAATATGGAGCGAGTAATCGGCATCGATCTTGGAACGACGAATTCCTGCGTCGCGATTTTGGAGGGCGACACGCCGGTCGTGATCCCAAACCGCGGCGGTTATAAGACTACGCCCAGCGTAGTGGCCGTGACCGAGGCGGGTAAGCGGCTGGTGGGCCACATCGCCAAGCGTCAGGCCATCACCAATGCCGAGAACACCGTGTACGCGGCCAAACGCTTGATCGGCCGTAAGTGGAACTCGCCCCAGGTCAAAAATGCCATCATGACCTCGAGCTACACGATCGTCGAGGGCCCGCACGCGGACGTTCGTATCAAGCTCCGAGACAAGACGTTCTCGGTGCCCGAAGTCAGCTCGATGGTCTTGCAGGAAATGAAGATCGTCGCCGAAGACTATTTGGGCGAACCCGTGAAGAAGGCGGTCGTCACCGTTCCGGCCTACTTCAACGACAACCAGCGCCAGGCCACCAAAGACGCGGGCGCGATCGCCGGTTTGGACGTGATTCGAATCATCAACGAACCAACCGCAGCTTCTCTGGCGTACGGTTACGGGAAGGACATGGATCGCACGGTCGCGGTCTATGACCTGGGCGGCGGGACCTTCGACGTCAGCATTTTGGAGATCGGCGCGCACGGCGTATTCAAGGTCATCAGCACCACCGGCGACACTTTCCTGGGCGGTGAGGACTTCGACGCTCGCATCATCGACTGGTTGGTCACCGGCTTCCAGGACGATCACGGCATCGACTTGCGCCAAGACCGCATGGCTCTGCAGCGCTTGCGTGACGCTGCCGAAAAAGCCAAGTGCGAGCTGTCGGGCGTGCGCGAGACCGAAATCAATTTGCCCTTCATCATCTCCACTGGCCGGAACGAGGCGCTGCACTTGCAGCGCACTTTGGCGCGCCCCACCCTCGAAAAGCTGACCGAGGATCTGGTCGAGCGCACGGTCGACATCTGTAAGCAGGCGCTCGCGGACGCCAAGCTCGATGTGAGCGAGGTCGAAGACGTGATCCTGGTCGGCGGTATGACCCGCATGCCGGCGGTGCAGACCGCGGTCACCGGTTACTTCGGCCGAGAGCCGAACAAGAGCGTGCACCCGGACGAGGTCGTGGCCATGGGCGCCGCTATTCAAGGCGCTGCCCTGGTTCAGGATCGTCGAGACATGATCCTATTGGACGTGACGCCGCACGCGCTCGGCATCATGACCTTCGGCAGTAACTTCGAAGAGCTGATCCCCCAAAATACGACGGTGCCCACCAGCCGAACCAAGGTCTTTACCACCAGCCGCGACGACCAGACGGCGGTGAAGATCCTGGTCATGCAGGGGGAGAGCAAGCGCGCGGACGAGAACGAGCTCCTAGGCGAGTTCATATTGACCGGACTACGGCGCGCACCCAAGGGCCACGTGGAAATCGAGGTCACGTTCGAGATCAACACCGACGGCATCGTCAGCGTCCACGCCAAGGACATGGAAAATGGTCAAGCGCAGTCGATTCAGGTGACCGCGACCAGTGGCCTCACCCAGGACGAGATCAAGAACATGATGACCAACGCCCAGGATTATCTAGTCGAGCGCCGGGTGGACGAGCACTTCGAGGCGGCCAAGCAAGAGGCCGAAACATTGATTGCGGAGATAGAACGTCTTTTCCCCGAGATCGAGCGAGTCGTAGGCTCGGCGGACTTCGGTCGTGACGCGATCGCCAAGGCGCGCACGACGGTCGAACGGACGCGCTCCGCCATCGACTCCAAGGACACCGGGTTGGTGAAGGAGCAGGTCGATCAGCTGTCGCGGACGCAGCGGATGTTCAAGGGAGTCGTCTCGCGCGGCTAAGCGCCTCTCCGCACGACGATCGAGAAAACCGGCATGAGCACGAACGATAGGCCTAGCATGAACGTGCATCGGAGCTCGACGCCGCCCGACGACGCCCCGCTCGAGAGCTGGGACGACGAGACCGAGACCGTTCCGGGGCTCGATCTGGACGACCCGATGAACGAATTCGACCGCGTCACCGTGATCCCGGATTTACCCCCGGATCTCTACGTTCAGCGCGTGATGGAGTCGGTGAACGACAGTCGCATTCCGATTCCCATTCCCGGAGATACGATCGCGGCGATCACGGAGCGGTTACTGGACCCAGAGCAATATTTCACGCTAGATAGCCGCCCACCAGCGCTGCCCCCGAGCCAAGGCGCGCGCGATCTGGATCTGGAGTTGTATTTCGATGACCTGGGTTCGCCCGGCGCGTTCACCGACGCGGCGTCGAGCTCGCTTGCTGAGATGAAAGATCGCTATGCGATGGGCGATTTCAGCGGGGCGCTGGTGATCGCGGAAGGCATCTTGGACGCGCATCCCGATGACTTGGAGGCGCCGCGCTACGTGCGGAGCTGCCGCGAAGTGCTCACTCAAATGTATTCGGCGCGTCTGGGCTCGCCCGATCAAGTCGTGTCGATCGCCGTACCGGCCGATCAGATACGCTGGCTCACGTTAGACCATCGCGCGGGCTTTTTGCTGTCGTTGGTGGACGACCGGATAACCCTCGACCAGCTGCTCGACATCAGCGGCATGACCCGGCTGGACGCGCTCCGCATCGTGTTCCAGCTCATGGAACAACGCGTGATCGCGCTCGGCTGAGCCGCCGCGAGCTCGACGGACATGCAACGTGCAGCCATCGACCTACTGATCGGCGGCTTGTTCAGTGGACTGTCGGTCGTCGTTCTGATCGCGCTCGCGAGCGCGCCGAGTGAGCGGCCCCACCGGGCGCGGGCGGCAACCGCCGAGCCCGTCCTGACGCCGCTGTTCCCGAGTGACGCAGCGCTGCGCAACGGAGCGCCAAAGGTTGCGTCGTACACCATCGACGCGACGCTCGACCCCATCAAGCATCGCCTGAGCGGTCGCGAGACGGTCCACTTCGTCAATCGCTCGACGGCGAGCCTGAACGAGCTCTGGTTTCATCTGTATTTGAACGCATTCAAGAACGATAAAACCTTGTTTTTGCGCTCCCCCTTCGGCGCAGGCAGAAGTGGAGACAAGGCCCACGAGTACGGCTACATAGACATCAAAAAGGTGTCGCTCGCAGGAGCGGAAGGGATTGACCTGTGGCCGAGTCGAGACCGCCATAGCCCGAACGACCCCGCCGACGAAACGGATCTTCGCTTGCCGCTCGTCGCGCCGCTCGCTCCGGACCAGAGCTTGGACTTGACGATCGAGTTCGAGGACCAGCTGCCCGAGGTCGTCGAGCGCATGGGGTACGCGGGTCGCTTCCACTTTTTGGGTCAATGGTTTCCGAAGCTTGCACGGCTCGAACCGAACGGTACCTTTGCGCACTTTGCCTTCAACCCGCTCAGCGAATTTTACGCAGACTTCGGCGACTACGATGTGACGATTGACGTCCCGGAAGCGTTTGCCGTTGGCGCCACGGGCAAGCTCGCTTCC
Source organism: Myxococcales bacterium (assembly GCA_903642325.1). Taxonomy (GTDB): domain Bacteria; phylum Myxococcota_A; class Polyangia; order Polyangiales; family Polyangiaceae; genus PMG-095. Next base: position 102,448 of record CAHJWM010000011.1, on the reverse strand, counting down.
GAAACACACGCTTCGGGTCGCACGCGCCAGCGTTATCTGGCCGAAAACGTGCACGACTTCGCGTGGACTGCCTGGGATGAATTTCAGACGCGGAGCGAGCGAATTGCCGGCGTGGACGTGCGCGTGCTCTATCCGCCGCATCACGACACCAACGCAGAAGCCGAGCTAGCGAGCGTGCGATTGGCGTTGCCCCACTTCAACGCCCTCTACGGCCCCTACCCCTACCCGACCTTGACCTTGGTTCATCCGCCGGAGGCGGCCGGAAATGTGGGGGGCATGGAGTATCCGACTCTGATCACCACCGGCGGCCCTTGGTACGCGACGCTCGGCGGCGGTCGTTTCATCGAGGTGGTGACGATCCACGAGCTGGGTCATCAATGGTTTTATGGTCTACTCGCCAGTAACGAGCACGCTTCGCCGTTCTTGGATGAAGGCCTGAATAGCTACGCGGAAGCGGAAGCGATGGAGTCTTTCTACGGCCCCGGGTCGGTGTTCGACGGTTGGGGCCTGAGCGCGAGCTCGAGTGCAGTCAATCGCGCGACTTCTGCCGACCGCGGCGCGGACGAGCCCGTCGCTCAGGGGGCGGCAGATTTCGCCACGTTTCGCAACTTGGGAGCGCTCGTGTACAGCCGCACGGCCACGGTGCTGCAAACCATGGGCAGGGTCTACGGCGAGCGCCGCATGCTGCACGCTGTCGGCAGCTACGCCCGAAAATTTCGTTTCCTGCACCCGAGCCCGAATGATTTTTCGAGCGTGATGCAAGAGGAGCTCGGCCCCGAAGCAGCGACGGTTTTGAGCAGCGCGCTGTTGGCGCGCGGTACCGTAGACTACCTCGTGCGCGACGTCTCGAGTGCGCCCGCGCCCAGCGATGCGGGCGTCTTCGACGGCCCGAGCGGGCGCAAACAGAAAAAGCCCGACCCGCCGCACGCGGCGGGGAAGTACGTGGGGCGCGTGGTGATCTATCGCCATGGCGCCTTGCAGTTTCCCGTCGACATCGAGCTCGTGTGCGAGGACGGCTCGCGGCAATACCGCCACTGGGACGGCCGCGGTTTCACCCACGACGTCGATTACGCCGGGCCGTCCGAGCTCGTTGGGGTCAGCGTAGATCCAGAGCAGCGGATCTTGCTCGATGACGACCTGACCAATAATTGGCTCACCACGAAAACCGTGCGCCTGCCGCGTGTGTTCGAGCGTGGCTTGTTCGCCGCTGAGCTGCTTCTGGGAACTCTTGGACCATGAGCGAATCGAAGCGGGCGAGATTATCGACCGCCGGCGCCAGCGTGTTGCTTTGGGTGTCACGCACCTTGCTGGCGTTGCTCGTTGCATACCCGATGCTGAGCGCGGTCGAAGCAACCGGCATCGGCAACGGACCGGATCGCGACGCCGTGCTCTTTCGACCGGACGCACTGATGCTATTGGAGCTGATCCGCGTCGGCGCACCGTGGTTCGCCTCGGCGCTGAAGACCGCGCTCTTACTGACGGCCCTGACGCTAGTGCTCGAGCTCGCACCGCTCGCGTGCGCGCTCGACATGCTATGCGGTGGCGAGCGAAATTTTCGCGCGCGCGCGGCTCGATCATTTGCTGTTTTTCCGAGATTTTGTTGGCTTGGAGCGGTCGCTTGGCTAACGCAAGGCGGGCTGCTCGTTGCCATCAGCTTGGGCGAGGCCGCGCTGAGATCAGCGCTACATGCAGCCGATGAGCGAGCTCTGACCGTGGCCCCGCTCGGGCTCGTCGCGCTCGGAGCGTTGACCCTGCTCTGGGTCAATAGCGTGTTGGATCTGGCCCGTGCGGCCGTGGTCGAGCGCGACCTCGGCGGGCGGTCCGCGCTCATCCACGCGCTTACGGTGCTGCGCGGGCAACCACTCGCCGTGCTCGGCGGCTCCTACGCGAGCGCTGCGGCGAGTGCCTTCGCGTACCTGACGGCAGCGTGGCTGATGACCCGATTGAACGTCGGTAACGGTTCAGCTGCAACAATCGCGCTCGCTTTTGGCGTACACCAGCTCGCGGTGTTGTTCGCCATCACTTGGCGCGTCCGCTGGCTCGAGCGCGCGCTCGACCTCTGTGCCGCCGCGCCCCTCGCCTCAATGGCGAGTAGTGCTTCGTCGTCCAAAGACCTCACGTGAGGCTCATAGGCGCTGCACTAGCTTGCGGTAAACTTGGGCGTAACGGCGTGCGGCGCGGTCCCAAGCAAGATCCAAGCGCATCACTCGGCGCCGTAGGCGCGCGAAAGCCGGGTTACCGTATGCCGAAAACGCCCTGGAGAGCGCGCCAAGCAGCGCCTCGGGCTCCAGCACATCGAACAAGAACCCCGTCCCGGTCTCTAGCCCCGCATCGGCGTCCACGATCGCGTCCACGAGACCACCGGATGCATAGGCGATCGGCACGGCGCCATAGCGTTGCGCGAACAGCTGTCGATTGCCCCCGGGACCACCGGTGGCCAAAACCAGCGCCAAATCTGCGGCGGCGTAGAGCTGGCGCGCGAAGCGATCGCCCACGTTCGATACGCACGCGAGGTCTCCCGAATAATCGCGTGCGACCGTCTGGAAGCGCTCGGCCGCCGAAGCGGGGCCCGTGTTTGCGAGCACTAGCCCCAGGTCGAGCTTCATGATCTCCGGTAGAGCCTGAAGCAACGTGTCAGCGCCCGCTTCACGACCGAGGTCCCCCAAGAAAACGAGCAACGGGCGATCGAGCTCCAGCTCGAGCTCGAGCTTTTTCAGCGCGGCGAGCTTGGAACGGCCTTTGTTCGAGGGATCCTCGGCATCGAAGCGGCTTTCGAGCGCGGTGTCCGTGGCCGGATTGCAGGTCGCGTAATCGACGCCCCCGGGAATGCCGAGCACCGGCTCCGGCAGGGCCAGAAGCAAGGCCGCGAGTGCGCCGGAGCGCGCCGGTTCCAAGATCTCTTGCGCGTAACGTGCCGAGACCGTGGTCACGGCCGCGGCCAAAGATAAAGCCGATGCAAGGCCGGACAGCCCGCCCGCGGCGGCCAGCGACGATGTATCTCCAAAGCCGAGCGAATCCCGCGCGCTTTCCGGAAATTCCGCACGGCGCTCGATGTCGTGAATCGTGAACACGACCGGCACGCGCTGACTGCGCATGGCGAGCGGGACGAGGCTCGCCACCGCGTCGTGCGCATGCACAACGTCTACCGCCTTGCCTTGCTCAGCGCGTTGCTCGACGAGCGCGGCCACGGCCTTGCCGAAGCTCGCGAAACGCGCCGCGTTATCTGGGTAGTCCTGGCCGGCCAGGCCGTATATCCCCTCGCGATCGAACAGGCCGGGCAGGTCGAACAGCACGAGGTCCGCGCCGGATGAAAGCTGCGCGTCCAGCACGTTCACTTCGCGACCGTCATGCAGCGTGAGCGGCGTTAGCCGGCGCGCCGCTAAGAGCCCGCTGGCTTCGAAGCCCGGCGTGCGCGGTGAAGCAACCGTGACTTTGTGGCCGAGCTGACGTAGGGCCTTGACCAGAGCGGCTGTCGAATCCGACGCTTCGGTTTCCCGCGTGTACGGGGCAAGTTCTGCCAGGGCCAGCAGGATATCCATGGTTCCGCGTGTACCACGGCCGGTTTTGAGTGGCTATGGGGACACATGTTGCTACCGTTCGCCGCGGATGGACGAGCTCGTCGAAAAAGCCCAGGTTTTGCACGAGGCGCTGCCTTACATTCGGCGCTTCCACCAGCGCACTTTCGTCGTGAAATACGGTGGCCACGCCATGGTCGACGAAGCCTTGAAGGAAAGCTTTGCGCGCGACGTGTGCCTGCTTCGCTACGTTGGAATCCGCGTCGTGGTGGTGCACGGTGGAGGCCCGCAGATCAATCAAATGCTCGATCGCGTGGGTATTGCTTCGACCTTCAGCGGCGGCCTGCGGGTGACCGACGACGCCACGATGGATGTAGTGGAGATGGTGCTCGGCGGTGGCGTCAATCAAGAGATCGTGGGCATGATCTGCCAGCATGGCGGGCGAGCCGTCGGCCTGTCGGGCAAGGACGACCGCTTCATGCGCGGCACGCGCCTGGAAAAGGTGCGAGCCAAGGATGCGCGCGGCGAACCGGTGCTGGTCGATCTGGGCCGCGTGGGCGAGGTTTCGCACGTCGAAGCGGGCATCTTGGAAAATCTGATCAGCTCGGGGTTCATCCCGGTGATCGCGCCCATCGCCGTGGACAAGGATGGCCATTCGTTGAACGTGAATGCGGACACGGCTGCCGGCAGCATCGCCAGTGCACTGAACGCCGCCAAGCTCGTGCTGATGACCGACGTCGATGGCGTAAAGACCGCCACGGGCGAGCGGCTGAGCTCGCTGGGCTCGGCGGAAGCCGAAGAGCTGATCGCCGGCAACGTGATCACCGGCGGCATGATCCCCAAGGTGCGCTGCGCGCTGGATGCAGTGAACGGCGGGGTCGAAAAAGTGCACATCATCGACGGGCGCCGTTTGCACGCGCTCCTGCTCGAGATTTTCACCGACCTCGGCGTAGGCACCGAGATCCGGCGCGGCAAGGTGTGAATCGGCCGCTCGACGAGGACGCCGTCGTCCGTCCAGACGGCATGCCCGAGGGCGCGATCTTGCGCGTGCTGCGCGTCCCGGCCGAGCTTGCCGGAATGCGCCTAGACCGCTTCGTTCAATCACAACTGCGCAGTACGAGCCGCACCCGCGCATGCGCCATGGTCAAACGGGGCGCCTACTCCGTGTCGGGCCGCCCGCGCCGGCCGAGCGAACGGGTGCGCGCCGACGAATGCATCGCTCTCTGGCGGTTGCCTTTCGAGGACACGAGCGGGCAAGCGCCGCTCCCAATTCTGTACCAGGACGCGCACCTACTGGTGATCGATAAGCCCCCGCTCGTGACCGTACATCCGACCGCGCGCCATCATCGAAACACGGTCATCAAGCGGCTGCGGGCAGAGCGCCCCGACGAGTTCTTGGCGTTGATCCATCGCTTGGATCGCGAGACGAGCGGCATCTTGCTACTTGCACGCTCGCTCGAGTCGGAACGCGCATTCAAACGCAAGCTGGAGGAGCGATCCCTTTCCCGAGAAAGTGACGATCAGCGCGGCGTCGAAAAGATCTACCTCGCGCTCACGCGCGGCGTCCCCCCGGATGGCATGGTGGATGTGCCGATCGAACCCGATATCGGCAATCCTCTGCGCGTGAAAATGCGGGTGGCACCTCCAGATACCGGATTGACGGCGCGGACGAGCTTGACCGTGAAACATACACGCGGCGGCTACGCCTGGGTGGAGTGCGCGCTCCACACGGGTCGTCAACATCAGATCCGCGTGCATTTATCGCACCTCGGTTGCCCGATTGTCGGCGATAAGCTGTACGGACCCGATGAACGCTTGCTTGCGCGCGCCGCCGACGATGCCCTCAGCACCGACGACGTTCTACTGCTCGAGCTGCCCCATCACGCGCTCCACGCGCACATCTACCGCATGCGTCACGCCATAACGGGCGAAGCGTTGCAAGTCACGGCGCCGATGCCTCAGGATTTGAACGAGTTTTGGGCCAAAATCGCCGTCTGAGCGCGCATGGTGCTCAGCCGCCAGCGCCTGCGGTAGTGAGTGCCCGGCCGCCGCCCACGTCGTCCGGGCCGGGCGCCACGTCACTGCTGCCGCCCTCACCACCCTGGCCGCCTTCGCTGCAGGTCGCCGGGCCGTGATCAGCATGGGCTCGGCTCGAAGGCGTCACAGCTCGTTAGGCCCTCGTAGAGCTTGGCGCACGCGTCTTTACAGCCGAGCCCCGAGCGCGCCTTGCCTTCGGCCCGGGTCAGTAGCGGGCGGCTCACGCGCTGAGCTGTGCAGCCGTGGTATCGGGCTGCACGGCGCCGGGCTGAGAGGGTACGTAGTCCGCGTCGTCTTTGGCCGTGGTGCAGGGTCCGGCCGCTGCCACGTACATAGCCCCGCGCACCGTACGCGAGCGGTACGAAACATACGAATCCGGCTCATTTGCCGCGGTGCTCGCCATGACCCACGGTGAGTACACAGGTTTTTTTAGGTCAACGCAGCCTTCGATTGACGGCAGATGCCCTTGGCGATACCGGCCCCACAATGGCAAGCCCCATCCGCCGCGCGCTGCTTTCCGTCTCTGACAAATCCGGCTTGGTCGAATTTGCGCGCGCGCTAGCCGCGCGCAACGTAGCCCTGCTGTCGACCGGCGGCACCTTCGCCGCACTGCATGAGGCAGGTATCCCGGTGCAGACGGTCGAAAGTTACACTGAGTCACCGGAAGTCATGGGCGGCCGGGTCAAGACCCTGCACCCGCGCATCCACGGCGCGCTCTTGTCGCGTACTGGCACCGACGACGCAGACTTGGCGCGGCTCGGCGCGCAGCCGATCGATCTCGTCGTCGTAAACCTGTACCCCTTCGAACAAACGTTGCGCCGGCCCGGAGCAACCGCCGAAGAGTTGATCGAGAACATCGACATCGGCGGGCCGAGCATGCTGCGTTCTGCCGCCAAGAACCACCAGCGGGTGACCGTGATCTGCGATCCCAAAGACTACCCCGCCGTTCTGGCCGAAATCGAAAGAAACGGGGAGGTCAGCGGGGCGACGCGCGAACGCTTAGCTGGCAAAGTGTTTGCGCACACCGCGGCGTACGATGGCGCCATCAGCGGCTGGCTCACCGCGCGCGGCGAAGGGGATGGCTTTCCGCGTTATCTGACCCTGCCCTTGGAAAAGGCCTATGGTCTTCGCTACGGCGAAAATCCCCACCAGACGGGCGCATTCTATCGAGAGCGCGACGCGCTCGCCGGCTCACTTTCGACGGTCGACAGCGTCGGCAGCGGGGCCAAAGAGTTGAGCTTCAATAACCTGGTCGATCTGGAGGCAGCGCTCGACGCGGTGCGCGAGTTCGAAAATCCCGCTGCGGTCGTGGTGAAACACACGAGCCCATGCGGGGTGGCCACCGGTCCAACCCTGGCGGACGCGTACCGCGCCGCCCGCGACGCAGACTCCATGAGTGCCTTTGGCGGCATCGTCGCCCTCAATCACGAGGTAGACGACGCGACGGCGGCCATCTTGAGTGAGACCTTCTTGGAGTGCATCATCGCCCCTGGCTTTGCCGCCGGCGCCCTACAGAAACTCCGCAGCAAAGCGCAGCTACGCTTGATCACGACCAACGGCTGGCTCGGGCGCGAACACGAGGCCCTCCAGTTCAAGCGTGTGGGCGGCGGATTCGCCGTACAAGACCGCGACGCAACGGGCTTCGGCGAGGTGCAGAAAGGTCGCGTCGTCACCCGGCGCACGCCCAGCGCGCTCGAGCTGTCGGCGTTGGAATTCGCTTGGGCCGTGTGCAAGCACGTGAAGAGCAACGCCATCGTCCTCGCCGCGCCCGGTCGCAGCCCCGGTATCTACGCGACCGTCGGGATCGGCGGTGGGCAGACGGCGCGCGTCACGGCCGTACAAGTGGCTTGTGAAAAAGCCGCCGACCACGCCAGGGGCTCGGTCCTGGCGTCGGACGCTTATTTCCCATTCCCGGACGGCCTACAGGCCGCGGCCCGCGCCGGCATCACGGCCGTCGCCCAACCGGGGGGTAGCAAGAAAGACGACGACGTGATCAAAGCCGCTGATGAAGCCGGGATGGCCATGATTTTCACCGGCTTTCGGCACTTTCGGCACTGAGCGCGCGCGCCGAAAGTTTGTGCCCGATGAATGTAAAATTCTCGAAGTGAATCGATAACTTGAGTCGTTGCCTTTAACGCCGCTTCTCGAGCCGTCGCTTACCGCGAATTTGGCCCGCGCTCGCCCTCCATGACATCCGCTGGAACGCACTTCGATAACAGGAAGCGCGGTCCACATGATTGTCATCAATCGCACCTGCAGCACTTGTAACAACGAGTTCGAGCTCCACTTCCGCTATCAGATGGAGGAGCGGCGCGAGCCCGACGAGAGCGGTATGCCGCAAAGTCGGTTCGAATATTACTGCTCGCAACGCTGCTTGGAGGCCAGCCACCGGGAACGCACGGACGGGGCTGTCGCGTGCGACGCCTGTGCGACGCGCTTCGAGGTCGAGCTGGCGTCGCAAGTGCTCTTCACCGGCGGCCGACGCCATTACGCGTGCAGCGCTGAATGCCGCACGCGGGTCCTATCCGGCGTGCGCTCGGTACGCCTTGGGCAACTGCTCGACCCATCCTACGCCATCGAGCATGAGGAGCCTGCGCCCGCCCCCGTGGCGCCCGTGGTGGAGCTGCGCCCCATCGAGCAACCGCCGCCATTGGCCAGCCCGAGCCGGCCCAATTCGGCGCCGCAGGTCCTGGCCGTGTTCAATCACAAGGGGGGCACGGGGAAGACCACGACGGCTGTCCACGTGGCAGCTGGACTTGCTTCTCGCGGCGCTCGCGTGCTGCTGATCGACGCCGACGGTCAGGGCAATGTCGGCGCATCTCTCGGCCTCGAGGCAGAACGATCTCTCTACCACGTGCTGGTGATGGGCTTGCCCTTCGAGCAGGCCCGGGTCACCGCCCGCACCGGCCTCGACGTGATCGTGGCCAACGAGACGCTCGCCGCCGCGGAGCTGTACATAGCGGGACAACGCAACCGCGACCGGGTGATGGCAGCGCGCCTGGCGCGAGCCCGCGAGAGCTACGATTACATCATCATCGATTGCTCGCCGAGCCTTTCGTTGTTGAATCAAAACGCGTTGGTAGCGGCCGACGCGGTGCTGTGCCCGGTGGCCTGTGATTACCTGTCCTTGATCGGCATCCGGCAGGTGCTTCGCACCGTGAAGCACGTCAACAAGATCCTGAATCACCCCGTAAACTTTTGGGGCGTGCTGCCGACGCTATTCGACAGCCGTGCGCGCATTTGCAACGAAGCGTTGGACACGCTCAAGAAAAATTTCAAAGACATTTGCCTGGATCCGATCCATTTCGCGATCAAGGTCAAAGAAGCGCCCTCCGTGGGCAAAACCCTGTTCGAGTACGCGCCGAGTTCGAGCGCCGCCCACGATTATTGGCGTGTCATCGAACGGTTGCTGCACGTTGAAACGTCTCGCGACCAAGCGAGCTTAGCCAAAGGTGTGGGGTGATGAGCGATCGCAACGAATTACGTCAGGCGGCCCGAAAAGTTCTGGATGCCGACGAGGTCGAGGGCGTCCTGAGCTCGAGCTTCTACGCGCCCAGCGCGGAGGAGCGGCCCAAGGTGCTTTACGCAGGCGAGCCCGCGCCGGACAAGCCTACCCACTACAAAGTGATCTGTATCTCCATGTACACGGAGGATCTGAAACGGCTCGACACCATGGTCGACAGCCTAAAGGCGCGCGGACTGACCAAGGCCAACCGCAGTGCATTGATCCGATACGCGCTCGGCTCCATCGACCTCGACAACGTACCGAAGGGGCTGTGAAACCTTCGGAAGACTGGGCTCGCGAGCTCGGAATTCCGACGGCGGCGATCGAGCTGTACCGCGAGAGCGACGTCATCGATCTGCACATCGATTCCTTCATCTGGCAGCGCACCCTGGGTTACGATCTGACTAAGCGTCATCGGCCTCCGCTGTGGGGGGCGCTGCTGGGCCAGGTCGACTTTCCTCGCATATTAGAGGCGGAAATCAGCGGGGCCACCTGGGTCATCACCACGAATCCGTTTCGTGAGGCGGGCGACCGCGCGCGCGCCTTCGAACAGAACCTGAACGAGCTCACGCGCACCTTCGAGCTCGTCCAGGAACGTTTTCGAGTCGTAACCAGTGCTAGCGAGTACGACGCGGCTCGAGCCGAGAAAAAACACGCGGCGTTCATCGGTGTGCAGGGCGGCAATGCGCTCGACGTTAGCCTCGCGGACCTCTCCCGCCTGTGCGATGGACGGGTGCTGCGCATCACCCTCGTGCACCTGTCGAGCTCACGCATCGGCTCGACCAGCTCGCCACTGCGGGCGCGGGATACGGGGCTCAGCGCGTTTGGCGGAAAGGTGGTCGAGCTGTTGAACGAACGGCGCGTGCTCGTGGACCTCGCACACATCAGTGAACGCGGATTTTGGGCCGCCTGCGACGCCCACGCGAAGCAAATTCCGTTTCTGGTCACCCACACTGGTGTCTCCGGCGTGCATCGCCACTGGCGCAATTTGGACGACTCGCAAATCCGAGCGGTCGCGCGCTCCGGAGGTGTCGTCGGCATCATGTACCACGCGCCTTTCCTCGGGGATTTGCCGTGGGCGGGCCGCGTCGATACGGTGGCGCGCCACCTCGAGCACGTGTTTCGCGTTGCGGGCGAAGATACGCCCGCACTAGGCAGCGACTGGGACGGCTCGATCATTACCCCGCGTGACATGCCGACGTGCCTGGAGCTGCCGCGGCTCGTCGCAGCTTTGCTGGCGCGCGGCCTCCCCGAGCGCGCGATTAAAAAATTGCTGGGCCAAAACTTTCTGCGCGTCGTGCGCGACGTACGCGGCTGAGCTCGCAATTCGGACGCCGCGCCCGGCTACAGCTCGGCGTCGCGCGGGCGGCTCAAATTTCCAATACCGCAACCGGACCGCGGTGCTTCTTTTCGAGCTCGGCTTCTTCGACCTCCGCGCTGTCGACCTCGTCTTCGTCGGCGTCGTCGTACTTGGTGCCGACCATGTCAGCCTTCGATAACTGGGGCAGACGTCGCTTGCCAACCGGGCCTTCGTCCACGAAATCACGCAGGAAAGACATGTCGCGCAGAGCTTCCAGCTTGGCTAAGGCTTTGACTTCGACTTGGCGAATGCGTTCTCGGGTCAGGTTCATGATCGCTCCAACGTCTTCCAAAGTGGTGCCGCCGCGGTCGGAGATGTCGAGCGCGCAGGACTCGCCCAACTCCCAGACTTCCAAGTCCGGAAAGTTCAATTTAATTGCGCCAGTGCGTGGCGAGACATCGATGAACAGATGATGCTTGCAAGACACGTAGGGACACGGTCGCGGGCCCTCTATGCACTCGGCGCGGGCCGCCGGCTTGTAGTAGTCCGTCTCCGGATACAGCAACTTGCCGATTTGGAGATCGCGCTTCGTCATGCGCTTGACGCTGATCGTGCGCGCGCGCACGTCGCGCTTGCGACGCGAGCGACGCTGCTCGCGCGTGATCTCCTCGTCTTGCGCGAACGCCGTCGCGCCATCGATCAAAAGTTTGGGTGGTTCGAGCATCGAATTTTCCACCGTGCCGAGCTTTTTCGACTCCATGGCTGCCTCCAGTTGTCCTATGCCGTCGTTGAGTGCGCGCACGAAACCGTTCGCGATCGGACCCTGCCTGGCCGCGCGGCATCGTCTGTCTTAAAAATTAGCGTTCCACTCGATTGCGACTGTCGTAAAATGACGATCTTGGTCGTCATTCGGACCTGCTAGTCGCAATGTCCCATTCCGTGCGCGTCTAAACCTGAACTAAGTCCAGGGTTTTCGGCATTTCGAGCTTGGCTCAGGATGCCGCGACGCTCTCCAGCCTCGTCCTCTTCGTGAGCTTGTCTTCGATGGCGACCAGTCGTGCCATCAAGTCTTTGCTGATACCGCGCGCGTCCAGTACGTCTCGATGCACGGCTTGCGCGGAGCGCTCTTGTTTGCGCTCTTTGAGCACAGCCTCGAGCTTTTTGAAGATGCGCGTCAGCATCTGCTCGAGTTGCTCCACGTCATTTCGGATGAACAAAAATTCGCGTTGAATCTGCTCGATGGTGTAACTCTCCGACATCATCTGCTTGATCCGTAAAATTTGACGCACCACGCTCACCGGATACAGACCCTGTGATCCCTGGTGCTTGCCTTTGCGACCTACGCGCACGCTGCGCGGCAACAGACCGAGCTGCACGTATTTACGTAGCGTCGCTTCGCTCATCGCTACATCGTGCTGCGCAAACACGTCCAAAATTTCCACCGATGTGAGCCCGCTCGGATGCTTACGTTCGAGCTGGCCGAGGGTGGTTTCGTCGATCACGTTGGTTCCGAAGCACGCTGCGGGACCACTCGCGGCCCATCTCCCAGCGCGTGCGAATATATTCTATTCAGTGGAACGCCCAAAGGACTTTATCTGCAAATATTTGGGCATAAGACGCGAACGCCCCATGCAAGCTGTTTGCGATCCGACCTATGACATTCATTGTCATATTCAATGGAATGTCCATGGAGCTGATAACTCGTCCATGCCCACACGGAACCACACACATTTGGCTGCGCTGCGCATGGCAAGCGCTTCGCCACGCGAAACGCGCGCGACACTCCGCGCGCGTCAACCGTGTCGGTGTTTTGACGACTCTGGGGCGAGCGCGCTACGCGCGCGAGCGAGGCGCCTCCGAAACTCCTGTGCGCGTACCCGCGAGGTGTCACTTCGATAAGCTGCAGCGAGGGCTCGCCACGTCGCTCAGTGTCTGGCGCAGCTCGTCGATGGCGCGCTGCTCATCGGTGAAGCTCGATAACAGGCGCGCGGCGATGTCTGCGCTCGCGGGGCGGTCGGAGCGCTCCACCGCGAGCAAGGAAGCGACGGCGTCGATCAAACCGAGTGGAATGGCCGGGCCTAGCCGGGTGAGTCCGACGCAGTATTCGGCGATGCACGCGCCCAAGTCCTTGGGCTGCTCGAACAACGGCCGATGCCCGACCAAGAGCTCGTACAAGATCACTCCCACTGCGAACAAGTCAGAGCGCACGTCGAGCACGTCGCCCCGTAACTGTTCCGGCGAAAAAAAGCCGGTCTTACCTTTGATCAGCCCGGTGCGCGTCCATGACTCGCGATCGAAAGCGCGGGCGATACCGAAGTCTGCGAGCTTGACCTCCCCCTCGCGCGATACGAGCACGTTGTGCGGGGTGACATCGCGATGCACGATGCCGCCCGAAACCGCGCGCTGTGCCGCGGCCAAGGCGCGGCACAGGTACATGCCGATGGCCGCCACTACGGCCGGACGCAAGGTCCGTCCACGTTGGCCGAGCGTACGCGAGAGCACGCGCAGATCCATGCCTCGCACGAGCTCGAGGGCCAGAAAAACTTCGCCGGCTTCGTTTTCCAGCGCGTCTAGGAGTTGCACCACGTTGCCGTGGCGAATGCGTGCCAGTAAGCGCGCTTCCTCGAGCAGCGCTCGGCGTTCGACGCGGTGCAGGTGGCGGAGCGAGCGCTTGATGCACACCTCGTCGGGGAACAAACCGCCCTCGCGGCGCGCAAGCCAAGTTTCGGAAGTGCCCCCGCGGCCGAGCGGGCGCACGAGCACGTAGTGATCGGTACGGCTGCGCGGGACGAGATCGGTCACCGTCTTCGATCGGTTGCGGCCGGCGACCGGTTTCGCGCTTTCTGGCGCCACGGCTCGGGCCAAGGATTGTGGTAGCGTCCTGCCCCGGATGCCCGGTCCGGTACACCGCGACGTGACCGCAAGCGGCGTTCGATTGCGCGTGGCGGAGGCGGGCAGCGGTCCGACCGTGATTTTGATTCACGGGCTGTTCGTGGATCACAGGAGCTGGGACCTGATCATGCCCGAGCTCGCGGAGAGCTTTCGTGTCGTCGCGCCCGATCTGCCCGGCTTCGGCGCGAGCGAGAAGCCGCCACCCAGCCGCTTCCCGTACGGCATCGAGGCCTTTGCCGAGGCTATCGCCGACCTTTACGCGGGGCTCGAGCTCGGCCCTGCGGCTGTCGTGGGCCATGCGCTCGGCGGCGCCGTAGCGCTCACACTCGCGGCCCGGCACCCGGAGCTCGTATCTCGGCTAATCCTGATCGATGCACTCTGTTACGAGAGCGGCGCGGGACGCTACGGCGAGCTTGCGCTCTTGCCATTCGTAGGCGGCCTCGTGCTCAAGCAGCTCTGGGGGCGCGGCTTGTTTCGTCGGCACTTTCAGGAGACCGTGTTCGGGCCGACCTCGAGCATTGCCGCGCCGCGTATCGACCGCTACTTCGACGCGTTCAACGCACCAGCAGCTCGCAGCAGCGCGCTCGCGACCTTGCGCGCGACGGTGGATACGCGCGGGATCGTCGCCCAGACCCCGCGTATCCAAGCGCCGACGTTGGTGATCTGGGGTCGGCACGACCGCGTTTGGCCGGCAAGCTTGGGCCAGCGCCTGTCGCGAGAGATCCGCGGCTGCGGCTTCGAGTTGCTGGACTCGGGTCATTCCCCGCACGAGGAACGCCCTCGCGAGATCGTGCGCATCGTGCGCCGCTTCTTGAGCGACGAACGGCGGGCACGGTTTTAGCGGTGGCGCGTTCCTCACGAATTTGGCCGCCACGGCCCACAGCGTCTAGCGTCACGGGATGAGAATCACGACCTCGCTGCTCGTGTGCTCGCTACTCGCGGGTTGTGCCAACGGATTGCCAGCGGTGGGAGCGATGCGCAGCGCGGCTCCCGCGTCAGCGGATCGAGAACACGCGGAGAGGCCCGCTAACGAAGGCTCACGTCTGGGTCCGCCGAGCTCACGTGGGCTCGGGTTTCGTCGTATCGACCGTTCCGCGGGCGTGCCGACGAGCGCTCGCAACTAATCACAACGGGAATGCGGCCGTGGGCGGCTTTTCACCGGGCGAGGCAGCCGGAGGCGCCGGCGCATCCACGCGCGGAGGTTCGCTGGGCGCAAGTTTGGGTTTGCGCGGTGCCTCGCCTGTCGCCGATTTGCTTGCCGCGCTTGGCGGCTTCGGCTTGATTTCTCGCGGCAAGACCGGCACTGGCTTGGATGCGGACAGCACAAGAGCCGGGGAACGCGCCTCGGCCGGTGGAGCGTCTGCCGGTGCAACGTTGTTCGCTGGAGCCGAAGTCATCTCCGTCGTGGCGGGCGCCGCCTCCGCTGGCGGCGCCGCACTGGGGTTGAGCGCCGCGGGCGCTTTGGGCGCGAGCACCGGCCGAGCCGGTGGCCGCGCCTCTTCGGCGGGCGTGGCCTGATGGCGTGTTCGCCAGAGTGCTACGCATGGAATCGCCAAGCCGAGACCGACTAGGAGAGACACGTATTTGATATTGCGCTCACGCCGCGCTTCCTGCTCGGGCGTGCGCCTGAGCATGCGCGGCGCGCCGTTCGGCTCGCGCAGATCTTGGTCGTGATCATCGTGCGTGCCGTGCTGGTCGTCCGCATAGCTTCCAGCTTCGCCTGCGGAGAAGAACTCGTCGTGCACGTCCTCGCCGAAGGCGGGATGTTCGAGCTCGGACGAGCTAGCCTCGGATGGCGGCGAATCGGCATCCGAGCTTGCTCTCGATGCGGCGGATAGCGGCTCGGAGACGGCGATCGCAGCCGCGCCCGCGATCGCGCCCACATGGTGCACCTCTGACGGCGCCAGTTCGCGCGGGGCGGCCAGATTCGGCGAGCCGATTCTCATGGTCCTAGAAGGATCGCTTGCGGGCGCCGCCGGCTCGGCCCTACTTGCCTCATCCGCCACTGGCTTAAGCGACCCGGCCCTCGAGGTGACCTTCGACGCCGCCGCTAGCCACTCCGGTTGTGCTTTCGGCTCGGAGTGCCTGACCGCCGCGACGGGCGCAGTCTCCGCCGAGAGCTTCGTGATGTCTTCTTCGGGCGGCTCCTCCGCGCTGGCCTCGGCCGCGCTCGGCCTCTCTGAAGCGTTCTCCGATGAAGGTGCAGAACGCGGCGCATCGATACCCGGTAGATCCAGCTCGCCCTCTGTGCGCGTGTCGGGGAAACGAATGACCTTGCCCTCACCGTTTCGAGGATCTTGAGGATCTCGGTTGGTGGGGGAACGTGAAGCATCGAGCGCGAGCTGGGCGACCTTCGGCACCAGTGGTCCGAGCCCCGCATGCGTGCGATGGGCCGCGCGCGAGTCGAACGCCGAGAACGCCTCGACGGGCGCCTCACTCGCTTGCTGCACCGAAGGCATGACGACCCGCGATCGCCCGCCGCGCTCCGCCGCCTCGCCATTCATGGGGCGGAGCCCGGCGATGGCATCGGGCAGCGCGCTAAGCGCAGACAGGGGCGGCGCCGAAGGGCGCCACGACCGCGCGGCCACGTCGCTTACTTGGAGCCGCGCGTCGCCGTTGGGATCCGCGCGCACGTCGTCGTAGTCAGCACTGGAATCGGAAGCCGCGGTGTCGACACGCGAGCCCACTTCGCTCGAAACCGGACCGTCGCTCGACGCAACTTTGCTGAGCGCGAGCAGCCCTTCGAAGTAGAGCTTCGTGATGGTGCTCAACGTCGAGAGGTCCTCGAAAGGCGAATCATCGACCACGTCGAGCAGGGTGCGGTTGCCATCGAATAGCCTCAGAATGCCGTTCAGCTCGTCCGGAATCTCATTGAACCGCTGAGCTAGTTGTTCATGCTCCACCTCGAAGATCGTCTTCATGGCCGGCAGCTGCTCACAGAGCCTGCCCCACTCGTCAACCCGTCGCATGCCCTCCATCAAGAGGCCCTGAGTGGAGGTCGGGATGATGTCCTCGTTGGACACAGGGCCAAAATCCACCTCGAAACTTCCAGAGGTCCAGATCAATGAGCGATACACGGCTTCTTCGCCGCGTAGCTGCCCGAGCTCGGCGTCTACGACCTTGCCGTCTCGAAAGAAGACACGCGTTTCGCGCCGGCCGTCGCTGATGCGCGCCACGCCGCTCTTCCGGCTGACCTCGAAAGTTTGCAACAGATCGACGACGCCCATGTCCTCGAGCGAGCCGCTCAGCCGCGTACGGCGACTCCCGGGCATACTGGCCGTGGCCATCTTCTCGCGTGTGCGCCGCGCGAGAAGCAGATTCACGCGCGCAATCAACTCGCGCACGAAGATCGGTTTGGTCAGATAATCTTCGACGCCAAGCTCCAGCCCCCGAATCTTGTCCTCGACCGACTTTTCGCTGCTCAAAAATACGACCGGGAGCTGCGCAAACTCCGCATGTTCCTTGAGACGGCGTACGAGCTCGTAGCCGTCAAGCCGCGGCAAGCGCGTGTCGCTGAGGATCAGATCCGGAATCGAAAACTCGATCTTGGCGAGCGCGTCGGCGCCATCGGTGGCCGTCGTCACGCTGTAGCCAGCTTTCTTCAGACTGACCTCGAGCACCCGAACGCTTCGAGGATCTGCATCGACCAGAAGGAGTTGCTTTTTTGCCACGAGACTTCAGCCCACGTCGAGTTATGGCGAAGAGTCTCGGGCTTGGGCCACGCTGTCAAGCCCACGCTCGAGTGCAGAGCGCCTACCAATTTGCTTTCGTGTCGGCGCGGACAACGAGCGGCCGCGCATGCACTTCCTAGCCATAGCGCACACGGCGCGGGGCGCCCGTGACTTTGCTCACCGGGACCTCGCCTTGGCCCAGGGATCGACAATCTCGGAGCCAACCGATGAAGTCTTCGACCGGGACGCGGCGCTTTGGGGCGTCGGTCGCGGCGTCGTCTTTCGCAACAACGCATGTGAATTGCGCGGGCCGGCGGTGAGGGCGTTCGAAGGCGTTGCAAGCTCACGCGTCATCGGAAACGCCGCGGCCGGAGCCGCCTCCACCCGGGTGCTTTCGAGCGAAGACGCCGGTGATTGAACCGGACCACCGCGAGCGTCGGCGTTGTCGGGGGCCTTCGAAGAGCCTAAGGAGCTCGCTGAGAACGGACGCCAGATCAACAGGCTACCGATGCCCGTTAGTAACAGCGCCCCGATGACACTATACAGCCCCCAAGGCATCCGTTTCACGATCGAGCGTTCCAGGCGGAGCGACAGCTCCTCGTGGCTCGGGACCTCCAATTGGTCGGCTAACAACGAGGGCCCCGGCCGGCGCTCACCGACCGAGGATGCGGCGGGCTCGCTCGCACCGACCCACACGCGGTCGAGATCCGCGACGAGCTCGCGCAGCGTCGCGTAGCGACGGTCTGGTTGTTTTTCCAGGCAGCGCAGTAAAATCGTTTCGAGCGCTCCGAGTTGCGGCGTGCCAGGCAAATGGCTCGGCGGTGTGGGCACCACATACATGTGTTTGGTAAGCACGCCCATGTAGCTGTCGGCCTCGAACGGCACGCGCCCGGTGAACATCTCGTACATCACGACACCCAACGCATATACGTCAGCACGGTGATCGGTCAGCTCGCCCATTGCCTGCTCGGGGCTCATATAATGCGGCGTGCCGAACACCATGCCTGCGCGCGTCAGCCGACTCGAGCCGACGACCCGGGCTAAACCAAAGTCGACGATCGTAACGCGGTCACGTCCGCCCTCGACGGGCGAGATATGAATATTGTCGGGCTTGAGATCGCGGTGAATGATCGAACGCTCGTGCGCTGCGCTCAGCGCCTCGGCAACTTGACGAATGATGTCGACGGCGCGGGCGGCGGGGATCGGCCCGCCACGCCGGATCATCGACGCTAGTGACTGGCCCTCCAGAAGCTCCATCACGAAGAAGGGCTGACCACTCGCTAGCGTTCCGAAATCGGTGATCTCCACGAGCCCAGGGTGTGAAACGGAAGCGGCGGTGCGCGCCTCTTGGGTGAAACGCGTAGAGATCTCGGGGTCGCTCGCCAAGTCTTTGCGCAGAGCTTTGACGGCAAACCGTTTGCCCAGGGCGCGATGCCGGGTCTCGTACACGATGCCCATGCCGCCTTCCCCGAGCACCGACAGCACCTCGTAGCGGCCGTCCACGACGCTTCCAATCAGCGGGTCCAACGCCGGGTCCCAGTCCGGCGCCGGGAGCAACGGCTCACCGTCTAGCGGGCAGAAGCGAGCGTCCGGCGAAAAGTGGTTCGCACAGCGCGGGCAGACCGTCGTCGGCAACGGGCCCGAGGGTGTCACCTTGGAAGCGGCAGCCAGCGAGCTGCGCCCGAATTGGAGTAGCGTTTCGTCCACGATTCGCGCAGCGCTAAATGTAGCACCGACCGCTGGCGTTTTGCCGAGCTCGGCGGCTTTGCTCAGCCCGGTGCCACCTGATGCCCACACTCAGCGCAGAAACGCGCGCTCGCGGGATTCGCGGCGCCGCACGCTGGGCAGCGCAATGGCGCCGCGCCGGGACTAGTGGGCGGAGGGCCGTAGCCGCCCGCCGCCGGCGCGTAGCCGGGAGGCGGGCCATAGCCAGGCGGCGGATAGGCCTGCACATAGCCGGGCGGGGGGTAGCCGGGCGGAGCGCTTGGACCCGGAACATAGGGCACGGCTTGGCGTGCTCCATAATTGAGGCCTGCGCCGAGGGCCATGCCTGACGCCAACCCGCCCGCAGCCGTCGCGTCCCCGCCTTTGGCCATGCCTTGGCCGAGGCCCAGTGTCGCCTCTGCCTGAGCGTACTGCTGGTACCGCCCGACATCCATCTGGTTCACGTAGCGCTGCCGATTCATGAAATCTTGATCGAGCTCGAATTGGCGTTGTTGGGCTCGAGCCTCCGCTTGCGAGATTCCGATCTTGGCCTTGCGAGCGTCGATCTTGGCTTGCACGATCTGATCCTGCATCTCATCGACGCGCTTTTGGTCTTCGTCGTTCAAGCTGATGTTCAGCTTGGCGATAGCGGTGACTTGGACACCGATGCTCGATAGATCCGGACAGTCATTGACGATAGCGCGAGCCACTTCGGGGCCACAGCCACCCACGTCCATCAGCGTCAATTCACCCGCTTTGATCAGGCGGCTGAGCGTGGACTTCAGGCCCATGAACAGCATGTCCCGGACCCAGTTCATGCTTTGTTCCACGTTGCCACCGCCTTGGCCCACGAAACCAATCACGAATTTGACCGGGTCTACGACGCGAAACGAATACGTACCGAAGGCGCGCGGGGTGACGCGAATGTCCAGCTCCGGGTCACGCATGGAGCCAATCTGGTCGCCGAATGCTTGATTGAAGACGTCACGGGTGGTGACGAAGAAAATCTCGCTGATGAAGTAGTTTCCGCCGGTGAACGAGTCGATGAGCTTGCCGATGAACGGGTAGTTGCCGGCCTGCAGCGTGTGAGGCGAGCCCTGGCTACCTAGGGCCGCGACGTAACTGCCGTTCTTGAAGAACAGCGCGACCTCGTCGGAGTCTACGGTGAGCTGGCTCCAGAACGGGAAGTTCTGGTCCGGGTGCTTGTAGACGATCTTGCTCTTCTCCGAGTCGGGGCGCGCGATCATCATCCGCTGCACGCCGCCCTTGACGAAATCCATGATGCCCATGCTGACTTCTCGAGCTCCTTCTGCGGTGAAAATGCGTTTCTTGGCCCTAGATTATCACCATACCCCGGGCGGCGCGAGCTGCTACGGTTGCCCGCTCCCCGTTATGCAAGCTGACTCGCAAGCCGTGGACGTCGAGCTCGACAAGCTGCCGCCCGCCGCTCGGCGTGTGCTGTCCGCGGGCGCGCCCGCGGCCATGAAGCTGATGGCCGCGCGAGGCGTGATCCCTGGCGCGAAGCCGGGCGACATCGTGATCGTCGTCTGCCTGCTGGCACTCAGCGACGACCCGAAGCTCGCCGAGACAGCGCGCGCCACGCTGGCCAAGTTGCCGCCGCCCATCTTGCACGGTGCACTTACCGCCGAGCTGCCGGGCAGCGTGATTCTCGAGCTAAGCCGGGCCTACCCAAACGATTACGAGGTGGTGACAGCCCTACTGCGCATGCCGCGCATCTCGATCGGCGCTCTGGAGCTCATGGCGGACGCCGCCGACGAGCGCGCGGGCGAGCTCATCGCCACCAATGAAGAGCTGATGCTGAAGAGCCCGACCGTGATCGAGAAGCTTTACATGAACAAGCGCGTCCGCATGTCGACTGCGGATCGCTTGGTCGAGCTCGCGGTTCGACACAACTTGGAGCTGAAGATCCCAGCCTTCGCCGAGGCCGCGCAAGCGATCAAGAATGAGCTCATCATGGAGCCGGCGGAGGAGCCGTACTTCGACGACATCCTGTTCAAAGAAGCCAACCTGCTTGGCGAAAAACTCAAGCTCGACGCCGAAAATCCCGATACCCACGAGGTCGATGACGAGGGCACAGAGAAAGTGAAGGAGGCAGTATTGCCCCTCCACGCCAAGCTTGCCCAAATGACCGTCAGCCAAAAGATCCGTGCCGCCACGCTGGGCAGCACCGGAGAACGCTTGATCCTCGTGCGCGATCCGAATCGGTTGGTCGCAACCGCAGCCGTAAAGAGCCCATTGATGCGGGAGAACGAGGCCGCGCAGATCAGCGCCAGCCGCGCGGTGTCCGACGACGTGCTCCGGCAGATCGCGCTAAATCGCGAATTTACGCGCAGCTACCAGGTCAAGATCAACTTGGTCATGAATCCGCGCACACCACTCACCTTTTCGACGAGACTGATCCCGCACTTGCGCGACAGTGACCTGCGCATCTTGTCGAAGAGCAAGAACGTGAGCGCGGCCATCGGCCAAGCCGTCCGCCAACAGCTGTCCAAAAAAAACAAGGGCTGAGAACGACAACCACTTGCCGCATTCCTGCTGATTTGCGGTGCGCCCGGTCCGCACCGCGTCCGCTGCTGAGGATTATTGCGGAGTCTCCATGATGTGGCGATACTTCTTGGCCTTGGCGATGCGCATCGCCCGCTGATCTTCGGCCTGCTTCACCTTGTCCGGATCAACGAGGAATGGCGACAGGCGTTCGGCGCGTTCGAACTTGGCCTTGTACTCGGCGGCCTCGAATTTGCTTTTGAACGGGCCGATGCGCACGCGCTGCCACAGGCCGCGGTCGGGTACATAAGCCGCTTGACGGAAGGCGCGGTGGCCACGTTTGCGCAGGTCCTCGACCAAGCGGTCGGCATCGCTTTGGTCGCGGTAGCTAGCCACCTGCAGCTGGTAGCCCCCTTCCATGCCCGACGGCGCCAGCAAAGCCCCCTCCGCCAAGGTGGATGCCGATTGCGCCATGACCGTCAGCGAATCTTTTGGGTCGGTCGTCACCGGCGTCGCACTAAGCAAGGTGCCGACTGGCAGTGGCACGACGGGTAAGCGATCCATCGGCGGAGGCGGCGAGCTCGGAATGGCGGAAGGCTGATCCGCGCCGGGTAATTCAACGAGCCGCCCGCGCTCGTCCTTCACGGCGGCCAACGCGGTGGTAGGCTTCTGAGAGTCGCTCAGAATGCCCGGAAACGTGACGTCTCGGCCGTCTAGTTGTCCAGCGGGCGTCGACGTATTTTTGGCGCTCCTCACCAGCTCGGCAAGCGGATCGCGCTCCGCTCGGGCAGGCGGGCCGATGCGCTTGGCCATCACCACGGCCACGGTCACGAGGGCGGCCCCGCCCAAGGATGCCAAGAGCAAGGCGCCGAGCCTAGACGAGCTGGACGAGCGCGCGCCCGGGTCTTCTTCTTGGATTTGCTCCAAGTCGCGGAGATTCGACGACGTCATGCGGTTCGACAGGGATACGCCGCGCTCGAAAATTGGCCCAGTTTTCGAACGCCTATCGACGGGACGAGGCCCCGCCGCTGGCCTGCGCGAGCACGCCCAACAGCGCCTCGGCCTTCCACAAAGTCTCCTGCACTTCCCGCTCCGGATCGCTGTCGGCGACGATACCGCCCCCGGCCCAATAGTGGGCCTGTCCGGCGCGGACCGTCAGCGTCCGGATCGCCATGCCCAGCTCTAAGCTACCGTCGTGGGCGAGCGAGCCGAAGGCACCGGTATACAAGCCGCGCCGCTCGGGCTCGAGCTCGGCGATAAGGTCCATGGCCCGCACCTTCGGGGCCCCCGTCACGCTGCCGCTCGGCAACATGCACTGCAGGAGCTCGTGACGCGTCACCCCCGAGCGCAGCTCGGCCCGTAGGGTCGCGACGCGGTGCAGCACCGTGCCATGTGGCTCGACATGCGGCGGCACGGCAAGGCTCACTGTGCCGGGGCGCGCGAGGCGCGCCAGATCGTTCCGCTCCACGTCGAGCACCATGGTCAGCTCGGCTCGCTCTTTCGGATCCAGCTCGAGCTCACGGCTGCGCTGCGCGTCCGACTCGGCGTCCCCCGTGCGCGGCCGTGTACCCTTGATTGGTGACGTCGAGATCGACCCAGAAGTGTCCGTACTCAGGAACAATTCCGGCGACAGCGAGATTACGTCCAAGTCCCCCCAGGAGAGGGCGGCGGCGTAGGGCGGCCGGCCCCGCTCGAGCAAGCGCGCGAGCACGTCCCACGCCGCTCCGCGCACCTCGAGCTCGAAGCGGCGCGCCAAATTGACCTGATAGAGCTCGCCTGAGCGCACGTGTTCGAGCGCGCGGCGAATGCGCGCGCGATGCAGCGCCGGATCCTCGAAGGCGCCACGCGCGCGCATGGCGACGGTCGGCGTCGTCGGCGCGGGCTCGCCGAGTCGCGCTGCAAGCTCCTCGGCGAGCTGACGGTCCTCCCCCACCACACGCACCTCCCCCGCTTCGATCACCGCGACTGCGGAGTAACGCAGCCAGTGCGGCTCGACCACGTGCGGCGCGCGACGTAAGGCGCCGTGGGTCGCGCGCTCCAGGTCGCGCCGGCATTCGTAGGGCAGCAACCCCACCCAACGCGGCGTGGCCGCCAAGGGCGAGCCGGCTGCTAGCGGCAACGCAGGCTCTGGGTCGAGCGCGTGGCTGTGCTCGACCGGGTCGCAGGCCAAGTAGGCGCGAGCCCCCTGCTTCCCCCACCACAGCGAGACCCACGGCCGGCCCCGCAGGCGCTGCGCCAGCCGCACGGGGTCAGCGCTCTCCGCCGACAAGTCGACCCGCAGCTCCTCAAGCATGGCGAGGGATCACTCGGCCGCTCGGCGCGACTATAGCGTCGCTCAGCGGCGCCTCTACCGTTGCTCCTGCGCACACGAGGCAGCGTTCGAGCACGCCCAGCCCCAAGACGCGGGCGCCCGCGCCGACCACGCATTCCCACAGCTTCACCGTGGGCGCGACCTCTGCTCCGCCGGCCACGAAGGCAGCCTCTCCGCGTGCGCGTAGCCAGGCCAGATTCGCGTCCAATAGGCGACATGGGTCGCCGGCGTCCGTCCAAGGGCCGCTCACCCTTGCGCTGGTCAGGACAGCGCCGGCACGCAGGCGCGGCAACGCGACGTCGCCGACCAAGCAACCACGCTCGGGCAGGGCCGCCAGCACCTCCGCGCCGAGCGCCAGAACTCCGACGTAATCGCCTCCCTCCACCTCGTCTCCGAAACGCTCGCCGCGCAGCCGGACGATGTGACCGCGCTCGTCCAGACCCACCGTGCCCTCACCCGAAGCACGCGGAGCGACGCTCAAGCACAGAGAATTGGGCGCAGTCCCCACCAAAAGCTGGTCAATCGGAGGATCGACCAAGATATCTCCGTTCCAGACCAAGACCGGAGCGCCCTCGAGCGCCCCGCGCGCTCCCGCAACGCCGCCCGCCGTGCCCTTGATCTCGCCCTCGGTGACGACGCAAAGCCGCGTGAGCGAGCGCACGCGCGAAAGCGCCGCGTCGAATTGGCCCGCCAAGTGGTGCACGTTGATGGCGACTTCCGAGAACCCCGAGCGGCTCAAGCGCTCGAGCGCGTGCTCCAAGATCGAGCGATCGCCGACCGGCACGAGAGGCTTGGGAAGCTCATCGGTGAGCGGGCGCAGGCGACGGCCAAAACCCGCACACAGCACGATCGCAGAGGGCATGGCCGAGCGTAGCGTGCCGGCGCGCGCGGCCCAACTGCGCGCGCTGCCCGCGAGCACCGCGCGAAACTCGCCCCGCATGAGCGAAGCGTGCTAGCCGGCAAGGCATGAGCGTATGGTCCGTCATCTCCTGCACGCTGCTCTCGGGCGTTTGCGCCTTCACGCTAGCGAGCGCGGCTGGCTGCGGCACCGACGCCAAAGGCATCGACGAGTGCCGCGAGATCGAACAGGCGCGCTGCAGCGCGGCGCTAAGTTGCGGCACCGTGAGTGACGTCCCCGAGTGTAAGCGTTTCTACCGCGACCAATGCCTGCACGGCCTGGCCGTCGCCTCACCGGGCACGGCCGCGCTGAAGGCGTGCGTGGCCACCATCCAGGCGGCAGGAAGTTGTGCCATGGCCGACGCAAGCACGGCGCTCGACCACTGCGAGAATGTAAGTGTCAGCGCGCCGCGTGCCAAAAAGGCGTGCGACATCGTCGCAAACCCCGAGTATGCCGAAGAGTGTTCCTTCTTGCTGCCGACCGCGGCAGCTGGAGGCTCGAGTGAAGGCGGCAGCTCGGGCGCAGACGATACGAGCGGTGCCGGCGGCGCGTGATTCGGTCCTGTGGCCGCTCCAGCGCCGCGTTTTGCCGCCCTGCGGGGAAACGCCTGCACATATCGACGCGCCGGTGCTAAACGAAGCCGGCCGATGCGCGCCGCTTCTTATTTTATTGGTGTTCTTGGATTCACCTCGGGGCTCGCTGCGCTCGCTTGCAGTAGCAGCTCGACCAACACCACCACGATCACCCGGCCGAGGTTGATCGCGGTCTCGCCCGACGATTTTTTGGGCAACCTCGGCTGCGGCGAAGATAAAGGACAAGTGCAGAGCTACGTTGCAACTCTGTTCGATGTGACGCCGCTCGCCAGCGGGGCCGTACCCGACCCTGGGTATCAGCTAGCAAGCTCGCCGCCCACCTCCTGCTTGCTCCCTGCCACTTTCTCCTTCGTCGTCGCCGGGCGTAGCTACCTTGCGCAGGTGGACGGATATGACAGACCGTCCGCGGGTCAGACTTCGAACGGCGGCAAATCGCGCGAAGCTGTGGTCGAGCCAGCCGCGCCCGGAGCACGACTACAGCAAGACAGCGTGTCTGGGCAACGGGTCTCACCGCGCTGGGTCGCGACCTGCGGCGCCTACCCGGAGTCCCCCACGATGGACGGCGGCACGTATGTGAGCTTTGGCGGCGCCACGTCGGTGGTAACCGAGGACCGGGCCGGAGCCGCGGGCGCCGATGACACCCTGAATGGCATCGTTAGCTACGAAGGCCTGACGCAGACCCCGCATGACTGCGGCCGCGGGCTTCAGCCTATCGAGCACTAGGCACGCCGGGCAAAACCCATGGCGAGCACGCGCCTCGCTCGGGGTGTGGCCAAATTCGGGCGCCAACCTTGCGGGCGGGGCGGGGCGCAGCTATCCCGTACCGGCGAGATGCCGAACTACCCCGGGCAGTACGCCGCGCCTGGTTTGTCCCGCCCCGGCAAGGTCGTCACCGTGGCCATGTGCTTGGTGGGCGGGCTGTGGCTAGCGTTCGCCGTAGGTATGCACTGGGCTGGCGTCTCTGCCGAAGCCTTCGAGCTGTTTTGCGGCAATACGCTACTCATTTTGCACGGGCAGATTTGGCGGGTCGTGACCGCGCCCGTGCTGCAAGCGCCCGATCAATTCTGGCACGTGTTCGGGGTCATTTTGGCCCTGTACTTTTTCGCCGTTCCGCTCGAGCGCGACTGGGGCCCGAAGCGCACCACGCGTTTGCTGCTCTGGCTGATGGTGATCCCATCGCTCGTGCAGGTGCTTTTCGACCTCGCCCTGCCGCCCAGCGTCGCACGCTTTCTGGCTGCCCCCTATTGGTTCGGGGGGCTCGCGGCCTCGGGTGGGCTAACCGTTGCTTGGGCGCTGAACAATCGGGGCTCCGTCGTGCGCTTGTACGGAGTCTTGCCGGTCACGCCGCGGACCATGATCCTGATGGTGCTCGCGGCTCCGCTGCTCTATCTGATTTTTCGTGCGACGCCGGCAGAGGGCATCCCCGCCCTGTTTGGAGGCGCGTTGGTCGGTTGGCTTTTGGGTGGGGGCACGCCATCTCCGCTCCGTCGTTACTGGCTGAAGCTGCGCATCAATCGTCTGGATGCGGAGGTGCTGCGCGAAGCCGCGCAGCGCAAAAAGCGCCTCGAACGCTCGCGGCTGAAAGTAATCGAAGGTGGCCGCGCGAAGCCGAGTAGCCCTGGCGAAGAGGGCCAGAAAGGCCGCGGTCCCGATGGCCGTTGGCTGAATTGACGAGCTCACTTGCGCGGCTCTTGGGCCTGTGCCCGCACTATTTAGCGTTCAAATCGACCTGTGTGACATGGCTTGCGTCCGCGCCTAGAAAACGACTCGCAACGACGGAAAAGCTTGCCGGCAGATCGGTAACCAGGAGCTCGAGCCGTGCGGCCGGTGTGTGCTCGCCTAGGCTCGGGGCCAGCCGCTCGTCCGCGATCCACTCCGCGACCACGGCGGCCGTGGCTTCCGCGCTGTCGACGATAGGCACGGGATGCCCGGCAAGCTCCGCCGCGACCTCGGCGATGATGTTCTTCAATAATGGGAAATGCGTGCAGCCGAGCACGACCACCGAAGCGCCTGCGGCGATCAACGGCTCGAGGTAGCGACGAACGATAAGCCGTGGCACTTCACCCTCGATCCAGCCCTCCTCGGTGAGCGGCACCAAGAGTGGCGCCGGCAGTGCCACCACCTCGTAGCGCGTGGACAGTTGGCCGACGGCGCGTGGGTAAGCGCCGGAGGCGATGGTCCCGGTCGTGCCCAAAACACCAATTTTCGGCAGCTTTTCCGGCAGCGCTGGCAAAGCTCGGACCGCCGCCAGCGCGGCGCGCGCCCCCGGTTCGATCACGCCGATGATCGGCAGGTCGAGCTCGGCGCGCAGGATCTCGATCGCCACCGCGCTGACCGTGTTGCAAGCCACCACGATGCCCTTCACGCCGCGCTCGAGCAGGATCTCCGAACAGCCGCGCGCATAACGCACCACGGTTTGCGCCGAACGGGTGCCGTACGGAACCCGCGCCGTATCACCCAAATAAACGATGCGCTCATTCGGCAATGCGTTCAGCAGCGCGCGCGCAACGGTCAGCCCGCCGAGCCCAGAGTCGAATACACCCAAGGGCGCAGCAGAATCTCGAGGGCCGCCCCTGGTACTGGGCAAGGCCGTCAGACGTCCTCGATGCGCAGGATGCGCGGCGCGCCCTTGAGGAAAACCTGGCTTTCGATCGCTTTTAGCGCGCGGCGCACGGCGCCCTCCTGGCAGCGGTGGGTGATGATGCACACCGGCACCGCGTCGTCGGCCTCGAGCGCCCGGCCCTCTTGCACCATCTGTTCGATGCTCACGCTCTCCGCGCCCAGCGCGGAGGCGATGTGCCCGAGGACCCCCGGGTGATCGCCCACCGCAAAGCGCAGATAGTAGCGCGTTTCCACTTCTTCGATCGGCATCACCGGACGGTGCTTGAGCTGAATGCCGCGCGTGGCAAGCCCCGGTTGGCCCTCGATGCGGGAGCGTGCGACGTCCACGATGTCGGCTACGACGCTGACCGCGGTCGGCATATCCCCCGCCCCGCGCCCCACGAGCAGGCAGGGCCCGAGGGCGCGCCCTTCCACGAACACGCCATTTAGCACGCCGTCCACGTTGGCCAGCACGCTATTTTTGCGCACCAATGCCGGGTGCACGCGGAGCTCCACTCGCTCGCCGCGGTCGTAACCGATGCCCAAGTGTTTGATGCGATACCCGAAGCGATCGGCAAATTGCAGATCGACCTCTTCGATCTCGCTGATGCCCTCGACCATGATTTCGCCCGCATTTACGCTCGCTCCGAAGGCCAGCATGCTCATCACGACCAGCTTCTGCGCGGCGTCGTGGCCGCCCACGTCGAGCGTCGGATCAGCTTCGGCGTAACCGAGCTCCTGCGCTTGCTGCAAAGCGACGCCGAAGCTCATGCCTTCGCGCATGCGCGTGAGAATGTAATTGCATGTGCCGTTTAGGATGCCGTGCACGCTGGCCACCGAGTCGCTGGCCAGCGCTTCGCGCAGCGTACGGATGATCGGGATGCCGCCGCCGACCGAAGCCTCGAAGGCCAGATCGGTGCGGTTCTTGATGGCTTGCTCGACGAGCTCCGGCCCGTGTTTGGCGATCAGCAGTTTGTTGGCAGTGACGACGCCTTTGCCGGCGGCAATCGCACGTTGGATGTAGTCGTACGCCGGCTGCTCGCCGCCCATGACCTCGACCACCAAGTCCACGCGCGGATCGCCGAAGATGACCTCCGGGTCGGTGGTGAGCCACTCCTTTTTACACTCCGCAACACGCGGTTTGTTGGGGCTCTTCACCAACACGTGCGTCACCTCGATCTCGCCGCCGGCACGCAGCCCCAAGAAGTCTTTGTTTTCCTGAAGCAGCCGCAGCACCCCGCCGCCCACGGTTCC
The DNA here is from genome assembly GCA_903642325.1 of Myxococcales bacterium. Lineage (GTDB taxonomy): Bacteria > Myxococcota_A > Polyangia > Polyangiales > Polyangiaceae > PMG-095. The sequence goes on along the minus strand of CAHJWM010000011.1, from coordinate 73,662 downwards.
GCACCCGAGCAAGCTGATCCGTACCGGGGATTTTTCGCGTTCCTGAGTCACCGAGTCGCCTCCGAATTGCTGGCCGAGGACAGTCGCGCGACTCCCCGCGCCGGGTCAAGGGGCGATTGGGTGCGCACTCGGGCATCGCAAGGCCTCGTTGCCAACTAGTTGCTGCGCACGTTGGCGCCGCTTCAAGAGCGCTCGTGGTATGAACGGGCCATGCCGTCCGAGCCGCCGCCGAGCCCAGACTCGAATCCGCCCGCAAGCACCGACCCCATCATCCCCGCCATCACCACGCAAAACCCGGAGCCGGTGGCCACGGTTAGCGTGCCTCAGGGCGAGGGCCAAAGCGCCGCCCGAAGCGCGCACGAAAACCCGGGAGCCTGTACCTTGGCCATCGATATTGGCGGGACTGGCATCAAGATGATCGTGCTCGACGCCGACGCAAAGCCGATCAACGAGCGGGCGCGCACGCTCACGCCGCACCCGGCAACCGCGGAGGCGGTGCTGGAAGTGATCCGGACGATGGTGCAAGCGCAGCCCGCGTTCGACCGCGTCGCGGTCGGCTTCCCGGGCATCGTCAAACGCGGAGTTACGATCAATGCACCGAACTTAGGCAACGACTATTGGCGCGATTTCCCCCTACAAGAGCGCGTGGCCGCCATCACGGGTAAACCGGCACGCGCCATGAATGATGCAGATTTGCAGGGCTATGGAGTGATCAGCGGCAAAGGCGTGGAGCTGGCGCTCACGCTGGGCACCGGCGTTGGCGCAGGCTTGTACGTCGACGGCCGGCTGGTTCCGAATCTCGAGCTCGGTCACCAGCCCTGGAAAAAAGACCAGACTTACGAGGAGCGCCTGAGCGACGCACAGCTCAACGAGCTCGGCAAAAAACACTGGTCGCGTCGCGTGCTCGAAATGATCGAGCAGCTCGAGCCCATCTTCAACTACGACACTCTATACTTGGGCGGCGGCAATGCCGAGCACATCAAGGGAGAGCTCCCGGCCAACGTGAGGATTTTCACCAACGTCGAAGGGATGGCCGGCGGCGTCCGCATTTGGACGACCGCGCCCACCTGAAGCCCTGAGTCAGCCTCGACGCCGAAGGCTGCGACGCGCTCCGTCGCGCTGACTGACCATCAAAAAGAAAGCGCCCGAGAGCGAGCTCTCGGGCGCTTTTACCGTTTCAGGTCGGGGCGGCAGACTGTGAGGGTGACCGCGAAGCGAGCCGACCTCGTGCGCGATGCCGTGGGTGGCCTGAACACGCGCAGAGCGAACCTTAGTTCGTGCTGGGTTGCGGCGCGGCCTCGCGCTTGGCGACTTCGTCCAGGTAGGCTTGGCTGGGTTGCGGCATGCGCTCCAGCGCGGCTTCCAGGACTTCATCCAGCTTGTGCACGAACACGAACTCGAGCTCGTCGCGCACCTCCTTGGGCACTTCGTCCAAGTCGGCCTTGTTGCGCTCGGGTACGAGCACGCGCTTGATGCCGGCGCGGTGTGCGGCCAGGGTTTTCTCTTTCAGGCCGCCGATGGGCAGCACCCGGCCCCGGAGGGAAATTTCCCCGGTCATGGCTACGTCATGCCGAATCCGGATGCCGGTGAGCAGCGAGACGAGCGCCGTGAACATGGTGATGCCCGCGCTCGGCCCGTCTTTGGGCATCCCACCGGCGGGGATGTGAATGTGCACGTCGCTCTTTTCGAGGAAGTCCTTGGGAATGCCATATTTCTCGGCGTTCGTGCGTACGTAGCTGAGGGCGGCGTGCGCGCTTTCCTTCATCACTTCACCGAGCTGACCGGTGAGCTGCAACTTGCCCGTACCGAACATGCGCGTGCACTCGATGAACAGAATTTCACCGCCCACGCTGGTCCACGCGAGGCCGGTGGCTACGCCGGTTTCTTCCGTGCGCTCGGCAACCTCACTCGTGAACTTGATCGCGCCCAAGAACTCACGCAGGTCGTCTTCGTTCTTGATGGTACGCGCGGTCAAGTCGCCTTCCGCCACCTTCACCGCGACGCCGCGGATCACGCTCGCTACCGTACGCTCGAGCGAACGCACCCCCGCTTCACGGGTGTAGTGCTCGATCAGCTCCTCCACGGCCTCGTCCGTGATGGTGAGTTGCTCGGGCTTCAAGCCGTGCTCCTCGAGCTGCTTCGGGATCAGGTGTTGGCGAGCAATGGCAAGCTTCTCCCGCCGGGTGTAGCCGGGGATCTCTAGGATCTCCATGCGATCCCGAAGAGGGGGCGGGATGGGATCGGCGATGTTGGCGGTCGCCACGAACATCACGCTCGAGAGATCATACGGGATCTCCAGGTAGTGATCGGCGAAGGTGTTGTTCTGCTCCGGGTCCAGCACCTCCAGCAAGGCGGCGCTCGGGTCGCCGCGGAAGTCGTGACCGATTTTGTCAACCTCGTCCATCATGAACACCGGATTGATGGTGCCCGACTTCTTCATGCCTTGGATGATTTGACCCGGCAGGGCGCCGACGTACGTGCGACGATGACCGCGGATAGCTGCTTCGTCGTGCACGCCGCCGAGGGACACGCGTACGAATTTGCGACCGAGCGCGCGAGCGATGCTCTTACCGAGTGAGGTCTTACCGACGCCGGGCGGGCCAAGCAGGCACAAGATCGGACCCTTTTTGTCCTTCTTCAGCTTACGCACGGCCAGGTACTCGACGATGCGCTTCTTGACCTTCTCGAGGCCGTAATGGTCCTCGTCGAGGACGCGCCGCACCTCGGCGATGTCCATGTTGTCGTCGGTTTGGTTGGACCAGGGCAGATCGAGGATCCAATCGAGGTACGTGCGAACAACCGTGTATTCGGCGCTGCCGACCTGCATGGAACGCAGACGCTTCAGCTGCTTCTTGGCGACGCTGTCGGCCTCGCTCGGCAAGTTGGCTTTTGCAACGCGCTCTTCCAGCCCATCGAGGTCGCCTTGATCGCCATCGTCCTCGCCGAGCTCTTCTTTGATCGCCTTGAGTTGTTGGCGGAGCACGTACTCGCGCTGGTTCTTACCCATCTCCTCTTTGATCTGGCTGTTGATGCGCTCGCGCATCTTCAGGATCTCGAGCTGACGGGTGAGTAGGCGCAGCACCTTGCGGATGCGCTCCTTCACCTCGACGGTTTCGATGAGCTGGGCTTTCTCTTCCACCGGGGCGTCCAAATTCGCCGCCACCAGATCGGCGAGCGCGCCCGGCGCCTGGATCGAGTCGATGAGTGAGCCGGCTTCCCGTGGCAACTCGGGCATGAGCTGGATCACTTGCTTGGCGACGTCTCGCAAGCTCATGGCCAAGGCCTCGGCCTCGACATCCTCCGTGGCGGGTGTCTCGACACGGGTGACTTTCGCACGCAGAAACGGCGCCGTCTGGGTGACCGCGTCCAACCGAATCCGCGTGAGCCCTTGCAATATTAGCGAGTAATTGCCCGAGCTGTGCTTGAGTGCTTTCAGCACGCGAGCGGCGCAACCGACCGGGTACAGGTCATCTGCGCTGGGGTCGTCGGTGGCCGGGTCCCGCTGCGCGAAGATCGCGATCACGGGCGTCGAGAGGTTATGAACGTCCTCGACCAAGGCAACCGATTTTTCACGCCCAACGTCGAACGGGGCGACAGCGCCCGGGAAAAGTACAGCGTTCCGAATTGGCAAAACCGCTAGTTCGTCCCCGAACTTGATCTCGTCTTCGGTTGGCGGCGGAGGCTGCGGAGGCGGCGACGGCTTTTTCTTTTCACTCATGGTCGGTCTCCATCTTGTCACTCGCGACGGGCCAAACCTACCCTCAATTTGCGTACGCTGGGGCGGGCCGGAACGTCGCCGGAGTGTCTACAGTTTTAGAACCTAACCATACCCGTAGGTCACGCTAGCCCCGGCAGACCGTTCGAGCCGAAGATCGGAGCTCTGCTTCTGGTATAGGCGCATGTATGCGAGCCGTGTTTTTTGGGACGCCTGCGATTGCGATTCCGGCGCTGCACGCGCTGGCCGAATTTGCCGAGATCGTTGGCGTGGTCTGTCAACCGGATCGGCCTGCGGGCCGCGGGTTGACGCTGCAGCCGCCGGCGGTCAAGCAAGCCGCGCTCGACCTGGGCCTAGTCGTCCACCAACCGCTCAAGGTGAAGACCGGGAATCTCGACGAGTGGCTGCGCGAGCGAGCCGCGGACATAGCGCTGGTGATGGCCTATGGGCGAATCCTGCCGCCCGCCGTCCTCAGCGCACCAATTCGCGGTTGCATGAACTTACATGCCTCGCTCTTGCCGCGTTGGCGCGGTGCTGCGCCCATCAATTGGTCAATCATACATGGGGATCACGAGACGGGCGTCTGCCTGATGCAGATGGACGAAGGCCTCGATACCGGGCCGGTCTACGCTCGGCGCGCAATCCCGATCGGCGATGCGGAGACAGCTGGCGAGCTAGCCCAGCGTCTCGCAACCACTGCCGCCGAGCTCGTGCGTAGTGAGCTTCTACACGCCGTGCAGGGCGAGCTCGACGGGGTGCCGCAGCGCCACGAACAGGCGAGTTACGCTCCTCCGCTCGAACGCTCCGACGGCGCGCTCAACTTCTCGAAGACGTCCCGAGATCTGGTCAACCTGATCCGCGGACTTTCGCCGCGCCCTTCCGCGCACACGCTGCTCAACGGGCGGCCGCTCAAGGTCGCTCAGGCGCGCTGGCTGCCCGCCAGGCCCGGTGGTGAGCCGGGCCGGGTCAGCGTGTACGACAAGCAGGTCCTGGTGAGCACCATCGACGGGGCTTTCGAGCTCTGTCGCGCACAACTCGAAGGGCGAAAGGAGCTTCGGGCGATCGACCTGGTCAATGGGCGCGCGTTGAAAGACGGAGACGTTTTGGGACACTAGTCAGTTCCGCTAGCGCGCGACCGGCCCGAGGGCCGTCCCTGGGCAGGTGCGTCATGCAGCAGCCTGCAAAGAAGCGCGCTAGCATCCGCGGCTTGATGGAGCTTACGAGTCGCTTCATCGAAACGATTCGGGCCGAGTTCCCAACGTTTCGGATTGTGCCAAAGCGCGGGCATTGGCCCTCGCGCGCCATTGATCTGGCCTTGAAAGCCGTCACCCTAGGTGGCCAGCGCCACTACCTCACCCATTACCATACGGTGATCGGCAACACGCTATTCGTGCCCCCTCCGTGGGATGGCATGAGCGACCTGGATCGTGTGATCTTACTCCGCCATGAGCGAGTTCACTTGCGGCAAAGGCGCCGCTACGGCGGGCTGCTGATGACGGCGCTGTACCTCCTGCCCATCTTCCCCCTGGGGTTGGCGTACGGGCGAGCGCGCATCGAGTGGGAGGCGTACGAAGAGACGCTCCGCGCCACGGCCGAGCTACTCGGTGTAGAAGCCGCTCGCTCGCCACGTTTGCGCGCACACATCGTCGCGCGCTTCACCGGGCCGGAGTACGGCTGGATGTGGCCCTTCGAACGCACAGTGCAGGCTTGGTACGACCGCACGCTCGCAACACTCGGGTCGCCCTCGGCGTCGCCGACCATTGAATAAGTCATGTCCACGGTCATCGGCATCGATCTCGGTACTACGAACACGGTCGTCTCAGTCGTGCGCGACGGACAAGCCTCCGCCCTGACGGACGAGGACCAGCAGGTACTGATCCCCTCGGTCGTCTCATTCCACCCGAATGGCAGCGTGCTCGTCGGACGCGCCGCCAAGGAACGGCGGATCGTCGATTCCCGAAACACGATTTACTCTATCAAGCGTTTGATCGGGCGCAGTTGGGAGTCTGAAGAGGTGCGGCGCGCCCGCTCCCGATTTCCGTTCGAGATGCGCGAAGGCCCCGGGCAGGCTTCGCTCGTCGTTGCCCGGGGCGAGACGTACACGCTGCCCGAGATCAGCGCGTTCGTGCTGCGGAAGGCCAGGAGCGTGGCCGAAGCAGCGCTGGGCACGATCGTCGATCGCGCGGTGATCACCGTCCCGGCAAACTTCAACGATTTGCAACGCGCGGCGACCAAGGTTGCCGGGCGCGTTGCGGGCTTGGAGGTGCTGCGCATTTTGAACGAGCCCACGGCGGCCGCGCTCGCTTACGGCTACGGGCGAGCCGCCGCGGAGCGCGTGGCCGTTTACGATTTCGGTGGCGGCACCTTCGACGTCACGTTGCTCGATCTGTCGAATAACGTGTTCGAAGTGCTAGCGACCGCGGGCAACACGTTCCTGGGTGGAGACGACCTCGACTTGGCGATTGCCGAGCGCATGAGCGATCTTTTGCTCGCACAGCATCGCATCGACGCCCGGGCCGAGCTTTCGATTTTCGAGCGGCTCCGCGCCGCGGCGGAGACCATCAAGCATTCACTCTCGACCGACACCGAGGCGCGCCTGACCTTGAGCGAGGTTGGCCACGGCGCGGGCGGCCGGCCCGTGAATTTCGAATTTTCGATGACCCGTGCCGAGATCGAGCGCCTCGCGCTGCCCATCGTCGACCGCACATTCGACGTATGTCGCGAGGCGATGGGTATCGCGCGCTTGTCGGCCAACGACTTCGATCAAGTGCTCTTGGTCGGCGGTTCTACGCGCATTCCCCTGGTTCGCCGGCACGTCGAGGAATTTTTCAAAAGGCCGCTGCGGGCCAACATCAATCCCGACGAGGTCGTGGCCATCGGCGCCGCCATCCAGGCGTCCGCTCTGAGCGGCGCGGAAAGACGTCGCGTGACGGTTCCCCCCGCTCCCCTGCCAGCGGCTCGAGCTACCCGACCGAACGTGAGCGACGCCGAGCGGAACCGGCTCAGCATGCGGCCGCCCGGCGCGCGCGCGCTCTTCGAAACCTCGCCCAACATTCCCAGCACACAGCCATTCTTCGGTCGGCCGCAACAAGCGACTCAGCCGGGGCTGCAACCGGGATCGTCGCTTCGGCCTCCCGCCGTGAACGCCGATTCCACACTGGGCGTGCTGGGAAAGGGACAGTCCAATGATCCGCCCCGCACCCTGGGCGGACTGGGCCCGCGCCAACGCGTAAAGACGGGCTCAGGGCTCGGCGCGGACGCTGCGAGCGCAGCGTCCGCGCCGACGCTGACCAGCGCTTCCAACGAAGCTCAGAGGGCGCGCGACGCCTTGAACGATGAGCTCGACTTGCCGCTCGTCGGCAGTGCCGCGACCCACAGGGTTGCCCTCGACGCGCAACCGCTCGCGAAAAAGTTCGGCTATCTGCCGCATACCCCGCCGCCGGCGCGGCGCGAGGAGAGCGTGGCCGCCGCGCTGGCCGATGGGGACTTCGTCGAGCTCGAGTCCGCGCCCATTCAGTCGGCGTTGGCCCTGACGCTGGCGGACGAGCAAGCTCTGCCAACACCGGAGGTGCCGGAGGACGAAATCACCCACGTCTCCTCGCCGCCGGAACCCTCGAGCCCGGTTTCGTCCAACCCCGTGGTCGGGCAGCCGAGGCCGCCGCTTGCGGTCATGCCCGTGATAGCTCCGCCGCCGACGCCGCCCCTGCCCCCGCCCCCCTTGGCTCCGCCGATACCGCGGCCGCTCGCGCATACCACGGCACTCGAGGCGCTCGCGCCGCACGGCTTCGAATCCGCGCGCGTGGCGCGCTCGAATCCGCCCGTCCCGCTGCTGATCGACGTCACGCCCCTGACTTTGGCGGTCGAAACGGTGGATGGGTTCTGTGACGCGATCATCGAGCGCAATACGCAGGTGCCCTGTCAGCGCTCACGCGTGTTCGTTACGGCGGCGGACAATCAAACGCTGGTTCGGATACGCGTGAGTCAGGGCGAATCCAGCCACTTCGGCGACAACACGCTGCTCGGTGAGGTCGAGCTGTACGGGCTCCCGCCGGCCCCGCGGGGCGGCGTGCAGATCGATGTGAGCTTTGCGCTCGACACCAACGGCATGCTCAACGTAAGCGCGAAAGAGCTCGCGACGGGCCGCGCGACCAGCGCGCAGGTGCGCTTGGTCGCATTGCCCGACGCCAGCGAGATCACACGCATGATTCAGCGCAACGCCGCCCAGCAAGCGTAGCTCAGCGATGCCCATGCCGGCCGACGAAGGCGAGATCGAGCGTTTGCGAGAGTGGGCGGCGGCGCTGGACGATTCGAACTACTACGAGCTGCTCGGCGTCCTCGAGATCGCCGATGACGACGCGTTGAAATCAGCCTTTCATGAGTTTGCGTTGGCATTTCACCCGGACGCGCATCTGGAGCTGGACGCGGCTTCGGCGGAGCTCTCGCGTCAGGTCTATCAGCGAGGCGCGGAGGGTTATCGGGTGCTCTCGCACCCAGAGCTCCGATCATGCTACGACTTAGCGCTTGCTACCGGCCAGCTCCGCCTCGGCGTCAGAGAGCTCCCACGCCGCGACGCTGGGGGTGCGGCCGCCGAGTCATTGGTCGAGCTGTGCCGAACCGCGTCGGCCACGCGTTACGCAAGCCGAGCCGACCAGCTGATTTCCGCCGGGGAGCTCAGGTCGGCCAAGCGAGAGTTGATGCTCGCGCTACGCGAAGATGGTGACAATCCGGAGCTTGCCGAGCGCCTGGACGCCTTGGACCTAGCGCTGTTCGCCATGGGCGTGTGACACGCCAACCGATGAATCGAGGACTCGGGCTGGAGTCCGCGGAATTTACGCACCAAAGGCGACCCGCCGAAGTCGGGTCCAACCGCGAACGTGACCTGGGGTCTAGCGATCTCCGCCAGTAATGATAAAAGAAGGTCCGCTCGGCTTGGCCGAGGCGGAAATTGAAAACGGAAGCGCAGCCATTGAATGGGCTAGCGCTCTGGGACCCGAAGGCTTTCCGCCTTCCCGCATCCATATCCCCCACGTCAGAAGTGCGTATCCGCGAGGCCGATTGTGAAGATTTCCTGTCCTGCTTGCCAAGCTAAGTATTCGATTGCAGACGAGAAAGTAAACGACCGTCTGGCCAAGATCCGGTGTCGCAAGTGCGGGGCGACGATTGTTATCGATGGCAAGGTTTCGCCCGCCAACGTGTACGCTGCGGCCGGTGAAGCGCCGGACGTAAGCACGGGCAGCGCCGTCGAGCAGGATGCCAACAGTCCATCCTACTCGGTGGACTTTGGCGAGGGAGACCAGCGGAACATGACCGTGGGCGAGATCGTCGCCGCGTACAACAGCGGTCAGGTCAACGTCGAGACCTACCTGTGGGCGGACGGCTTCGCAGATTGGAAAGCGCTCGGCGAGGTGGACGAGGTCGTGGACGCGCTGCATTCCGCAACGAACGCCCTATCTGCGCCCGCCCCTGCTCCCGCCGCGCTCAGGTCCGCGCCAAAGCAATCGGCCACTGCCACGCCGTCGCCGTGGGCGGCACCCGCTGCCGCGGCATCCCGTGCGGCGGCGCGACCGGCCCGCGCCGCAGCGGACTTGTTTGGCGGCATCGACCAAGCCGGAAGTGAGGACGAGGTCATGACGAGCGCGCCCGAGCACGGTGGCGGACAGGCAGCGCCGCCGCCCGGCGCTGGGTCGAGCACGGGCGCACGCAACGAATCGTCCGTGCTGTTTTCTCTCAGCGCGCTCACCTCCGCCTCGAGCCCCATGGCGGCTCAGCGCCCGTCTTCTCGCCCCATCAGTGGCACGTCGCGCGACGACTCGGGGCTGATCGACTTGAAAGCGCTAACCGCAGCCGCCACTAAGAACGAAGCGGCGCTGGCCCTTTCTTCGCCGCTCGTCGGGGCTTCACCGCTCGGGATTGCCTCGCCGTTGGGCGTGGCCTCGCCGCTCGGTGGCGGCTTCGCCGCCTCCGCCCAGCCGGGGCCAACAACCGCCGGCGGCAAGAGCAAGACGGGCCTGTACATCGGCGTTGGCGTGGTTCTGGCGGCCGCCATCGTGGGCGCCGCGATCATCCTGAAGCCCGCTCCGCCGCCACCGCCGGTTGCGCTGGCGCCGGCCCCAGTACCGGCTGCTCCGCCTACGCCAGCGGCGGTGATCACCGCCACGCCGCCAGCGACTGGTGTCGCGGAAGAGCCCGCGCCGAGCGCAAAGGTCGCAGCGCCCGTCGTGCAGCACAAGGTCGGAGGCGGAGCCAGCTACGTGGCGAAGAAGCCGCCCGCGGGCAGCGGCGATGCCCCTACGGCCGCACCCGCGGCGAAGCCTGCAGTCAAGCGCGGTTCCTGCGGCTGCGCGCCGGGGGATCTGACGTGCGCTATCGTGTGCAGCACGAAGTGAGTTGAGCGCCTAGCAAAGGGCGGTCGGGGCTGGCGCCGAAAGCGCGCTCCGTATCCCGCGCAGCCCAAGCTAGGTCTGCGCGGGACGGTCAGCTCGAGCGTATGTCAGCAGATGGGCTAGTTACAGAGCCACTTGCTGTCATTGCACAAGCAACCGCTATTGCCGCCGTAGGTGCAGGGGCGGGTCGCCGTGCAGGCCGCGCCCGTCATTGGCTTCGCCGGAGGGCACGTGGTGGCGCCGCCGCCGCCGGCGCCGCCGGCGCCCGTGGCCCGTCCGAAGCACTCCCACTTCTTGCTGTTGCCGCAGACGCAGGCACCCATGCCGGTGTACGCACATTCGAGCCCTTGCGTGCAATCTTCGCCTACTGTCGGCCTGGCCGTCGGGCATGCAGCGGGGTTCGTCGGTCCTGAGCCAGAACCGCCGGCCCCTCCTCTGCCTCCCCTACCGACCCTGCCTCCGGTACCATCCCTGCCTCCGGTACCATCCCTGCCTCCGGTGCCATCCCTGCCTCCGGTGCCACTGCCATCCCGGCCCCCGGCGCCGGTGGCGCCGCCTCGGCCGGTCCTGCCGGCGGTGCCGTCGCCCCTGCCGCCGCCGCTCGGACCACCAGCTCGAGCGGGCGAGCCGCCCTGCTCATCCGTACCCCCGGTGGCGGTGCCGCCTGCGGCACTGCCTCCGACACTGGTAACGCCGCCGGCATCCGACCCGCCCGGCGTGGAGGCCTCGCCCGCGGTGGACGTTGTGCCGGCGGTCGTGGCGCTTCCGCCGCTGCTTTCGCCCGCGGTGTCTCCGTCGTCATTCGACGAGCCGCCGCAAGAGGCGGTCAACCCAAAACCGGCAACAAGAGCCACACTCAAACCGTACTTTATGACTTTCATCAATCCTCCTCCGAGTCCGGGCGAGACGTGGACCCAAGTTCTGCGTTCGAGAAGGCAGTAACCAACGCCCCCGTCGCCAGGCAGGCTCGACGCAAAACTCGTCTGCCGGGCTCGCCCAGCCGCTCAGTCTGAGGGCGCCGACGGGGAGCTCAGGGCCAACGTCCTGGCCTCGTCGTGCGCAAACCCCTGCGGATGCTGAGCCAGGTAGCGGCGTGCTTGGGCTGCGGCAGAAGCCGCGCGCCCAAGACGTTTTTGCGCACGAAACAGCTGCACTTCCGCTTCTTCGTAGCTCGGGTAACGCGCCAGCAATTGACTGAATAGCTCGACCGCACGAGCATCGTCGCCGCGATTGCGAGCGTCGATTCCATCCTGGAACATGCGGCTTTCGTCCGCGAGCGCGCTGGCTTTGGCCTCGGCGGTGGCATCGCGGCTGCGCGCGACATGGATCCTCTCGCGCAATGGGACACGGTCCACGTGGCTGGACGCATCCTTCACTTCCGATGCCACATCGGACACGCCATGCGCACTGCCAGCCGGCGTCTCTGATGTCCAGTGTTGGCCTGGCCCGAGGAGCGCCACCTGCACGCCGTTAGCCATCACCCAAACCGAGCCGCGCGTGACGCTGACGTCTGTCACGGTTCGGTCCGAGCGGGAGGCAACGCCGACCGCGAAGACCGTGCCGTGAACGACGACCTCCGCGTTCGGGGTCTCGACGACGACGCTGCGCGAGAGCCGCGAATCCTTGTCTACCGAAACGTCGACGCGACCCAGCGCCAAGCGATAACGCTCCTCGAGGCGGGTTGCGGCCGGCACCGTGAGCTTGGTCGCCGGCGCGACGCGCAGCACGCTCTTCTCGGAGCGAAGCTCCGCTCGCGCGTCGAGGGCCGTCTCGATCTCGCCCCCGGCCTGCAACGAGAGCACGGATCCATGGGCTACAACGCGACTCTGCCCGGCTTCGGTGACCACCACCGCGCCGCTTATATCGGCCACCGTCGTCCTTGAAAGCGTGAGCTCGACTGTGCGGTGCGCGTGTACGGCGGCGCCGACGCCCAGCGCTAGCGAGGCCGCTAACGCCAAGCTCAGCCCCAGCCGAGCTCGCAACGCTCGCCGACGGCGTTCGGCGCTCTCGCGGATCGCGCGCGACAGCGCGCCGACAACCTGTTCGCGACGCTGTTCGACGCGTTCAGGCTCGTCGACGGGTACCACCTGACCGCCCAAGCGCCTCAACACTTCGTCTGGCTGCGAAGGAAACCGTCGCTTGTTCATTGACGCTCAGACTTTCCGCGCGGCGTGACGCGATCCAGACGGCGAAACAGCTCGCGACGACCACGCACCAAGCGCGACTGCGCAGCCGAAACGCTGGCTTCCGTCATCAGTGCGATCTCCGCCAGCTCATGACCCAACACGTCGTGTAAAAATACGGCTTCGGCGTAGGTCGACTTCATCTCGGAGAGCTCCATTCGGAGTCGCTCGAGCTCCGCTCGGGCGGTGGCCTCGCCCTCGACGTCGATTCCGGACCGGGCCGGTTCCGCGTCGATGCCCGCGTCGCGATCCAGGACGCGTCGCTCGCGACGCCGTGAACGGAGCGCATTGAACCCTACGTGGCTGGCGATGCTCGAGGCCCAAGTGCGTAAGCTACAGGCCCGCGCATAGGACCGGCGCGACAGCGTGACCACGATTTGCTCGAATGCGGCCTGCACCAAGTCGTCGTGATCCGTCTCGCGCCTGCCGAACACACGATACAACGTGTGGTCGACCACCCCCACCAAGCGCTCGTAGATGAGTGACGCTACCTGCTGATCGCCTCGCTGCACGGCGTCGATTAGCTCCTCGTCGGTAGGCGCTCGTTGGCCCCGCTCGACCGAGGGCCGTAAGCCGTCGACGACGCGCAGTTTCGGCTCGGGCCGGGCTCGGGAGCTGGTAGTCACCTGGTTTAGATAGTACCGAAGCCTCGAATCAGCAGGCGGAGTGCTAGAAACAGCGATAAAAGCTGGTACGCTGGGGTAAGATGAGCGACGGCTCCGCCTCTTTTCAGTGCGCCGCCCTACGCCTGCTCGTGCTGGGGGTGGGGGCCGGCACCCTTGCGACGGGGCCCGCTTGCGAGCGCCAGACCTTTGACCTGCTGAGCACTGCCGGCTCTCCTGCCAACACCGCCAGTCAGGCCGGCGTGAGCGCCGGCGGTGCGGAAGCCGGCGTTGAGCTCGACGCCGGCGCCGGGCGCAGCGGGTCGGGCGGCGAGGCAAGTAGCCAGCCTGGCGGAACCGGCGGCGGCGGCGTGCAAGAGCCGTGTCTTTCGGGCGAACAGTGCACCGATGGTGGTCTCAATTGCCCTGCCAGTGTGCCGTTCTGCAGACGCTGTCAAAAATCGCAAGACTGCACGAGCGACGCGCCTTTCTGCGACGAAGAAGACGGTCGCTGCGCCGAATGTCGAGTGCACGGCGCAGATTGCGGCGAAAACCAAATTTGCCATCCCCTCACCTTGCGCTGTGAGCAGGCGTGCGCGAAGCCCGAAGATTGCGCGGCCGCTCACAATCGCCCGATGTGTGACCCGTTCGGTGCCTGCGTGACGTGTAGCAACAACGATGATTGCCGCAACCTGTATGGGCACATCGACGGCGCATGCTTCTTCGGTGCATGCGTGGAGTGCTACGTCGACAAGCAGTGCAGCGTCGAACGCCCCTTTTGCGTGGGCCTTCGCTGCCAAAGCAAGCGCTGAGCCCGCGCTAGCGAAGCCGCGCTCGCAAGCCGAAGCTACCCAAATAGCGCACGCTCTCGGCGCTGCCGACCGGTACTCCCCCGACGCGCACGTCCGTTGCGCTCGACAGATCCGCGGCGGTCACGCTCAACGTCAAAAATAGGTCGGGCACGAGTCGCACTCGCCCGCCGAGCTCCCCCTGTACGCCAAAGATCCAGCGCCCCATGCCCTGCGTCCTGCCGTCGGGCTCGCTCACGCTAACGTCGAACTCCTCGGCAATGGCCTGCGCGCCCAGCTCTAAGCCGCTGCTGGCAAGCGCGCCCAGAAGCCGAACGCCGACCCCGCCCGAGATGTCGAACCAACGCGCGGCTGCCCCGCGCTGGTCGTGTTTGACGCGCGTCGCTGCGCTGCCTCCGAGCGTGAAAAACACGGGCCAATGCCATGGCGCCAGCGCAGCGTACCCCTCGCTGCCGAGCCGCCAGGGCCCCGAGTCGAGCCCAGGGCCAAAAATCGCCCCCGCGCCCGCGAACAATTGTGGCCTTGACGGTATCTTCGGGGTTGGTTTGGGCGGGCCCGACGGAGTGAGCACGCTCTTCGGTGGAGCAATCGGCGGCAAGCTCCGTTTTTCGGCGAGCGGCGCGCGGTCCGCCGCCGGTACGTCGTTTTCAGCAAGCGTACCAATGGCAAACCCGACGGCCCGCCAGCGGTCGGCGATCTGGTCCGCGGCGAGGAATGCAAAATCTTTCGTGCGCCACGAGTCGCGATCCCCCTGCCGGACGCCCACCTCGACGCGCAGCTTGTCCTCCGCTTGTTGGGACACGATGGCGACCGCGGCGGGTTGCGCTTCACCGGCATTTTTTGCCAAAACGCACTCGGCATCACGCGCGGCGCGAGTGCACGCGGAAACGAGCACCATGAGCGCGTCGTCCGAGACGCTCGGCGCGGCTATCTCGATCACGATCAACGCGGCGGCCACGCAAGCAATCCCGTCATTCGAGCTCGGAAGACAGCCCGAGCAGCGACAATGGCCCGTGCGGGGCCGCCACCTCGAACAATTGGCCACGGCGGTCGGACACCCCGAGCCGAACGAGGCCGTCGGCCCGCAACAATGCAAAGGGCTGGCCGGGCCGCGGCGCGTCCTCACCGGCGGGAATGACGAGCACGACCGTCGGCTCTGGGCTCGTGACAAGAGCTTGGCGAGGCGCCGCGCATTCGGCGGCCACCGCGCCACTCGGATCGCGATCACGAGCGCGCTGCAAGGCGCGCTCGTCTTCCGCGCTCTCGGGCACGTCGCGTAGCAGGGTGGCCGCCGACTGACGCACGAATTCATGACGGTCTCGGCTGAGCGCGGTGATTTCCTCACCCCGCGGGCAACGCTCGCCGGTCACGCGCAAAGCTCGATATGCGAGCGCGCGGAGCAGCGGTCTCGCGCCGGTGGCGTGCGCGCAGGCTTGCGCGGCGATCCGGCCGTGAGTACGGACCGCGATGAGCGCCAATGCTTGCAGCGCGTTGCCCGCGACCTTCACATCCGAGTCGGCGAGCGCAACCTGCAGCGCGGCGTTGTCGGCGGCTAGACCGACCTCGCCCAAGGACCATGCCGCGTTCGCGCGCACGAGGGCGTTCGGGTCTCGCAGTAACGGTGCGAGCCGCCCCCGCTCCGCCGGCTGCGCCGCCAAGGATTCCGCAAATTTCGCCCGATCTGCAGTCCGCATGAGCCCCGTCGTCAAGTGACTCAGCCGTTGACTGGCCAGCGCGGTGGGCATGCGACCAAACAATTCGATCAAGGCGTCCCGCTCCCCACCTTGGCTGTCGCGGAGAAGCCGCTCGAGCCGCGCTTCGACCTTCGGGTCGCGCTCCGTGGCGATCGTCTGCGCCAGCGCCAGCGTCAAGAGCAGCCGCTCTGCCTCGTTGCCGTGCTGCAGGCGGTCTAGCAGAGGCAGCGCCCGGCCAGGCAAGCGAAGGCGGCCGAGCGCGAGCGCGGCGGCGAGCCGGACGCTTCCGGAGCCCTTATCGTCGAGCGCGTTCAGCAACGTCGGACCTTGGCCCGCCTCGCCCAGGAATCCTAGAGCCGACAGAGCACGCGTGCGTGCAACCACGTTGTCGCCGGCACTGGCGTATGGGAGCAAAATCAGGGCCGCACGCGGCGAGCCTGTTTGGCCAAGCAGCTCCAAAAGCTCGCTCAGCTCCGCGGGGTCGCCGGACACCGAGGAGAGCGCGTGAGAAATCGGTTCCACGGCTCTACCGTCAGGACGGCGAGGGTCGAGCAAGACCCGGGTCGCCATACGCGCCGCGCGCCGCACCAGCACGTCCGGATCTGCCAAGTACTCCAGCACTGCGGGTAGTGATTCGGGCGCGCGTAACTCGGACAGCGCCACAAGCGCGGGCAGGGCCGGCAACGTGCCACGGCGCAGTGCGCCCTGAATCGCAAGCGCGCCGGCTACATCGTGGGTTCGACCGAGCGCGAGCGCGCAGTCCCCGAGGCGATCGGCATCCGATTCTGCGCTCAAGCAAGCCGTCAGTGCCGGCGATGCGAAGCTGCCCGAACGCCCGAGCGCAGCCACGGCCTCCGAGCGCGCGCCACCGGAGCGGTCGCTGCGCAGCTCATCGATCAGAGTCTTCGTCGCCCCCGGACTACGGATATGCGAGAGCGCGTCCAACGCCGCGGAGTGTACGTCATCGACGCTACCCGGAAGAACGGCGCCGATGCTCGCAACGGTGCTCGGATCGGCGATACGCGACAGCGCGCCGAGCGCCGCGATGCGCACGCCATCGTCTGCGTCGTGGAGCGAAAGCACGAGCGCGCTTACAGATCGCGGGTCAGCGAGTCGCGCCAGCGCCTCAGCCACCCCTTCACGCACTATCGGCCGCGCATCTTGAATCTTCCCGATTAGCGGCACCACGGCGCGCAAGTCGCCAAGCTCCCCAAGCGCGAGCGCCACGTCCCTTCTGACCTCCGGCACGGAGTCGTCGAGGTGGCCAAGCAGAGCCAGCGCGGCCTCGGGGGCGCCGGACCGACCCAAGGCCTGCGCGGCCGCGCTACGCACCCCTGGATCGGCGTCGCCCAGAGCGCGGCCGAGTGACGACACCGCGCGGGGACTCGGGCTCTCGGTCAGGGCCTCGGCCGCGGCCAGCCGTAGCCGGCGCTCGCCGTCGGTCAACCAAGGCACCAGTCGATCCCCGAGGCCTGGCAGGCTCGCTCCCAGGCTCGCGTCGAGGGCGGCCAGCCGTACGTCGAGATCGGAGTCGTCCAACGCTCGACCAGCCAAGCGCGCGGCGCTGCTCGCCGGCAAGTCGCGCAAAAGCTGCGCGGCTCGGCGCCGAACCTCGACGTCTTGACTTTGTAGATCCCGCTCGACACGCAGAACGCTGCTAGGCCAGAGCGCGGCCTGGGCTCTCGCGCTCGAAGTGAGCAACAGGCCAATCAGCAAAAGGGTCGAGGGGCGCACGCCGACTCAACTTAGCATCGCTCAGGCGGCGGTCGAAAGCGCCTGAATTTCGGTCAGCGACCGTTCCGTCGCTCGTCGCTGGCGCGGCCGAAGGTAGCCGTAGAACACAGCATTCAGCAGGACCAGTCTGAAGAGCAGGTAATACTCGGTCAGGTTGCAGGCGATGGACAGCGCCAGACCAAACAGCAACGAGCCGAAGCCAAAATAATTGCGCCACACGCGCATCACCGTTCCCGCGTGCTTACGGTAGATGGCCGCGTTCCGCTCGTCGAAGTCCGGACACGTCCCGAGCAGGCGCTCCGCACCAGGATCGAACTTGCGTGCGTAGTTTTTCTGACTGCGCATGTAAAAGAAATACACGCCCCAGGCCAATGACAGGCCTTTGGTCATCCGCGAGCGCTGTTCGTGGAAGCGACGCTCGGCAACTTCTAGATCCTCGCCTTCACGGTAACTCGCATGCGTCATCCGCAAAAAGACGTTCTTGAACTCATCGTACATCGTGGTGTGGAACGAACCGGTGAGGATCGTCGCGACGGTCAGCACCACGGCCAGCAGGAACACCCAAGATGGATCATGATACTTCTGCATCACGAGCCAAGCGCCGCCGCCGACGACTACCGTCGACACCACCAGATCGGCCACCCCGTCCAGCATCCGACCGAGAGCCGAGGAGCTTTTCCGCAAACGCGCGAGCTGCCCGTCAGCGCAATCGAGTACCGCGGAGCAGAATACTAGGACTCCTGCAAGCGGCAGATGCCACCGGAAGGTCGTAAAGATTGCGGCGCCCGCGGCGCATCCCAAAACAATCGAGCCCAGCGTCACCAAGTTGGGTGATACCGGCGTGGGCATCAAGATGCGCGCCAGCACATAGGCCGGCGGCCGGTGCACCCAAACGTCGATCGGCTCTTCGACCTCTAACGGTTTGAGACTACTGAAATACGCGTCCCAGAAACGCTCGTCGACCTTTCGCACCATTCGTTGGAAGCTCTGTTCCGTGAGCTACTCGGCATCGCTCACGACGGCGACGTAAGGCCTCGGGCCATCGCGGCGGGGGCGAGTGCTGCCCAACACGCGCTCGAAGGCAGCCAGGCAGCGTAGGTTTTGTTCACGCGTGCCCACCGTCACCCGAACATAGCTGCGTTTGGCGTGGTGTACTGAAAGCGAGCGAATGAGAACGCCATCCTTGAGCATGGATTCGACGATCCGCTCGGCACTCTGTCCGGTGGCGGATACATCGATGAGCACGAAGTTGCCGTCGCTCGGCACGGGTAAAAGACCCTCGATGCGCAGCAGTCGCTCGGTCAGCTCCTCGCGCGATTGCCGAAGCTCGCTCATCCGCGCATCGAACTCGGCCGCGTCGTCGAGCGCGGCGCTGGCGGCGGCCAGGGTGATGCCAGGGATGTTCCATGGCACTTTGACGCGTGACAAAAGGCGCACGACCGCCGGGTGCGCCAACGCATAGCCCAAGCGAATCCCTGCCAGCCCGAAGGCCTTCGAGAAAGTGCGGAGCACGATGGCGTTCGGGAATTCCGAGAGCAAGCGTGCGAACGAATCACCCTCGCTGAACTCGTGGTACGCTTCGTCGATCACGGTCGGCAAGCCGAGCCTCAACAAACGCCGCAAGTCCGCCTCCGTAATGCGCCCGCCGGTGGGGTTGTTCGGGGTGCACAGAAAAACCAGCTTCGTGCGCTCGGTCACCCCTCGGATGAGGCCGTTGAGATCGTGATCATGCGCCTCTGTCATGGGCACGAGCACAGGAATCCCGCCGACGGTGCGGGTACGCGCCTCGTACATGCTGAACGTGGGAACACTGAGCAGCACTTCCTCGCCGGGACCGACGAACGTGCGGATGACCAGGTCGATGAGCTCGGTGGAGCCCGCGCCCAAGATCACGCTGCCATCGACTTGATGGTCGCGCCGGGCGAGCTTCGCACGCAACGCCGGGGCACCGCCCGGGTAAAAATTACCCCTCGTCGCGGCTTCCACGATGGCCTTGATCACGCGTGGGCTCGGCGTGTACGGGCTCTCGTTCGACATCATGCGCAGCAGATCGCTCTGGCCGTCGGCGACCGCGAAATGGTCTTCATTGTAAGGTTTGGCCGCCCGTACCCAGCTCGGCGCATAAAATTCGATGCTTTCCGGATCGATGATTGGTGGCTGGCCACTGCCTGGTTCGTCCCCAAGTGTGTCGCCGAAAACACGCAGCATCGCCTCGGCACAGGCCAACGCCTGCGGGGTGTCTACGTCGACCCAACGGACGTCGCCTACGTCCGTTGCCAAGAAACGGCCCCGGCGGCTGAGCGCTTGAACTCCGTCGCTCAAGGAGCAGTCGCCCGCGCTAGCTTCGACCGCCGCTAGCTCGGCGATCAAGGCGGGGCCGATGCGAAACACACCCGTATCGAGCGCTTCGTAGCTTTCGAGCTCCTTGCCGATGCGCTTGATCCTACCGAGCTCGACACCCACCTTCGTTGCATCGTCGAGATCGAAGCAGCGCTCCATGTCGTAGTCCACGGCCAGCGCGCACGAACCCTCCGGTACCTCCGCCGACAGCAAACGCCGCACCAGTTCCGGCGAGTACAAATGATCGGACATGGTGAGTAGGCACTCACGGTCCACATATGCCCCCGCGCTCAGCAAGCTGACGCCGTTCTTCTTGTCGAAGTGCGGATTGTCTACGAACGTTAGCTTGAGCCCGAGATTCGTCTCCGACGCGAGCGCCTGACGGACGAGCTCGCCTTGAAAACCGGTGACCACGACCGCCTCCTGAATACCCGCGCTGTGCAGGGTTCGGAGCACACGCACGATCAGTGGCACACCCCCAACTACACGTAGGGGCTTGGGAGCCGCATGGGCCCCATCACTCAGACGGGACCCGGTCCCGGCAGCCAGTACGATCGCTCGCGTCACGCGCCGCTCGGTCATTGGACAACGCTCTCTTTCGTCACCCGGAGGTCTCCAGGTTGAAGGATGTATGGGCCTTAGCACGCGGCGTGACAAGGGGGCAAAACATATTGCTTTCGATAACTTAGGGCCCTGCGCCGCTGTATTCGGCTGAACACACTGTAGTAAAATTACCACACACGTGTCCGAGGCGCGCCACTGGTCAGACCAGTTACATACGCTAGCAATTCTCGTCAGTTGCCCGCAACATTTTGGCGAGCATCAAGTTTCAGCGCAATTCGCTGTTTGGCGCCCGCGTCAGCAGATTCGCAGTTTGGTTTCGGGCTGCGACTTGTAGATCAGGCTCCGCTACTAACCAGGCCTCGGGCGTGGGCTAAGTCGTTCAAGTCGTCGACCTCCGTCCATGGCAGGTCTCCAACCGTGACCGCTTCTGCGCGAAGAACACCGGCCGCGATCAGGCGTGAATACACATCCTCGTAATAGAGGCCGGTTTCGCCTGCGAGCGCGGTTGCTTCCAGGGCTTGCAATAGGGCCGGCGCGGCGCGCTCCGAAATGCGCTCGATTCCAATGCTTTCACCCGCACTTTTATCGAGCTCGATCTCCTTACCAAATGCACCGATATTCAATCCAGCCCCCGACTCCGAGAGCGTCACTTTCATCGCCTCTGCGTCGAGCCGACGCCCGGTGTCCACCGCGACCGCAAGCTCTGCGTTGGACTCGTCGAGACGGTCGAGCACTTGACGCTGGAAGACGACATCCCCATCCAGCTTGAAGAAAGCATTGGCGCCGATGCTGGCTCTGCACAAAGCGAGCGATACCGAGTTTTGCGTACGGTCGAAGTCGGCGTTTCTGCAATACTCGATCGCAACCGGCGCGCCCTCCATTGCGGCCCTGACCGCGTCTTCGCGGTAGCCGGTGGCGAGTACGACTCTTCGCACTCCGTAGCCCGCGAGCAACCGCACCGCTCTACCCAAGATCGTTTCGCCGCCGATATTCACGAGTGCCTTCGGACGGTCATCAGTCATCGGCCGAAGGCGTGACCCGAGACCTGCCACCAAGATCACCGCTAGCGTAGTTTTCATCTACTAATTCCGTAATTTCTTGGTTCGTGCCCATTGCGGACGGGCACGCGCCTTGCTAGGAGCCGCGCATGCAACGACCTGATAAAGTTTCAATAGCCAACGGCAAGCTGGCCGTACTCTTGCCGGGAATGGGCGCCGTGTCCACGACGCTGATGGCCGGTGTGCTGCTCGCTAATAGAGGCTTGGTGAAGCCAATCGGGTCTATCACGCAGAGCGGCACTATTCGGCTCGGCAAGCGCACTGACAATCGCGTGCCGCGCATCAAAGACTTCGCGCCGCTCGCCAGATTGGAAGACATCGTTTTCGGCGGCTGGGATCTGTTTCCAGACAACGCCTATGAAGCCGCGGTACATGCCAAGGTGCTGGACGCCAAGGACCTCGATCCGATCAAAGAAGAGCTGTCCGCGATCAAGCCCATGAAGGCGGTGTTTTACCCGGAGTTCGTCAAGCGCTTGCACGGCACGCACGTGAAAACCGCGCCCACTAAATTCGAGATGGTGGAGCAACTTCGCGCTGATATTCGCAACTTCATCAAAGACAATGGCTGCTCGCGGGCCGTGTGCGTGTGGTGCGGTTCGACCGAGATTTACCTGGAGCCTGGCCCCGTTCATCAGTCCATCGCCGCCTTCGAGAAGGGCTTGCGTGATAGCGACCCGAGCATCGCCAACTCGATGATGTACGCATGGGCGTGCCTGAAGGAGGGAGTGCCGTTCGCCAACGGGGCGCCAAATCTCACGGTGGACTTTCCGGCCGCGATCGAGCTGGCGCGCGAGACACAAACGCCCATTTGCGGCAAAGACTTCAAGACCGGCCAAACCTTCATGAAGACCATGCTCGCTCCGGGTTTGAAGGCGCGTGGTCTCGGCGTGCGGGGTTGGTTCTCGACCAACATCCTCGGCAATCGTGATGGAGAGGTGCTGGACGAGCCAGGTAGCTTCCGCTCGAAAGAAGTCAGCAAGCTCGGCGCGCTAGAATCTATTTTTCAACCCGAGCTCAACCCGGAGCTGTACGGCGACCTTTATCATAAGGTCCGTATCGAATATTATCCGCCGCGCGGTGACGCCAAGGAAGGCTGGGACAACATCGATATCTTCGGCTGGCTCGGCTACCCGATGCAGATCAAAATCGACTTTTTGTGCCGAGATTCGATCTTGGCGGCGCCCCTGGTGCTCGATCTTGCGTTGTTCGGTGATTTGAGCAAACGCGCCGGTTTCCGCGGCGTGCAGGAATGGCTGAGCTTCTATTTCAAGTCGCCGCAGACGGCCGAAGGCCTGTACCCGGAGCACGACGTCTTCATTCAATCGATGAAGCTCAAAAATACGCTCCGCTGGATGATGGGTGAGGAGTTGATCACGCACCTGGGCAACGAGTACTACGACTGACCTAGGTCGAGCCGTCACGCTCAACTCTTTACACACGTGTCGCCCCAAGATCGACAGACGACGGCTATTTGTCCGCGAACGAAGCTTTGTCTGCGACGGGTTCGAAGATTGAGCTAGCATCGCTCACAGCGCATGCGTGGCGGCGGAAACAAGAACCAATCGCAGGCGACGGAGCTCGAGAACGAGCGCGCGCTGAGGGCGCAAGCCGAGCAAGCGAACCGTATCAAAGACGAGTTCTTGGCGACGTTGAGTCACGAGCTCCGGACGCCACTGAACGCGATCACGGGCTGGGCTCACATCCTTCAGGAGGGCACGCTCGGCGCGGCAGAGCAGTCCCGCGCCATCGAAACCATCCTACGCAACGCCAAGCTGCAGGCGCGGCTAATCGAAGATCTGCTGGACGTCTCCCGGATCATCAGCGGCAAGTTACGGGTCGAGCTCTCGCCGTTAGACTTTCGTAAGACTGTCGAGGCGGCGGTGGAAGCCGCGGCGCCCGCTGCCGCCGAAAAAAAATTGAGGCTGGCGCTCGAGCTCGGTCTCGAACCGAGCGAGGTGTCTGGCGATTCCGTGCGTCTGCAACAGGTGATCGGGAATCTGTTGAACAACGCGATCAAGTTTTGTGAGCCGGGGGGGAACATCTTGCTGCGCACTAGCCCCGAGCCACGCCGCGTGTTGCTAGAGGTAGTGGATGATGGCCGAGGCATCGACCCGGGCTTCTTGCCATTGTTGTTCGAGCGCTTTCGGCAGGCCGGGCATCCGTTAGCGCGCGCGCGTGGAGGTGGTTTGGGCTTGGGTTTGGCGATTGCGCGGTACCTGATCGAAGCTCATCGCGGAACGATCGAGGCCGAGAGTGCCGGCGAAGGCCACGGCGCAAAATTCACGATTAGCCTGCCGCTGCTGCGCAAGACTAGCCCCCCATCGCTTCCGCCCGAAGCGCCGCCTGCCTCTGTCAGAAAATTGAGCGGCGCCTATGTGCTCGTGATCGACGACGACCCCGATGCCCGGGAGCTGCTCGAGATCTTGCTCGTCCGCGAGGGCGCCGAGGTGGCGCTCGCGGCGACGGGTCGAGAGGCGCGCAGCGTGATTCGTGTCCGGCATCCCGATGTCATCGTGTGTGACGTGGGCATGCCCGAAGAGGACGGGCACACCTTCATGCGTGCCTTGCGCTCCGCCGGGGAAGGCTCGGGCGCGTTCATACCGGCACTGGCGTTGACCGGTCATGCCAGCACCGAGGACAGCCGCGCCGCGCTCTTGGCCGGGTTCCAAATGCATGTCAGCAAACCGCTCGACCCGCCTCGGCTGCTCGAAGGCTTGGCAATACTTTGGCGACGAGGGCTAGCGCGAAACCAATGACCGATCAGGCAACATCCGAAATCAGCAATCCCGGGTTGGTAGAGCGGGCTAAAACCGGCGTTTTCGGCTTGGATGCAGTGCTGCGCGGCGGTTTGGTGCGCGGCGCGATTTACCTCGTGATGGGCCGACCGGGCACAGGTAAGACCATGCTCGGCAATCAGCTGTGCTTCGAGCACGTGAAGCAGGGCGGTCGGGCCGCCTACATGACGCTGCTCGCGGAATCGCACGCGACCATGCTGAAGAACCTGCAGATGATGCGTTTCTTCGACCCGAGCCTGATCAACGATGGTCTGTCATACGTCGGTGCCTACCGGGCCCTGCGTGACGAAAAGCTGCGCGGTCTGCTGGACATGGTGCGGCGCGTGATCTTGGACGAGAAGGCTTCCCTACTCGTTATCGATGGGCTCTCTCCAGCGCGCGCCATGGCGGAAAGTGACGTCGCGCTCAAGGAGTTCGTCGTCGAGCTGCAAATGCTGAGCGCGATGACCAATTGCACCACCGTTTTGCTAGCTAATATGACCGCTGCGGACGCCAACGGCCCCGAGCACACCATGGTCGACGGATTGATCGAGCTCGCATTCGAGCAGTACCGGCGCCGCACGTTGCGCACGATCGAGGTGCTCAAGTTTCGCGGCACGCAACACCTACTCGGACGCCACGAATTGCATATAAGTGTCGACGGAGTCAGTGTGCACCCGCGGCTCGAAGACCTACTGAACGGCTCCGGGCGCCCAGCAAAGGCCAGCGACGAGCGCGTGTTGACCGGCGTACGCGAGCTCGACACCATGCTCCGTGGCGGTGTGCTGCGCGGCACGACCTCCGTCGCTCTTGGCTTTTCGGGCAGCGGTAAAACCACCCTTGGTCTGCACTTTCTGAGCGCAGGCGCGGACGCGGGCGAGGCCGGCGTTCTACTCGGCTTTTACGAATCGCCCGACCGCATCACTCAAAGTGGGGATCGCATCGGCCTCAAGTTGAGCGAACACGCGGCAACTGGGCTATTTTCCCATGTGTGGCAGCCTTCGTACGAATTTGGTCTCGATCAACTGGGCGGGCGCCTGCTCGCCGAAATCGAACGGATCGGCGCTCGGCGCGTACTGATCGATAGCTTGGATGGGCTCCGGCAAGCGGCCTACGACCCAACTCGCACGATCCGCTTCATCACCGCGTTGCTCGGGGAGCTGCGCGCTCGCGACATCACCGTGCTCATGACCGACGAGACCAAGAAGCCGTCAGGCCCGGAGATGGAGATGCGCGTCGAGGGCATCTCGGCGTTGGTCGAAAATTTGCTGCTGCTCGAATACATGAGCATCGGCCCCAAGCTGCGTCGGCTGGTGTCAATCGTGAAACAACGATCGAGCGCGCACGAAACCACCGCCCGCGAGTTCTTTCTGACGGACCGCGGCATCGAAGTTGCACCGGATGCTCGCAGCGCCGCCGAGGTGGTGGCGCACTCCGAGGAGTTCTCGGCTCGGCACAATGAGACGCCACGCACGCCGGAAGGCTACTGAGGCTCCAGTGAGATGACGGATGCGGCGCACCGTGTGCTCGTCGTGGACGACGAATTCGCGTCGCTCGAGGTGCTCGCTCTGCTGTTGACGGGGGAAGGGTTCAGCGTCGCGACCGCTTCCAATGGCGAAGAGGCTTTGGCCCGCCTCGCAGAAAACACGGTGGATCTGCTGATTGCCGACTACAAGATGCCGAAGATGGACGGCATAACGCTGTGCGAGCGCATGCTCGAGGACGTACGGCTCCAGCCGATACCCGTCATTCTGACGAGCGGCACCCCTCGCCATAGTCTGCCCCGACCGAGCAACGTTGCCGCTTTTTTCAGCAAGCCGGTTCAGTTCGACGCGCTGCTGCGTATGGTGCGTGAGATCCTCGCGCGTACCGTGACGCAACCGCGCGCCTGAGTCAGACTGCACCGGTGACAGCTGACCCACTGAGCGAGCTTTCGCTCCCGGCGAGGGACTGGTTCGAAACCACGCTCGGGACCCCCACCAGAGCCCAGGCTCTCGGCTTACCGCCGATTGTTTCTGGCCGCTCGACGCTTCTGCTTTCACCGACCGGTTCGGGCAAGACCCTGGCCGCCTTTCTGTCCGCGGTGGATCGCTTGATGAATGCGCCGGAGCCGGCCAAAGAGGCCCGCTGTCGAGTGCTGTACGTCTCACCGTTGAAGGCGCTAGCGGTGGATATCGAGCGTAACCTGCGCGCGCCGATCGCGGGCATCTCGGAGGCGGCGCGCCGCCTCGGCGTGGAGCTTCGAGTGCCCACGCTGGGCGTGCGCACCGGAGACACCCCGCAAGCCGAGCGCGCACGGATGCGGCGCACGCCGCCCGACATTCTGATCACCACTCCCGAATCGCTGTTTCTGCTCCTGACCTCGGAAACGCGGCGCATTTTGAGCAGTGTCGAAACCGTGATCGTCGACGAGATTCACTCGCTCGTTGCCAGCAAACGCGGCGCGCATCTGTTCCTGTCGTTGGAGCGGCTCGAGGCCATGCGCGAGGGAAGGCCGCTGCAACGTATCGGGCTTTCCGCGACGCAGCGCCCGCTCGAGGAGGTGGCAAGGCTGCTAGGCGGCTACGACTTGGACCTGACGCAGCGGCCGATGACCATCATCGACGCCGCACAGAAGAAGCCGCTCGAATTGAGCGTAGAAATGCCGGAGCCGGTGACAGAGCCCGAGCCGGATCAATCCGACCGGCTGAAGGACGTCGTGTCCGGTCCAGCTGCACGCGGCCCCGCGGGTGCCCGCTCGGTCTGGCCCGCGGTGCATGAGCGGCTGGTCGCGCTGATCCGCGGGCATCGCACGACCATGATCTTCGTGAACAGCCGGCGGCTCGCCGAGCGCCTTGCCGCTGCCCTCAACGAGCTTGCGGGCGATGAGCTAGCGCTTGCCCACCACGGCTCGGTGGCCCGCGAAAAGCGGCAGGTCATCGAGGAGCGGTTGAAGGCCGGCCTTCTGCCGGCGATCGTGGCCACCTCCTCGTTGGAGCTTGGCCTCGACATCGGCGCAGTCGACCTGGTCGTGCAAATAGAGGCGCCACCATCGATCGCCTCCGGCCTGCAGCGCATCGGGCGCGCCCACCATCACGTGGGCGGCACACCGCAGGGGGTGATCATGCCCAAGCACAAGAGCGATTTGTTGGCCACCGCCGCCGCCACGCGCAGCATGCTAGAAGGCGCCGTAGAAGCCACTTTTTACCCCCGAAATCCTCTGGACGTGCTGGCCCAGCAGTTGGTCGCGATGTGCGCCGTCGAGGCCTATGACGTCGACGCCTTGTACCGCAGGGTACGACAAGCCGCTCCTTTCGCCGAGCTTCCACGTTCCGCCTTCGATGGCGTGCTCGACATGTTGTCCGGTCGTTATCCGAGTGATGAATTTCCCGACCTGAGGCCGCGCCTGGTGTGGGATCGCGTGAGCGGCAACGTACGCGCTCGCTCGTTCGCCCTGCGTTTGGCGGTTACCAACGCCGGCACCATTCCAGACCGGGGCTTGTACGGCGTTTTCTTGGCCGGCGAAGAAGGACCCAAAGGCGGTCGTCGTGTGGGCGAGCTCGACGAAGAGATGGTTTTCGAGCTGCGCGAGGGAGAGGTATTTTTGCTCGGCGCGAGCTCGTGGCGGGCCGAGCAAATCACGCACGACCGCGTGCTCGTTACGCCCGCTCCCGGCGAGCCCGGTAAAATGCCTTTTTGGCACGGTGATCGGCCGGGTCGTCCGCTCGAGTTCGGTAAGGCGGTGGGCGCGCTGACGCGTACGGTCGCTCAAACCGAGTCGCTCAAAGCCGAAGCCTTGCTGCGCGAGCAGCACCACCTCGACGCCGCCTCGGCTCATACCCTGACTCAATACGTGCACGAACAGATGACGGCAGTGGGCGAGGTGCCGAGTGACCGTGTGATCGTGATCGAGCGTTTCCTGGACGAAGTCGGCGACCACCGCGTGTGCGTGATGACCCCGTTTGGCTCGCGCGTGCACGCGCCATGGGCGACCGCTGTAACGGAAATGCTCCGCGCGCGCCGCGTGGGCGACATCGACAGCGTGTGGTCCGACGACGGCATGGTGTTCCGCATTCCCGCGTCGGATGAGCCGCCGCCCAGTGAGTGGTTCCTGCCGTCGGCCGCCGACGTAGAGAGCCGGGTCAGCAACGCCTTACATGGAACATCCATGTTTGCTGCGCGTTTTCGGGAAGCTGCGGGACGCGCGCTACTTTTGCCGCGGCGCCATCCCACGCGCCGCCAACCGCTTTGGGCGCAGCGTAAGCGCGCGGCCGATCTGTTGGCGGTGGCCTCGCGCCATCCCTCGTTTCCGATCGTGTTGGAGACGTATCGTGAGTGTCTGCGCGATGTGTTCGACTTGCCTGGGTTGACCGCCATCCTGACCGACGTCGAGAAGCGCCGGGTGCGGGTACGAACGGTCGATACCACCTCACCCTCGCCCTTCGCTGGCTCGCTGCTCTTCAACTTCGTCGCGAACTTCGTGTACGAAGGCGACGCGCCTCTGGCCGAACGACGCGCGCAGGCGCTCACGATCGATCATGAGCGCTTGCGCGAGTTACTTGGCGAGACCGAGCTACGTAGCCTGCTCGACCCGGAGATCATTGCCGACCACGAGCGCTTCCTGCAGCGCCTAGCCTATCCCGCCAAAGACGCCGATAGCCTATGCGACGTGCTGCGCGGGCTTGGCGATTTGACGCTGGCCGAGCTCCGCGAGCGCGCCACTAGCCCCGGCGAAGCGGAGCAATGGTTGGCTCAGTTAGAGCGCGAGCATCGGGTGTACGCCGTGCGGATTCAGCGTGAAACGCGCTATTTAGCCGCCGAAGACGCCGGGCGTTACCGAGACGCATTGGGTATCGTGCCGGCACCGGGAACGCCCACCGCGTTCCTCGAGCCCGCGCCGGACGCGGTCAGCCAGATCATCGCCCGGTACG
Organism: Myxococcales bacterium; assembly: GCA_903642325.1. GTDB lineage: Bacteria > Myxococcota_A > Polyangia > Polyangiales > Polyangiaceae > PMG-095. Next base: position 44,896 of record CAHJWM010000011.1, on the reverse strand, counting down.
CGCGCAACCATGGCCCTTTTCCGGAACTGGCGCTGAGCGTGCGCTATGGGCTGTCTGGACAGAGCGTGGCGGAGGTCGTCGCGCGTTTGCGACAAAGCGGCCGGTTGGTGTCCGGGGCGTTCTTGGCGGGCGGGCAGACGGACGAGCTGTGTGATGCGGAGGTGCTGCGCACGCTTCGCCAGCGCTCGCTCGCGCATTTGCGACGCGAAGTCGAGCCGGTTGACCCCGTCGTCTTGTGCCGCTTCCTCGCGGAATACCAAGGCATCGCCAGTCCCCGCCGCGGGGACGCAGCGCTGCTGGACGCGGTGGCTCAGCTCGAAGGCTGTCCTCTACCGGCCTCGGCGCTGCTCGGCGACATTCTGCCGGCGCGAGTGCGGGGCATGGTCGCGCGTGACCTCGACGCATTATGCAGCAGTGGTGAGGTAGTGTGGGCGGGCGTCGAACCGGTCGGCAGCCATGACGGCAGAATCGCGCTCTATTTAGCCGATCACGAGGCGCTACTGTCGCGCACGGTAACGCCCATTCAAACTGAACAAGCTCAGTCCATTCGGGCCACCTTGGGTCGGCGAGGCGCGGTTTTCTTCGCCGAGATCCAGCGTGAGAGCGGAGGGTTCCCGAACGAGGTCTTGAGCACGCTTTGGGACATGGTCTGGTCGGGCGAGGTCACGAATGATTCGCTTGAGGCGCTGCGCAGCTTGCTGAGACCTACCGCCAGCAAGCGCACCGACGCGCGGAGCACCCGTCTGCGTTCCACGCGCCGAACGCAGGGTCGCTTGCCCGGCAGCGAGGGTCGTTGGTCGCTGCGCAGCGCGCGCTGGGGAAGCATACCCAGTGACACCGATCGCCGGGCCGCGTTGGCTCGCGCGCTGCTCGAGCGCTACGGCGTGGTGACCCGCGAGGTCGCGCACGCCGAGGGGCTGGAGGGCGGGTTTTCCAGCGTCTACGAAGTTCTGAAGGCCATGGAGTCGGCGGGCAGAATCCGCCGCGGATACTTCGTGGCCGGTCACGGCGGCGTGCAGTTCGCGCTGCCGGGAGCCGACGAAGACCTGCGCGCGCAGCGCACCCCCAAAGATGACGCCGCGCGGGCGCAGGTATTGGCCGCGGTCGACCCGGCCAACCCTTATGGGGCGCTCTTACCGTGGCCAGAACGGGAACAGATAGAGGGGATGGGGCGCCTGGCGCGCACCGCGGGCGCGTTCGTCGTCTTGCATCAGGGCGCGCTCGTCGGCTACCTGCAACGCGCGGGCGGTACACTCAGCACCTTTACGGACGCACCGAACGGCACGAGGGATCGCGCGACCGCGGCTGCGCTGGCCGCGTGGGCCCTAGCCCAGCCGTCCCGCCGAGCTTTTCAGTTGGCCACGATCGACCGCGCACCGGCCGCGCAACACCGCCTGGCGAGCGCTTTTCGGGAGGCTGGGTTCGTAGCGGCGGGCGGCGGCCTGCTCCTCAGCCTGCGCGACCGCAGCGCGCAGCCTGAACCTGAGCCTGAGCCTGAGCTCGAGCTCGAGCCGGAAGAAGCCGATGCCGGAGGGTGACACTCTTCATCGCACTGCGCACACCCTGAACCGTGTCCTCGCTAAGCAACGGCTGGTGCGGGTGCAGTCCTCAGTCCCAGCGATTGCGCATGCCGAGCTCGCCGGCCACCTCGTGGAAGAGGTGACCGCGCTCGGTAAGAATTTGCTGATTCGATTCGACGACGGTCGAGTTCTGCACACGCATCTCAAAATGCGTGGGTCATGGCACGTGTATCGGCCCGGCGAGCGTTTTCAACGCCCCGAACATCAAGCTCGCGTCGTGCTGGACGTAGGGGACGCGCTGGCCGTTTGCTTCGCCGCCCCCACGGTCCGCCTGCTCGCCGCGCACAGCGCAAACAGCGACGAATATTTGAACGGCCTCGGTCCGGACCTGATCCCCGACGAGTTCGACGAGCACAAGGCTGTGACTGGACTCTTAGCGCTCGGTCAACTCTCCATTGGAGAGGCCGTGATGACGCAGACCGCGTTGTCCGGCATCGGCAACATCTACAAATCCGAGACTCTTTTCTTATGCCAGATCAATCCGCTTTCACTCGTCACCGCGCTCAGCGTGGACCAGGCCCAGGGCATCGTACGGAAAGCGCGCGCGCTGCTTCGGCTGAACACACACACGATGTCCAACCGGCGCACGACCACTACCGGCAAGAGCGATAGCCCGTACTGGGTGTATAAGCGCTCGGGCAAGGCTTGCCGCGTCTGCGGTCACGTGTTGCGCATGCAGCGCCAGGGCGCCTTGCACCGGTCGACCTACTTCTGCCCAACCTGTCAGAGCAGCCCCTGACGGCGCCGAGCGTACCAATGCGCGCCGAACGAAAGGGCCGCCGCGAGGGTCCAGGCCCAGGCCGGCAGTAACGGCGCGCTGCTGCGTTCGGCTGCGACTTGCATGGGGCTCGGAATCGGCAAATCCGCGATCTCCGCTCGCGACACGGCCTTCCCGCCACTGGCCCGCGCAAGACGCGCCAGTCGCTCGGGGTCGGGCCGCGAGTCACTCCACGAAGCCCCGCCACGCTCGCAGGCGAAGTCGAAGCGGGTGGGCGGCGCCGCGCCCGCTCGTGCGGCGGCAGAATAGCCGCCCGCTTCGAGCACGCCGAGCTCCAGCTCAAGCGGGCCGGGCGCGGGGTTCTTGATGCGTTGGCTGAGTAGCGGCGCGCTTTTGGGCCCGAGACGAGTCAGCTCCAGCGACACGTCGCCCGCAGCGCCCGGCAACCGCACCAGGCGCAGGCTCGCGGGCAAGCCAGCGATGCACGGGCCCGCCAGCTCTAAGCGCAATGCCTCGTAACGCGGGTCGCGCATGAGCCAACCCACGAGCCCGTCCCACAGCGCACCGTACGCGCGTCCCGCAGCGCGGTCGGCAAACTCACTGAAGGAAAGAGCGTGCGTACCGTCGACACCGAGCGCAATCGAACGGCCGTCACCTGCCTCGCCCAGCGCCAAAACCGGCATCGCGCCCTGCCCTACGCGCCGCTCGGGATGCTCCCACAGCACAATCGAGCCTGGGCGAGCGGCGCCGAGAGTATTCGAGCCGCTGAACGTGGGCAATTCATCACCGAACAACTCGGTCACGCCGTGCAGCACGGGAGCCGAGCGCCCGGCCTCGGTGTAACGCGGGACGAAGTCCGCGGTGTCGAACGGCTGTTCGTTTCCGCGCAGCTCCACCGGCAGAACGCTTTCCAGCGGCGAGCGAGCATATCCCCCGCCTCCGAAGGCGGAAGGGCCGCCGACCATGATCAACCCGCCACCGCTCTGCACGTAGTTGGCCAGTGCGGGCAAGTGCCGCGCGAGCTTATAGGTGACGGCGTCGATGTCTTGCAGGATCACCGCGTCGAAGCTGGGAAGATGCTCGGTGAAGAGTTCGTCCACCGGGAATGGGATCAGAGCCAGCTCCGCGTCGTCCGTGGTTTCGGTGTTGTCCTGATCGGTGCGCAAAATGAAGAAGGCCACCAAGTCGATCGATTCATCGCTCTTCAGCCACATGCGTAGCGCGCGAACGTCGTACGTGGGCCGCCCGGCTACGTGCAGCACGCGCAGACGGTCGCGCGTCACGCTGAAGGTCAAAATGCGCCTGTTATTCTCGGGAATGGTGTCGCCTTCCGGAGCATCGATGCTTACTTCCACCAAGCGCGCGCCAGCGCGCTCGAGCGTGATGCCGAGCTCGACCGTCGCCGAATCGCCGGCCAGCTTGGCCACCCCGCTCGCCAGGACGAATGGCTCGACGCCGTGGCGAAGCTCCCGCGCGGTGACCGGGATCTCCCCACAGCTCAGCCCGCCCGAGCAACCAATTTCGATCGTCAACGCCAGCGGCTGGTGGGCCACGGTTGCGCCCGAGGTGCGAATCGAGCGAATGCTGGCGTCACGCGGCGCTCGTTCGCTGACCGCCACGGTATGAATCGGCGCGTCGAGCGCTGTCGATAGCTCGCGCAGGGCGGCTTCGTCGGCGTGCTCGGTCGGGCGTGCGAAACGCCCATCGCTGACGACGACGATCGCCTTCGGGCGCTCGCCTGGTTCCTGCGCGAGCGCATTCAGTGCGCTCGTCAGATCGCTCTCGTCCGAGAGGTCGGCGGCGGTCGGGTGTTTGAGCGCGTCCTCGACCAGCAAGGGTTTGGCCTCGCCGGCACCGAAGCCGCGCAGCGACACTCGCGCGGCGGCGAAGTGCTTGGCCAAATCCCGTGCGGTGCCAAGGGCCAGATCGCGACGGGTCTGCCCGTCACTCGGCAAGAGGAGGCGCCGAGACTGGTCGACGAGGACCACGACCTGCGCGCCCACGCTCACGCCGCGCGTGCTCACGCGCGCTGGGCGCAGCACGGACGCAGCCAGGAAGGCCAGCGCAAGGCCGCCCGTCACCAGCAAACCACGCCCACCCTTGCCTTCGCGCCGGCGGAGCTCGAGCAGCAAAAAGCCGAGCGACACTGCGCTCAACAGCGCGACGGCCCACAGCGTTACCGGGGGCACGCCTTCCGCAAGCGCCAGCGCAGCCAAGATCATGGTTTCTGTCGGGCCCGTCGCCGCATCAGGAACGGAGCATGGACTTGGTCGTCCTTGTAATCCGAACACAATACGTACATCGCAATGTTTACGGCTAGGCGAATGGCGTGCTCGCGCTGCTCCAGACCGCCTGGCTCCGTCTCGAACGCGAAGCCCTCGCCGCTCCGCGCGAGCGCGCCCAGCAGATCATGCTGAAGAAAAATGACCTGGGTGTTCTTGCCGCGAACAATCGCGGTCAGCTCCGCGGGGCCCAAAACCCTACCCACCGGGCGATCCACGATATAAAAAGTTTTGAACAGGACGTGCGCCGGATCCAAGCGCACGGGAGCAGACTCGGGCAGCACACGTGCGAGCTCCCGCCGCGCGCCACTCCCAAAAGCGCCCGCGGCGGGGTTTACGTCGTCCACCAAGAGCACGCCGCCTAGCCGCAAGAAGCGCGTCAGGCCACGAACCTCCGCCGCAGACAGCAGTCCCGGGTCGGCAAGGCCCGCCCAGATGGCAAAAGGCTCCGCTTGTAAGGCGGGCTGGTCGGCCGCAACTTCGCCCGGGACGAGTCGCGCAGGCGCGCTCGTGCGGCGCACGAGCTCCCACGACCAACGCCCAGCTCCGGAACTGCGCACGCCGAGCGGCGCCTGATTGCCTGCGCGTAGCAGGCGCGGATTGAATGCGCCGCCGTCGCCAAACGCGCGCGCGCGTGTCGTGCACAACGACAACGGTAACGTTAGCGCAGCGCGGCGCGTGAACCTGCAGCTCATCAATCGAAGTCCAGAATCTGCCACACGCCAGCCACTCGGCGAAGCTTCACCTGGTGGCCGCCAGGAACCTCGACCACTGCATTGTCGCCAGAAACGGAGACCAGTAGTGAGTCAGGATTGGCCAGCCCTTCGACCAGAGACTTGAGGTCGGCCTCGACCGCGCCACGCGTTTCTGGGGAAAGCACGCGGAGCAGCGCCGGATAGCTGCGGCGAGCGAGCGCGCGGCGGAAGTCTCCCAGTGCCTCCGCCGGGCTGCGGGCTCGACTGGGAACGGTTCCGAGCGAGCTGAGGCGAAACGCGCCGCCCTGCAAATCGAAGAGCGCGCTTTCGCCGTCAGCGAAGGAAATTTCGGCCGCAGCCTCGACTTCGACACCGGCCGCGAGTAGCCCGCGGGCCTGCCGCGCAAGCTCCGCTCTCGACATTCGAACGAGGTCGCGCGTGCCCTCGCGGCCGAAGTCGCGCTGCGCCTGGCGGCTGAGTAACGCGTAAATGCGCTCGGAATCGCCACTGCGCGCGGCTTCCGCATACTGAGTGGCCGCGAGCTTGGGGTCGGGGATCCGAGGCTCCGCGCAGCCCACGGCAAGGCCTGCGAGCAGGCCAACTGTCACCTGCGAAGCCGGGACGGGGAATCGCATTTCGTGAGACAGCTAGCGAAACCCAGAGCACTTGGCTACCTTTTGCGGCAGATGATGGCAATGGTCGGGTATCGCCCGGCGCTCGCGCTTGGCGCCGCGCTGGTTTCTCTCGCCTGCGGCGGCCTTCCCCCCCGTGTCGTCAATCCAAGCCAGCCCCTCGATGAGCATCGCGCCGTGCAGCTGATCAACGAGGCCTTTCGGGACGAGCACGAGCACCCGGTGCTGGGCGGGAGCCTTCCGCTGTCGGAGACTCGGGCCCTCCACGTCGATGTAAACGCTCAAAACCGCAAGTACGGTGTTGCCTACGTAACCGGACAGGAACGTGAACTGCTCGGGCCCATGTTGCCACCGCGCGATCCTGCGATGGGAGACGCGCTGCAACTGGTTTCTGGCCTTGGCCCCGACGACAACGCACGAGTGCTGGTGCTTGAAGACGGGGATTACGTGTTCGACGAGCACGGACCGAAGGCGAACGAAGCGAGTAGCCTCACGGCGGAGGCCAAGCTAAAGCGCGATGTGCGCGACTTTCTCATTCGGGCCCACGCGGAAAAATGGCCCTGACCGTCAGCGCGCGCTCACGCTTGACTGGCCCGAGCACCCCGATGCTGATCCGGGGCGCGGCGCTGTGCGCGGCGGCGGGCGTGGCGCTTTCGATCACCGACTCTGGCGACCTGGGCAAGTGGCTGACGGGAATCGGCGTGCTGTCGATGATCGTGGCTCTGCACCGCTTCGGCCGAAGTGGGCCCGACGAGCCCATCGGCTTCCAGCTTGCGCCGCGGCGCAAAAAGAAGAAAAAAAAGGACCCGCCCCCGGTTGCCCCAGCGGCCCCAGCGGCCCCAGAACCCTCGACGCTCGCCTCGACGGCGGAGCCGACCCCCCCCGACGGCGAGAGCAGCGACGGCCTCTAACTCACGTCTCGCTGCGCAAGACCGCGATTGCCACGCCCTTGCCGAGCTCCGGCACGAGCTCGACCGCCAGTCCGAATTCGCGGCCGGCAATCTCGAGCTCGAAGGACGTCGCCGCGGTCGCCGAGGCCTTCGACAAGGGCGAAAGAGCAGCGATCGCTTGCGCATTCACCTCGGGCGAGATCGGCGTACCGTACACGTCCTTGTCAACGACCAGGTACACGTACACGAGCGGCATCTTCTCGCTCTCCGCCAAGCCGCTGCGCAAATTCGATGAGAGTGCGCGCTCCAGGCGGTAAGCGTAGGCCGCCCACGACCAACCCATTACGTACAAGCCCTTCAGCTCGCTGCCCTGAAGCACCGGCTGCGCCGCCAGCCACTGGCCGTCGCGCCGACCTCGCACGCCGGCTACCTCCGGCATCGAGCCACGCGTCTCCACGTACTGGCCACTCAGCGCGGGCGCGAGACCCGCGAACTCGGGCAGGAGCGCACGCCCGGCCAGGGTATCCTGATCGTCGTCGTCGCGAATCACGACGCTCTTTTCATCGGTCACCGCGAAGAAGGTGCCCTTGGCTACCCGCAGATCCTGCACCTTGTTACGCGCGGTTTCGAGCGCGCTGCGCGCCGCATGCGGGTCATCGCTGGCCGGCTTGCTCGTGCTGAAGAGCGGGAGCAGGTACTTGGCACCCTGAGGCAAACCCGAACGCACTTGCGCCACATCCTCGCGAGCGGCTTTGACTAGTTCAGCCATGCTCGACTTGGCCTTCTCAGCGCTGACGGCGCTCTGCCGCCTACAGGCGGGTGCAATCACGAGAACGGCACACAGCGCCCATCGTAGAGTGCGTGTAGGCAAACGGCGCACGTTCATTTTTTGGAATGGTCGGCATACGCCCGCACAGCGGGCCTGCATATTGAAATCTGAAGCCCGCGCTTGCACGCGTGAAGCGTCAGGCAGTCTGGAACGCCGCCCGGAGATGCGACGCACGCGCTCGGTAGGCGACCGTTGAACAAGGCGCCGTCAGGGCCCGCCGCGCCATATAATTACACTACTCCTAAGGGTTGTGTCGGGCCTGCGCCAGCAAAGCGCGTGCCTGAATGCTTCCGGACTCGGGCGAGCGCCTCCCGGCCCCGTTTTGCACATTCGTTGAACGGAACAAGTAACAATGGTAAACATTTGATGTTCGTTATCGTTGTCTAGATCCGATAGCGCCGCTGGAGCCCCCTTGAAGTCAGACGCCCAACCGCGTGCCTTCCCTCGATCGAGTCGCTTGCCCGCCGGCCCGCGTCCGCTCGAGGCTTCGCGCCCACGCAAGCGGTCGCAGGCGGCACTGGAACGCTTGGTCTCGCCCTCGGCGCTGAGCGTCGTATTTCAGCCGATCGTGAGCATGGCGGACGGCGCCTTGTTTGCGCACGAGGCGCTCGTCCGCTGCAGCGCTCCCGCCCTTGCGAGTCCGCTAGACCTCTTCGAGCGCGCGCTGGCAGTGGGCTGCGCCGGCCTTCTCGGCCGCATGATTCGCGAAATTGCGGTCCCGCTCAGCGCGGGGCGGCCCTTGTTTCTCAACGTGCACCCGCAAGAGCTGCATGAGTCCTGGATAGTGCGCGCCGACGACCCAATTTTTTCGCACGATAACGTCCTATTTTTGGAGGTGACGGAGGCCATGCCCCTCACTGAACACGAGCTGTGCATGGGCGTGTTGGCGGAGCTGCGCTCTCGCTGCAATATCGAGCTCGTGGTCGATGATTTGGGCGCCGGTTACTCGAACCTCAAGCGCATTTTGGATTTGGAGCCAAAGGTCATCAAGCTCGATCGTGAGCTGATCGTCCGTCTAGACCGCAATCAGCGCCAACAACGCTTCGTTGCCAGCATCGTGCGGATGTGCGTCGACCTCGGTGCCACGGTAGTCGCCGAAGGTATCGAGACCGAAGATGAATTCAGTGCCCTCCGCGACACGGGCGTTCACTACGGCCAGGGGTTTCTATTTGCCCGGCCCGCCTACCCGATGCCAACCATCGCTTGGCCGTTGAGCTCGCAGACCGATGTTGTCGATACCACGGGCATCTCGAGCTATCCGCCGCCCGCCGCCTGAACCGCAGACATCGCTCTCGCTCAGCTCAGCGTCGCGAGGACGGCCGCCACGTGGCCCGCGACACGCACGCCACTCCACACGCGAGCGACTTTGCCCTGCTTGTCGATCAGATACGTGCTGCGTTGCACGCCCATGTACTCGCGGCCGTAGTTCAGCTTCTTGACCCAGATGCCGTAGGCCTGAATCAAGGTTTTTTCGGTGTCGGACAAAAGTGTAAAGGTCAGGCCGTACTTCTCTTTGAACTTGGCGTGGCGTTTGGGTTCGTCGGGGCTAACGCCGAGCACCCGCACCTTCTGTGCGTTGAAAGCAAGCAGGTGATCGCGGAAGTCGCACGCTTCTTGAGTACAACCCGGCGTGTCGTCCTTCGGATAAAAATAGAGCACGTACGGTCTGCCCGCCAAGCTCCCGGACGAGACCGCCGTGCCTGTCTCGTCCGGAAGTGAGAAGGAGGGTGCCGCGTCGCCCACGCCGACCCCGGCGCTCGCAGATGCCGGCTTCACGTCGGCGACGGCCCTCGCCGCCGCCTTTTTCAGCGCCGCCGCCACCGTGATTGGACTCTGCGGCGTTTTTTTCGGGACCGTCTTTTTGACTGCCATCGTTGGCTCCACGGCGGCGTAGTGCGCTCGTCGCTCAGTACGGGACGCTACCACAGCCGTCCCAATCGAAAACTGGCATCGCTGAGCTTCGAGCTCACGCATGCTTGTTTGCGGGCTCGAATCGAGTAAATTGCGCCGCGATGCTCGACCTTCCCGATCCCGGCCTGTACCGCACCACGCAACCCATGCCCGGCCACGAAGACACGTTCCCGGCGGGCGTGCTGGTGTACTTGGGTCAACCTTCGAATGGTGGCGTGAAGTTCGTGGTGCGGCCCGCCGACAACCGGCGCAACCGCTGGTTTTGGCGCGAGCCCACCACACCGCTGCGCTCCCCTAGCTGGGCGAAGACACTCCGGCAGTTGCCCTCTGAAGGCTTTTACAATCTGCCTGACGCGTTGGAGTTCGAGGGCGGCGGGCGCTGGTTGAAGAACGCGCTCGTGCAGCTCGGATACAACGAGAATGGCCAAGGCATTCTATTCGTCGGGGAGTGGGCCGAAGACGGCGAAGAGAACGCGCTTCGCTTCAGCGACCGCGGTTTGCTGATCGACGATACGCTCATGGGCCGCCTGCTGTGGGCCCCGATCCTGCCGGTCAAGCCGGCTGCGGCCGCTAACAGCAACGCTTGAGCGCGTGAGCGTCAGTCGCAGACCAGGGCTTGCTCGAAGCGCGGCATGCAGCGACTTCGACTGGGTCAAAGCCGCTACCTCCTCGCGTATGTCAGCTCAGCATGGCTGACTGATCAAAGCGTTACTTCGCCGCAGATAGATTTTTTGCCACGAAGTCCCAATTCAAGAGCTTGTCGCAGAAGGCCTCCAAGAAGGCCTTTCGATTGTTGCGGTGATCCAGGTAGTAGGCATGCTCCCAGACGTCGCAGGTAAGGAGCGGCGTGGCGTTAGTCGTGAGGGGCGTCTCGGCGTTCGGCGTCTTCAAAATCGAGCCCTTGCTGCCCTCCACCACTAGCCAGGCCCAACCCGAGCCGAACTGGGTCATGCCCGCCTGTACGAAGTCGGTCCGGAACTTGTCCCACCCGCCCAAGCCTTCAATCAGGTCCGCCACGGGCCCGACTGGCGGCGCGCCGCCACCTTGCGGCTTCATGCTCTCCCAGAAGAAGGTGTGGTTCCAAACTTGGGCGGCGTTGTTGAAAACTGGCCCCGAGCTCGACTTGATGATCTCGACTAGGCTCTTCGATTCTTCTGGCTTACCGGCGATCAGACCGTTCAAGGTGGTTGCATAGGTCTTGTGATGCTTCTCGTAGTGATAGTCGAACGTCTCTTGCTTCATGACCGGCTCGAGCGCGGTTTTCGCGTACGGCAGCGGGGGGACTTCAATTGCCATTGCTGACTCCTAGGGTTGCCTGGTTTCGGGCCGGGAAATCTCGGGGCGGAGCCCGTCTCTGTCAACGGCCGGCGTCCATTTGTTCGTTTTTCCCGAGCCAAGCGGATGCCGGCCATCAGCCCTGAACGCGACGCCGAGCCATTGTCCGCATTGCGTGCATCGCTCCGCTACGACGTGGACGTGGCGGCCCTGCTGCCGCGCTTCAAGAGCGCATTCACCGCGCTCGACTGCGATGCGGAAACGGAAGCATTCCTGGCCGCCGCTCAGCGCGGGCGACACGGCTGGCTGCGCACGCGCCTACATCGCCTGCTGCGGATGTTCATGTCCGATTTCGACGTCAATGGCCTGCTCGACATGTACCCCTTGCACGTTGCGAGCAGCGCGCAGTGGCGCGTGCTGCTCGGCCCAGAGCGCGTGGCCCGTTTGCTCGACGTCGGGGCCGGCTCTGGTCGCGTCACGCGCACGCTGCTGCCATTCGCCGAGTTCGTGGTCAGCACTGAGCTCTCGAAACCGATGGCGCGCGCGCTCCGCAGAACGGGGATCGAGTGCCATACCATCGACGTCAGCCTCGTGGACGCGCCGGGACCCGGCTTCGATCTCATCAGTTGCCTGAACGTGCTCGACCGCACCGCGCGCCCGAAGCGCATGCTGCGCCGCCTCGTCGACCGCCTCGAGCCCGGAGGGCGGCTCCTGATCGCGCTCGCCCTACCCTATCGTCCCTTTTATTATCAACGCGCGACCACGCCCGCGCCGCTCGAACGCTTGGACTGCGCGCACGAGACCTGGGAGGGCGCGGTAAACCAGCTCGTCGCGCGCGAGCTCGAGCCGCTCGGGCTCACGCTCCTGCGTCTTGCGCGCGCGCCGTATCTGTCGTTCGGCGATGCGGAACGCGGCTCGTACGAGCTCGATGACGCGCTGTTACTGCTCAAAAAAGCCTGATCCGCGGGTCGTTCGTGACTGCCGAAATCCGGCTCGAGGCTTTTTGGGTGCTCTCCCTTGCCGGGAGCGCGAGCCGGCACTAATTGGTGTGCCGTTCCGGCCGAGTGCCGATAACCCTGAGGTCCAAAGTGTCCAAGACTGTCCTGCTCGCCTGCGAAAAGCCGTTCTCCGCTGCTGCCCGCGATGAAGTCGTCGCCATCATCAAGCAAGCGGGCTACACCGCCAACGTCCTCGAGTCGTACAAGGGCAAAGCCCCGCTGCTCGACGCCATCGCCAGCGCGGACGCCGCCATCGTGCGCAGCGACGTGATCGATGCGGAAGTCTTGGAAGCGGCCAAGCAGCTAAAGCTCGTGGTCCGCGCTGGTGCCGGGTACGACACGATCGACACGGCTACGGCCAAAGCCAAAGGCGTCGCAGTCATGAACACGCCGGGCCAGAACGCCAACGCCGTGGCGGAGCTCGTGTTCGGCATGCTGGTGTACACCGCACGCAGTAAATTCAATGGCAAAGTTGGCAGTGAGCTGAAAGGCAAGACCCTCGGCCTGCATGCCTTTGGCGCCGTAGGCCGAGCGGTTGCCGCCATTGCCAAGGGCTTCGGCATGAGTGTTTACGCGTTCGACCCGTTCGTTACGCCCGAGCAAATCAAAGCCGGTGGCGCGGAGCCCGCCTCTTCGCTCGAAGACTTGTACACGAGAAGCCAGTACGTCTCGCTGCACATCCCGGCCACCGCGGAGACCAAAGGCTCCATCGGCAAGAAATTGCTCTCCCTCATGCCCGCGGGCGCCACGCTGATCAACACCGCGCGCAAAGAAGTGATCAACGAGGCCGAGTTGCTCGAGGTATTCGAAGCCCGGAAAGACTTCCGCTACGTATCGGACATCGCCCCCAGCGATGCCACCGCCTCCACCCTGAAAGAAAAGTTCGACGCGCGCGTGTTGATCAACACCGTGAAATCGGGCGCCCAAACTGAAGAAGCCAATGTGAACGCCGGCCTCGCCGCCGCTCGTCAAATCGTCGGCTTCTTCGAGCGCGGCGAAAAGAACTTCATCGTCAACAAGTGAGGCCCTCGAGCTGAGGCCAGGGTGGTCAAAAGTCGCCCCGCCGGGGTTCGCTTGGCGGCGTGCGGCTAAACCGGCGGGGGGAAACGACGCCTTTATGCGTGACCCCCCACGACTATGGAGGAACGATTCCACACTGCGGTGTGCGCGGACGGCCGGACCCGCTGGGCACGGCTACCTTCCGAGCGCGTCACGGCAACGTCCATTCACGGAAACGCTAGACAACGGGAACCGAGTTAACTACAGGAAACCACGACAAGCCGAAGTGGCGGAACTGGCAGACGCGGCGGACTCAAAATCCGTTATCCTAAACAGATGTGTCGGTTCGACCCCGACCTTCGGCACCGCAGAATTCATGCTCGATTCGAGACCGCGAGACCGACACGGGTGTTGCCCGAACGGAAACCGAAAGTCTCGCCGCCCTCTACACCGTCGTCGCGACCTGCGTCGCGAATGAACTGTAACCGCTCGCGTACCGAACCGATGTGCTGACGCGCCTCGACTCGACCCGCGCCGACCTAGTCGATTCGCTTTCCCGCAGAATTGGGCAGGTCCTGCTCCGTAGACCAGGCGGCGCGATGAGGGGCCCTTCGGGATCCCCACCCACTCGCGGTCAGGCAACTCTCACATTTTCGCCCACTCCCGCTTCCGGGCAGACTGCCTTCCCAAGAACAGCAGTCAACCCGTATTGCAGCCCAGCACACAAACCACTGAAACCATACTCGCGCTAACGGCTGTTGCAGAGCAGCTCATCGGCGGAATACCGCAGATAGTGGCGCAGGTACTAAATGGAAGCTGCGTACCAACTCAAGCCATCGACGGATCGACGCACGTACTCGGCACCGTAATTGGTTTTGAGGCGCCGCACGCACCCACTATGCTCCCGGTGCACGACTGTGCCGCGCCACCCGCACGCGAGTCCACCACCGTCGCACCGCAGGCCGCGCTTGCTATGCCTAACACCACGAAGGCTCGCGCGGGTGTTCTATTTTCCGACAAACAGTCGAAGGAAACGTTCGCTCATAGGTACCCCGTACGATTTTCGCCCGATGCGCCATATCAAGTTAGCCGCCGGGAGCGGTCAGCTCAGGTGGTGGCCTCGGTTACTACTGGTTGCCGCCTTTGATGGCTAGCGCGAGCGGGTGCCGCACCCGAAATTAGCGCTGGCGGTATACGCCGTCCCTGCGGTCAACGAAGGAGCTGGGTACCGCGCGTTCGGCGAGTCCCTTCGGCGCGACGGCGCAATAACTTTCGAGGAGCCACGCTTTGAGCATGACGAACGGCGGCGTTGCACCGGCTTCGAACCTTGCGCTGATCCATCCGCTCTTGCCCAAGCCGTAGCGCATGGGTGAGGCGAACGGCTGAGCCAGTGCCTGGGCGTGCGACGCTTTGAGCTTTAGGCCCAATCCGAAGTGCGGGTCCATGTCGCGGCCGAGGAATGCGAATATTTTTTTATGCACCTTCACCACGCGCTCGCCCCACGGAAAATCTTCGCTCGCCTCCGGCAAATCGAGCGCTAGCTTGCGCAGCTTTTCACGGACCTGCTTTGCTTTGCTGACCCGGGTCGCCATGGCGCGCCCGAGCGTACAACGGCAGACTGATCCGTGTCAGCGGCGCCCGGCGAGTGGCGGGCACTCATCCAGGCTCTGAGCTGCGCTGCTGGAGCGCGAGCGCCCCTCTCGAACGAATCGCACCGCCGAGGCTCGTGAGACGCGCCGGTCGAAGCGCGTCGCTAGTAGCGCTCGGTGAGGCGCTGGCCCCAGGCGCTGACGAAAACGCGTGCGCCGGCGGATTCGTGGCAAAGCGCTTCGGCCAGTAGGAGCAGGCCGCGTTCGGCCCAAACGCAGGCCGCGCGACCCACGATGCGATCGCTCGAGACACTCGCGGTGGCGAGGCTCGTCTCGAACGCCTTCGCTGCCGCTTCGAGCTTACGGAGCTCGCTTTCAGCGGCCCGTTCCGCGGAGCGAGCCGAATGCAGCACGCGAGCGATGATCAAAAGATCGCGAACGACAGCGGCGGACACGGACGGCTCGGTTGGCACGGCCGAGCTATGGCGCAGTTTCAATACTGGATCAATGTTCAGTACCAAGCGCCCGAAAATAGCGCCGAGCCAAGTTCTGCGGCCGCTTGACCGCTGTCGGCGACGTGCTCGGCTTGCCGGATGTCGAGCTGCGGCAAGTCAATGGTCAGCACGCTGAAGGGCGTGCTTGCGTGCGCTGCGGGTCATCACTTCCGCGTCGCCCGAGACGCGCCAGGAAAGATGATGGCAATCAACGCCGACTGCGCCGACGAGTCCAGTGCCCGCGAAGCCGACGGGACAGAGGCCAACGAGCCCATGCCGGACGGCGAGATCTTTCCGATGGCTGAGGTCTGTCCCCATCCGGATTACTTCGCCGATCAGCCAGCGAAGAAGCCCGTCGTCTGACGCCGAGGCGGCGCACGCCCGCGCGAGCAGCGTGGGGGCGCGTTAAATGATATGAGCCGCGCCATGCGAATCTGCATTCTTGGTGCAACCGGGCTAGTGGGCCGCGAAAGCCTGGATCTCGTCCAACGCGCATGGCCGGGAGCGGAGCTGCAACTATTCGCCAGCCGAGATCAAACGCTGGAGCACGCCGGTAAGTCGCACAAGGTGCGTGGCGCTCCAACGCTAGAGGGCGCCGATGCCCCGCGCGGCGACCTCGCCTTGGTTGCGCTGGACGACGACCACAGCAAACGCTACGTGCCGCGCCTGCTCGCGCTCGGCTATCGCGTGGTCGACAAGAGCAACACTTATCGCCTCGACCCCAAGGTCCCGCTGGTGGTCGGCGGCGTGAATTGCGGTGAAGTGACAGAAAGCGTGCACTTGGTGGCGAACCCCAATTGCACTACGATTCCTTTCGCAATGGCCACGGGCCCGCTCAAGCGGCGCTTTGGTCTGCGCTCGGCGACCGTCAGCACGTATCAAGCGGTCAGCGGCGCAGGCATCGGTGCCCTCGACGAGTTCTTGGCCGAGTCGAAGGCAGGCTACGCCGAAGCGAATCGCCTGGGGAGCGCCTTCAACGTTACGCGCTACGCAGCCAACGCCGTCCCCCATAACGGCGCGACAGACGAGAGCGGGTTTTCCGCAGAAGAGCGGAAGCTCGTGCAGGAGAGCCGCAAGATTCTCGGCCTCGCAGAGTTTCCGGTGTCTGCGCAGTGTTGTCGCGTGGCGGTCGCGGTCGGTCATTACATGAATAGCTGGGTCACGTTGCAAGAAGCAGCGGACCTCGCCGATATCGAAGCCACGCTCGGCGATCAGGCGCAGAGCCCGTTCGTGCGCTTTTATCCAGGTTCATCAGGTGACGGGCTGAGCGCGCTGTCCTGCGTGCACGAGCGCGATCGTGCGCTCGTCGGGCGCTTGCGCCGCGATGCTCGCGACGCGAGCGGCAAGAGCGTGTGCTTGACCATGGCCGCGGATAACCTGCGCCTAGGCGCGGCGACCAACGCCATTCGCATCGCCAGCCGCTGGTTTCCCGGGAAAGACTCGGAGCTGAACGCGCCCGGGCTATGAGAGCCAGCCTCGGCGCTAAACTTCACGAATCGAAACCAAAGCCGAGGTCAAGCTCGGCGGCACCGTGCTACGTGACCTGCCGATGATGGCGTATGCTCGGCCGCGTGAGCTCTTCGCCGCGCGACAAACCCGCTTCATTGGGCAAGCTCCTCGCGAGCTCTCGTGACGCAGCCGCTCGCCAAGCGGGCACCGCTATCGATCGCGAGCAATGGCGCCGCATCGTAGGCGAGCGCATTGCGGAGCGCACTGAGCCCGGCGCCAAGCGCGGCCGCGAGCTGATGGTGTACGTGGCCTCCGCCAGCTGGGCCCAGGAGCTTTCGCTGTTGGTCACGGAAATCGTGGTCCGTCTCCGGGCAGCGGGTATCGCTGTGGACACCGTGCGCTTCGGCGTGCGCGAGATCCGTGCTCGCACGCGCGACGCCGCGGCGGTCAGGCCATTGGCGCGCAAGGCTACCCTACCCCGCGCCTTGAGCGAGCAGCTTGCGGGGATTCAAGACCTCGAGCTGCGCGATGCCATCGCGGAGACCGCCGCGCTCTGGCTCGCGCTCGATGAGAACGCCAACGCGTCGGTAACGCCGACCGCTGCTTCATCGTTGCCAAGCGCTCCAGGGCTTCGAGTGGCTGGAGCGCAAAACGCTCGCTCGGTCCATACGGGGGCGCCGGGGCGTGGAGCCTTGAAAGATAAGCCCTGAGCGCGAGCACGTTCACGTGACGACCAGGCGCCTATTTTGCAGCTGCAAGCTGCTCGAGGCCTTCGATTCGACTGAGCAGGAAGCGGTCGGCAGGCCCAAAGCTGCCCGACAAGTCGCGCAAAGCGTCCAAATAATCTCGGAGCACGGTTAAGTTCACGGCCTTTACTTTGCGGAGCAGCGTGTAGAGCTCATCGACGACCGGCGCCGGGCAGGGTCGGCCGAGCGCACGGTGAAGGCGAAAGATATAGTCGACCCAGCGACCGTGGCTCGTCGCGCTGCCCAGTCTGAGCGCGTAATCACAGGCGCGCTCCGTCGTCTCGAACGGAACGTTCACACCGCGCTGCACGTCCACCAGCATTTGGTCGAGCTGCTCGAACATCAGCTTTTCCGCCTCCTCGCCTTTGCCCATGGCGAGCGCCTTGTCCGCCAAGATGCCGAGCAGGCCGAACGTCGCCGCGCGCTCGGTTGGTACTTGGATCAATGTTTCCGCAGCGAGCTCACGTCGTGACCTGATGGTCAGCACTTGGCTACCGATGGTGATCTGGTCGCCGTTCGAAAGCGCGCGTTGGCTCTCGATGCGATCACCATTCACACGCACGCCATTCCTGCTGCCGAGGTCGGCGATCACTACCGCTTCCGATGTAACGCTGAGCGTCGCGTGATTGCGCGAGACTAGCGGGTCGTCCAAAGAAAGCTGGCAATCGGCACCGCGCCCGATCACGACCTGGCCTTCGGGCAGGTCGATCTCCCGCTGGCCGTAGCTGAGAGAGTGCCTCATCCCCCGAAATCGCGCAGTATTTGCGGGCCAGTGCCTGTGCCTAGCCGCGCCCTCTTCTGCTCGCCTCGTTTCAAGTCGAGCTCCTCGTACGAGAGTCGGAGTCGGAGTCGGAGGCGAGGCAAAGGCGTCCGTGGGTTGGGTTGAGAAGAGCGGTGAAGGCTAGCCCCTGCGCCACCAGGCCGTCAAAGTCGGTGACCAAGTAGACCACGTGCGGCGCGCGCTCGGATCACCGAGACGCGCACCGCAATCTTCGAGCTCGAGCGAGCGGTTCAGGCCTTGAATTTTTTGATCAGGTCCGCGAGCGTGGCCACGCCTTCACGGGGCACGGCGTTGTATATAGAAGCGCGCATGCCGCCGACGGAGCGGTGGCCCTTCAGGCCCTCCATCTTCAGCTTTTTGGCCTCCGCCAAGAACTCCGTCTCGAGCTCGGGCGTTTTGAGCGTGAAGACGACGTTCATGAAGGAACGGGAATCTTTGTCCACCGGGCAAGCAAAGACGTCCGAGCGGGCGTCGATGGCTTCGTACAAAAGACCGGCCTTCTCGCGATTCAGCTTCTCCATCGCGCTAAGCCCGCCGTTGGCTTTCACCTCGGATAGAACGTTGCGCAGCATGTACACCGAGAATGTGGGCGGCGTGTTGTACAGCGAGTTGTTCTCGACATGGGTGCGGTACTGAAAGATGACGGGGATGTCCTTCCTGCCCGCCTCGACCAAGTCCTTTCGCACGATGACGACCACGAGACCCGAGGGGCCGAGGTTTTTCTGCGCGCCCGCGTAGATCAGTCCGAACTTGGAGACGTCGATCGGGCGCCAGGCAATGTCCGATGACATGTCGGCAATCAATGGCACCGTGCCGGTGTCCGGGAATTCCTGGAACTGCGTGCCGAAGATGGTGTTGTTGCTGGTAATGTGGACGTACGCCGCGTTCGGATCCAGCTCGAGCTCGCTCTGCTTGGGAATGCGCGAGAATTTCTTGTCCTTTTCCGTCGTGCCAGCCACGCGCGCAGTACCCAAGACCTTCGCTTCTTTGTAGGCCTTTTGCGACCACGCGCCGGTCATCACGTAGTCCGAGCTCTTGCCTTGCGCCAAAAGGTTCATCGGCACCACGGCGAACTGTTGGCTGGCACCACCCTGCAAGAGCAAGATGTCGTAGTCGTCGCTGACGTTCATCAGCTCTTTCACGAGCGCGATCGCCTCGTTGTGAACCGCCTCGTAAACCTTACCGCGATGGGAATGTTCCATCACGCTCATGCCGCTGCCCTCGATGTCGAGCAGCTCCTTTTGAGCACGTTCGAGAGCGCCCAACGGAAGGGCTGCTGGGCCTGCATTGAAATTGATTACTCGAGCCATGGTCTCCTCCAAGCGGGCCTGAGCCGCGCGGCACTCGAGCTAGCGCCAGTGCTGCGTCGCGTCAAGCAAAGCCGGCGTGTTTCGCGACTGATTCGAGCTCCGCGATTGCGATCGCGCCCGCCCGCGCCACTGCGTAACCGGTTTCGCTGACCTGGACGACCGTGGATGGCGCCCCGCCCGGGCTTTCACCCGCCACGACGAGCAATACGCCCTGCGCGATGGCCTGCGCGAACGTTGCGCTGACCGAAGCCGCGCTCGTCGCCGGTGGTTGGCCCGGCAGGTTCGCGCTCGTTGCGCTGAGTGGTCGGCCCAGGCGGCGTACCAGCTCGGCTGCAGGCGACGCCCCTGGCAGGCGGAGCGCCAGGCTGCCGCCGAGCGCCACCCGAGTCGAAACGGCGGGGGCGGCTGGCAATGCGATGCTCAACGCGCCAGGCCATAGCGCCTCGGCGAAGGCCTGTGCGAGCGGCGGGATCTCGCCTGCGAGCAGTGCGCGCCACGCGGCCCGTGAGGGCAACAGGGTTGGTACGCCCTTGTCGGCGCCACGCGGCTTCAAAGCAAACAGCGTATCGAGGGCGCGTTGATTGCCGATGTCTGCCAGCAAACCGAAAAATGATTCCGTCGCAGCCGCCACCACGCCACCGGCGGCCAAATGAGCCAACGCGCGATCGATCTCGGATGACATCAGCTCGAACCCAAGGCGCGCGCAGCAATGTCGCGCCGGAACTGGCGGCCCTCGAATCGGATCAACTCGGCCGCCTGATAGGCGCGCTCATGGGCTTCATCGAGAGTGGCGCCGCGCGCGGTCACCCCGAGCACGCGCCCGCCGGAGGTGACGACCTGGCTACCCTGCAGCTTCGTGCCCGAATGAAAGACCGTGACTCCGGTTACACTCTCGGCGTCGCCCAGGCCCGTGATGACGTCACCGGTGCGAGGAGCGTCAGGATACCCGGCCGCGGCTAGCACCACGCACACGGCGTGGTCGCGGGAAACGTGCAGCAATTCGGGTTGCAGCTCGCCGCGCGACGCCGCGGACAGGGCCTCGGCAACGTCGCCCTCGAGCACGGCCATCAGCACCTGCGTTTCCGGATCGCCGAAGCGCACGTTGAACTCGAGCAGCGACAAATCTCCTCCCGCGGTGATCATCAAGCCGGCGAACAGCACGCCGCGGAAGGGATGGCCATCCGCCTTCATGCCTTGCAGCGCGCGCTCGAAGACCTCGCGGCGAATGCGCCGTTCGAGCGCGGGGGTCACGAGTGGCGCAGGCGCATACGTACCCATGCCACCGGTGTTGGGGCCGCGGTCACCGTCGAAGATCCGTTTATGATCCTGAGCGGCAGGCAGAAGCACGAAGCGCTCGCCGTCGCAAATCGCGTGCATGCTCGCTTCGGCGCCCTGCACGCGTTCCTCGATCACGACGGTCCGACCAGCTGCCCCGAAGGCCGCGCCGCTCAACATGCCGCTCGCGGCGGCCAAGGCCCCTCTGTGGGTCTCGGCGACGACTACGCCTTTGCCGGCCGCGAGGCCATCGGCTTTGATCACCGGAGGTGCAGGAAAATCGTAAATTGCCCGCTCGGCCGCGGCCATGTCGGTCACGACGTGAAAGCGGCCAGTTGGAATGTGATGGCGCGCGGCGAAGCGCTTCATGAAGGCCTTCGAGCCCTCTAGCTGGGCTGCGCGCTGGGTAGGGCCGAACACCGCATGGCCAGCGGCAATCAGACGATCCGTGAGACCCTCGCACAGCGGCACCTCGGGCCCGATTACGACAAGGTCCGGCGACGCCCGAGCTGCGACTTCGAGTGCATCGCCCGCGGCAGAACGCAGCAGCTTTCCAGTTACTCTGCTGGCTTCGGTCCCGGCATTGCCCGGCGTCACCAAGACCTCGCCTACACTCGCACACGCCAGCAGCCGCAGGGCGAGCGCGTGCTCTCGGCCGCCGGAGCCAACGATTAGAATTTTGCTCGCCTTCGTCATGCCACCCCGATCCGGACAGAGCGCGTGTGGGCTGTCAAATCGACGCTCGCTGAGCCACGGAAATTTTCAGAAAAACTCGCGATATCGATCGCTCGCGCCGCAGCGCTCACCTTGTCCCACTTCCGGTGCGGACATTGATCGCGCTGGAACGCGGGCGCTGCCGCGACACCGAAGGACTCGAAAGAAACCCCTCTGCGCGTCAGTAGGAGTAACATTGGGCCAATGATTCGATGCTCAAGATCTCTGGCGGTTGGCTCAGCGCTCGGCGTGATCGTAAGTTGTGGCTCGAGCGCCCCCAAGGGAGCGGCGTCGGGTGGAGACACCGCGATTGGCGGCGGGCTCAGCAACAGCGCGGGCTCTGGCTCGGTGCCATTCGCCGGGTCTAGCAACGCCGCCACGAGCAGCGCGGGGACGAGCGGCGCAGACGCGGGCACGGGCACGAGCAGCGCAGGCACGGGCACGAGCAGCGCAGGCACGGGCACGAGCGGGGGTTCGGGCAGTGTCAGTTCGAGCGGCGGTTCTGGCAGCCTCAGCACGAGCGGCGGGACGAGCAGCGTCGGCTCGAATGCCGGTACCAGCAGCGCGGCAAAAGTTGCCGCCAAGCTCGGTCGACCGGCAAAGTTCATGATCGGCATGGGCAATGATCTAAATAACGACCACAGCACGGATGGCGCGTACACCCTCGGTTCCACGCTAGATTTGCACTATGCATACCTGGTTGCGTACCTGAACGCCGACAAGTCCTGGGGCAGCTGGAAGGACTGGAATGCAGGCGGCGCTTTTGTGAACATCTTGACAGACAGCGCCGCCGCCAAAGGCACCGTACCGATGTTTACGCTATATGCGATGGCCGCAACCGGCGACGGCAACCTGTCCGGGCTGACCAATGACGTATTCGAAAAGGGTTATTGGGACGACGTCAAGCTGCTCTTCCAGCGTCTGGCCGTCTTCAATAAGCCCGCCGTCGTGCACCTCGAGCCTGACTTCTGGGCCTACGCCGAACAGCAATCGAAGGAGGACCCGACCTCGATGAAAGTCAACGTCACAGCCAACGCACCGGACTGCGCTGGCCTCAGCAACGACTTGGTCGGTATGGGGCATTGTCTCGTAAACCTCGCTCGCAAATACGCGCCCAAGGTGGTCATTGGTTTTCACGCCTCCCAGTGGGCGGCGCCGAGCCCGAACGCCGTCGTCACCTTTCTGAAGAAGATCGGCGCCGATCAAGCGGACGTCGTCTTCTCCGATATGCTTGATCGCGACGCCGGGTGCTTCGAGGCCGCCGTCGACCCCAGCTGTATGCGAGGCGGCAGCTTCTACTGGGACGAGAGCAACGCAACGAGCCCCAACTTCCATGACTACCTGGCCTGGTCGAAGGCCATATCCAGCGGAGTGGGCCTACCCATGATCTGGTGGCAGGTCCCGTTCGGGGCACCCAGCTCGAACAAGGGCGGCACGCCTGGCCACTATCGAGACAACCGCGTTCACTACATCTTCTCCCATGTGCAGGAGTTCGTCGACGCGGGCGGCTTGGGCGTCACCTTCGGCACGGGCGCCGCCAACCAAACCTACATCACCAGCGATGGCGACCAGTTCAAAAACGCCGTTGCCAAGTACGTTGCGGCGCCGGTGGCACTGCCCTGATCGAGCCTGATCAGGCTCGCGGCTCGGCTACTTCGCGCGGCACGCCATCGATGGGCAAGTGATCCAACTTGATGCCAAGCTTCTCACTGAGCTCGAAGATCCGCGCGTCCCGATAAAACTCGCCGAACACGATGCGCGTGAGCCCACTATTTGCGATCAGTTTGTAACACCCGAAGCAGGGCGATGCCGTCACGTAAATGTCCGCGCCGTCGAGCCGGACACCATTGCGGGCCGCTTGCACGATGGCGTTGGCTTCGGCGTGTACAGTGCGTACGCAGTGACCGTCTTCCATCATGTGGCCTTCGTCGTCACAATGGCTGAGGCCGCGAATGGAGCCGTTGTAACCCGTGGTCAGGATCATCTTCTCGCGCACGATCACGGCTCCGACATGTTTACGATCGCAGGTCGACCGCGTAGCTACCACGCGCGCGATGGCCATGAAGTACTCGTCCCAGCTCGCCCTCGACCGCTGCGTCATTGTGCTCTCTCCTATTGAAAGCAGCGTATAGCGCGAGCCCGCGGTCGGGACGAGAGGCTTGACGCCTCGAGCGCCAGGCGCCTTGACCCCGGCGCTGGCACGTGGCTTCGTGCGCTCGTGAAACGCGCCCGATTCAAGGCG
Organism: Myxococcales bacterium; assembly: GCA_903642325.1. Classification (GTDB taxonomy): domain Bacteria; phylum Myxococcota_A; class Polyangia; order Polyangiales; family Polyangiaceae; genus PMG-095. The sequence goes on along the minus strand of CAHJWM010000011.1, from coordinate 21,487 downwards.
GCTCTCGCCTCATTAACGCTCACGATGCTCGGGTTCAACGGCTCGTCGCGCGCGGCCGGCCCGGATCCTGCCGCCGAGACCGAGCGGCTTCTGAGCAAGCTCGCCGCACCGGAGACGCGGAGCGTGGTGCGGGACCCGGTGACCAAAGCCAATGCCGCACGGCAGCGCGCTCAAAACGCGCGAGGCGCGGGCGATCTGCAACACGCGACAGAGCTCTACGCGCTCGCTCTGACTTGGGCCCAAGTTGCCGATGACTTAGTACGGGCCGCAGCCGCCGAAAAGCAGCTCACGGATTTGCAAAAATCCGTCACGGACCTCGAGCAAAAGACCGTGCGCACTCAAGCGCTCATCGAGCAGACGATCGCGCGTAAGGGGCGCGCCGAGCAAAACCTGGCCAATGAGAACCAGTTGGACGTCACGAAGAAGCCCGCGGCCGCCAAGCCCACTTCTGTCAAGCCAGTCGCCACTAAGCCCGCAGTCGGCACCAAACCCGCAGGGCGCAAGCAATGAAGCCATTTCTTCGGTTTGCCTCGTCGCTTTGCGTTCTGGGCGCCGGCGCCTGCGCCCCAACGCCGCGCCCCGAGATCATGCGAGAGGTCGAGTCGGCCCGGGCCAGCGCGGCGGTGCAGGAAGCGGCCAAGACCGCGCCGCAAGCGTACGCCGATGCGGAGCTCCGCCGGGTGCACGCGGAAGAAGCGTTTCGCAATGACAATGTAGTATCGGCTCAGATCTTGAGTGAGCAAGCGCTGGCCGCATACACGCGCGCGACCGTGCAAGCGCGCTTGGCTCGCGCTCGGGCAAGTCTGCCAGACGAGCAAGCTCGCGCAAGCAAAGCCCGGGCGCAGCAAACCGAGCTCGACGCGCAACAGCAGCGCTTTCTGCTGGAAGCGGAGACCCTGGAGACGCGGCTCAAGGTCGCGCGAGACGCCGAGCCTTTGCCGGTGAGCGCGCCCGCGTCCGCCGAACGAGAGGCTGCGCGCGCCGCCGCGGTCAAAGCCCTGCTCACGCAAGCCAAGCTCCTGTGTTTATCAGCGCGTCTTTTGGAGCCCAATCGTGAAAGCGTGTCTCCCCTTTTGGCTAAAGTGAGTGACTTGAGCGGTAAGCTTGCCGCGCCGCCAGCGCCGATCGATGACGCCGTCGCGGTGCGGAGCGGCTGTCTGAAAGAGCTCACCCTCGCCAGGCGGCCCGCGACCCAAAAAAATCCCGCCGCTGGCGTCACCGACGCGCTGCTTGCCGAGCTCAGCGCCTCCAACTTGCTGCCCTTCCGCGATGACCGCGGCGTCGTGATCACCATGCGCGCTTTATTCGACAGCCGAGACCAATTGAACGTGGTCGCCTCGACCGAGCTCGACACGCTCGGCAAAGTCGCCAAAGCCCATCCGCAATTTCCCCTGCTTCTGGTCGTGCACGGCGCCAAAGGGAATGCGTCGACGCGTGATGCCGCGCAAGCCGCCGCCGTCGCCGAGGCTCTGCGAAAGTCCGGCGCGCCCAATGTTTCGGCCGAGGCCGCGGGAGCCGCGCTGCCAGTGCTGGACCCCGCCCGGCCCGGCGCAAGTGAGCGCAACGCCCGCGTGGAGGTCGTGTTCGTCGCGCCCTCCAGCTCCTGAGGGCCTCGGAAACTCGAGCGGAATCCGGATCCCCGAGCGCGTTCCAGCGGCACTACGCCTGATCCCTGGACGAAGCGCGTGGGGCAGCGCAACTTAGTGCAGACACTGAGTTTGGTGAGACGACCACGTGGCGAGAGACCCCTTGTTCGGTGAACGTATCGTTTGGACGTCTAGTCCGACCGTGCTCGCACCCCCAGCGCTCGCCCGCGGGGCCGGCTTCGTGCTCTTCGTCCTATCGGCCATTTCGCTGAGCTTTGCGATCGTGATCGCACTGGCGCTGCGGCGCGCGCCGGCGGGTCCGATGCTGTTCTCGGTCTGGTGCGCGGCGCTCGGCGTCGCGGTGCGCGAAGTTCCGCGGCGGTGGCTGAGGAACGCTCGCTATGTGATCACCGACCAGCACGTGATCGCCTACTTCGGCCCGTTCCGACGGAGCATCGAGCGTCAGGCGATAAGCTTTGCACGTATCTTTTGGAGTGACTCGGACCGCAACGCCGGCGACTTGGAGCTGGTGCGCGCAGTGCCCACGGGGGCGCTGCGCAGACGCCTGATGCTGAAGCTCTACGGCGTGCGCGCTCCCGACCGCGTTTGGGCGATTGTACGCGGCGCCGAGGCCATCGCCCCCGCGGGCCAGCATGCCGAGCGGCCGCTCGCGCAGCGCCTGGATCACGGGGAGCGTGTGATTTGGTCGGCGCGCCGCCATCCACAGCTTCGCGCCTATCTTCCGCACGGACAGCGCGAATGGGGCCTGCTCGGCATTGGTGGGTGCCTATTTTTGGGTGCCTCGCGCATGGTCGAGGATGGCATTCCGGCACTGCAACGAGTAGCGCACGGCGGACTGCCGGTGCTGTCCTTCCCGTTCGCCGCGCTGACCTTCGGGCTGTCATTGGCCGTGCTGCTGGTGTTCGCGGTCGGCTGCTACGTGGTCTACGACGCGGTCATCCGCCAAGGCTACGCGGCCAAGCACACCCGCTACCTCATCACCGACAAACGCGTGTTGATTCAACGCGGCAGCGAAGAACTGCACGTAGATCGCGGCATGATCGTGGACGTGATCGATGCGCCCATTGGCGATGGCCTGCACGACGTCTTTTTCGTGCTCGACGGCCCGCGCGCCCGCGCCCTCGCCGCGAGCGGCGCCTTCGGCGAGCTCGGCCGGGGGCCGCACTTGCGACCGGTTTTCGAAGCCGTCGACGACGCCGAAGGAGCAACCCGTGTGCTCACTGAAAATTCCGGCCCGGAGCTGCCACGCGCGGCATGAGCTCAGGCATCAAAGCAGGGCCGGCGGCGGGTCACGCCGCGAGATCCTCGACTTCGCGCTCGACGCCGCGAGCTCACGGGCGATGCGCGCTTGGTGCAAACGGGCGCGCGGCGCCCAAGCCGCGTGCTCCGTTTCGGCGGGGGCGAGGTACGCGCTCCACTGCTCCTCCGCTTGCGTGAGCGCCGCGCGCTCGGCGGCTTGGTCCTTGGCCTGCCGGGCATCGGCCATGGCGGCCAGCGCCTTGTAATAGTGGATCTCGTAACTGGGCGTGAAAAAAGTGCCCGGCAGATCTAAGACGCTGCCGACGGGAAAGAGGGTGGGGGGCAGCTGTATCGCGCTCGCGTGGCCGGCCGCGTCGAGAGCGGACGGCAGATCACCAGAGCGGTCGAGCGCAACCGCAAGCCCAAAGTAAGCCGAAGACAGCGCGTCGGGTTGATGCGCGTCGCTCAAGGCCAGCCGATAGTCGCGGAGAGCGGCTTTTAGGTCACCGGCGCCCATCTCACTTTCGGCTAAGTTGGCGCGCAAGATGGCGCGCACATCTGGCGCCCAGGTCACGGCTAAGGCGCGCACGTATGCAGCGCGCTCGGCGCTTCGATCGCCCAACATGGCTGCCGCGATGCCCAGCTGAAACCAGCCCCGCGCGGCGAGCGGACTCTCCGGCAAAGCGCGCAGTGCGCGCTCCAACAAGCAGCGGGCGTCGGCTTCGCGATTGCTGTGCGACTCGAGCAACGCGCTTCCGATCAAGTAATCGAAGCGCGCCTGCGCCGCCGTGCGCGGCCGCGCGGCGTCGGCGGGTCCCCGGCACGCAGGCAGGGTCTGGCTGAGCACGGACATGGCGATCGCGGCCGCTGACAACTCCGGATCGATCTCGTAAAGCCCAATTGCGCCCAGCGTGCGTTCGATCCGATTGAGCACGAATTGTTGCGACGCGCTGGCGGGGTCGCCCGCGCGCTGCCACAGATTCGGGTCCGCGCGGCCCGCACGAACGACCAGAAGGGCACAGGTGAGAGCGGCGAACGGCGCGCTTTTCACTGCACCCTCAACCTGACGAGAGCCGCATCGCTCGTGACCGCGCGCATGCGTTCGAGCATGCCCGGCGGCAGCAGCGGCTGATCCTGGGGAGGACGCGAGGTGAGGTTCGGCAAGGAAACGGTCGCCTCGGCTGGGCGTGATGCGCCGCGCTGCAGCGCGACCTGGCGCAGGGCCTCGACCCACGGCGCGAGGCCGAGCGCAGCATGGCGCACCTGGGCGAGATAACCGAGCGCCTCGTCGCTGCCTCCCGGCGCGTACGCGAGCACGTGCGCTGCGGCCTCGATTTGCGCATAGACGGCCTCGCGTGAGTCGTCTAGCAGAGCCGAGCGCGAGACGAGCAAGCGGTACAAGCGCAGCGCATCGGCCGAGCTGCCGGCCAAGGACGCCGCGCGCGCGTAGTCGTGAAGCGCTTTGGGCTCGACGAACGCCTGCCCACCTTGGGCTTCGACCTCTGCCAAATGCTCGAACGCGAGCGCCGGCTGCCCGAGGCGGAGCTCGGCCCGGCCCATTACAAGTCGCACGGGCGGACGCGGGCCCGCGAAAGACTCGGCGGCTCGAGCGGCCTGCAAGGCTTCCGAAGGCGCCTCTTCGAGGCGCGCGTAAGCGCGCGCGAGGAGCCCGCAATAATGCTGGAGATCAGCGCCGCGCACGCGCGACCACAGCCCCTCGCGAGCGGGGCTCCGGCATTCGCGCGGGCGTGCGCTGGCCGAAGCCGCGGTCGCAAGCGCGGCGTCGGGCGCGGCAAAGCGCGCTTGCAGCAAGACCGCCAAGGCCAGCCCAAACATTCATAGAGATTAGCAGAGGGCGCGTGATGCGCTGCGAACATGCCGCATTTGCCAAACGCCGTGCCAGCTTGACGCCCGCGCCAAGCCTGCGCGTTCCTCGCTCGAGCTCGATCAGAGAAAGAGGCGCTCGGCCAAATACTGCACGACTTCGGTCAGGCCCTGATGCGTGGCGGCGCTCACGAGCAGCAAGTCCACGCCCAGCCTCTCGAACTCGAGCTTCAGCGCGTCGTAGGTTTCTTGGACATCGGGCAGGTCGGCTTTGGTCAAGGCCACGACCTCGGGTCGGCGCGCCAGCTCAGGGCTATAGGCCTTCAGCTCGCGACGGATCACGTGATAATCCGCGAGTGGGTTGCGGCCCTCTTCACCGGTGACGGTGATCATGTGCAGCAGCAGCCGAGTGCGATCTAGGTGGCGAAGAAAGCGGATCCCGAGCCCGGCGCCCTCGCTTGCGCCCGGGATCAAGCCGGGGATATCGGCGACCACGAAGCTTCGCCCACTGCCCTGTCTGAAGTCCCCGATGGTGACGACGCCCAGGTGCGGCACGAGCGTGGTAAATGGGTAGTCGGCGACTTTTGGCCGCGCCCGGCTGACGGCACTGATGAACGTGCTCTTACCCACGTTCGGAAAGCCCAACAAGCCGACGTCCGCCATCACCTTGAGCTCCAGCCGGAGCGAGCGCGCTTCGCCCGCAGCACCGGGCTCGGCATGGCGTGGGGCGCGATCTTCCGGAGTCGTGAAATGCCGGTTGCCGCGGCCCCCCTCGCCTCCCTTGGCGATGACGACCCGCTCCTGGGGGCGCGTTAACTCACACAGCTTCTCTTTCGTCTCGCTGTCGTAAATGATCGTGCCCACGGGCAGACGAATTTCGACCTCCTTGGCGGCGCGGCCGTAGCAATCCTTGCCCATGCCATTTTGACCGGCGTCCGCGCGCACGACGCGCTGATGAATCAAATCGTACAGCGTGCCGAGACCGGAGTCGGCGACCAGCACCACGTCCCCGCCCCGGCCGCCATCACCGCCCGCCGGGCCGCCGAAGGGGATGTACTTTTCACGCCGAAACGCCACCGCCCCCTTGCCTCCGTCTCCCGCTTCCACGCGCAGCTCGCATTCATCGATGAAACGCATGACTTTGGGCCAGACCTAGCACTGTTACAGCCCCGTCGAACCGCGATTCTAGCGCGGAGGCTTGAGGGGCAAATTCGGTCGGCTGGGCGAGGTCTTGCGTTGCGGCGCGTGGCTTGCGTGCTCATCCAGCGTATCGAGCGCCGCCAGCACCGCATCCATCCCGAATTGAAGCGCCGCCGGCTCCAAAAAAACGCCGGCAATGCGGGTCAGCTTCAGGGCCGTGGCTTTGCCGAGCTCTAGCTCGCGCTCAGCGAAGGCCTCGAAGGAAGAGAACCCCTTGGCGTCGTACAGCTTCTGCTCCTGAATGCGTTTTAGCTCGAGACCAAGCTTAAAAAAGCCCTCCTGCAGATTTTTACGCAGCGGCTTGATGTGGGCGAGCAGCGTGTGCAGCTCGCCGATGCGTTCTTTGATGCTGTCGGCGGCGTCCGGCGTGCGCAGGGTGGCGCGGGCACTGCCTGGCTTGGGCACTTCCAGATTGCGTGCGGCTGCTTCCTCCGCGTGCTTTGCCGCATGGCGAGCCGCCCAGGGCGCCGCGCCACGCGCGCCCAACCGCCGTTTCCCAGCAGCTTCGGCGGGCGCAGCAGACTTCTTGGCCGCGCGGCCACGCTTGCCTCCGGCATCCGGCGGCGCGACCGACTTACGCGCTGGGGGCGCGACCGACTTTCGATTGGCGGGAGGGGACGAATTGCGGGCTATTTTGACCCGGGATTTCATGGCAGCGACTCGCCCTAGTGTGGTGCACCCGAATCATGCGGATGCCCCCTAAGGCTGTGCTTTCCAGTTTAGTATGAGCCCTGCCAGCTATGCAAAAACCCGAACCCGATCTGCGGACAGCCGCCCAGAGCGAGCCGCCTGGACCGGCCTCATTGCCCGCCAACGGCAGCCTTTTCCCTCAAGATCTGCGGACGGCGGTGGTCGTGAACGGCAACGCAAAAAGCGTCACTCAAGAGGTGATCTCGACGCTCGACCGGATCTTACTCGGCGGGGATCTGTTCGTTTCCAGAAGTCTGGAAGACGCCCGGCACATTGCGCGCACCGTAGTCAGCCGCGGCTACGGCACGGTGCTCACGGGTGGCGGCGACGGAACGTTCACCGTAATGGTTACTGAAGTCGTTCGCGAAGGGCGAAAGCAGAATCGCCCGCTGCCGCGCTTTGGCTTACTGAAGCTCGGCACCGGGAATGCGCTGGCCTGGGTGGTCGGCGCGCGCGACCCGAAGACGGGCGAGCTCGGCGCGGACATCACCCGCCTCACGCAGGACGCGGGCAGTCGCAGCATGCGACTGATCGAGGTGGAAGGCTTCATTGCTCCATTTTGCGGCTTCGGTACGGATGCGGATGTGCTCGCCGATTACGCCAAGGTCAAGGGCGGGCTACAGCGCACGCCACTCAGACGCATCGCCCCGGGCCTGTTCAGTTATGGCGTGGCGGCGGTGACGCGCTCGATCCCGAACGCGCTCTTGAAGCGCATGCCCCATTGCCGGATCGTCAACCAAGGCGGCGAAGCGTTCCGGATCGGGGCCAAGGGGGCCGTGCTCGGGCAACCCATTGCACCCGGCGCAGTCATCTACGAGGGCCCCATGCGGCTCTGCGGGCTATCCACGATTCCGTACTACGGCTACGGGTTTCGCATGTTCCCTTACGCCGAGGAACGGCCCGATCGCATGCACTTACGCGTAGCCACCATGACGCCGCTCGAGTTCGTCCGCCACTTCACCGAGATCTGGCGCGGAGAGTATGACAATCCGGGCACTTTGTTCGACTACCTCGTGGAGTCCATGAGCATCGAGCTGGATCCTCCGACGGACTTCCAAATCGGTGGAGATCCACGCGGCAAGCGCGCGAAGTTAGAGGTCCATTTGTCGCCGACTCCGATCCAACTGGTCGACTTCTACGCGCCCCCCACCGTGGCCTGATGAGCCGCGTCGGCTTGCTTGCATGCTTGCCTCGTTTCTCGTCGGGGAGCAGCCGCTTTCGGCCAAGGGCCAAGCGCGGACGCTGTTCGTCTTGGCCCCGGGATGCTGCCAGAATTTGCCCGGATTTTGACGCAGCTGTTATGCCACCGAGACATGCAGCTTCCCGGTCGACTACGCCTAACGACACTGGGTGATTTGCTCGGCGCGCTGCATCGCGCCTGCGCGAGCGGCATCTTGGAGCTGGTCGAAGTGGAAGGCGCGCGCGCAGGCAAAAGCCACCGCGTCCACTTCGATTCGGGCTTGGTGGAGGACGTAGACACGTCGCTCAGCCATCCGCGGCTGGGCGAAATTTTAGCGCGTGACGGCGTACTCGGTGTGCCGGCGCTCGCTCGCGTGGCGCGCCGTCTCGTCGAACAACCGGGCAAACGTGTGGGCGAAATCTTGGTGGAAGAGGGCCTCGGCAGCGCGGACCTCGTGGCCTCCGCGCTGCGCCGGCAGCGCACGAGTCGACTCGAAGCGTTGTACGGTTTATCCGAGGCGCTGATCCGCTTTCACGTGCCCCGGCCGCGCTTTGGCTACCGGCCTCTGCCTCTGTCGCCGCGGGAGTTCCTGCACGGTCGACCGCGTGCTCGCGGCGACGCCCGCGGCAGGCCTAGCGAACGCTTTGCCTCCCGCTTCGCTCCCCAGGGCCTTTCCGGCTTCAGCGAGCCGCAGTTGGCGGCTTACCGTGCGCTAGGCCTGCCCGCGGGCGCGTCGGTGCGCGACGTTCAGCGCGCATTTCGCAAGCTCGCCGCGGAGCAACACCCCGACCGCTTTCCGCTCGCATCGAGCGCGGAAAAAATCCAACATCTGACGCGCTTTGCTCGCCTGAGCGCCGCGTACCACACGCTGCAGAGCTCACTTGGCTGAGCTGAAACTTTCCCCGGCGGTCGAAGAGGTGGGCGATCGCAGCTGCGACGACGCACCCCGTAGCCGCGCGCGTGGCCGCTTACGACTGATTGACCCAGCCCTCGATCACCCGCGGCAGATCCGCGAGGGTTGGCAGGAATACGTCCGGTTTCGCTTCCAGCATCCGATCACGGGCCTGCATGCCGCCGTCGACCCCCACACTGCGCGCGCCAGCGGCCTTCGCGCACAAGATGTCCTGCGCGCCGTCGCCGACCATCACCAGCTCGCTCACGTTCAAGGAAAGCATTTGAGCGATGTGCTGCAGCGGCAACGGGTCCGGCTTGTTCCTAGGCAAGTCGCCGCCCGCGACCACGGCCCGAAATTTCGCGGGCAGACGCAGGTTGGCGAGCACTGCGTCCGTAACCGCGCGCGGCTTGTTGGTGCACAGCGCGAGCGGTAAGTGGCCGAGCTGAGCCAGCGCCTCGTGCGCGCCGGGTACGAGCAGAGTGTGATCGGTCGGGTGCGCCTGGTAGTAGGCCAAGAAGCTCGAGAGGAGCGCGTCGACCACTGGCGATTCGGGCGCGAGCCTCGCGGCGCGGGCCATGAGCAGGCGCGCGCCATCCCCGACGTAGCCTGCGATCTCGGACGGCGTGAGGGTGGCCCCGCCCTGCGCGGCGAGCGCATGATTGACCGCATTGGCGATATCCGCGCGCGAATCGATCAACGTGCCATCGAGATCGAACACGATGCCGAGGCGGACCGAGATACCGAGCCGAGCGGGCCCACCGGGATCTTGCGCCGCGCTCATGGCATTCAACCCGCGTGGCGGAAGGCGGCGCGACCCACGAAGAAAGGGCCCATTTGATTGATGAACTCGGACGTTTGACGCGTGGAGCGCATGGCCTGGACGACGTGCGACAGCGGATGCAGGTCTTTGCCGATCAAGCCGATCACGAACTCGTTGTCATTGGCGTCGAGCCCGTGACAAGCCAGGCGCACATCGTGGGCCAAATCTTGTGCGCCGTAGTTTCGCCCAATGCCTGAGTGCTCGCGCATGATGGCCCCGCGCTCGCGCGCGTCCACGCGCTCGAAGGCGCCCGAACGGCGAAGCGGGTACCACACGGCCCAAGGCCAGGCGGGGTTCAACACGGTTTCGCGCGGACGACGTAGCAGCCAATACTCGAGGTCCGTCTCGAAGCCGGTCGAGTAGCTGCGCCCGAGCATCGTGTACTCGCGGATCAAGCTGAGATTGACGGCTTCCGGATCCCCGAATACCGGCCGCACCCGGTCCGCAAAGTCGAGCGGCTCCTCGCTCCAGGTAAGCAGACCGAGACCGTGCGGGTTGTTCACGTCTTCATAAACGACGCTCGCCACGTTCCGTCGTACCAAGGCCGCGCCTAAATCCCGGACCGATTCCGCCGGGGCGACCTTCTTATCCGACTCGAAGACCATCAGCTGCATGAACAGACGGCGCTCCAATACCTGCGGAATTCCGTCGCGATCGCCGCCGCGTTCGCGAACGTCGATGGTTTCACCGTGTGCGTTTTCGCCCATGCTCGGCATGCTAACAAAAAGCCGCCCGTGCGCCCTCGCTTTCGTCGAATCTCTGATAAAGTCCGCCGGCTTTGCCGCGCCCTACCCCCACGTCCGCCGCGCTCCCCGACGCGCCGCGCGCGCCATCCCTATTGGCCGGCCTTTCCGAAGCCAACGGCGGCGCGCTCGAGCACCCGCTGCCGGCCGGCATGCGGGACTTGCTGCCGCCCGTCGCACGGCGCCAAGGTGAGCTCGCTCGCCGCGTCACCGGTTGCTTCGAGCTTCACGGTTACGAGCTCGTGACGTTGCCCGTCTTCGAGTACGCAGAGGTGCTCGAGCGCGGCTTGGGTGCGCTTCAGTCGGACGAGGTGCTGCGCTTCGTCGAGCCGGAGAGTGGCGAGGTCGTGGCGCTGCGTCCCGACATGACGCCGCAGATCGCGCGCATCTTGGCTACGCGTTTCCGCGAGCTGCCGGGCCCGGCACGGCTCTGCTACAACGGGTCCGTCGTCCGGCGCCGTCGTCAGCGCGCGCGCCGCCATCGTCAGATTTTTCAGGCTGGCGTGGAGCTTTTGGGCTCGGAAGGCCCGTCGGGAGATCTCGAGCTATTGCGACTGGCATCGGAGGGTCTGCGGGCGGCTGGGCTGTCCTCGTTCGTGTTCGATTTGGGCCACGCGCGCATCGCCGCCGCGCTCTTGGAAACGTTGCCCGCCGCGCCCACGAGCGAGCTCGTCGAAGCGCTGGCGCTCAAAGACCAATCCGAAGTCTCGCGGCGCGCGCTCGCGGCAGGCTTCAGCGGTCGCACGCTTTCGGCTCTCTCGGAGCTGTGCGAGCTGCACGGCGGTGGAGAGATCTGGCCGCGCGCCGAGCGCCTGCTTGCGGGCACGGCGGCCGAAGTGGCGCTCTCGGAGCTGCGCCAGATCTGGGACGCCGTCGAGCACGCCCAACTCGCGCCCGGCCTTTTGGTGGATCTCTCGGAGACGCGCAATTTTGCGTATTACACCGGGCTCATGTTCCAGATCCACGCGGAGGGCCCCGGCACCCCGATTGGAGCGGGCGGGCGCTACGATGGGCTACTCGGACGCTTCGGCGCGCCGCGCCCGGCGGCCGGCTTTGCCCTCAGCCTCGATCACTTGGCGTGGGCATTGGAGCGCATCGGCCGCGAAGAAACGAACGAGCAGCGGCTGCTTACCGTGGGCGCGAGCGAAGGCCTGCTGGCAGGCCTTCGCTCGCTGGGCGTCGCCTGTGCTTCCGCGCCCGCCTCGGGCGCGGAAGCACTCGCTTACGCGCGCGCCTGGCGCTACAGCCACGTGCTGGTGGTCGCGGGTACGAGCGGTTCGCTACTGCGCGTCACCGACCAGCAGGAGCGGTCCGTGCTCTTGGAGCCCAAGGTCGTGGCCAACGCCTTGGGCCCGCCAACCAAGGGAGCGCTCTTGCCCGCGCGCTGAGCGGCTCAGCGGGCGCGCGACTGCCCTCCCAAACGATTGAAAATAATTTCCGAAGAGACTCTTGGGCGAACACTTCGCCATTAACCGAGCGAGTGAATATGTCTTCTGTGGTCATCGTGGGTGCTCAGTGGGGCGACGAAGGTAAAGGCAAAATCGTCGATATTTACATGGAATTTGCCGATGTCGTCGTGCGCTACGCGGGCGGCCCGAACGCCGGCCACACGCTCGTCGTGGGCGATGAGAAAATCGTCGTGCGTCTCTTGCCGAGCGGCATTCTGCGCAGAGGCACGCACTGCATCTTGGGCCAGGGCATGGTGATCGACACCGAGGTCTTGCTCGGCGAAATCGATGAGTTGCACCGCCGTGGCCACGAGAATTTGGAGCAGCGCCTGACCCTCAGCGACCGCGCCCACCTGATTTTACCGTACCACGTGCTGATCGACACCCTGCGTGAAGGCTCGGCCCCCGCCGACAAGGCCCTCGGCACCACCAAAAAAGGCATCGGTCCCGCCTACGAGGACAAAGTGAAGCGCGTGGGCGTTCGCTGCGGCGATCTGCGCGATTTGAAAGCCATGGCGGCGCGCGTGGCGTACGCGATGCAAGCCTGGGCTCCGACGGTGCACGCGCTCGGCGGGGAGCTGCCCACGGTAGAGGCCGTGATGAGCAAGCTCGAGGCGCACGCCGCGCGCATCGTGCCCATGCTCGGCCACACCTCCGAGCTGGTAGACGACGCCATCAAGGCCGGGAAACGCGTCCTGCTCGAGGGCGCGCAGGGCACCTTGCTCGACATCGATCACGGCACATACCCCTTCGTCACGTCCAGCTCCGCCGGCGCCGGCGGCGCTTCCAGCGGCGCCGGCATCGGGCCCAACCGCATCGGCACCGTGATTGGTATTACCAAGGCCTACACCACGCGCGTCGGTTCGGGCCCGTTCCCCACCGAGCTCGACGACTCGGACGGCAAACACCTCCGTGAGGTGGGCGCAGAATTCGGCTCGGTCACCGGTCGCCCGCGCCGCACCGGTTGGCTGGACCTGCCTGGGCTACGTTACGCCTCGCGCGTGAACGGCATCGACGGGCTGGCCGTGACCAAGCTCGACGTACTCACGGGTATGGACAGAATCCGAGTCTGCATCGCTTATGACACGCCCGAGGGGCGGGTCAGCAGCTTACCGATCGACGACCTGGACCCGCCCGGCAAAGTCACACCCGTGTACGTGGAGATGCCGGGTTGGAAAGAACGCCTAGAAGGAGTACGCGTGCTCGACGACCTGCCGGCGAACGCCCGCGCCTACGTCCGCTTCATCGAGGAGCAAGCCGGCGCTCCCGTCTACTTGGTGAGCGTAGGCCCCCGGCGTAGCGAAACCATCATGCTTCACAATCCGTTCGTCGGCCGCGCCGCGGCGCCGTAATCGATCTCGCAAACCTACGCGACCAACCTAAGACCCTCTCGACGCGTGCCATGCCGGCTCGACGCGGGTTTCGGGGATTGGGTCGCCGCACTCGACGCGTCGGATTAGGCCCTAACGCCTCTACCGCTGTCTACTTAACGCGCACGCACACCGACTCAACGCATGCGACAGTAGGGGGTGACCCGCACGCATATGACTCTTCGGCCATCATGCAGGCGGAGCAGTCTTTGGCCGCGAGATCCGACAGGTCTTGATACAGGCTATCGACAATACCAGCGACAACGCATGGAAGTCACACATAGCCGCACCGTTAGACAGGCAGAAGCACGCCGCAGTCCATAGCTGTCATACACGCTGACTGAGCGCTATTTAGTAATGCGATCTGTCGGCAGCTTACTTCGCTCGAGCATTCGTACAGCCCGGGTTGGGAACACTTTCATGACAACATTCGCCCGCCACGAATTTCTCGATGTCGTCTGGCGGACACGGAAGACATTGGATGCCACACGACCGGGGCGCGCGAACTAGCGAGCTACAAAGAACGCTTCACGAGCAGGTCTTCAAGCGGAGCGCGAGGCTGGCGCACTTTATGGCAGTCGGAGTCGAGGCGGACCTCCACCCGCCAGTCTCGCCACTCAGCCGTTCACTCGCTCTAAAACATGACTCCACCGGCACTGGCGATCACTGCCCACCCGACCCGGTCGGAGATCCCGACCGTGCTCGGGCCGCCGGTGACAGCACCGAAGTAATGGTCGGCGAAGCCAAGAATCTGCGCCCCTCCGAAACCATCCCAGGCCCTGCTTCCCGGCAACTCCGTCTTTCCCGTAAGTCGATGCCGAATACGGCCTTCGGCGCCCACGCGCAGAAAGCTCAAGACGTCGTATCCACCGCGCGCCAGAACTTCACCGTCAGAAACGCCACCGTCGAAGTCTGCGCCGGCAACGAGGTTGCCGTCCAAGTGAAGCCCCGCGCGGTTGAACGAACCGAGGAAGCCCCCTTCTACTTCGCCACCAAGATCGGCAAAACCCTCCGCTTTGTAGCGCGCCAGAACGCCCAAGGCCCAGCCTTCTTGCTGGCTGCCGAACAAGCGCAGTTGCCCGGTGATCGCGGGCGCGAACTTGTCGGTCTCGTCATTGCGCTGTGCATCCAGAACGAGCAGCAGGCGCTCGATGGGGGCCGCCCAAATTCGGAGGCCACCCCCAACGTGAGTGTGAGTCTCGCTGTTGACGCCGTTGCGAATCTCGCCCACGCCAGCCGCGCCGAGGGTGGATTTGCTGACGCCGAAGGCGGTATCTGTATATGCGACGCGCGGTACTTCGGTGGCCGCCGATCGCCGAATGGGAGCGGAAGCTTCATTGCTGGGTGCAACATACTCGTCCGCGCCTTCCTTCAAGATCGATTGCGCCGCCGCCGGGCGCACCGAACCCAAAGCCACTCCAAGCCCGAGACAAGTGGCGACTGAAAACAACTTGGCATTGCTCATGACTCAGATACCTCTCTGAATTTTCGTCGACTACTCACGGTCTAGTGCCGCTTCCACGACCCGGTGAAGCTTCGAGCCATATTCGATGTTGCCCACGAACGCGCCCTGAGAAGCGGCGCCGGTTGCGACGATGAAGGCGGGGGTCTCCGTGATTCCGTTGTCCCGGGCCGCCTTCTCATCGGCGGCGATTTCGCCCACGTGGCGATTGCCGTCGAGAGCCGAACGCCACTTGTTCATGTCGAGCTTGACGGATCGCGCAAAGCCCTCGAGCTCGGAGGCGCTCGGGACGTGGGGGTCGAAGGAGACCGCGTGGTGCATGGCCCAAAACCCGGGTGCGCCCTTTTGGGCGTACGCCTCACGCTCCGCCAGCGCGATCCTGAGCGCGTCTTCGTGCCGGGGCAGCGGCAGATCGTGCCACACGAAACGCACTCGATCACCGTATTCATCATGGAGATCGGACAGCGCGCGTTCCACCGCAACGCACAGCGCGCACTGGTAATCGCTCCACACATGAACCGTGACCTTGGCTTTGGAGCCACCCAACGCGGGGTCGCCCGCCGGTACGTTAGTGAGTGCCTTTGACGCCGGCCGCCACGGACCCAGGCCGCCTGCCACCAATTTTTCGTACAGATCCTTCGCGGGCGTGCCCTTTGCGAGGAGCTCCTGGGCCCTCAAGAGCTCTTCATCGACCATTCGTTCCAGCCGGGCTTGCGGCTGGACGCCATCGAGCCGCCGCCCATTCACGAACAGGGCTGGGGTGCTCTCGACCTCGAAGTCCTCCGCGAGGTCGAGATCCTGCTCGATCTCCTCTTGATGTGTGTGCCTCGCGATCGCGTTTCGAATGCTATCGGCGCTCGCTCCGGCGGCGCTTGCGATCTTGACGAGCGAGGCGATGTTTGGGCTTTTTCCAAGCAGCAGAGTGTCCCCCGCCTGAAGGAGGCGGTCGTGCATATCCCAGAAAGCTTGGTCACCTTTTTCAGCACGCACTTCGAGCGCGGCTTCGGCGGCCGGTTCGGCCGCCGGCTGCTGCGGGAGCGCCTTGTTTTTCCAAACGAAGCGAACCTTGTCACCATACTTCGTGCGAAGCGCATCGAGGGTCGTCTCCAGCGCACTACACGAAGCGCACTGAAATTCCGAGAATTCGATGATGGTCACGAGCGCTTCTGCAGGACCACGCACGGGACTCCCGGTGAGCGGAACATTGAACACCTGCTTGCTGCGTTCCCAGAATTCGTCCGGAAGCGAGGTGCTGCTACTCGCCTGGCGTGGCGTGGCCGACGCCGCTGCACTGTCCGGCGCTGGTGGGCTAGGACGCGCCTGGCAGCCCGCCCCCAGTGCGCTCGCAGCGAGCAAACACGTTGCGCAAGCAAATGCCACTCTCGCTCGCGAACACCATTGTGGACGCGCAAGAAAAAAGCTCATCGGTTTGGGCTCGATCCGTCGAACCCCTACTGCGGAGTAACGTGCACGACTTTGCAACCCGCGTTGCTCTCCGGGTTCAATTTAGCGGGGCCTCCGCCGTATTGCCCAATCATCCAGGTCGAGCCGTCGATCGGGTCTTGCGCGGCGGAGTAATAATCGCCCCAGCGCGTCGTTGCACTGCCATTGTTTATCTGGGCCGTGCCCATCACGATCGTGTTCGGGTCGTAGGTCGATCCGCTGTTGTAGACGCCCATCAGTGCAAGCCCGATCGGACCCTTAGTCGTCGACGACGACGCAAGCATCCACACGTTCCCGGCCTTGTCGACGCCGGGAACGCCGAACCATAATTGGTTGCCAGCGAAGGAGAAGTCGTGTGTCTTGGCGGTGTTCGTAGCGGTGTCGATGTCAAACAGACGTTCACAGGTGGAGCCATTGCACATGGTCGTCTTGGCCCAATAGATGTGCCCGTTTTGGAACATCGCTTTCACCTCACCGGCTTCGATGCTGTTGCCATTGACGGTCACCCCGCCGTTGCCCCACAGCGGCGGCGCGTTGACCTTCGGGACCGTGATGTTGTGCACTTGAATCTTGACGTTGTTGGCGGCATGGGTGCCGTCCGCCGCGAGCCAGCTCAGGGTCGATGAGTCGGCCAGCGTGACCGCGTAGGCCGTGCTCGGCGGCATCCCGCCGTATTTGACCGCGACCCAGTTGTCGGCGGACATCAGGCTGCACGACGTAGGTTGAACGACGGCTGCGTTGCCATTGTAGAGGTCCGGCTTATCCACGACCCAAGCGCAGTTTCCGTGAAACACGAGCAAGACCTTGTCGGTACTGACGGTCGGCTGTGGATTGTCGATGAGCTCCGTGTCGTGCGCTACCACCGACACCTTCCAACTCGATGCGCTGGCGTCCGTGCTCACCATCACCTGTACGCCGTAGGCCGCGCCCGTGACGTTCTGAAGAATGGTCGTCATGAACCAACGCTGCGACGGCATATCGAAGACGATGTGCGTGTCGGAAATCGTGCTGCCTTGGAGCGCCTTCCACGTGTATTGATGATCCGCGGCGCCGGTCTTTTTGTTGTAAAAGTAGGCCGTCCACTGACCGACCATCCCGAATAGATCGTTGCCGGCCGCGACGTCGGGATCGGGGACGCCCAAACAATTGGTATCGAAGGACTGGACGAGGGGCGGCCCCCCGGTAAGCGCGCTACCTCCTGCCGTGCCACCGCTGCCCATCCCGCTACCGCCGGCAGTTCCGCTACTTCCCGAAGCCCCACCGCTTGGCGACGCGCCGGCCGTCGCAGCGCCACCGTCGCCGGACGTGCCACCCATCGCGGCGCCGCTCCCCCCCGAAGTTCCGCCCGACGTGCCGCCCGCGGAAATGCTGCCTCCCTTTCCTGCGCCACCGCCGAGCGCACCGCCGACCCCCGCCTGCGACGTGCCGCTGTCACTACTAGCAGACCCACAGGCCAGAACGAGGCAAGACGCCACACCGCCTGCAATACCCAGAGTGATGACTCGACCGCGTGACATCTTCATCCTCATAGCATGCATGCTAGCTGGCAATAAGGCTCAGAAAACCGCTCCCGGACGGGCAACGCTGGCATTTTTACAAGGAATCGAAGCCGGCGAGCTCGATGAGAATTCTAAACGCGACGGACGCACGCGTAGCGATGCGCGTGAGCTCGTCTCTTCTCGACCGCGCTAAGACGCCGAAGGCTAAGACCGCCCCCGCCGAAGCTCGCGACCATCAAACAAGCCGATCACGCCCCGGGGCCGCCGCCGCTGAAGTCGTCGAAGTCGCCGAAGTTGTATTCTTCGGGAGCGAGGTTATCGAAGCGGGTGTATTCGCTAGTGAATTTGGTGCGCACCAACCCAGTTGGGCCATTGCGCTGTTTGGCGATGATGAGCTCCGCGATGCCTTTTTCGACACTGTCTTTGAAGTAGTACTCGTCGCGGTAGATGAACATGATCGTGTCCGCATCCTGCTCGATGGCTCCGCTTTCGCGTAGATCGCTGAGCTGCGGACGCTTGTCTTTGGTGTTGCGGGTTTCGACCGCTCGGTTCAATTGGCTGAGGGCAATGACCGCAATTTTCATCTCCTTGGCCAGCTGTTTCAAGCCACGCGAAAGCTCGCTGATCTCTTGCTCGCGGCTGCCGGCATCCTTGCGGCCTTGCATCAATTGCAAGTAATCTACCGCCACGAGCCCGAGGCCCTTGCTCGTGCCCGCCCCCTCCCCACGCTTCAGCTCGGCCTGTAGCCGACGAATTTTCGCGCGTAGATCGAGCAAGGTGAGCGCGGGAGTGTCGTCGAGCCAAAGCGGCAAACGGCCCAAGCGGGACGCTGACTCCGTCAGCTTGTTCCAATCGTCGCGCTGCAGCTTTCCCGAGCGGATGCGGGACATGTCGACGCGTGCTTCCGAGGCGAGCATGCGTGATGCCAGCTGTTCACGCGGCATTTCCAAAGAGCAAAACAGAACGCCATGACCCGGCTCCTCCACGGCGGCGTCGAAATAAGCCTCGTTGTCCGCGTTCACGGCCACGCGCCGAGGGCGCGCCACGTTGGTCGCCAAATTGAGGACGAACGAGGTCTTGCCCATGCCGGGGCGCGCCGCGACGATCAGCAAGTCCCCCGGGTGAAGGCCGGAGGTTTGCTTATCGAGCTCCGTGTATCCAGTTTCTATGCCCGAGATGCCGCCGCCGCGCCGCGCCGCGTCGCCCAGGATCTCGAAGGCGCCTTTGATCGCTTCACGCACCGTGACTACGTTCGACGACTGCGCGATGCGGGCAATGTCGAATACCGACTGCTCGGCCTTGTCGATGAAGCCCTGCACCTCACCCGTGTCGCCATAGCCCTCGGCCGCGAACTTTTGGCAAATGGAGATCAGCTGACGCAGTCGCCACTTTTCGCGAATGACTTGCGCGTGAGCGGCGACGTGCGCCACTGCTGGCGTCGCGTCCGCGAGCTGCGCCAGGTACGGCGTGCCACCGATTTGATCAAGACGCCCTTTGTCGCGCAGCAAACCCGCAACCGAGACGATGTCGACCGGCCGCGAGCTGCTCTGAAGCTCGAGCACCGCCTCGTAGATGCGGCGATTCGCATCCGCATAAAAATGCTCCGCAACCAGAATTTCTTGCACCGCGTCGAACGCGTCGCTGTCGAGCAACGTCGCGCTGAGCACCGCGGCCTCCGCGTCCAAGTCGCTGGGCGGCACACGGCCTGGCATCGGCTCGAGGCGCGGCGGGTCTTCCTGTTTCCGGAAACGCTCAGCAAACATCGCCATCGGCACCTCTCGCGGCTTACGACTGAAGTCAGCTACCACTCACCACGGACAGAAAAAGTCCGCGCTCTCGCGTCCTCAGGCAATCCCAGTATTGTCCACCGACGAAACCAGAGGTTATCCACAGGAGCCCAAATGAACGACGCCCCGGTCGGTCGAAACCTTCCGGGGCGCTCAGGCGAGGACCGCTCGCCGACGTAGACCCCGCGCTCGAGCGCGGAGCTACATCGTCTATTTCTACGACCTCGCTCGTTCTGTCAATTCACTTCTTAACGACTTCCACTTTCAGCGTCACGGACA
Organism: Myxococcales bacterium; assembly: GCA_903642325.1. Taxonomy (GTDB): domain Bacteria; phylum Myxococcota_A; class Polyangia; order Polyangiales; family Polyangiaceae; genus PMG-095. Next base: position 2,001 of record CAHJWM010000011.1, on the reverse strand, counting down.
CGCTGCCGTGAAGCTTGAGCGCGACCTCGAACGTACCGAGCGCCTTGATCGGGTCGGCGAGCTGGAGATTCTTCCGGTCGATGGTGACGCCGGTTTTTTCGAAGGCGTCGGCGATGTCTTTGCTCGTGACCGAGCCGAACATCTTGCCTTCATCACCCGCCGAGCGTGCGATTTTCACGCTCGCGCCTTCGAGCTTCTTCGCGAGCTCCTGAGCGGCTGCCACGTCTTGGGCTTTGCGCGATGCCGCCGCTTTCTTGAGCTCCTCGACTCGCGCCAAGTTACCCGCGCTGGCCGGCACGGCCAAGCCGCGCGGCAGCAGAAAGTTGCGCGCGAAGCCCGGGCGCACTCTCACGATTTCACCGCCGGAACCGAGGTTCTCGACGTCGGTTTGAAGCAGAACTTTGGTGGCTGTGGCCATCTGTGTGCCTCCTCAGTCGTTCGTGGTGAAGGGCAAGAGCGCGATCGTGCGCGCACGCTTGATCGCGAGTTGCACGGAGCGTTGGTGCTTGGCGCACACGCCGGAAATCCGGCGCGGCACGATTTTACCGCGTTCCGTCACGAAGTAACGCAAGCCCTGCGGGTCTTTGTAGTCGATGGGCTCGGCGTCGTCCGAGCAGAACGAGCAGCCGCGACGCCGACCGCGGGTGCGAAACCCGACGTTGTCTTTGTCGCCCATTCGGTCCATCCCGCGATCGCCGCGGTCACCGCCACGATCCATGTCACGAGTTTGCTCTCTCATTGTGCATCCTCCTCGTCGCTACCCGAACCGTCTGCGTCGCCGTAGTCGTCCGCGTCGTGGTCATGGCGCGAGTCGCGGTGGCGATCGCGGTCGGGCGAATCTACTAGACCGAGTTGGCGCTCGAGCGATTCTTCCGGTTCGTCTTCGGCCGGGGGCTCGACCGCCTCGAACTTGAGGTTCTCCGGGTTCACCTCGAGGGCGACCACGTTCACGTCTTTGCGAACGAGCACCGTCTGGTACTTGAGCACGTCGTCGAGCAATCGGAGCGTGCGCTCGAGCTCACTGACCAGTGGGCCGCCGCCGACGTACTTCACGTACACGTACACGCCGCGCCGGTGCTTGGCCACGGGATACGCGAGCTGACGACGGCCCCAGTTGTCGACCTGGGTCAGCTTGCCGCTCTCGCGACCGACTACCTCTTCCAGACGCGTGGCGATTTTTTCTTGGGTCTCGCGTGTTACATCCGGTTTGAGGACGTAAATCGTTTCATACTCGCGAGCTTTGTGCGTGCTCGCGACCTGTGCCTCTGGCATTTGTATTCTCCTTTTGGGCGTTAGGCCCCCGGATCGCGAAAAGCGTCTGGGAGCAAGGAGCCATCAGCGCAGCATGCGCTGATTGGTTCGGTTCATCGCTTGGTCGAGCCCGTCGCAGACGACCGACTCCACCACCTCGGACGCACGCTCGAGCACTTTGGAGAGCTCGAAGCGGAGCTCCGGGGCGACGGCTTGTAGCACGAAATCCGCGATGTCACCTTGAAACTCGGGCGGGGGACGGCCTATTCCAACGCGCAGTCGGCCGTAGCTCGGGCGACCCAGCTCCGCGCTGATGGACCGCAGGCCTCGGTGCCCGCCGTCGCCCCCACCGAGCTTGAGGCGAAGCTCGCCGAACTTCAGATCGAGCTCGTCGTGTACGACTAGCAGCTCTTCCGGGTCGATTTCGAGGAACGCCGCGGCGGCGCGCACGCTGTGCCCGGAAAGGTTCATGAACGTCTCCGGCTTGAGCAGCGCCACGGGGTTGCCGGCCAGCTCACTCTCCGCGTACAGCCCCTGAAAGCGTGGTTTGAACGGCGTGACCCGTTCACACCGCACCGCGAATGCATCGACGGTTAAAAACCCGAAGTTGTGCCGAGTGGAGGCATAGCGCGGCCCCGGGTTGCCGAGGCCGACGACCAAAATCACTTCTTCGCGGGTGCCTTGGCGGCGGGCGCCTTGGCCGCAGCCGCTGGGGCCGCCGCTTTTGCGCCGCCTTTGGCAGGGGCCGCC